>JAFUAF010000019.1 GCA_017460805.1 Bacillota bacterium | reverse complement strand
ATCACTATAAAAAATATAGTTCTCACAAGTGCAATTTCTCTTGTAACATATTTGATTGTATGATATAATTCCATTATAAACTGATATTGTAAAAATGTCGATATTAGGCTGCTTCTGTGGTGTGCCGATATGAAACATTTATCTCGCTGAATGTGTACGCCGAAGTAAGTGCTGTAAAGAAACACACAGAACTTAGCCGTATCGAAGAAAAATTTGTTCAGTTAAGTCAGATAAGCTGACACAAAATTGACACGAATTTATTCCGTATTTACGGTAATTTATGAAAGATTATCACAAAAATCAGTTTAGCAAATCTTAATGAAAACCGCCTTTTGACAGGCTTTGACAACTTATGCAAAAGGCGGTGAATATCATATATCTAAATTCCAATTTATCACTTAAATAATTCCCCCTTGACAATTCCCCAAAAAATATGTAAAATTCAAGTATTGAATAGGAGTGTATTTCATGGAAAAAATAAAACCTTATCTTTCCCGTATGGCTATAAACGGGACTACATTTTTAAAATGGCTTGTGATATCAACAGCCGCAGGACTTATATTGGGACTTGTCGGCTCTGCATTCTATCATTGCCTGTCTATAGCAAATGAATTCCGCACGGAACACCCGCAGATAATTTTCTGTCTGCCCCTTTCGGGTCTGGTGATAGTGTTTTTATACCGCATGGCAAAAGACGACGGGCTGAACACCAACCTTATTTTAAGCTCTATCCACTCGGACGAGAATGTACCGCTGAAGATAACCCCGCTTATCTTTATCTCGACCGTTATAACCAACCTTTTCGGCGGTTCTTCGGGTCGTGAGGGTGCGGCGGTACAGATAGGCGGCGGCATCGGTTACTACCTCGGCGGCATAATAAAGCTTGACGAATTCGACAGGCGAGTTTTGACTATGTGCTGTGTAAGCGCCGCATTCTCGGCGGTTTTCGGCACACCTATCGCCGCTGCTATCTTCGCCATAGAAGTTGTCAGCGTAGGCATAATGTACTACTCCGCACTTGTGCCCTGCGCCATTGCCTCGCTTACCGCAAACACGGTCGCCGAGGCTCTTGACTGCCGCAGCGAACAGTTCCATGTACTGTATATAACCAACTTTAAATTCGGCACGGGTGTCCGCTCGCTTGTGGTGGCAATAGCCGCAAGCCTTGTCAGCATACTGTTTGTAATGGCACTTAAGCAGTCCGAGCATTTATTCAAAAAATTCTTCAAAAATCAGTATTTAAGAGTATTTGTCGGCGGTCTTATAATCGTCGGACTTACACTTTTAATGCGAACCACAGACTACAACGGTGTCGGCATTCCCGTTATGGAGCGCGCTTTCCGCGGCGAAGTCGTACCCTGGGCTTTTCTGATGAAAATAATTTTTACTGCTATAACGCTTGGCTGCGGCTTTAAGGGCGGCGAGATAATGCCCTCGTTCTATATCGGCTCTACACTTGGCTGCTTTATCGGCAGATACCTCGGCATTTCGCCCTCACTCTGTGCAGCTGTCGGCATGGTAAGCGTATTCTGCGGCGTTACAAACTGTCCTATCGCTTCGCTTATCATCAGCCTTGAACTTTTCGGCATGGAGGGTATTGAATACTATCTGCTTGCTATCGCCGTAAGTTATATGCTTTCGGGCTATTATGGCCTTTACAGCACACAAAAGATAATCTATTCCAAGTATAAAAACCGCTATGTAAACAAAATAGCGCATCATTGAAAGGCGGATATATGGACGAAGAAAGAATGGTATGCGAATGTTACGGCATCCGCGTAAAAGACATTAAACAGGCTATGCTTGACGGAAACGATACTTTTGAAAAAATGGAGCGCTGTATGCGGCTTGGTGTACTTTGCGGTGCCTGTGTATCGGATGCAAAAAAAGTTATAGCTGCCTTAAATGAAAATATTCAATAGAAAACGGGTGTCGCAGATCAATGTGACACCCGTTTTATTAATGTGATACTTTTGCAAAAAAGTTTTTCATTCTCTCGTTATCGCTGTTGTCGATTATCTCTTCGGGAGAACCGAAACCGATAACATATCCGCCGTCCATAAACAGAATTTTATTGGCGGCTTCCCGTGCAAAACCGATCTCATGTGTAACTATGAGCATAGTCATATTTTCCTTTGAAAGGTCACGGATAACATTCAGCACTTCGCCCGTAAGCTCGGGGTCAAGGGCGGAAGTCGGCTCGTCAAAAAGCAGGATATCGGGCTTGCACATAAGGGCGCGGGCAATAGCCACACGCTGTTTCTGACCGCCCGAAAGGTTATTGGGCATTTCGCTCAATTTATCGGCAAGCCCCACTCTTTTAAGCATATTTTTCGCCATAACACATAATTCTTCATAACTTCCCCGTTTTTCAAGTTTAGGTGCAAGGATAAGATTATCCCTTACACTTTTATGTGGAAACAGGTTAAAATGCTGAAATACCATCCCCATTTTGGCAAGTATCTTTCGTTTTTCCTTTGCCGAGGGATAGACCGCATTCTCGCAAAGAGCCTTTCCCTCTATGTAAATACTGCCGCCGTCTATATCGACAAGGTCTATAAGGCTTCGCAAAAATGTGCTTTTGCCCGAGCCCGACGGACCGAGTATGGCAATAACATCGCCCTTTTCAACGGTAAGGCTAATATCTTTCAATACTTCAACATTTCCGAAATTCTTTTTTAAATTTTCAACTTTTATCATTTCCATACCGCTGCACCCCTTTAAAATGAAAACTTTCTTTCAAGCAGCTTGAATACAAGCGTCAGAATATAGCTCATTATAAGATAGAAAACCGCAGCCACCACAAAAGCCGAAATATTGGTCGTTTTGTTTACGATCGTCTTTGTCACTTTCAAAAGGTCTGACAGACCAATAGCCGTGATAAGAGCAGTATCTTTGATAAGGATTATAGCCTCGTTTGAGATAGCGGGCAGAGATATTCTGAACATCTGCGGCAGAACAATATGTGTGCGTGTCTGCATATCGGTAAGACCGAGAACCTTAGCCGCCTCGTACTGTCCGACATCAACGGAAAGCAGACCGCCGCGGAATATCTCGGCAAAGTATGCCGCATAGTTAAGTATAAAAGCCACAGCGCCCGCTGTAAAACGGTCGTTTATAGTAAGATATTTACCTATACCCGGCACATAAGGCAGGCCGAAATATACAAAGAATATCTGCAAAAGCAGCGGCGTACCGCGCATTATAAGTATGTAAAATGAAATTATTGCGCTGACGGCCTTGTTTTTTGACGTATACAAAAACGTAAGCACCAGGCCAAGCGGCATAGAAAAAACTATTGTTATAAAAAACAATTTTAAAGTCAGCAGACAGCCCACCGCCATCTGCGGTATCCATTGTTGTAAAGACATATCTTCCTCCGAAAAAATAAGGGGATGCCGTGAGCAGCCCCTTATAAATTTTACCTGAGATAAATATTAGTTATGCTCATAAATATCTTCGCCAAACCACTTAACGGAAATATCCGCTGCCGTACCGTCTTCGCTCATTGCATCAAGTGCAGCCTGAAGATTTCCCACAAGTTCGGTATTGCCTTTCTTAGCGGCTACGCCGTATACCTCATCACCAAAATCGCCGTTTTCAACTACACGGAAGTCGTTTTCGTTGTTTGCAAGGTAGTATCTTGCAACTATCTCATCTGCAACTACCGCATCAACACGAGCAACATCAAGGTCTGTAAATGCAAGGATATTTGTGTCGTATGTGCTTACGCTGCCAAGCTGTGCGTTGATCTCGTCGCCCTCTACGGCATCAAGTGCGGATGAACCTGCCTGAACACCGATGTTTTTGCCGACAAGGTCTTCTTTTGCGTTTATCTCTGAATCGTTTTTAACAATGATTATCTGCTTGTTTTTAAGATAAGGCTTTGTAAATTCCATAGCCTCAACACGCTCGTCTGTCATTGTAAGGCCGTTCCAGATAAAATCAATATTGCCGCTTTCAAGTTCGAGTTCCTTTGTATCCCAATCGATAGGCTGGAACTCAACCTCGCAGCCAAGCTTTTCGGCTGCTGCCTTGGCAAGGTCGATATCAAAACCTACTATCTCGTTGTTTTCATCGCGGAAGCCCATAGGCGGGAACTCGTCATCAAGACCGATTACCCACTTCTGACCGGAAAGGTCGGGAAGCTCTGCTGTTTCGGCATTTTCGCCGCCCTGCTCCGTCTGTGTCTGTGTATCATTGCCCGAAGCCGAAGGTGCAGCTGTTTCGCCTGAACCGCCGCAGCCTGCAAAACTCATCATAAGAGCCGCTGTTATCGCTAAACTTAATAATCTTTTCATGTTTTTTCTCCCTTTTAAATTATTGTACAATTACTCCTTAATTCTAACATACCACATAAAAAATGTAAAGAAAATGTTTTCATTCCCCGTCTTTTTTTCCAAAAAACGGCAGTATGCACAAAAGCGGCAGTGTTGTAAAAATACAATAAACGTATCTGAAACACACGCATACAGGCGTAGTTACAAGAATTGTAGCTATATATGCAAGCATAGGGATATAAATTATAAAATAAACTTTTTCTTTTTTTATAAAGCACAGCGCAGCCGTCAATATGCAAAGCCAGACAGAAAGTGCCACATTAAAGAACACGCCGACAAAATAAATATTTGTATACGAATATAAAAGCTTTTTCATAATATCCGCCGCAAATTGTGGCATAAGCGCATGCCTTGGCATATCTATCATTTCCGCTTCGCCGTAATACGGTTCGCCATATACGCTGCAGCCCGCCCAGTCCACATTGGGATAATAAAAACCGCACGTAAGGGAACTGTAGGCCTTTATATATGAAGTCGGTGCTCTCATGCCCAATTTAAGCCAAAGCTTGAAATAATCGGCCTTATGCTGTACGATATAATTCTGGTTATTTTTCTTTCTGACAAAATATTTTATGTCGTCAGACAGATTTGGATTATAGTACTCCATCGCCGTTTTTACATCCACAGCTTCGCTCAGAAGCTCATATTCTTCTGCCGTCAGCGGCACATTGTCTTTAAGTGCACAGGCCATCTGCTGCACAGGCACCGACACAGCTTCTATAAAATCAACGGGCACCACACCCATTGCGCTGTATACAGGCCCCTTTACAAAAGCCGCCGTCAAAAAAGCCATAACAACAGCCCCGACCGCTGTTTTGCTTTTTTTGAAAAATGCGGCCGCAAAAAACGGTATAAACACCAAAAAGGCATAATATCCGTTTGTTCTGAAAAGACAGAACAAAGTACCGTAAATATAAAGCATAATACTTTCGTACACGACCGCCTTTTTGTTTTTAAATGCAAGAATAAACCGCCACATAGTAACAGCAAAAACCGCAGCCACAGCACCGAACAGACTGTCTTTCCACATGATAAAACCAAAAGCGCCATGATAGGGCATAATGCAAAAGTACGCAAGTACAGCAATAATGACTTTCTTTTTTATGCCGTATTTATACAAACTTTCTATTATATATGCAAACATAAATGTCATTATCACGCATTGACATACATTGCTGAACGCAAAAGCGGGCACTCTGCTTTTAAAAATCAGCAAACCAAGTGAATATGTCGCTTTTACAAACATTGTATGTACGAAAGGATGATGGTTAGAATATGGAGCAAGCCCGAGTATCTGATAAAACTGCATACACGAATCGGCATTGAAGCCGCCCGGGTACATAAGCAGAAAATACGGTATTCTGCACACTGCCATACATAAGACGCTTATAAAAAATATCTTTAAGCACTCTTTTTTTGTTCTTTCCCCGGAAATATCTGCACAGATTCCGCTGACGGTTTTAAACAATACCGCCGTCATGCTTTTGAAAAACAAATACAGTCCCGATACGATACAGACCGTTCTGTAAAGTGCATCTGCTGTTTCAAGGGAAAGCAAAACGGGCAAATTTGCAGCCAGATATGCAAGCATAAAAAGCAGGCCGCAGACCCCCGCAGCCAAATCAAGCTTTTTATCTTTTATTTCAAGCGCCCTTATATAAAGCGGAACAAACAGCACAAACAGCCACAGCTGCAAATCATTTGAGGTGCTTATCCCGCTGCATTGGCAAAAAGCAGTTCCCGAAAGCAGCGAAAATATTACCGCCGCCGCAAGTTTTTGCTTTCTGCCAAGCCCTGTCTCCTTTATCATAAAATAACCCCGCTTTTTTTATAATACCGAAATTACTTTATAATCCTTGTCCTCAACTGCCTTTGTAAGCACTGCATCGTCTATATCGGCGTTAAGTGTTACGACCGCCGTACCCTCTGTATGGCTCACAACAGCCTCATCCACTTGCGGAAGAGCCTCAAGTGCCTTTTTTACTGCTGCTTCGCAGTGTCCGCACATCATACCCTCGATAGTCATTGTCTTTGTCATTGTTGTTTCCTCCTTAATTTCTTCTTTTTGATCTTCTTTTTTTATTATTTTTTTGTCACGGCCTGCATCATAGATATTTAAAAGATTGAGCCGCAGCGCATTTGATACCACGCAAAAGCTTGAAAGGCTCATAGCCGCCGCCCCGAACATGGGGTTGAGTTTCCAGCCGAATATGCCTATAAACAAGCCCGCCGCAAGCGGTATGCCTATAACATTGTAGAAAAATGCCCAGAACAGATTTTGCTTTATATTTCCCAAAACCGCTCTGCTTAATCTTATTGCCGCAGGTACGTCCAAAAGACTGTTTTTCATAAGAACGATATCCGCCGCATCAACGGCTATATCGGCACCTGCACCTATGGCAATACCCGTATCAGCCCTTGTAAGTGCGGGAGCATCATTTATGCCGTCACCTGCCATAGCTACCCTTCCCTGCTTTTTAAGCTGTCTTATAACACTTTCCTTGCCGTCTGGCAAAACACCCGCTATGACCTCGTCAACACCCGCCTGCGCACCTATTGCTTTGGCTGTTTTTTCATTGTCGCCCGTCAGCATAACAACGCGGATACCCATATTGCGCAATTCCTCGATAGCCTGCGGGCTGTCGTCTTTTATTACATCCGCAGCTGCTATCATACCCGCAATTCTGCCGTCTTTTGCAAAAAGCAAAGGTGTTCGGCCTTTATCGGACAGCCTTTCGGCTTCTTTTCTTATTTTATCACTTATTTTTATTTTTTCACCTATAAATTTAAGACTGCCGCCGACAAGCTTTTTGCCGCCGAGCATACCCTCCAGCCCGTTTCCGGGCAAAGCCCTGAAATCCGTCACTTCATCGGGAACGATGTGTCTGCCGACAGCCGTGTCTATAACGGCCCTTGCAAGCGGATGCTCGCTTTTTTTCTCCAAAGATGCCGCAAGCAGCAACAGCGAGTCCTCGTCATAGCCGTCCGACGGGATAATATCAGTTACCTCGGGTTCGCCGCGGGTTATCGTACCCGTTTTGTCAAGAGCAACTATCTCGGTCTTACCCGCATTTTCAAGTGAAACGGCGGTCTTGAATAAAATGCCGTTTTTAGCGCCTACACCGCTGCCGACCATTATTGCAACGGGTGTCGCAAGCCCGAGAGCGCAGGGACAGCTTATAACAAGCACCGAAATGCCCCTTGCAAGCGCAAATGAGAATTCTTTGCCCAAAATAAGCCATACAAGCGTTGTTATCACGGCTATTGCTATCACAGTCGGCACAAAAACGCCCGAAACTTTGTCCGCAAGCTTCGCTATAGGGGCTTTTGTCGCCGCCGCATCACTTACCATTTTTATTATCTGCGACAACGTCGTGTCCTCGCCAACTCTTGTGGCTTCACATTGGATATTGCCCGTTTGGTTTATTGTTGCCGCGGAAACAATGTCTCCGACAGTCTTGTCAACGGGTATGCTCTCGCCCGTCAGCGCGGCCTCGTCAACAGCGGTATCGCCCTTTATTATCACGCCGTCCACGGGAATATTCTCTCCCGGGCGCACGACAAATATATCGCCTTTTTTGACCTGCTCAATCGGCACGGTCTTCTCGTTTTTATCTTCTATTATAACAGCCGTTTTCGGCGCAAGCTTCATAAGGCCTTTAAGCGCATCCGTTGTTTTGCCTTTGGAACGGGCTTCAAGCATTTTGCCGACCGTAATAAGGGTAAGTATCATTGCCGCGGATTCAAAATAAAATTCGTGCATATAGCCCGCCGCAAGTTCACTATTACCCAATAACTGCGCATCCGTCATCATAAACAGCACATAAACACTCCACACAAAGCTTGCCGCAGAGCCGAGCGCAACAAGGGTGTCCATATTGGGAGCACGATAGATAAGCGCCTTAAAGCCGCTTATAAAAAATTTCTGGTTTATTACCATAACTATGCCCGCAAGCAGCAGCTGAACCAGTCCTACGGCGATATGATTGCCCTCAAACCGCCCCGGAAGCGGCAGTCCGAGCATAGTATGCCCCATTGAAAAATACATCAGCGCTATCAGAAAAACCGCTGAATATATCAATCTTTGCTTTAAAACGGGTGTTTCCCTGTCGGCAAGAGCATCATCATCGGTTTTTGTCTTAGCTGCGCCTTTTTCGCTTGCTCCATAACCTGCATTTTGCACCGCCGCAACTATCGCCGCACTGTCCGCCGTGCCCTCTACACCCATTGTGTTTGTCAAAAGGCTGACCGAGCAGCTTGTAACGCCCTCGACGGCGGAAACCGCTTTTTCCACCCTTGCGCTGCATGCCGCACAGCTCATGCCCGTCACATCATATTGTTTCATAAAATCATCTTCCTTATAATAAAAGAATATAACAAAACAGACTTTTTGTCAACAGCATGAAAAAAAGCACTTTTTTCTATCCCTTATAATGCACAAAAACAATGCTGTTTACAAAAAATTTTAATTTCCATAAATAATATTTTATGAAAAATGTTGCAATCTGATTAAAATAGAGTTATAATATAAACAGTAAGGGTATATTACCCCGTTAAATATTATATAATGTTTTGTTGTAAAATTTTTTACACTTTTGATAAAGGAGGTTAAAAGGATGTATCTTGAAGCGTTGAATGACAAGGAGAAAGAACTGTTTTTAAGTCTTGCATATAACTTATCGGCCGCTGACAAAGACTACAGCCCCGAGGAAAGGATCACTATTTCTTCATATTGCCGTGAAATGGGTATTGATTTTGATATGAGCAAGATCGACCTTTCCGTTGACAAGGTTCTTGACGAAATGAACAGCATTTGCTCCACACAAATGAAGCGCATCATCGTTTTTGAAGCAATGAGACTTACATTGGCAGACCTTGATTATGACGATGACGAGAGAACTATTCTTAACAAGGCTATCGAAAAATTCGGCCTTGGTAAGGATTTCCATGACAAGTGCGAAAATCTTATCAACGATTTTATCGCTCTTCAGGAAAAAATGAACGAACTTATTATTGAATGATAAGACCTATACACCCGCAGCTAAAACTGCGGGTATTTTTATTCTGTCATCATTTTTCGCAAATTTAGATTTTTAATTTAAAGAAAGATTTGATTTATGAAGAAATCCTTAATTATTCATTAAAATTGCTTAATTTTAATTATTTTTTAATAATTGCGTTTTATAATGATAATCGTAAAGCAGAAATGCGATACAACAAAAGCAACTAAACCTTTGTTATAAAACAGCTGCAAATACAAAGAATAAATAAAAAGTATTTCGGAGGTAATTATTATGGATGAATTTAAAAACGAATTTGACAGTGCACAAACCACATCAAGCAGCAGCTCAACAGAGAGCACGGCGGAAACGATAATAAATGAAGAAACCGTATCGGAAACAGCAGAGACCGTTGAAGATACAACAGAAGAAATAAAAGAAGAAGCAAACGAAGAACCTAAATCGGAAGAACTCAAACCGGAAGAACTTAAATCGGAAGAACTTAAATCTGAAGAAACACCTTTATATACACAAAGCATTGCCGAACAGGCTCAGCCCAACGACGAAGCCGAGCAGGCTTTAAAAGAACTGAAGCAAAAACGTGCGGCATTCAGAAAGACCGCAGCTTTAGGTCTTACGGGTGCAATACTCTTTGGTGTATCCTTGGGGGCATCACTTGGCATAGCCTACAACGGCAGCAGAAGCCTGTTTGTAAAATCGGCTCAGCCTTTTAATTTTGACACGGCACAGGAGTCAGGCGATGACAGCAATGCTCTTCCCGCAGAAGCAGTAAACATCACGCCATCCAATGATGAGGTAATAAATACAATAAATAAAGTAAAGAATTCTGTTGTAAATATTTCCATAACGGCACAGCAGGCAGGATTTTTCAACCAGATATATCAAAGCGAGGGCGCAGGCTCGGGCATCATTTATTCACAGGATGACGAAAAAGTCTACATTGTGACAAACAACCACGTTGTCGAGGATGCAACCGAAGCAAGCATTTCCATAACAGGTACGGAAAACGTAAAGGCAAGCCTTGTAGGCCGTGACCCATCGTCCGATATAGCTGTTATATCCGTACTTAAATCCGACCTTAAAGCCGCAGGCATAAATGAGGTAACACCCGCTGTATTCGGTGATTCCGATGCAGTTGAGGCAGGCGAATATGTTATAGCCATAGGCAACGCACTCGGCGAGGGCAAGACCACTACCCGCGGTATTATAAGCGCAGAGGACAAAATAATCAATATCGACGGCAAAAACCTTAATATGATACAGACCGATGCGGCTATCAATCCGGGCAACAGCGGCGGCGCACTTGTAAACAGCGCGGGTCAGGTAATAGGCATCAATACCGCCAAATATTCAAGCTACAGTGTCGAGGGCACTGGCTTTGCAATACCTATCAACATTGCAAAAGACGTTATAACACAGCTTGTTGAAAAAGGTACGGTTGACAAGCCTTACCTCGGCATAATCGGCTACACTATTGACGAAGATTTCAAATATATGTACAGCATAGACACGGACGGCGTTCTTGTACAGAGCATTGACCAGGGGGGCGCAGCGGACAAAGCGGGTCTTATGCGCACCGATATTATAACCGCCATTGACGGAACGCCCGTAAAGGCCATTGAAGAACTTCAAAAAGAGATAGCAAAGCACAAATCGGGCGACACTATCACACTTTCCATAGTAAGAAACGGCACACAGCCTATGGAAATTAAGGCAACACTCCAGAATTACAACGAACAGTTTTAAGAGGTGATATGATATGAAAAAAGCAGTTAAATTTCTTACAAAATATATTGTAATGGGCTGTGTTATCGGTGCAGTTGTCGGTTTTGGCGCACCTTTTACAACAGGCTACCTTATCCCCAAAATTCAGGAAAGCCGCGAAGTTGCCGACGAAGCCGAGACCCAAGACGATAATTCAAGCGAGATAATAAATGCAGAAAACACCGTCAGCCTTGACGAAGCATCAAAAAACAGCATCGAGCTTATCAAAAAGGTTAAACCCGCCGTTGTCTGCATAACCACAAAGGCTACCAGCCGTGACTGGTTCAATCAGACCTATGTAAGCGAGGGTGCCGGCTCGGGCGTTATCTTCCACGAGGATGAAAGTAATGTTTATATCGTGACAAACGCTCATGTTGTTTCGGGCGCAAGTCAGGTACTTATTTCCATATCGGAGAGCGACCTTGTTTCCGCAAGTCTTGTCGGCAAGGACACAAACGCCGATCTTGCGGTAATAAGCGTAAGCAAGGCTGATTTAAGAGAGGTCGGCATTACAGGCGTTACCGTTGCCGAATTCGGCAGCTCCGCTTCAATGCAGATGGGCGAAAGCGTTATCGCCATCGGTAATGCTCTTGGCCGCGGCAATACAGCCACAGCGGGCATTATAAGCGCTCAGCAGAAAGAGGTCGATATAAACAGCAAGAAACTTACGGTTTTACAGACAGATGCAGCTATCAACCCCGGTAACAGCGGCGGCGCCCTTATAAACAACAAAGGTCAGGTAATCGGCATCAACACCGCAAAACTTGCCAACACCCAGATAGAGGGTATCGGCTATGCCATTGCAAGCGATATTGCAAAGCCCCTTATAGAACAGCTTATGAACACGGAAGAAACACCCGCACTTGGTGTAAGTGTTGTTGATATAAGCGAAAGCGAGGCTCAGTACTATGGTCTTCCACAGGCAGGCGTTGTGATCAGCAAGGTTCTTTCGGGCAGTGCTGCCGAAGCCGCAGGTCTTGAATCGGGCGATATAGTTACCGCATTCAACGATAATCCTATATTCACATCGGATCAGCTTATAAATACCATTAAAGCATGCAAAGTCGGCGATACTGTCAAAGTAACTATCGTCAGAGACGGCGAGACCGTACAAAAAACAGCTAAATTGACAAAAGCCAATACGGGCTTTTAATAAATTAAAAAAAACGCACCCGCCATATTGCTTCGGGTGCGTTTTTTTGTATGTAATGCCGATCGAAGCATTTACTGTAAAAATGAAATTTGCTGTCGGCCGCACACAAAAACTCCCCTGCTTCTTCACAGGGGAGTTTTCGCAAAATAGGGTTATCACAAAATAAAAAGGATGTTTTGTAATACAAGTATTATATTAACCCCCTAACATTAAAAGTTCATTAGAAACATTTAAGAATTTACTTAAAAATATTTGCTCACAGCCGTTGTATGTGATATAATATGAACAGGTAAGAGGATAAAAAGCTTGCTTTTTAGGCTCGTCCCTGTTCAGCGACGTAAAATCGAAGATTTTGCGGAGGTTATGCCATAACTATGGTATAACCTTAATATATAATAGGAGACATTTTGTATGAAAGAGATCTGGAAGCCCGGTACCATACTCTACCCTGTTCCCGCGGTAATGGTCAGCTGCGGCGATATGGAAAAGAGCAATATAGTTACCGTTGCATGGACGGGCACAATAAACACCAACCCCGCTATGGCATATATTTCCCTGCGCCCCTCGCGTTATTCGTATGAGATAATAAAAAAGACGGGCGAATTTGTAATAAACGTGACCACAAAAGAGCTTGTAAAGGCCACGGACTGGTGCGGTGTAAAGAGCGGCCGCGACTTTGACAAATTTAAGGAGATGCACCTTACAAAAGAAGAAATGCCGCATTTAAGCTGCCCTGCCATTGCCGAAAGCCCCATAAACATAGAATGTAAAGTAAAACAAATAATACCGCTTGGCAGCCACGATATGTTTATAGCGGAAGTTGTGGGCTGTATGGCTGATACAAAATACATGGACGAAAGCGGAAGATTTGACTTTGCCGCATCCGAGCCTATAACCTACTCCCACGGCGAATACTACGGCCTTGGGGAGTATCTCGGCAAATTCGGCTACTCGGTTCAAAAAAAGAAGAAAAAGAAAAGGTGAGAACATGGACTTTTTGCCCGTAAACAAAGAAGATATGGCAAAGCGCGGCTGGGACGAGCTTGATTTTATATATATAACGGGGGATGCGTATGTGGATCACCCCTCTTTCGGGTGTGCGATAATCGCGCGTGTGCTTGAGAGCCACGGCTACAAAGTCGGCATTATACCACAGCCCGACTGGAAAAGCGACAAAGATTTTCTTAAACTCGGTACACCAAGACTTGCGTTTTTGGTAACAGGTGGAAATATCGACTCTATGGTCAATCATTATTCCGTAGCAAAAAAACGCCGCTCAAAGGACTTTTATTCCCCCGGCGGGGAAATGGGTCTGCGCCCCGACCGCGCAACTATCGTATATTGTCAGAAATTAAGACAGCTTTTTAAAAACGTACCCATAATGATAGGCGGGCTTGAAGCAAGTTTAAGACGTTTATCACACTATGACTACTGGGATAATAAAGTCCGCCGTTCTATCCTGCTTGACTCGCAGGCCGACCTTTTGATGTACGGCATGGGCGAACATCAAATAGTCGAGATAGCCGACGCTTTGGCGGGCGGTCTTGACATTCACGATATAACCTATATAAAAGGTACGGTCTACAAGACAAAAGACCTTGACAAGATTTATGACGAGTATATCACTCTTCCCTCTTATAAAGAGGTTTCAAGCGACAAAAAGGCATATGCAAAGGGTTTTCTGACCCAGTACCAAAACAGCGATGCAATAACCGCAAAAATGCTTGTAGAGCCTTATCCCGACTGTTATGTCGTACAGAATACGCCCTCGCTTCCGATAGAGCGCTCGGAGTTTGACCGCGCCTACAGTCTGCCTTATATGCGAGACTATCATCCCATGTACAAAGACAAAGGCGGTATCCCCGCTATCGAAGAGGTAAAATTCAGCATAATCTCAAACAGGGGCTGCTACGGCAACTGCAATTTCTGCGCACTCGCCTTTCATCAGGGGCGCGTTATCTCGTCACGCAGCCATAAATCAATTATAATAGAAGCGGAAAAGATAATCAACGACCCCGATTTTAAGGGCTATATACATGATGTCGGCGGACCGACCGCAAATTTCAGAAACCCCGCCTGCGACAAACAGCTTACAAAGGGTGCATGCCGTGACAGGCAATGTCTTTTCCCGACACCGTGCAAAAATTTAAAGGTCAGCCATACCGATTATTTGCAGCTTTTGCGCAAGCTTCGTGAGCTGCCGAAGGTCAAAAAGGTCTTTGTGCGCTCGGGTATACGCTATGACTACCTTATTTATGACGAGGACACCACATTTTTCAGGGAACTTTGCGAACATCATATCAGCGGACAGCTGAAAGTTGCCCCCGAACATATCTCCCCCCGTGTGCTTGCGAAAATGGGCAAGCCCGGCCGTGATGTCTACGACAGATTTGTAAAAAAATATTACGAGATAAACAAAAAACTGGGCAAAAATCAATTTCTTGTACCGTATCTGATGAGCTCGCACCCCGGCAGCGACCTTAAAGCCGCCGTTGAGCTTGCGGAATATCTGCGTGACATCGGCTATATGCCCGAGCAGGTGCAGGACTTCTACCCCACCCCCGGTACGCTTTCGACCTGTATGTTTTATACGGAGCTTGACCCGCGCACCATGGAAAAGGTCTATGTGCCCAAAAATCCGCACGAAAAGGCCATGCAGCGCGCGCTCATGCAGTACCGCAACCCCAAGAATTACGAACTGGTTGAAGAAGCGCTGAAAAGGGCGGGCAGAACGGATCTGATAGGCTTTGACAAGCATTGTCTTATAAGGCCGCGGAGGAATTCACAGCAGAATTTCAAAAAGCAGCCCGAAAAGCCGCCTAAGAAAAAGAAAACCATACGAAATATACATAAAAAGAAATGAGGTATACAATGGACTATTATTTTATCGACTACGAGAATGTGAAAAACCTTGGTCTTGAGGGCATAGACGGGCTTTCGGAAAATGACACAGTTATAATTTTCTACAGCCAGAATGCCAACACAATAACCTTTGAAAC
Source organism: Bacillota bacterium (assembly GCA_017460805.1). GTDB lineage: Bacteria > Bacillota > Clostridia > Lachnospirales > CAG-274 > RGIG4310. Next base: position 20,702 of record JAFUAF010000019.1, on the reverse strand, counting down.
ACACAAAAAACTGCTTGCATCAAAGGCAAACATCATTTTTGAAAAGGTGAATATCGGCTATAAAAATGCGCTTGATTTTCAGCTTGCAAGCTATCTCGGCTATTTTATAGGCAAAACGGGCGAATATGAAGCCACCTACAACCTTGTAACAAATGATGCGGCACTTTCCGTTATCAGCAGATTTTGGAGCAGAAAGGGCGTTGTTTTCTCGGTCATAGAAAGAATAGCGGACAAGACCGAAAACGCTTTTCTTGCACCCGAGATACCCGAAACCGCAGTTAAGAAAAAAGATCCTGCCGAAGAGCAGCCAAGTACAGACATTGCGCTTGAAGAAACTGCTGCCGCCGTTGAAAAAACAGCATACGAAGCCCCCGCTATCACTCTTGAAAACGAAGAAGAGATAGTTAAAATAACCGAGGTCACTCTTGTGGACGAGCCAAAGAAAAAGAAACCCGCAAAAAAAGCCAAAGCAAAGGATAAAGAGGTCACAGACCCCGAACTTGAAATGAAGCTTGAAGCCGTTTTGGACAATAAAGAAGAGATACCCGTTATCGTTAAAATAATCAAGCAGTATAAGACCAAACAGGGCATAAACAACGCCCTTATGAAGCAGTTCCCAAGCCAGAACAACCAGCGTTCGGGCGAGATATACCAAGCGATAAAACCGCTTTTGACCGATAAGAAAGGAAAGTAATGTTCAAACATCACGAGAAAGGCGAAAATATAAGCCTGCACGACTGCACAATAGACCGCATAAAATTCAAAGACGGGTGGCTGTCGCTTTATTTTGGCGACAGATTTTGGATAGACCCGAACCACCCCGAAAACGACACGGGAATGACCTAAAAAACAGATGCCGCAAAGGTAAAATTTCATTTGGTTTTTGAAGATAAGTGTGATTTTTCGGTCTATGTTTTAAGCCGAAAGACCAACTACAGGAAACGCTTATGTACAGAGCCAAAGAAAAAGAATTTTTTTGAAAGAGTGAACAGCGGAAATTGCACTCTTGAGGTCTTGTGGATATATGAAACAAAATACAACAGTCTTAAAATTATCGAATGTGTTATTTGGGATAAAAAGCACCCGCACAGCGACAAATGCTTTATAAAGCTTGATTCGGATAAGGTAAAGTATTGTTGGAACGATCTGACCGAAACCGAATACTGAGTTCATATTACTATAATATTACAAAATTGATATTTTATTGACAAGAAACTTCATTTTTATTATAATTTATATCGGCGATCAGTGCAAGGCGTGTTTGACCCACTCTGCAAAGAGGGGGTGATATGTATGACAGTTTTTGAAGGTTTTTCCTTAATACTGGCTTTCGGAACATTTTTACTGATGTTTCTTGAATACATAAAAAAATAACGCCAAACCACTGCCATGGTGAAGGCGTTATTTTTTATAACAACTGATCCAAGGTCAACACGTCATGTGTTGGTTGTCGGAGAGGTGCAGTAACCGCTGCGCCTTTCCTTTTTATTATTATAGCAGAAATTCTCTGTTTTGTAAAGGCTTTTTAAAAATTTTAACAAGAGGTGTATTTAAGTGACAAAACCAAAGCTTTTTACGGTCATCAAGGAGCATCCCGAGGAATTCAAGGGTAAAAACCTTGCAAATGACATTGTGGCGGGACTGATAGTGGCGATAGTTGCACTGCCGCTTTCGATAGCGCTTGCCATATCATCGGGAGTATCGCCCGAGATAGGCCTTATAACTGCGATAATAGCGGGATTTTTTATCTCGTTTTTAGGCGGAAGCCGCGTACAGATAGGCGGCCCTACAGCGGCGTTTGTTGTTATAATCTGCGGCATTATTGCACAGTACGGCATTGACGGACTGATAATATCGACAATAATGGCGGGTATTTTTCTTATAATATTCGGCTTTTTGGGATTGGGCGACGTTATCAAATTTATCCCCTTCCCCATTACGGTGGGTTTTACAACAGGTATCGGTGTAACGCTGTTTTCGACCCAGTTAAACGACTTTTTGGGCATGAATATCGAGGGCATCAGTTCCGAATTTCTTGAAAAATGGGCGGCTTACCTCTCAAATCTTTCAAGAATAAATATCCATGCGCTTATAATCGGCCTTGTTTCTATATTTATTATAGTTTTCTGGGGCAAGATAAACAAAAAAATACCCGGCTCGCTTGTGGCGCTGATTGTTACGACCCTCGCCGTATATCTTTTGCAGAAAAACGGTATTTGGACGGATGTTTCCACCATCGGTTCAAAATATGCAAACATAAGCGGCAAATTCCCCATGCCTCACCTGCCCGACCTTACAAATGTCAAGGTTTCGGCACTTGTTGAGCCCGCTATTACCATAGCCATTCTTGCGGGTATAGAATCCCTGCTTTCTGCCGTTGTTGCCGACGGTATGACAGGTGACAAGCACGACTCCAACCAGGAACTTATAGCACAGGGTGTTGCAAATATCGCAAGTGCACTTTTCGGAGGTCTTCCCGCTACGGGCGCTATTGCAAGAACAGCCGCAAACATCAAAAACGGCGGCCGCACACCTGTTGCGGGCATGGTACACGCCGTTACACTTTTGATAATAATGCTTGTGGCAATGCCGCTTGCAAAAATGATCCCCATGACAACACTTGCGGCTATCCTTATAGTAACAAGTATCAATATGTGCGAATTCAAGGAATTTGCACTTATACGCAAGACCACAAAAAGCGATTTCTCGGTGCTTATACTTACTTTTATTCTTACAGTTGTATTTGACCTTGTTGTTGCGATAGAATTTGGCATGGTGCTTGCTATGTTCCTGTTTATCAAACGTATGAGCGACGTATTTGAGATAAACACAGTTTCCAAGGAAAGCGAGACCGATACCTACAAATACATCAGCAACGAAATTATGGTATACGAGTTCGCAGGTCCTATGTTCTTCGGTGCTTCCACACGTTTTATGGACATAATGAAAGACATGAACCTTGACAGTGACGTGCTTATACTTCGTATGAAAAATGTGCCCATGATAGACGGCACATTGGTGGACTCACTTAAAAAGACCATAGATTACTGCAAAAAGAACAATATAACCGTTATCTATGCGGAACTTAACGAGCAGCCCTATAAGGTGCTGCAAAACTTCGGCTGTGAAGAACGTATGGGCAAGGAGAAATTCTTTGACACCATGAGCGGTGCTTTTGCCTACGCAGAAAGCCTTGTAGCAAAAAACAAAAAAGAAAAAGCCGTTAAGGCATAAAAAATCGCCCTGTCATTGCACAGGGCGATTTTCTTATCACAAAATATTTTTCATTTTACTGACAAGAATATCCTTTTTTTCATCAATGATCTGAACAAATCCGTCAGCCATATCATTAACTTCACTGCTTAATACTCTCTCGGCAAGATCCGCACCAAGAAACGCATGACCGCCCGCAGCCTCACTCAATTTTTTCTCATCAAGAACTTCGCCTGTTTTTTTCATATTTATCACTCCAATCTAAAGTCCATAGTCTTTACTTATTTATATTATAACCCAAAAATTATTTCGGGTCAATATTTTTTTGCGGTATAAAAAACGACAAAACGCAGATAATAAATAAAAAAGCACAGTAGGTGGGAAAATGCGCAAAGTTAGTAAAAATCTAAGCGAAAACATAAAATATATAAACGAAAAATTCAAAGACTGCGGCGACTTGGTGTCGCGGGAATTCACGGCGGGGAACGGGCGCAAAGTTTTTATTGCCTACTTTGACGACCTATCCGACAGGGAAATGCTCGAAAGACAAGTTATACACGGGTTTATGGTAGATGTACTGTTTGAACAAAACACGGAAAATGCACTTATAACCGCCGACATAAAAGAAAACAACGATATTGACAGCTGTATAGAAGAGATACTTTCGGGAAATGCCGCCGTATTTGTGGAAAAAAGAGAAAAAGCGGTCATAGTTTCCGCTAAAAAAGTCCCATCCCGCGGCGTAAACAAACCCGATGCGGAAATATCCGTACAAGGGCCGCAGGACGCCTTTACCGAGAGTATGCGCACCAACACCGTACTTATCCGCCGCAGGATAAGAAGCAGCAGATTAAAATGTATTCAGCTTAAACTTGGCAGAACTACTCTTACCGACACCGCCGTTATGTACCTTGACGGCACAGCTGATATGAACGTTGTCAATAAAATAATAACAAAACTGAAAAACATAGAGACCGACAGCATACTTGACAGCGGATATACGGAGCAATTTTTAAAAACAAAGCGCACACTTTTCCCGCTTGTTCAAATGACCGAGCGCCCCGACAAGACCGCCGCAGGGCTTATCGAGGGGCGTATTGCCATAGTCTGTGACAATTCGCCCTTTGTTATACTCGCCCCCGCCGTACTTTTCAGTTTTTATCAGGCCTCGGAGGACTATTACCAGACATGGCAGACGGCAAGTTTTGTACGCATGATAAGAATTATTGCGGGGCTCGCCGCCTTTACCCTGCCCGGGCTTTATGTTGCGGTCGCTATGTATGACCCGTCAATGCTTCCCGCCGAGCTCTCGCTCCATATTGCGGGTGCAAGAACAGGCGTTCCCGTTTCCACCATGACGGAAGTGACCGCGCTTGAACTTGCATTTGAAACTCTGCGCGAAGCGGGTGTACGTATGCCCGCGGCAGTCGGCGGAACGCTCGGGGTCGTGGGCGGCATTATCATAGGACAGGCGGCTGTAGATGCGGGACTGGTAAGTCCTATGGTCGTTATCGTTACGGCAATTACGGGTATATGCGGCTTTTCTATCCCGTCACAGCAGCTCACTTCCGCCTACAGACTTATAAAATTTGCGGTTATAGCCGTAAGCGCCGTTTTGGGCATTTACGGCTTTATGCTTTCACTCATCTGTGTTTTTATCCACCTCTGCTCACTTGAAAGTTTCGGTCTGCCCTACATCTACCCTCTTGGCAGAAAATCGGGGTTTAAAGATACTTTTATAAGGCTTCCGCTGAAAAAGCAGTCCGAAAACGAGCCCGCATTTTCGCCCGATATGTATAACAGCCGAAAAAACGGGCAATAATCGTAACAGGTGATGATATGACAAATAAGATTTATGCACCCGATATAACGCTCTGCGCGCTGTGCACGGGGCTGCTTTTCTTCCCTCATATTGTAATGGAGGGCGGCACAGACGGACTTGTCGGAGTAATTACGGGAACTGTGCTTGCATTGATATTATCGGTATTTTCAGCAAATATGCAGACGGAAAACAAAATTCTTCTTGCTCTGTTTTTTGCCGTCAGTTTGGTTTCGGGCGGAATGTTTTTAAGAATATATTCCGAACTTATATCCCTTGTACTGCTGCCCGAATATCCCTCGTGGCTTATTGCCGCCGCCATGCTTTTTGTCGTGCTTTACGGCAGTTCAAAAGGCAATAACGCAGGCAGAAGATTTGCGGCGCTGACCGCCCCGACAGTATTTTTTGCAATTCTCGTCTGCCTTTTGCCCGCGGCAAAAAATGCCGATATAAAAACTCTGCTCCAAAAGCCCGAGTATCCATACCGCAGTATATCGGCGGGGGCGGTACTTCTTCTTCCTCTGCTTTTATTCTATACGCAAAACGAAAAGCAATGCGCAAAACGAACATTTTTGTCTTTGTTTTTGGCGGTTCTGCCATGTATAGCGGCAGCGGGAGTATGGCAGGCAAGATTTGGCTATCCATCTGCCCAGCCCGTTCTTGACCTTATGTATTCGGGTAATGCCTCGTCATTCATAAGACGGCAGGAGGGGCTTATACTTGCAATAATAACGTTTTCCGCATACTTTCTTTTAAGCAGTATGCTTCGCTGTGCCGCCTATCCGTTCGGAAATAAAAAATACAAATATGCGCTGTGTTCGGTTCTGATGCTGATAATTTCAAGTATGCCAAAAAATGCGGGTATATCGAGAGAGATTTTTTATATGACGGCAGCGGTTGGAATGGCGGTATTTACAATACTTATTCCCATTATAAAAAAGGTGACGAAATGAAAAAAATAATTCTGTTTGCTTTACTGGTCTTAACGGGCTGTGCCGCCAAAGACCCCGAACAGCGTGATTATGCGCTTGGACTTTTTATAAACCAAAACAGTATAAGTGTCGGCACTGCCGTCCTTTCAAAAGATGGCGAAAATACCGAATGTGAATTTTATGAGGGTTTTGGGAAAACGCTTGAAAAGGCACTTGAGGATGCCGACAGCAAAACAAGCGGCAGTTTATATATGGGGCATTTGCTGATGTGTGTGATAGACAAACGGGCTTTATACAAAACAGACGAACTTACAAAGCTTTTTACAGAACGTGAGGAACTCAGCAAAAATGTATGGGTACTTGCCGCCGATGATACAAAAGCCCTTGAAGATACCGATATAATCCAATTTGTAAAGCGTTATTATGACAGGGATAATAAAAAAGCGGCCGATATGAACGATATTATAAAATCGCTTGAACAAACAGGTACTGCCGCCGTGCCTTACATCGACAGCAGCGGCAGTCTGACCGACAAATATATTTTGATACGAAAGGATGAAACAAAATGAAAAAATTATTTGCATTTACAATGATACTTTTGGCCATGTCGCCCTTTGACCCGCAAAACACAGCGGATATCGCACAAAAAAGCTGTTACAGCCTTGTACCGAGAAATACCGAAAATGTGGAAATTAAATTTAAAATTGCCGAGGTATTTGAAAATATCATACGCTGATACACTATTCAAAATGAAGACGGGCGGATTTTTTGTATTCGCCCGGTGTTACGGAAAAGGTCTCTTTAAAAACCGAGGAAAACTTGCCCGGGTTTGTATACCCTACCTTTGCGGCGACCTCCGATATGGGAAGGTCGCTTTCCCTTAAAAGTTTCTGGGCTTCCTGCAAACGATATATTTTTCGGTAACCGCCTATGGAAATGCCATAAACACTTCTGAATGCCGTTTTTACGGTAGTAGGTGCTGCCTGAAATTCTTCCGCAAGCTGTCCTATCGTCAGATGCTCGGCCAAATCGTCCGTTATACGTTCTTGTAATTTTTTTGCAAGCAAAACATGCTTAGGGCTTATATATACGGGCTCTGTCGCAAGCACCGCTGTTTCCGTTCTGCTTAAAAGCGCAAGAAGCTCCAGCGTTTTTATTTTAAGCAGAGGCAGACAATGTTCTTTCTGACACTTTATCATTACCGAAAACAATTCATTAAAACGCGCATTGTCACGTATAATAAAATACCTTGGTCTGGATACCGCCAATGCAAGAACAGCCTTAAGATCTATCCCCGTTTCGCTTTCTAACCACGGTTGAAGTTCTTTGACTTTTTCCGTTTCTATATACAATGATATCCCGCAAAAATGCCTTGTGGGGAGACTTCCGTGTGTTTCGGGTCTGCCGACGGTCCCGACAGACAGGTCTCCGTGACTTACATAAAAAAAATAGCGGTCGCTTATCCTGCACTCATAGCGCCCCGCCATGCAGAAATTTATTTGAATAACATCGTCCAGCGGCGGCACCGTTCTTCGGCAGTTTTCAAGGTTAAGCTCGTTATATACCGCCTGAATACCCTCAAACACATCCGAATGTATAATTTTGCCCGTACCCGTTTTATCGCTCATTTTAAAATGCGTAAAACCATTATCACTTTCTTCTGTTTTTGTCATTATATCCGTATAATGATTTTTCCAATCATATACCTTTTTCATATTTCTACTCCATTTTTTATTTTTTTGTCAAAAGGCGGCACCTTTTACAGTACCGCCTAAGAGAAAAAGGATTATACGACCCTTTTTTGGGGTCAATGAAATTATACTAAAAACAAGACATTAATTCAAGTAACAAAACAGTCAGACTTATCCAATCGGACATTTTTTTGACAAAAAACGGGGTTCGTATTTAGATTGCCGCAAAAAAGAGAGGCTGAAGCACCATATAAGTGCTACAGCCCCTTGATTTCAGATAAGATTAAGTATAATTAACGCCACACCGCAGGCAAGACAGATAAGGCCGTTTGTAAGGCTTGAATTGCCCTTTGCACGCATCACATAGTCCTTACCCTGTACAAAAAAGACCTCTATTTCGTCGCCAAGTTCAAATTTCTTTTTATTCTCGGAAAGCTCGGTCGGCATTTCAAGTGTTTCGCCGTTATGCTCAAACCTTACTATCGGATTGTAGATAGGGTGCATTTTATTGTCACGGCTTTCCTCATAGCCTATTACCTCGCCTTTTATCAGCTCTCCGCTGCTCTTGACTTTAAGAAACATTATTATCTGATAAATACCCGCGATCAATGCTATTATACCTATTATAAATGTAAATGACATTTAGTTCATCTCCTTTTCTTTTTCTATCGTATCAATAAGTTTTAAAATAAGGTCGCGCTCCATATCGGCTGCCGCCCCGACCAAATGTCTGAGATCCTCTACGTGTTCAAGACCCTCTTTAGCCGCCTGCAAAGCCCTGTCACGGCCTTTATTGGTGTAGTAAAGAAAATACGCGTAAACACGGCGGCCGTTGGTGTCCTTGTCGTTTTCAAGTTCGCCGTTTAAGTTTGATACAAGGTTCTGTGCGGCGATCGTATTTCTTTCTATAAACGAGAAATAGAAAATAAGCTCGTACAGAACACCATTGTAGTTGCTGTTGTAAAAATTGGGCTGGCTTTTGTTGAATATATCCGCATAAGGTGCAAGTTTATCATATTCGCCCCTGTCGAGATAATGCCAGTATCTTATGAGTATAGGGTTCAGTTCCTGCGCACTGCTGTAGCGTTTTACTTCGGGTTCGTCGCCTATAAGTTCAAGGTCTGCGGGACGTATGCCGCTTTTCATTTTGGCGTTGTATTCCGCCGTTTTGTTGAGATATTCCGCCATGGGCGCATTGTCCTTGCCGTTTATGACTATTTTAAGTATGTAGCCGAAAAACAGAGCGGCAATAACGGCAGCCTCGATAAACATTACCTTTACAAACATCGGTGCAATGCCGAATGTCAGCACAGACAGCAAAACATATACCACAAACGGCAAAGCGGCCGCTATAAGCCCGTATTTTGTGTCCTGTTCCTCCGACAGACCCTCGGGCGGGTTGGCGGTACATTTTGCAAGCAGCTGCGGATTGGTGGATTTGAATGCGATCTTTCCGTTTTCTTTCTTGATATTGAAGAATAAAAATACAAACGAAACAAATTCCCCGCCTATCGCCTTGTATACAATAAGCTTTGCAAGTTCAAATGCAAAGGTGTAAATAATAAGTGCCGCAATCATGCCCAATATGCCGTAAAGCATGAAATAAGCAAGTATTTTCATTTTCTCCTCTCCTTAATATTATTTTAATATTCCTTATTTTTTGATTATAACAAAATTCAACACAGATGTCAATATCAATTAGAATTATATTTATTATATTTATTTTTCACTTTCATATAGCCGTATATCCGCACCTGCTATATTTTGTGTCATTGTACCGCCTACATAAACATTTGTCTGTTCTTCGGGCTCATTTGTTTGTTCTGCGGGTTCATTTGTCTGTTCTTCGGGCTCAAAATCAGTTTCGGCGGAAGTACGCACAAGACTTCCGCTTTCGGTCTCGCGCCATTCGGGTAAAGAAAACATCTCCCGCACCGCCGCCTTAATATCGCCGTATTCATCATCGGGCAGAGTTTCAAGGTATTCTTTTACATACCTGTAATAAAAGCCCTGATCTAATTTTACCAATGCGCAGGCATAAGGCAGTTTGTCAATATCATTTACATAAGCATTAAATCTTCCTCTCACATATTCCTCCGCCCGAATTTTATTGTACTCATAATTCTCTGAAATAACATAGTCTATCCAGTTGTTTACAGCATAAAAACGCAGTTTTGGGTCGTTTTCGGTTATTGCTGCCTCATAGAGTTCCGCACCCGAAACATCCATATACCCGTCGCCGCCTATCAGACCGTAAACCATTTTTCTGACAGCTATATCTTCATCATGCATCATTTGTTCAAGCAGACATTCTTCTTCATAGCTTAAACCCGTGTATCTTTCCGTCTCGTCTGCCTTGTTTTCCGCTATTTTGCCGACCACCGCAAGGCGGATATCCCTGTCGTCATCGGCTATCAAGTTGGACCATACGCCATATGTCGGCGGCCATATAACATTATTTTTTATATAGCCGAGCTTTTCTTCTTTTGTCATAGGTCTGCCGCTTGTTACAAGGTCATAATACGATTCTTTTGCGGTATTTTCCATACCGTAATACTGCTTGGGCAAAACTATTTTATTGGAAGAATATACACCCACTTTGCCGACTGCCCATATCTCGCCTTTACAGTATGAGCTGATGCAGAATACCTCTTCATAGTCCTTGTCATACGCAGTGACCGTATAGCAGTCGGAATCCTCTTTATTCGGCAGATTTATGACGGAAACACCACGCTGTGTTTTTATATAGTCCACTATTTTTTGTATACATTCGGGGTCGCGGGTAAAATATATTTTGCCGTCATAAGTGCCCTCATCGCTCACTTCTATCTGCACTATCGCGTTTTCGTCAACCTTCATGCTTTCCCACACATTTACCTTTGGCATAAGGAAAAATCTCCACTCGAATGCACAGAAAACCACAGCAATGACCACAAAAGTCACAGCCGTTTTTATCAACCTTTTGCGCTTGTCAAAGTCCTCGTCGCCTCCGACACGCAAAATGCGGATATAGTAGCCGACAAGTACGCCGCAAAGTGCCGCGAATACCGCTATAGTCTGTGCAAACGGAAGTTCATACATAAAATTCCATAAAAGACTATCATAGTTTTTTATATACATAAAGACCGAAACGGGCATAAATATAATAAATGCCGCCATAATCGCCCTGACAAGCCTTTCCTGCACATATTCAAACTCCGAAAACAAGCTGTATAAAATACCCGATATGAACACTCCGACTATCACATAAAGACAAAACCGCTCAAAATCCTCTGTTTCAAAAAGCGTGTATCCAAGTATAAATGTGTCGGAATTTTCAAACTCGCAGTTTCCCGACTCCGTTCCCAGTCCGATACAAACCGCCGCACTTAAAACAACACAGACTGCAATATACAGAATATCGGGCAGGTAAAATTGTTTTACGCCCTTGTATCTGCCCGCCAAAAGCCTGCCGAGCCATATACCCGCACCCGCAGCCGCAGGCAGAAGTATCATCTGCGCCGCAATATATCTGTCGCCCTCTCCACTTATTATCGGGCATATACTAATCAAAAACATCGGTACCGACGTTAATACACTTATCCATAACGCCGTATCTTCACGGCTTCTGCGCTTTTTTGATGCAAAAAATTCATATACCGCCGTTCCCAAAATATGTATAAGCACGCCTATACTGCATAACCAATGCCTTGACATAAAACTTATGCCCGATAAAATTTCGACTGCATATTTTTTAAAATTATATGTGCCCTCATCAAAATGATACAGCAAAAGGGCGGCTATGTATATGTTAAGTACACAAAACAGCATATATAAAATTTCTTTTCTGTTTTTCATAAGGCATCCCCCTTTAACTTTCATACTCTGCCATTTCCGACTGCGGTGAAAGCTTTATTTTGAAACCGTGTTTTTCATCCCCGCTTATTTCCGCCGTCTGCAAGGTCAGACACATCTTGCCCGAAAGCCTGTATTTATATTCCTTGGCATACAGCGGATGCGCTTTATCCGCATCCTGCGAAGCTTTAAAGGCAATTATTCTTGACGGAGCATCCTTTCGCCCTTTTGCGGCGGCGGGATATATGCGCATCAGACAAAGTGTGCCCTTGGGGATAAATGTATCCCCGTCATCCGCCAATTCTATCGTCAAAGGACTGCGGTGTGCAAGTTTCTTTATCTTCGGCGCTTTTTGGCTTTGGGTCATCTTTATTTTTGGCAGTTTTATTTCTGCCTTTATCTCGTGTTTTTCCTGCGGATAATTGTAATTTCCGAGATAGAGGATATAATTTGCCTCCATGCGTTTGGGTGTTTTTGGATAACTTTCCAAAAGCACAGATATAACTTCCTCTTCGGACAAGCTTCCGCCCATGCTGTGAAAATCAATTATCGGTGATGTATTCAGAAGCTCGCCGCCCGATGTGTATGTCTTTATATATGTATTCCAGTTATGCCCTCCAAAAATTTCACGGTCGGTACTCCACTCCATGCTCATATCATCATTCCATACCGCATCCGCCGTGACATTTATCAGCTCGGCTGCCTTTTCCCGTTTTTTTGCCCTTTTCTCCAGTTCCTTTTCGTATGTAAAATAATACGGAGAATCACCGCCCACGCATATCTCGGTCTGCGCTGCCCTTGCCGCAAGCTCATAAAACTCGTTTCTCGGTATCGGCAGATTTTCTGACGACAAGTCAATTTTTGTTATAAGGCCGCGGTTTTGCGCACTTTCATAGGTCTGCGAAATATCGGTAAAATACAGCTCGTCGGGAAGATCGGTACAGCCGAAAGTCTCACTTATCAGGCGGGTAAAATATTTCAATGCGCTGCCGTAGGTCAAGTTACTGTCAAGCGGAAGAGCCGAAAGCTCGTTTTGCCACAGTACATCACAGTTTCTGCCATTCTCCATGCAAAGACTCATCATAAGTCCCTTGTCGTCCTCGTCCATGCCGTCAAGAGGTCTTGTTTCTTCCATAGAATACCAGCGCCAACGTGCATTTTCGTCAAATCCCGTTTCCCGTCCCTCAATGGCGGCAATGTATTCAAGCGCCTCTCGCTCCGTTATATAACCGCCCAGTTTAAGCGTTTTTTCAGGAACAATTTCATATTTTGAAAGAAGTTCCGTGTCCGTATGAGAAATAATATTCGCTTTTTTTTGAAAATACTGATTTTGCGCATAGTTTACACAAAAACCACAGATAACGGCACTTAATATCAGATAACAAACCAACATTCTTTTCATTTTGAGCACCCCCTACTCAAACAATATCCCTTTTGCCTTTTCCTTTATCTCCTCGTCTTGAATTTTTTCGTACAAGGCCTTTCCCTCGGCTTTATACTCCTCTTTTCCGAGAGTTGCAAGTGCGCAGTACCACGCAAGTTTGCAAACTTCGCTTTCTTCTTTTACAAGTCTTTCGGCTGCATACTTTGGCTGATAATCCCTGTTTGTGTAAAGACCCGCGCCGTATTCAAACAGCCAGCCGTCACTTCGTTCATCAAAATGCTGCTTTATAGCAGATGACCATGAAATAATGGCATAAAACCTTGCCTTTTCATCTTCCTCGGTCTTTGACTTTTCATAAAGCAGTTTTATGACCTCATAATAGGGATAGCTTGAAAGCGACTCGTAAGCCGATGCTCTGACAGGCGGAACATCTCGTGACAAACGGATCAGCCTGTCTCTTGCCGACCATGAACCGCTGTATTCGGGTCTGCCAAGTGCCTTTGCCGCCGCTTTTCTTATATCTGCATTTCCGTCCTTTGAAATATTGCACAGAATAACAAGGCTTGTATCGGGCGATCCTATAAGTGCCAGCTTTTCTTCGTCCGTAAAATCTCCGCTGTTATATGTATCGTTTAATATCTCCGTATAATTATTGTTTTCATGCGTTTTGGAGATAAGCTCCTTACGCTCCTTTCCCTTTAGTCTGTGACTGTATATTATACTGCGGTACACATCGTGCTTTGTGGGCTGTTTTCCGTAATACTGATCGGGTATCAGCAGTAAATGCATATTATCTCCGTAACCGTCACTTATTTCAAGAACACCTTTTCCGTGACTATCCATTCTCAGTATAAACAGTTTATTGTAATTTTTGTCGTAAGCCGTCACTTTGTAACCCATACATTCTTTTCTTTGCAAACCTGAACCATACTCTGTCGCATACTCTTTCTTCACTTCATTAACAAATTCAAATATTGCATCTTTGTCAACGGTATAGGTCTTCTGTGTCTCATCGGAATAACCGTATCCCAAATCTACCATTTCAAGCATAAAAATATCATTTTCATCCGTTTCAAGGCTTTCCCATACATTTACTTCACAAGCTGCAAACCAATATTTGTATTCATTGTAAAAATTAACCGCCTTTACAACAAAAAAATATATGCCTGCCGCCATTACAAAAAATGCCGCTCTTTTTAATATGACTGTCCTTTTGACGGGCTGTTCATTCCCGCCAAGCTTCATTATCCTTAAATAATAGCCTATCAGCACGCCGACCGCGGCTATTCCCACAGCGATCGCCGCCGCATTTGCGCTGTACTCACTCAAAGACTTAAAATCTATCTTATGCGGCGAGTTGTAGGTCACAAATATATTGCTGTTTGCAAAATCCGCATATCCCAACGGCATAAAAAGCAAAAATGCCGCTGTCATCGCCCTTGCAAGCCTGTCCGTCAGATACTCAAAATCCGAAAGCCTGCTGTAGAATATTGATGCCGCAAACAAAACGGCTGCCGCAAGGTATACCGCAAAATTAATTTCAAATGACAAACCATAAAATAAACTTACCGCCGTCACAAACACCAATGTGCCTATATAAATTTTATCCGCCGAATAAAACTGCTTTACACCCTTGTACCGTCCCGAAAGAAGTCTGCCAAACCACATTCCCGCTGCGGCATACATAGGCATCAGATAAAAAAGCGCGGGTGTCACGCAGTATTCATAAAAATACGGCACATACATAAAGCCAAACGGCGCAAACAGCATAAGCGGCACAGCACAGACAAGGCTTATCCAAAGTGCCGAATCACTTTTCTTTTCAGATAAAAATTCATAGACCGCCGTCAGTATTATCTGTACAATGCCGCCCAAACCGCACATCCATAGCATCGGCAGCATCATCACATAAACCGCTTCGGGCTTCATCCATCCCGCAAATATATCCCTCTCCATATAAACGGGAATTATGTACATATTAAAAATGCACATAAAAACAAATAAAAGCTCTTTTTTGCCAATTTTCTTAAAAAACTTACCCATAAAGCATCCCCCTTTTTGGTCACTTTGCCCCCTCGTTAAATATTTTCGTACAACTTGTCTAATTTTATTGTAAACCATTTTGTTATTTTTGTCAATGCAATAATTTAATATTTTTTATTTCATTGGCATATTGCATAAATCCATTTATTATAAATCAGTATATTGCCCTATTTTCAAATAAACAGTTGCATTTTTCAATATTTTGTTATAAAATAATAAAGGAGTATTTTTTTAAAGGAGATGTTGTATATGATCGAAAAAGCGATCGTAAAAATCGTGGACAAGCAGGACTTGACTTATGACGAAGCTTATGAGGTAATGAGCGAGATAATGTCGGGCAAAACAAGCGCAACACAGAACGCAGCTTTTCTTGCAGCTTTATCCACAAAATCCACAAAAGCCGAAACTATCGACGAAATAGCAGGCTGTGCGGCAGCGATGCGTGATGCCGCAACAAAATTTGAAAACAATGACGACTTACTTGAAATAGTTGGCACAGGCGGCGACAATGCACACAGCTTCAATATTTCGACCACATCCGCCATGGTAATCGCGGCATCGGGCATAAAGGTCGCAAAACACGGCAACCGAGCCGCTTCTTCACTTTGCGGCACTGCGGACTGTCTTGAAGCTTTGGGTGTAAATATCTCGCTTGATATTGACAAATGCCGCGAACTGTTGGACAAAGTTGGTTTTTGTTTCTTCTTTGCGCAGAAATATCACACATCTATGAAGTATGTCGGCGCAATAAGAAAAGAACTGGGCATAAGAACGGTATTCAATATCTTGGGTCCGCTCACCAACCCCGCAAGCCCTACCCGCTTTTTGCTTGGCGTGTATGACAGAGTGCTTGTAGAGCCGCTTGCACAGGTACTTATGAGCCTTGGTGTAAAACGCGGCATGGTCGTTTACGGTACGGACAAGCTTGACGAGATCTCTATCTCCGCACCCACTTTTATCTGCGAATTTAAAGAGGGCTGGTTCAAATCCTACGAGATAACACCTCAGCAGTTTGGCTTAAAAGGCGGCACAAAGCAGGATATAGAGGGCTCGACACCCGCAGAGAATGCAAAGATAACAACTTCTATCCTCAAAGGCGATCTAAAAGGTCCGAAGCGTGATGCCGTACTGCTTAACGCAGGTGCTGCTATCTATGTCGGCGGCAAGGCAGAAACTCTTGCGGACGGCATAAAGTTAGCCGAAGAGCTTATCGACAACGGTGAAGCTTATGAAACACTTAAAAATCTTATAGAAATTTCAAATAATTAAAATATACATATCGGGAGGCTGCGCATGAACAAAAGCGAAATTTTAAATCTTCTTAACGATGTTGCAACGGGTGCGACAAGCGTTGAAAAGGCGGCGGATGTTCTTAAAGCGCAGCCTTTTGATGACCTTGGTTTTGCAAAGCCCGACCACCACAGGGGTTTAAGGCAGGGCGCGGGCGAGGTTATCTATGGTGCGGGCAAGACCCCCGAACAAATAATAAAGATAACCGAAAATTTAATGCAAAACGGTCAAAAACATATTCTTATAACAAGACTTGACGAGCAGGCCTATAATTCAGTTTCAAAAAGCATAGAGCTTGACTATTACAAAGAAGCACGGATAGGCATTGCGGGCGGTATGCCACAGCCCGACACAACGGGTACGATACTTGTTATAACAGCGGGTACGAGCGACATTCCCGTTGCCGAAGAAGCTGCCGTTACCGCTGAATTTTTAGGCAACAACGTAAAACGCGTTTATGATGCGGGTGTCGCGGGCATACACAGGCTTTTAGCTCATTTTGACGATATTTCAAAGGCCGATGTTATTATCGCTATAGCAGGCATGGAGGGTGCTCTTGCAAGCGTAGTCGGCGGACTTGCAGACTGTCCCGTTATTGCCGTTCCCACAAGTGTAGGCTATGGTGCATCATTCGGCGGGGTCTCCGCACTTTTGTCAATGTTAAATTCATGTGCAAGCGGTGTAAGCGTCGTAAATATCGACAACGGTTTCGGTGCGGCCTACACCGCAAGCATGATAAATCATAAATGAAGGGAGAAGGTTTCTATGGAAAAATATTTTGGCGAAAGTACGCCAAAACTCGGTTTCGGACTTATGCGTCTGCCGCGTATCGACGAGCAGACCCCCGATGTGGAACAGGTCAAAAAAATGGTGGATATCTTCCTTGAAGCGGGGCTGACCTATTTTGACACCGCCTATGTTTACGGAGACTCCGAGGCCGTTATCAAACAGGCACTTGTTGACCGTTATCCGCGCGAAAGCTATACACTTTGTACAAAACTGAACGCATGGCTTGGCTGTTCGGACGAAGAAAGTGCAAAACAGCAATTTTTCACAAGCCTTGAGCGCACAGGGGCAGGCTATTTCGACTACTATCTTCTGCACGCTTTGCAGGAGAATAACTACAAAAAATATGACGAATATCATATCTGGGATTTTGTCAAGGAACAGCAGAAAAAAGGTCTTATCAAGCATTGGGGCTTCTCGTTCCATGCAAGTGCGGAACTTTTGGACAAGCTGCTGACCGAGCATCCCGAGGTGGAATTTGTTCAGCTTCAGCTTAATTATGCCGACTGGGAAGACGGTATCGTGCAGTCGCGTGCAAATTATGAGGTCGCAAGAAATCACGGCAAATCCATTGTTGTTATGGAACCCGTAAAAGGCGGCGCACTTGCCGACCCGCCCGAAAGCGTAAAGAAAATTTTTAAGCAAGCCGATCCAAACGCTTCCTTTGCATCATGGGCAATACGCTATATCGCATCTCTTGACGGCATTCTGACCGTACTTTCGGGTATGTCAAATATTGAACAGATGCAGGATAATACTTCTTATATGAAGAACTTTGTACCCATGACCGATGCCGAACTTGAAGTTATAAAAAAGGCACAGCAGGCGCTCAAAGAGATCGACTCCATCCCCTGCACCGCCTGTCATTACTGCACAAAGGGCTGTCCTATGAATATTCCCATTCCCGAAATATTCGGTGCAAGAAACAGACAGCTTATCTGGAAACAGATAGACGGCGGAAAATGGAACTACAACAACGCTGTCAAGGACAAAGGCCGCGCATCCGACTGTATAGAATGCGGACAATGCGAGGGTGCCTGTCCCCAGCGCATAAATGTCATTGAAAGACTGAAAGACTGCGCAGAAGCATTTGATTAAACAAATAAGGCTGTACCCGTAAATCATGGGTACAGCCGTTTTTTATCTCAAATAGTTTTCAGCCTTGTTCCTTATATCCTCATCTTCAATATTTTCGAGCAGTTTTTCGGCTTCCGCCCTGTACTCCTCATTTCCCATTTTTACAAGCGCACAGGCGTAACCAAGTTTGTACAGCGGGTCTTGTTCTTCCTCAAACAGCCTTATAGCCTCATCTTGACGGCTTTTTACGGCCGTTTCAGTTCTGCCCCACACTTCCTTGACACCGCTGCCCCATGCAAGCGCCGCACAAAATCGAGCTTTAGGATACGGGTCTTTCAGCATTGCAATATACAATTCGCCGACCAATTCTCTCTCGTTTGGCTCAATTACCATCCCAAGCGAATAACAAGCTTCTGCACGCACTTCCGCCTCATCATCATGTATCAGCTTACCAAGATAGAGTATCGACCAATAATAGCGCCCCGTACCAAGCAGCTTTGCCGCTTCAAGCCTGACATCGCTGTCGCTGTCCGTGCTGAAAAAATAGATAATATCGCCTATTTCGTCATTCTGCATATATCTTATTTTTTCGTCCTTTTCAAACTTCGTGGTTTCAAGCAGTCTGTCGCGTATTTCAAGATAATCGTAATTCATAATGGTGTTTTTGATTATGGACTTCTTTTCATCATTGCCTATAGGCGCATTTTTTACAATGTCGGTATATGTATCTGCCATTGTGGCCGCACCGTAGTACTGGTCAGGAATAAAAAAGAAGTCGTAGTCCTCGTTTTCTTCCGATCCTCTGCTTATATATAATTCTCCTGCAGAACGGCTATGCATACTGATGTAAAAAAGCTGTTCAAAATTTTTATCGTATGCTATCACCCTATAGCCTTTACCTTCATGGCTTTCATAAGGAAATTTGTCCGTATCTGCACATTTTTCACCCGCAGCAGCCTCGGCAAAAGCGTGTATTGCAGCCTTATCCGTTGTGAAAATACCCGCATGGAGTGCATCTGCCTGAGAACCGTCCGAGACCTCTATCATATAAATATCATCCTCGTTTACATTCAATTCCTGCCATACATTCGTATCAAGCCTGTAAAAGCGATAGCGGTATTTGTTGTAAACCTTTATGCTGCCTATCAAAAGCGCAGTAATACAAACCGCTGTAAAGACGATTTTTACGCGTTTAAGAAAAGGCACTTTTGCCGTCATTTCTTCCCCGCCAAATTTAAGTATACGCAGTATATAACCCGCAATAACACCCAAAACAGCCGAATAGATATAAAGCAAAAGCAGAACGGGTATATTGTACAAAATTATTTCCACTATCTCTGAATTATCATAGGTATCACTGCAAAACAGTCCAACCGGCATAAAAATAAAATAGACAAGTGATGCCGCTTTTGCAAATGCGTCCGTAAAATACTCAAACTCGGTCTTTCTGCTGTATACCGCAGCCGCAATAAAAACTCCCACAGCCGCATACACCATTTGGTCTATATAAAAGAAATTCACGTCATGTATTTCCCATTTACTGATATTGACCTGCGAAAAACAAAGCCAAATACTTATCGCTACACATATCAAGGCGAATAAAATATCGCCGATTTGAGGTTTTTTTCCCTTGTATTTACCCGACATAAGGTTTGCAAAAAATCGGCCTGCTGCCGCGTAAACAGGCTGAAGCAGCATACCTCCGAAACAAATATAAATACTTTCCGCAAAGTACCTGTTATTATAGCCGTAAATCGCACCTGCAAGAAAAATCGGTAAATAAATAAAGAGAGAGCCCCAGAACATAAATTCCTTTTTGGTTTTTTCGGTTTTTTTATAAAGCGCGTGTATAAGTATCTGCACAATACCGCCCAAACCGCATATCCACACCATTGCCGCCTTTATCAGGTCTTCGGCATCCCATAATACAAGCTGTACGGCATTGCTTCTCGGTACACCGCTTATACTGTCAAGCCCTATTGCAAACGGCAGGTTTTCAAATAAAGCGACTGTGTTATCACGCAATATGATAAGCGGTATTATGTACATATTTACTATTGTTAAAAATAGGCAAATTACCCCAGTTCTACCTATTTTCTTGTTAATTTTACCCATAATTATACCTCCTTTTTGTATAGCCTTCCTCCTGTTCCTTTAGAATTTGTACATCTTCTATAATTTTATATTACTATATCTTATTTTATTTGTCAATGTTTTTATTTTATTTTTTTATTTTCATTAGTCAGATTTATTATTTAAAGCATAAAAAAAATGGTTTAAAACCAATACGACTTTTGTCATACGGATTTTAAACCATTTTTATTTTAACTTTAAAATCAGAATACAAACACCGGACATTCATATATCATCCAAATGTCCTTTGCACCTTCGTGCTTTAGGACAAGCCCTCGATTTATTAGTATCGATCAGCTGAACACATTACTGTGCTTACACCTTCGACCTATCAACCTCGTCGTCTACAAGGAATCTTACTTCTTTCGAATGGGAAATCTTGTCTTGAGGGGGGCTTCACGCTTAGATGCCTTCAGCGTTTATCCCTTCCAAACTTGGCTACTCTGCCATGGCATTGGTTACCAACAGATACACCAGAGGTTCGTCCATCCCGGTCCTCT
>JAFUAF010000018.1 GCA_017460805.1 Bacillota bacterium | reverse complement strand
CCTTTCGTCAGCCTACGGCTGCCACTTTCCCTAAAGGGACAGCTTCTTATACTGCATACCAGTAGTATTGTAAATCCTTAAGTTGATGACATTGCCCCTGTCTCCGCACAAAAAAAGACCGCCGCGGTGTGCGGCAGTCTTTTGAAGTTTTACTCGGTCTCGGTTGTTTCCTCGGCGGCAGCTGCAGCAGCCACTTCGTCGTCTTCTCCGGGGATATCGAGTTTAAGGTCTATTTTGCGGTAAATATTCATACCCGTACCTGCGGGGATAAGTTTACCGATGATAACATTTTCTTTCAAGCCGATAAGGGGATCGACCTTACCCTTGATAGCGGCTTCGGTAAGGACACGGGTAGTTTCCTGGAAGGAAGCTGCGGAGAGGAAGCTCTCTGTTGCAAGGGAAGCCTTTGTGATACCGAGAAGAGTTCTTGTGCCCGAGCAGGGAGCAAGACCCTTTTCTTCCATTTCCTTTGCGGCATCCTCGAAGTCGAGCCAATCGACAAAGTTACCGGGCATAAAATCGGTATCGCCCGCATCCTCAACACGAACGCGCTTGAGCATCTGGCGCACGATAACCTCGATATGCTTGTCGTTGATATCAACACCCTGCAAGCGGTAAACGCGCTGAACTTCCTGTATCATGTAGTCCTGAACACCGCGGATGCCCTTGATGCGCAGGATATCATGCGGATTTACCGAACCCTCGGTAAGAGCATCGCCGTCTTCGATAACGTCGCCGCTCATTACCTTGATACGTGCGCCGTAAGGGATAAGATATTCCTTTATCTCGCCGTTTGGAGCGGTAACGATGACCTGACGTTTTTTCTTGCCGTCCTCGACCTGAACAGTACCGCCGAATTCCGCAATAATGGCAACACCCTTGGGCTTTCTTGCCTCGAAAAGTTCCTCGACACGGGGAAGACCCTGTGTAAGGTCGTTACCGGAAACGCCGCCCGTATGGAATGTACGCATGGTAAGCTGTGTACCGGGTTCGCCGATAGACTGAGCGGCGATAATGCCGACAGCTTCGCCTATTCGTACCATACGGCCGCTTGCCATGTTGGCACCGTAGCACTTGGAGCAAACGCCCTTATGGCTGCGGCAGCTTAAAATTGTTCTTATCTTGACTTTTTCTATACCCGCTGCGACAACTGCGTCTGCCTGGTCGGGGCTTATCATCTTGTCGGCTTCGACAATGACCTCGCCCGTCTTGGGATGAACGATAGGCTCGATAGTAAATCGGCCGCGTATTCTGTCTGCCAAAGGCTCGATAGTTTCCTGTCCGTCCATAAACGCAGCGACTTCCATATAAGGCTTGTCGTCTATGTTTTCGGCACAGTCGTATTCGCGGATGATGATCTCCTGGGAAACGTCAACAAGACGTCTTGTCAGGTAACCCGAGTCGGCTGTACGAAGAGCCGTATCGGACAGACCCTTTCGTGCACCGTGAGCGGAGATGAAGTACTCCTGAACGGTAAGACCCTCACGGAAGTTAGCCTTGATAGGAAGTTCGATAATGCCGCCCGTAGGCGAAGCCATAAGGCCGCGCATACCCGCAAGCTGCTTTATCTGTCTGTTGGAACCACGGGCACCCGAGTGAGCCATCATGTAAATATCGTTGTATTTACCGAGGCCTGCAAGAAGTGCTTCCGTAATCTTGGCATCGGCTGCTTCCCAGACTTCTATTACTTTTTTATGACGCTCTTCGTCGGTCATAAGGCCGCGGCGGAACATCTTTGTTATCTTGCTTACTTCCTTATCGGCTTCGGCAAGGTATTCCTCCTTAGCGGCGGGAATTTCCATATCCGATACGGAAACGGTAAGTGCGCCGCGTGTAGAGAACTTGAAGCCAAGGCTCTTGATATTGTCAAGCACTTCCGCAGTTTCCGTGGATGGGTGCTTGTTGATGCAGCGGTTGATTATCTTGCCTATTTCCTTTTTGCCCGTAAGGAAATCTATCTCGTATTTGAATTTGTTTGCGGGGTCGCTTCTGTCAACAAAACCGATATCCTGCGGGATGATCTCGTTGAAGATGATACGGCCTGCCGTTGTATCTGCAAGACCGCTTTCGGTCGTGCCGTCCTCGTTGGTTATGGTACGGCGCACCTTTATGCGGGCATGGAGTGTGATAACTTTGTTTTCGTAGGCAAGCAGAGCCTCGTTTTCATCGAGGAATACTTTGCCCTCGCCCTTTTCGCCCTCTTTTTCGAGTGTAAGGTAGTAGATGCCGAGTACCATATCCTGTGTGGGAACGGTAACGGGCTCGCCGTCGGAGGGTTTAAGCAGGTTGTTCGGCGCAAGAAGCAGGAAGCGGCATTCTGCCTGTGCTTCCACGCTAAGCGGAACGTGAACAGCCATCTGGTCGCCGTCGAAGTCGGCGTTGTAAGCGGTACAAACAAGGGGATGCAGCTTGACTGCACGACCCTCGACAAGTACGGGCTCGAAAGCCTGAATACCGAGACGGTGAAGTGTGGGCGCACGGTTAAGCATAACGGGATGTTCTCTGATAACTTCTTCGAGTACGTCCCAGACCTCGCTCTGGAGTCTTTCCACCATACGCTTAGCCGATTTTATATTGTGCGAAAGGCCTGTTTCCACAAGGCGCTTCATAACGAAAGGCTTGAAAAGCTCTATCGCCATTTCCTTGGGGAGACCGCACTGGAAAATTTTAAGGTTGGGGCCTACGACGATAACGGAACGGCCCGAGTAGTCAACACGCTTGCCCAGAAGGTTCTGGCGGAAACGTCCCTGCTTGCCCTTTAAAAGGTCGGAAAGGGATTTAAGACTTCTGTTGCCGGGGCCTGTTACCGCACGTCCGCGGCGGCCGTTGTCTATAAGTGCATCCACCGATTCCTGAAGCATACGCTTTTCGTTGCGGACAATGATGTCGGGCGCACCGAGTTCAAGCAGCTTTTTAAGGCGGTTGTTACGGTTGATAACACGTCTGTATAAGTCGTTAAGGTCACTTGTTGCAAATCTGCCGCCGTCCAGCTGTACCATAGGACGAAGATCGGGCGGGATAACGGGGATGGCATCAAGTATCATCCACTCGGGTTTGTTGCCCGAGATGCGGAATGCCTCTACAACTTCAAGTTTTTTGATTATTCTGACTTTCTTCTGTCCCGAGCTGTCTTCAAGCTGTGCTTTAAGCTCTGCGGACTCCTTTTCAAGGTCGATAGCGCAAAGAAGCTCCTTGATAGCCTCTGCACCGATACCTACGCGGAAAGCATTGTAGCCCCACTGCTCCACAGCCTCGCGGTACTGCTGTTCGGAAAGCAGATCCTTGTAGATAAGGTCGGTCTGACCGGGGTCGAGAACTACATAGCTTGCAAAATAGAGTACCTTGTCAAGCGCACGGGGGCTCATGCCGAGGATGATACCCATGCGGCTGGGGATGCCCTTGAAGTACCAGATATGTGATACGGGAGCGGCAAGGTCGATATGACCCATGCGCTCACGTCTTACCTTGCTTTTTGTTACCTCAACGCCGCAGCGGTCGCAGACAACGCCTTTATAGCGCAGTCTTTTGTACTTGCCGCAGGCACACTCCCAGTCCTTTGTGGGGCCGAAGATACGCTCGCAGTAAAGACCGTCACGCTCGGGCTTCAAGGTTCTGTAATTTATAGTTTCGGGCTTTTTTACCTCGCCGTGAGACCAGCCTCTGATAGCCTCGGGGGAAGCAAGACCTATTTTTATGGAATCAAAGGATATAGCCTGTTCTGTGTTTTCCATTTACCTTTTACCTCCAATTAAAATTATTTGTCGTCTTCGTCAAGACCCGCAAGCTTATCAAGCTCGTCAAGGTCTGCCATAACATCCTGCTCAAAAGCAACGTCCTCGTCGCTTATTACAATGTTGTCGTCGTCTATGTCGTCAAGACCGTTGCCGAAATCATCGGTATCAAGCTCGTCAAGGACATCTTCTATCATGGTGTCGGGGTTGTATGCGGGCTCATCCGTACCGAAGTCCTCGCCCTCGATATTGAATGCAACATCATCCACATCATCAACGGATTCCTTGATCTCGACTTCCTGAGAGTTTTCAAGCACCTTGATGTCAAGAGCAAGAGCCTGAAGTTCTTTAAGAAGAACCTTGAATGATTCGGGAACACCTGGTTCGGGGATATTTTCGCCCTTTACGATAGCCTCGTAAGTCTTTACACGGCCTACGATATCATCGGATTTTACGGTAAGTATCTCCTGAAGGGTGTAGGATGCGCCGTAAGCCTCGAGAGCCCAAACTTCCATCTCGCCGAAACGCTGGCCGCCGAACTGAGCTTTACCGCCCAGGGGCTGCTGTGTAACAAGTGCGTAGGGGCCTGTGGAACGGGCGTGTATCTTATCGTCAACAAGGTGGTGCAGCTTTAAGTAGTGCATGAAGCCGACTGTTGTTGCGTTGTCGAATTCCTCGCCCGTGCGGCCGTCGCGCAGTCTTATCTTGCCCGTGTGGTCGATAGGTACGCCGCGCCATTCGTCACGGTGGTCAAGGTTGTCTTCAAGGTATTTCAAAAGGTCGTCGTTGAGCTTGTCTGCCCACTTGGACTTGAATTCTTCCCAATCGGTATTGGCATAATCGTTTGCCATAGCGAGGGTGTCCATAATGTCTTTTTCGTTTGCACCGTCGAATACGGGTGTGGAAATTTTCCAGCCGAGTACGTTTGATGCAAGGCCGAGGTGTATCTCGAGCACCTGACCGATGTTCATACGTGAAGGCACGCCCAGGGGGTTAAGCACGATATCAAGGGGACGGCCGTTGGGAAGGAAAGGCATATCCTCTACGGGGAGCACGCGGCTCACAACACCCTTGTTACCATGACGGCCCGCCATTTTATCGCCGACGCTTATCTTACGCTTCTGTGCAATGTATACACGTACAAGCTGATTTACGCCTGGAGCCATTTCATCGTTGTTTTCACGCTTGAACACTTTTACGTCAACTACGATACCGCTTTCGCCGTGAGGAACACGAAGTGAAGTATCACGCACTTCACGCGCCTTTTCGCCGAAGATAGCACGAAGAAGTCTTTCTTCTGCGGTAAGCTCGGTCTCGCCCTTGGGTGTTACCTTACCTACAAGGATATCGTTTGACTGTACCTCTGCACCGATACGGATGATACCCGTTTCGTCAAGGTTTCTCAAAGCATCATCGCCCACGTTGGGGATGTCTTTTGTTATCTCCTCGGCACCGAGTTTTGTGTCACGGGCTTCGGACTCATATTCTTCAATGTGGATAGATGTGTAAACATCCTCCGCAACAAGTTTTTCACTTAAAAGTACGGCATCCTCGTAGTTGTAGCCCTCCCAGGTCATAAAACCGATAAGAGGGTTCTTGCCGAGTGCAAGCTCGCCGTCCTTGGTTGAAGGGCCGTCGGCTATGATGTCGCCTGCCTTTACCGTATCGCCAAGGTCTACGATAGGACGCTGGTTCATACAGTTGGACTGGTTGGAGCGCTTGAATTTGATAAGCTCGTATTCATCGCGCGAACCGTTTGCAGTCTTTATTACTATTCTTGCGGCATCGACCTTTTCGACAACACCGTCGTTTTTGGCAACTACCACCACGCCGGAGTCCTTTGCGGTCTTGTACTCCATACCCGTACCGACGATAGGAGAGTCGGTAACAAGAAGAGGCACTGCCTGGCGCTGCATATTGGAACCCATGAGCGCACGGGTAACGTCGTCGTTTTCAAGGAACGGTATCAGCGCCGTAGCAACCGAAACAAGCTGCTTGGGCGATACGTCCATAAGGTCTATCTTGCTTGGCTCTATCTCGACATTTTCCTCACCGAGACGAGCGGCAACCTTTTCATGTACAAATTCGCTGTTTGCGTTAAGGGGCTCGTTAGCCTGTGCAATGACAAACTTTTCTTCCTCGTCTGCGGTGATGTACACAACATCATCGGTAACACGGGGAACAGCGCCCGATTTGTCTATCTTGCGGTAAGGCGCTTCGATAAAACCGTACTCGTTTATCTTTGCGTAAGTCGCAAGAGAGTTGATAAGACCGATGTTGGGACCTTCGGGAGTCTCGATAGGACACATACGGCCGTAGTGTGAAGTATGGACATCACGCACCTCGAAACCTGCACGCTCTCTTGAAAGACCGCCGGGGCCGAGTGCGGAAAGACGGCGCTTATGCGTAAGCTCGCCGAGAGGGTTGTTCTGATCCATAAACTGTGACAGCTGGGAGCTTCCGAAGAATTCCTTGATAGCTGCCGTAACGGGTTTGATATTGATAAGAGCCTGAGGTGTAACGGCCTCGAGATCCTGTACGTTCATACGCTCGCGCACTACTCTTTCCATACGGGAAAGACCGATGCGGAACTGGTTTTGCAAAAGCTCGCCTACGGCACGGATACGGCGGTTGCCGAGGTGGTCGATATCGTCCTTGTTTCCGATGCTGTAGTCAAGGTGCATACAATAGTTGATGGAAGCCATTATATCCTCGCGTGTGATGTGCTTGGGTACAAGGCGTGCCATATTTGCTTTTATTGCGGCTTCAAGGCTCTCCTTGTCGTCGTTTGTTTCAAGCAGTTCGCAAAGAACGGGGAAGTATACATTTTCCTTTATTTTAAGTTCCTTTGCGTCAAGGCCGTAGCCCGAAATAAAATCATCTATTTTAACGGTTGCGTTGGAAAGTATTCTTGTTGTCTTGTCGTCCTCTATTTTAACGACAACATAAGCGATACCCGTGTTCTGTATATCGTCACAAAGGTCGCTTGTAAGCTTTGTGCCTGCGGCCGCGATAACTTCGCCCGTCATCGGATCGACAGCATCCTCTGCAAGCACACGTCCCGTAATTCTGTTGCGGAAAGCAAGCTTTTTGTTGAATTTGTAGCGGCCTACGTGAGCAAGGTCGTAACGCTTGGGGTCATAGAACATATTGTGAAGGAGCGGCTCGGCACTCTCTACCGAAGCGGGCTCGCCGGGACGTATCTTTTTGTAAAGCTCGATAAGACCCTCTTCATAGTTTTTGGAAACGTCCTTTTCTATTGTGGCAAGAATTTTGGGTTCCTCGCCGAAAAGGTCGATTATCTCCTGGTCGCTGCCGATACCCAATGCACGGATAAGCACCGTAACGGGTACTTTTCTCGTTCTGTCCACACGAACGGAGAATACGTCGTTTGAGTCCGTTTCGTATTCAAGCCATGCGCCGCGGTTGGGGATGACAGTCGATGTGATAAGGTTTTTGCCGACCTTATCTTTGGTAATATCATAGTAGATGCCCGGAGAACGAACAAGCTGGCTTACGATAACACGTTCCGCACCGTTTATAACAAATGTGCCCGTATCGGTCATAAGCGGAAAATCGCCCATGTAGATCTCCTGATCCTTAATTTCCTCTGCGCCTTCGCCGCTGCGAAGAACGGCCTTTACAAGCAGTCTTGCGGCATACGTCGCATCCCTGTCCTTACACTCGGCAATAGAGTATTTTGGCTTGTCTGTTTCCAGCTTAAAACCCGTAAACTCCAGCTTTAAGTTGCTGTTGTAGTCGGTAATGGGGGAAATATCCTCAAAAACCTCTTTCAGGCCTTCATCAAGAAACCATTTGTAGCTGTCTTTCTGCAACGCAAGCAGATTGGGCATTTCCAAAACTTCATCGACCCTTGCATAGCTTACTCGCGTTACATCGCCAAGCTTGACGGGACGTATCCTGTTTTTTTCCACGGCACCTTCACTCCTTAATAATGTAATCTTTCATAAAAATTTTTTGTCAAAAAAATCGTTAAAAATATACTGTTTTAAGCCTTTTTCCGACTGAAATTTTGTTGATTTTTCGCACTTTCGGGCAAGTTTTAGAGATACTTACCCACATTACGATACATTATATAATAATATCACTTATGTCAAGGTTTGTCAACATATTTTTTTAATTTTTTGTTTGAGATCATATTTTGAGTTTCCCCGTTTTTATTCCGCCCGACTTTTCCCTCCCTTACAAAACGGCAAATAAAAATTTTTATTTTCTGCCAAAAAAACAATGACAATCCGCCGCATATATGATATAATTATTGAATACATATTTAATTAAGCTTTTTTTATTATATTATATAGGAGAGAAAAAATTTTGGAGAGATACAGACAAAAAATTTACGGCAACCGACACAGACTGATGTTTTATGCGGTGTTTTTTCTTGCGGCGATAATAAGAATGGTACAGTTCGGGCAGCACCCCGCGGGGCTTAATCAGGACGAGGCCTCTATCGGCTATGATGCCTATGCGCTTATGAAATACGGCATAGACCGCTGCGGCTGCACTCTGCCCGTGCACCTTATGGCATGGGGCAGCGGTCAGAACGCGCTGTATGCCTATCTTTCAATGCCGTTTATCGCACTTCTTGGGCTTAATGTGTTCAGCGTAAGGCTGGTAAATCTGATTTTTGCGCTTATTTCGCTGCCTGCCATGTATGCGGGGGTAAAAAGCATTTCGGGAAAACGCGCGGGACTTGCCGCAATGGCGCTTCTTGCCATTTCCCCCTGGAATATCATGCTAAGCCGCTGGGGACTGGAATCAAACCTTTTCCCGTCACTGCTTATAATTGCGTTCTGGCTTGTTATGACCTGCACAAAAAGCAGAATACGCCTTTTTGCGGGGGCTGTGATATTGGCGGCCTGCCTTTATTCCTACGGTGCCGCCTACCTTGTAATAACGGTTTTTATCGGGCTTTGCGCCGTTTTTTATCTCTTTGCGCTCAAAAAGAAGAAAGCCCCGCTGCCAATGCCAAGGCTTATCGGCGCAGCGGCTTTGTATGCACTGCTTTCCCTGCCTATCTACCTTTTTATGCTGATAAATGTGTTCGGGCTTGATACGATTCATATCGGCGCGCTTACCATACCCCACACCTACGGCGGCAGAATTGCTTCGTCCGCAGGTGCAACGCCTTTGAGCGCCCTTAAGAATTTTGCAATGATGTGCATTTTGCAGACAGACGGCTACAGCCGCAATGCTTTCCCGTTTTACGGCTGTTTTTATGTTATTTCGCTGCCCTTTGCCGTTTACGGCATGATAAAAGAGGCAAAAAGCAAAAAACGAGCCGCTGTGCCGCTGTTTGCGCTGCTTGTGTCGTCGCTGCTGCTGTTTGCCTTTTACGGCGAGCCCAATATCAACAGAGTAAATGCGGTCTATGTGCCGCTTATCATCTTTACCGCCCTCGGCATAGAAGCGCTTTGGCCGAAAAGGAAGGTCTTTGCCGCGGTATGTCTGGCTTATGCTCTGTGTTTTGCGGGCTTTAACGCAAAATATTTCGGCAGGGAGTTCAAAGAGGAAGTCGGCACGGAATTTTTTGAGTCCTTCGGAGATGCACTTGCCGCCGCCGATATGTCCAGGACGGACGACAGCCCCGTCCATGTCTGCACACAGGTAAATATGCCGTACATCTACGCGCTTTTCTATACCCGTCCCGATCCTCATGTATTTGTGGAAACGGTGGAATACTACAACCCCGGCGGTCAGTTTCAGGCCGCACACGCATATAAGGGCTGGCGCTTTGACTTTAACGACCTGCTCGACCCTCAAAAGGGCGTGTACGTCATAGAAAACGAAAATGTGCCCTATATCTCACAATTTACCGACAAAATTTATATGTTCAAAAATTATTCCGTAGCCGTTATCGGATAAAAAACACCGCACGGGCAGTTCCCGCGCGGTGTTTTTTTGTCAGGGTTTTTATTCGGATTTTATTCGATCTCATAACCCGCATCTTCAAGCGCAAGAAGCGCCCTTGTAAAATTCTCTTCCTTGACAAGGATATAGTCCGTATTATAGGTAGAAACGGCAAAAATGCCTATCTTGTTATCGGCAAGCACGGCGGATATTTTTGACAGTATGCCGATAAGCGAAAAATCCAGCACCCCGTCGATATAAAACCCGCGCCAGCCGTCATCCCGCTCCAATGTACTTGCGGGCACATCCTCCGTTTTGCAGACAAGCGACAGCTCGTCCTTCGTCTTTCCGATAAAATAAAAATCCTTGTTTAAATCAATGTCCGCCGCCTTTGCAAGCTTGCAGACGGTCAGGTCATAAGGCAGTTTTTTCAGTATCATTTTTATCCTCCCGATTTTCCTTTATATTGTTTATTATCGCAAGCACTATCGCTGCTGTCAGCGCACAAACGCCAAAAATGCCAAACATCAGCGCAAACATGAACCAAAACAGCGCCGTCATCCAATCCCGCTGATCAAAGTCCTTGACGGTAAAGCGCATGGGGTTTGTTTTGTCGTATACGACAGTTACGCTGTTATCCTCGGGACAGCGTGAAAAACTGTAAGGAAAACTTGCCGACACGTTTATCCCGCTTTCGGTGACAAAGGCAAGTTCACTTGCCCCCTCTTTTATTATCGCCACTTCGTCGTTTTCGAATATCGGCTCGTATTGGGTGTTCGGGTCACTGAAATTCTGTACTATCTGCGCCGTTGCAGTTCCCTTGACCTTTATGTTTTCAAGCACCGACCCCGTAATGTTTTTGTAGCCGTTGTAGGCAAAAATACCCGTAACGACCAAAAGCACTGCCGCTATTATTCTTACTGTTTTCATATTACCCTCCTGTGTTTGTTAAACCTGTTTTACAGCAAAATCCACCCTGTCCCCTGCAAGGTTTTCGTTATAAAACGGGTCTTTGCCTCGAAGTGACGGGTGCAGGGCATAGAGTCTGTCCATCTCCGCCATCTGACGTTTATGTTTTTCCCTGTCCTTTTCGTCATGGCCGCGGGAAAGGGACTCGTGGTGATACAAAACGACATCATTGCGCACGCTGTTAAAATATCCCTTTTCGTGCAGTTTAAAGCACAGTTCCACATCATTGTACGCCACGGCAAAGCTTTCGTCAAAGCCGTGTACCTCGTCAAATTTCTTTTTCTCTATGCAAAGGCAGGCCGCAGTTACGGCTAAATAGTTGTAATCAAGCCTGTTTCGGCAGAAATAATGCAGGACTGCATCATCAAAGGGTGCAAGCGCATGGCAGGGGCCGATTGGCAGGTTCAGTATGCCGCAGTGCTGGATAACACTGCCGTTCGGGTACAGCAGTTTCGCCCCGACAGCGCCCGCGTGGTCAAGAGCCGCCTGACCCGCCATAGCTTCAAGCCAGCCGCCCGCCCGAACCTCGGTATCATCATTGAGGAATAGCAGGATATCGCCCTTTGCAAGCCCCGCGCCCTTGTTGCACATACGCGGGAAATTGAATTCCTCTTCCTCACGCTTGTAGACTGCCTTTATCTTTTTGCAAAGCGCCGCATATTTGGCGGTATTTTCGGCATTGCTGCCGTTATCGACAACGATCATCTCGTAATTTTTATATTCTGTTTTCGCAATAATGCTGTTTACACAGCGCTCAAAGACCTCGAAATTGTCCTTTGAGGGGATGATAATGCTGACAAGCGGGCTGTTTTTCGGGGTATAGACCACCCTGTACTGTTGCACGTCGGGTACAAAAACGACCCGTCCGTCAAGTCCTCTTCTTTTGAGAGCATCTTTTTTAAGCCCCTCGACCGCCTTTAAAACATAGGGTTTGGCGGATATATCGCTTGCCACGGAATGAGGCTGTACCCGCCAATGATACAGCACTTTCGGGATATGGACGATATTTTTCGTCCGCTCGGTAAAACGCAGGGTCAGGTCATAGTCCTGCGCGCCGTCAAACTCACTTCTCAGCCCGCCCAGTTCGCGCACAAGGCTTGCGCGGTACGCCGACAAATGGCTCGTATACATAAGGCTCATAAAGGTGTCGGGCGACCAATCGGGCTTAAAATGCGGCTCGGTGCGCTTTCCCTGCTCGTTCAGTTTGTCCTCGTCGGTATAGATAAAATCGGCGTTTCTGTCCTCGTTGACCGCCTTTGTAAGCTCGTACACAGCATTGGGGGCAACAGTATCGTCACAGTCCATAAATACGATATATTCGCCCTTTGCGGCCTCTATGCCCGTGTTGGTACAGCGGGAGATGCCGCCGTTTTCCTTTCTGAAAATAAGGGTTATATTCGGCTTGTTTTTATAGCTTTCAAGGGTGGGGACAACACTTTCCGTGTCGGACTTGTCATCTACCAGTATCAGCTCAAAATTTTGATATGTCTGCGCAAGAACGGAGTCTATGCACTCCCTTAAAATTTTTTCTTCTGTGTTGTAAACGGGCACAACAAAGGAAAACAGCGGCTTATACGGCAGTTCCTCGGTTTTTGAAATATCCCTTTCACTTGCCGCGATATAGGCTTCGTAAGCCTTTTGGCCGCTTTTGGCGGTCAGCCGTTTCAAAACAAGTCTGCCCGTTGTCACAAGGCCGTAGTTTCTTATATGTCCCATAAGGCGGACAAAAACATTCGGCCGCTTTTGGGGCTTTTGTTCGGCTTTTTCGGGCATTTTCACACCCGTTTTCTTTTGGACGAACTCTTTTACGCTTTGGCTTATGTCGCCGCGCGCATAAATGCCCATAGGCCAGTAAAATTCGTTAAGTTCGGGCGTAAGGTCGCTTTCTTCAAGCTTTGCGATATACTTTTTAACGCCCTTTCTTGCGGCAAAAGCATCCGCATTTTCAAGGTCGCCTATCATCACGGCTTCACGCTCGGTCGGCCTTTCGATAAGGCGCAGAACGGGCGCAAGGCAGTCCTTTGCCGTGCCTTTGAGCCTGTATTCCTTTAAAATGGGATAAGCCGCCGAAACGCAGTCGCTTATGCCCTGTAATATCCTGCTTTTATATTCAAGATCCTCGTCCGTTTTTTCGTACAAAAAGCCGTCTTTCGTGTACTTCCACACAGCCGCCTCGGGTGCGCCGAAAAACAGCTCCAAAAGCACGATAGACCGCCTTAGCCTTTGGAAAAGCGCAGGATTTTTATTTTTGTCAAAAACAAGGGCATTGTAATCTTTGCCCGCAAGCTGACGGAAACGCTTTCTTGTGCTCATCAGCCCGAAGTAGACAAAACGGCTTGCTTTAAGTCCCATAAGCGAGAGCGCGCGGTCAAGCAGAAACTGGCTGCTGCCGTTCCAGCCCGCATCAAAGATAAGGCTGTTTTCGGTATAGCCGACGGTTTTCAGGTATTTTTCAAACCCCTCGCGTTCTTCCCGCACTTTTTCTGTAAAATAGTCGGGGCAGAAATCAAAAATATTCCGGAATTTTTTGTGGTCATCCACATCTTTTATTATATCGTCAAAGCCCGTAAAACCCGCCGCTTTAACGCATTTTTCGTCCATGTCCGCCATGTCGAGGTATTCGAGTATTTCACCCACGCTCTGTCCGAAAGTAAAAGGCGGAAGAACGCTCTTTGCCGCGGTATCAAGCCTGTCAATGCCGCACAGCAGCAGCGCGCGGCGGGAAGTATGGAAATATTCGGTCTTTATATCGGTCAGCCCGAGTTTTTTCATTATCTCAAATAAATTATAGCCGTCACGGGAAAGCAAAAACAGCTTGTCGGGCTGAATACGCGCCAGTTCGCCCAAAAGCATGGGGATGAAAGCGCAGTAAAGCGGCCCGCCCACACGCGCCCCGAGACCGTACCAAAAATCGTCCGACTTTGCCGCAAGCATATTTGCAGCCCCCGTGCAGACAGACAGAAACAGCGGCATTTTAGCGGTGTTTTTGGGTGTGTTATAATAGAAAGTGTTCAGCCCGTGAAACTTTGCATTTTCTATATCGTCGGTCTTGTTGTCGCCTATGTGCAAAACTTTCTCCGCGGGCACGTTTTCACGGCTTAAAACATAGGGGTACATATCCCCGCGGTACTTCGTCTTTTTGACATCAGCCGAAATGTAAACCGCATCAAAGCCCGTGTATCCGCAGTTTTCAAGCAGTGGCAGTATCTCCTTTTCGCCAAGGTACATATCGCTGACCGCTATGACCCGCTTGCCCGCCTTTTTGGCATAGCAAAAAAGCCCGTACATCGGCTCGTTTTTAATAAGAAAACGCTTTTCCGTTTCAAGTTCGAGGGCTTTCAGCTCCGACCATGTATGATTCGGCACAAGCTTCGAGTATTTTTGCATATATTCATAAATGCCGTCAAATGTGCAGTGCGGCAGGCCGCGGCTCTCCGCTTCAAGACTGCTGCGCCGCTGCATTATTACACGCTCCCGCGCAAAATTGCGTATCCCCGTTTTGTGCTCCATAATGCGGAATATATCCTCCGCCCGCGCACATAAACGCAAAAGCAATGTGTCAAATATATCAAATGAAATTACCTCGCAGGCATCTATCGCCCGCTTTATGCTGTCCGTGTCCATATCGTTCACCATTTTTTGTTTTGTATTGTAAATAGTTGTTTTGGGATAGTTTTACCCACCCGCTGTTTTTGGTTGCGCGCAGTAACCGAAAGGCGCCCCTTTAGGCTGTACCGTGGGATTGTTGCTTTTGGCTGTGCGTATTAACCGAAAGGCGCCCCTTTAGGCTGTACCGTGGGATTGTCGCTTTTGGCTGTGCGCATTAACCGAAAGGCGCCCCTTTAGGCTGTACCGTGGGATTGTCGCTTTTAATTGTGCGCATTAACCGAAAGGCGTCCCTTTAGGCTGTACCGTGTGATTGCTGCTTTTGATTGTGCGCATTAACCGAAAGGCGTCCCTTTAGGCTGTACCGTGGGATTGTTGCTTTTGGCTGTGCGCATTAACCGAAAGGCGTCCCTTTAGGCTGTACCGTGTGATTGTTGCTTTGAATTGTGCGCAGTAACTGAAAGGCGTCCCTTTAGGGAAGCTGGCGCGCGAAGCGCGACTGAAGGGTGATTTCCCTCGAGGCTTATCCACCCTTTCGACGCCGCGAGCGGCGCCACTTTCCGCTGAAGCGGCACAAGCCTAAAGGGACAGCTTTTAATACTGCATACCAATAACCTTACAAACCCTCAGGTTGATGACTTTCCCCAAAGAAACAACTTTAAAGTGCTTCTCACGGCCATTTAAGTACTTTTCCTCACGCCTTTAAAGTGCATCCTCGCGCCGAAAATGACAGCTTTAAAGCATTCTTCCCATTCGTTCCTTTACTTTTGCATCTATTGCGATACACACGGCTTCAAAGTCCTCATTGACCTGCAAATTTGTAAATCTGATAACTTCAACGCCGTATTTTTCTATTATCTTAGTGCGGTTTTTATCGTATTCTTCGCCGTTTTCGGTAAAATGCTGAGAGCCGTCCAATTCCACCGCAAGTTTTGCTTTATCGCAGTAAAAATCCACGATATAGCCGTCTATGGGGCGCTGTTTTACAAACTTTATCTCATAGCCCGACAAAAAATCATACCACAGATGTTTTTCATGTCTTGTCATGTTTTTTCTGTTTGTTCTTGCAAGGCTTTTCAGTTCCTTATTATAACCCGTATGTGACATATCCGCCTCACACAAAAACAAGCTGAACAAGTGCCATATAGACCACGGTTCCAAGGCCTATGCTCAGCAGGTTATTTCTTTTCCGGACGTGGAGGACAACGACGAGTACACCCGCTATTACTTTGGGCAAAAGGGTGTGCATATCCATACCGCCGCCGCAGATACAGTAGACCACCAGAATGGCGATAACTGCGCCGGGGAGGTAGCTGCCGACATACATAACTGTTTTGGACGGTTTTTTTCTGCCGAAGAGCAGGAAAGGAAAGGCACGGGTAAAAAAGGTTGCAAGCGCCGAGATAATGATTATCAGCGCGGAATATTTAAAATCAATTTGCATCGTCTTTCTCCCCCTTTTCCTCTATTTTTTGTTCTATCAGCAGACCGCCGACACTTACGGCAAGCGAGGGCAGCAGAAATTTATCGCCGCCGAGAAGCACCATAAACGCCATACCCGCAGCAGCGCCGATAAGCGCGGGGATATGGTTTTTGCCCGTGAGCCATTGTTCGGTAAAAATAACAATAAAAAGTGCGGTCATGGCGTAATCGACACCCGTCACGTCAAAGGTGATAAGGCTGCCGATAACTGCGCCCAGCGTACAGCCGACTATCCAATAGGAGTGGTCGAGCAGGGCTATCAGAAATTTTGTGCGTTTTTCGTTCAGACCCTCGGGTATCTTTGTACCCCAGAGCAGGGAATAGGTCTCGTCCGTGAGCGAAAAGATCATATAGGGATAGGCCTTGCCCATTTTTTTGAAGTCCTCTATAAAAGTAAGGCCGTAAAAGATATGCCTGCACTGCACCGAAAGCATCAGCACC
The DNA here is from genome assembly GCA_017460805.1 of Bacillota bacterium. Lineage (GTDB taxonomy): Bacteria > Bacillota > Clostridia > Lachnospirales > CAG-274 > RGIG4310. The sequence goes on along the minus strand of JAFUAF010000018.1, from coordinate 28,566 downwards.
AGCGCCGCCATGAACCCCGTATGCTTTTGCAGCATATCCACAAGCAAAAACTGCCCCGAGCCCGCATAAACACTCACACTTGTAAAAAATGACCAAATAAAGTTGTAGCCCGCATTTTCAAACAAAAGCCCGAACGCCATGCCCATAAAAAGATAGCCGAGCATTACGGGTATGGTGTTTAAAAAAGCGAATTTCAGTTCTTTTCTCATTGTCTTTTCTCTTTTCTGTAGGTAATACAGATAATTATACCATTTTTTTAAGTCAATGGCAAATAAAAAAAGACTCTTTCGCAATAAAAAGTCCGAAAAAGTCTTTATCCCCGTTCCCTCCCTCGTTTCACGGTCAATGTTTGGTAATGACAATACAAAATACCCCTTACATTTGTACGCTGTCGGGGGCTTACACAATAAAAAAGCAGTCCGCCCCTAAGACACCAAATATTTCGTGTATCATGTTATGGAGTTGAAAGTCATTCTCACTTTCGGGAGATCACATTCGCCCCGTAAAACTACCGCAATAATTATTCTGTTATTCCGAAAGATCTATCGTCCAGTTTGCCTGCTGGAGCGTGTTGTCAAGCTCCCTTATGCGTTTTGCGCATTTGTCGGCTTCTTTTTGAAGTTCGGGCACGTTTACGGCGCTGAGTATCTTTATCTCGGAGTACCTTGCACGCGCGGTGCGGTTTCCCGCCTCGCTGACAAACTGGCGGTAGGCATGGTGTTTCACGCCCATTGCATCCTTTTCGGCAATAATGTCGGTCAGCGTTCTGCCGCCAACCGAGGCTGTATTGTTCGTCCTGTTTATCGCCGCCATAAGGTATTTAAGACGGTCTATGCAGGTGTTCAGCTCCGCCATAAGGGAGTTGGGGTCTTCGTTTGTATTCTCGCCCTCCTGAACAAGACAGTTCTGCCTTATGCGCGAAGTGAGTTCGCTTATCTTTTTGTTAAGGTCGGCTCTTTCCTGTAATGCTTCCGCAAGTTTCATACTATGCACCTCCGTATTTTTATAGATGTTTTTATCGGATGTTTTGTCCGTAATAACAATACCTCTTTTGACGGCAAAAAAAACGGACATATACCGTTTCGGTTCTCCCGGGGTATATTATAACATATTTATATCATAATTGCAATACGGCTTCCCTTTGAGTTACCCCCGAAATTTACAAAAAAGAGGTATTGCAATCGGAGAACAAATGTGGTACAATCATGGTTAGTTATGATTAACTAATATCTATCACAAATACAAAGGAGCAATAATTATGAATTTAACTTTTGGAGATGTGGAGGAAACGGCACTTATCCCGCTTGCCATAAAGGCGAGTGAGACCATGCGCAAAAACCCGCGTATAACCGACAGCAAGGCGAAGGAGATAATCGAGACCCTTGGTGTTGATGTCAGCAGATACGACCCGTTTTTATCGCACGAGGGAGTTGTTGCAAGGACGATAATGTACAAAGACAAGCTGAACGAGCTTATAGCGAAATATCCGACAGCCCTGTGCATAAATCTGGGCTGCGGTTTTGACGACAAATTTTCGCAGGTGGACAACGGCAGGATAACGTGGTTTGATGTAGACCTGCCCGACCAGATAGAAAAGCGCAGAAAGGTATACGAGGACAAGGAAAGATGCACCATGCTCGGAGGCAGTGCCCTTGACGGCGAATGGACGAAGGAGCTGCCGAAAGCCGAAATGACGATAGTTACAATGGAGGGCGTGCTTGAATATTTTTCAAAAGAGCAGGTCAAAACCTGCCTTAATATGCTGTGTGACAGTTTTGAGCACGGTTATCTTCTTGCGGAGCTTCACTCTCCCCTGCTTGAAAAATACGGCAGTAAGCACCATGATGCAGTGAAGCATACAAACGCAAGTTTTGGCTGGGGAACGGAGAGCGCCGAGGAATATCTGCCGCTTGAGCCGCGTATGTCGGTGGTTTCCGAGCAAAGCTACAATGACGAGATGAAAAAATACTCCGTAAGGGGAAAAATATTTGCTTTTGCAGCGAAAAAATTCAATAACCGCCTTGCCGTTTTCAAGTGGTAAAAAGGCCGTATCATCAAAAAAGGGATGAAGCCCATATTGCCCTTATGGATAGCATTAAATAATCGGCATTTGAAATATCCGCACATTTATTCCCATCAATCGACCTATCACAAGATGGATTGATAGAATAAATATCTATATTCTCTTTATCTCTAATATTATTATAATTAGCGGTCGCAGGCGTATCCGTCAGAGAGTCGTCCTCATGACCGTCAGCAGGTCGCACATCAGTCTCTTCGACGGACGCTTCCAAATGGGTAAAAAAATTATGAAAGAATACGTCAGAATTCAGTTTATCGTAAAATGCTGAAAGCCGCCTTTTGACGAGCTTTGAGAAGTTATGCAAAAGGCGGTTGAAAACACATATACAAATTGGAATTTATGTGATTATTACAGTGAATACCGCTTAAATCGGGTATTACAAGCTAACAAAAATTATAAATACACCAATTTTACACCATTTTGCCGATATTGGCATAAGAACTTATAACAAGAATTGAGCGGCAACTGTATGTAATATAATTCTTTTCTTTCAAATACTGTGAAACACCGACTATTTTAACCCTTACACAATTCATTTACACATAATTTACACATTTTGTACAATTCAATAGAGCAGCTAATAAATTCTCAAACTTAATCATTAATCATTAGGTTTGGGAATTTATTTTTATCAGTTATCTTTTAATTTCAAACTATTATTTTATAAAAATTATAAAAATAACTGATATTAAAATTATTCTTCTATATCTATATACTATATTATTTTTTCTACTTTTTCAAGTGTAAATCGTAAATATAAAAAAATGATTGATTCATTTCTACCATAATAAATCATCTTATATTGAGAAAATCACTTTCAGTAGAAAGTTCTTTTCTCTCTCAGTATCATTTACTATATTATCATCAATTATTTCATTCTTATATCATCTATTATTTTTCATATATTTAGTTGTTTATAATTTTCGCTTACTAAAATCATCAAGTTATTTTGATAGATATTTATTTTTTTAAGTATTATTTTTATATATTACCTATAAATTTTTCTGTTTTTATTTCTTCCTATAATTTTATCAAGTAATTTTTTATATCAAATATTATTATTTTTACCTGTTATCATAGTAAAATAAATATATCTAAAGAATTTTTACATCAAATATTTTTCTATTTATCTTCAATGTTTTATTTTTTTCAATAAATATATATTTCCTATTGTTTCTCATATATTCTATTATTTATTGCTCGTAACTCATCACTTCGTGATTCGTTACTCGCTTTTCTTATCTTCATCAAATATTTTAATATTTTTTATTATTTATATAATCAACAACTAATACTGAAAGAAAAACTTTCTAAATAATAAAAGTAATTCTTTCAGTAATAAATATAGTTGTTGATTTTATTATTAATTATTTGTGTTTCTGTTATTATCAAGTTATTGAATAAAGTATGTAGTGTAAATATATGTAATCATATTGTTGTCTTCTATTATATATTTATAACAATTTTTTATGCTTATATTTACGCAAAACCGTATAAACAAAGGAAAACACCAGTACAAATATGTAATAAGCAATTACATCTTATTACATCCGCATTACGGTAGAAATAATTTCTTCCACTTTATCGGGATTGTTATCAAGCAAGTAAGAATATCTTGTATTTGCTGCATTAAGAAGTGTCTTTATTGTTATTTTCGGTCTTACAAATAAACCACACTTCATAACTGCTTTGATAATATCTTGTATGCTTATAATAACTGGTCGGTCTTTTATTTCCTCATCATTTTTAATATCGTCCATAAGGAAAGATACCCACTGTTTATTCATACCCGAATATGAATGATAGCTGTTCAACTTACTTAACAAGTAATTTTCTATGTCGTGTCTGAAAAGTTTTATAGGATTAATAAAATCCCTCATAAAATTATTACAAAACAAGTACTTTATTTTATAATCTGTCAAATCAGCAACACTTTTCCCCAAACGGCTTGCTATACCGCTGTTTCTGTTTTTGAACAGGTATTCTATGCGCATTATATCAACACCGATATTTACATCGTGTTTATCCAAAATATTTTTGCACTTATCGTATATTATAAGTTTTCTCGAAGTTCCGCTGACAAACGCCGTTTCAAAATTAAACGATGAAATTTTATTTTCAGAAACATAAAAGACCTTATTCCCTCGTGAATCAGACGGCGGTACATTGCTCATAAGACATTTTACAGCCCTGCGGTAGTTTCTGAAATTGCTATTAATATAAAAAGTAGCGTTTATTTCTATTTGATTGATAATAAGGCTGTTTAGTGTATAGAAAACCTTAACATTGTATTTAAATTCGATATAATTAAATACCTCGTCAATGCGTTTTATATACTGTTCGGTATTAAGCGGTTGAAGATTTATATAGTTTGAACTTGACATTTCAAGCCGTCCATACCACTTGCCTTTGTTCATGGCAAACGAGAGCTTTCCGAACCTATCATCACTAATCGACAAATGTGTTAGCTGAACTCCATTGTTCAAAGAATAACCGCCGCTTTGTACAAATTGACATTCTACATTCTTGTACCTTGATATTGATTGGTCAACATAGATAAGGCTAAAACCTGTTAGTACACTTCTGTCTATCCCTATGCAGGGAGTAAAATTTGATACCAAATTCTGTATACTGTTTGAATTTGAACTTGAGTTAGATATATTTTTCATAATAATATACCACTCCTTTATTTTAGTACTCACCGATCGTATTGGTATAATATCACTTAAGACTGCACGCTTTAGGATATACCTGATTAATGGTGGCATTTAAAAATAAAAGATTGGCGAGAAAAAATGAGGAAGCAAAATTTTTTTGAATTTTTACAAGCTATACTCGGCTAAAAAAGCGGCTTTCGATATTCTGCAAACAAAAAAAGCTCCCCTACGGGAGACAGTTCGTAATTTATGTTCTGTCACTCATAGGGGAGTTATATTATAAATCAAAGGTCTTTTCGTCAAGTTCAAACAGCAAATCATTAAGCTCGTATATCGTCAACCCCTTATTCAATGCAAATATTATAATACAGTCACGCCTGTTTTTGCTGTATAGCGTTCCTGCGTTTGCCAATGCCAAAATGCGATTGGCTTCTTCAACGGTAGCACCCATACCGAAACATAGCTGAATCAGTTTATCCTTGCTCGGTGATTTCTTCGTTCCGTCAAGTATCTGGTAGCCGTAAGTCTGATTAACAGCGGATTTTTTAATAACATCTTTTTTTCGTACTTGTTTTTCGTCAATCAATATATTAAAATAGTCTATAAGAGATAAATTAGTTATATATTTTTCGTTCTCCTTAAAAAAATCCGATATTTCGGCTGACTGCATTATTTCAGCTAAAAGTTCTTCCGTGTTTTTCATATGAACCACCTTTTTTTGTTTTTATGATAACATAGGGAAATAGGATTTCGCAACCGAAAAATAACCGAAGAAGGTGTTTTTTTTGAAAAATCTTGCAGACGAATTTAAAAATAAGTATGATTCCTACGAAGTCATAAGTCAAATAAGCCGTAATACTTGGCAAATCAAGCTGACGGAATACAACAAAATAGCTGTTTTAAAACAGGTCGGTAATGCCGATATATACAAACGCCTTAAATCTATGCAGGTCAAGGGAACACCTAAAATCATCGGCATTTTTGAAAAGGACGGAAATAACTTTGTTATTGAGGAATACATAAGCGGTGACAGCCTTGACGAAGTTTTAAAGTCACAGGGAAAGCTGTCCGCAAAGCAAGTAAAGCATATTATATGTTCTTTGTGTGATATTCTTGCACCCTTGCATAAATCGGGAATAATACACAGGGATATTAAACCCTCAAACATAATGCTTACTTCTTCCAACGCGGTTTTTCTTATAGATTTTGGCATTGCAAGGAGCGTAAATGCCGAAAACACAAGCGATACGGCAAAACTGGGCACGGAATTTTATGCGTCACCCGAACAATACGGCTTTAAACAGACGGATAACAGAAGTGATATATATTCATTGGGAAAACTTATGCTTGTTCTGTTGTCGGGCAGGGAAACGGCAGACAGCATAAACAGGCTGAAATATGCACGGATAATCAAGAAATGTACACAGGTAGATTCCGACAAGCGTTTTTCAAGCGTAATATCTCTAAAAAATTCTTTTGCTGTTATAAAATTTAAAATCTTTCTTATTTTGATAGGTTTGATTATTGCGTGTATATTTGTTTATCATATATGCAAACCAACGAGCAATGCCGATATTTTAAAGAATGATACGGTTATAATCATAGATGAAAGTACAACCGATAAAGAAACGGTAATCGAAACGACCGAAACCGTGACCGAACCAAGCACAGAAGCAACTTCGGAAGCTGTGACCGAGCCTGTTTCGCAGACACAAACGGAAGTAAGCACTACCGCACAGGCGGAAACAAAATCACCGTCACAGCCCAAGCCCGTACAAGAGACTAAACCTGTGCAGGAAGTTAAGCCCGAAATCACAACGGAAGCCCCACACACAGACAGCCAGACAGATGAAATAATAGTAACGGCTGATTCGGACGGTTATACACATAACTACGGCTATTTCGGCAGTTCAACACGATTCGGAAGTTTGCATACTTTGGACTATGATATTCAAGGCACATATTTTTTTGAGATAAAGGACGAGTATTTTACCAAACAAAAAATGGGCTATTATCCATTCGGTTATGACGATCGCTTAGAAGTGATTGCTGCCGAAGCAGATGAAAACGGCATATCACTTTCCGTAGGCGAACACAGCGTTTATATCCCACATAGTAATACAGATTATGTACAAACGCAGTATAAGCCCGAAAGTACCTTTTATGAAGTGATGTATTATGATATAGGTTCTGACGGTATCTATGACTTGGTGGTTATCGAAACAGGTATATACGATATTTCAGATCCCTTACCGTTATATGCAGTTATACACCCCATAACAGTAAATGAAAATCTTGAATTGACAAAATGCGGCGGTGATGTGATAGCCTTGCATGATAAGATACATTATGCCGAGATAAAGGGCGAAAAAATAAGGGTACACTATGATACACATTTAGGCGGTGATTTGTATTCGCTGGCAATGCGCACATACAGCATAGAAAACAACACCGTAATTCAAATACCCGATATGGAACAGGATTTATATTTATAGAAAAATTATGCTCTCAGCTAATGAAATGAGAGCATTTTTTTGTTATAACTATTATATATCAAGAAGTTCATCGGCAGATATTGAAAATATCTGTGCAAGGGCTTTAATTTCAATATCGGAAACAGGGCGTGTCTGCCCCTCTAATTTTGACAGGCTTGAAAGGTTTATGTCTGCACCGTAAGTTTGCAGTTTTGCCGCCAAGTCCTTTTGTTTCATTTTTCTTTCAAGGCGGAGCTGTGTGACCTTATGACCTATTATGTTTTTTGTTCCTAATTCAAGTTTTCTGGGCTTCATACAATCACTTCCGTCGATTTTAAAATATAATTGGTAATATTATATATCATAACCCGATTTTTATAATTCCCATTGAGAATTATTGACAGAAAGTTGTGTATGTGATATACTGAATTAAAATAATTCTTCACAAGAATTAAGCAAGAGAGGTGTATCACTATGGACAATTTGTCAAAGAGCAAGGAAAGACTGGATAAAATCGGGTATGGCTGGCTTGATGATATGAGAAAGCATCTTGAAAGCGAAAGCAAATTGTTTCCAAACGAAAATATAAGAAACGCCGTAGAGCGCAGAAAAAAAGTTGAATTTGCAAAACTAAATCCAACCGAATTATTACAAAAGCATATCGAAGGTATGATTCTTTCTATGCTTTCATCGGGTACTGATTGGAGTAAAATAGAAGGTCATCAAGATAAAATAAAAGAAGTCTTTAGAGGATATAACGCTGATGAAATTAGGTCGGTTATAAGAGAGACCGAAGAGGATAAGAAAAAGGAACTGGCTAAGGCAGCGACAAAAGACGAAGCTGAAAAGATAATACTTGATAAAAAACATAAATATACTCCTTTTTACGAAGCACTCGGAGCAGTTAAAGATGAGAACGGCAATAAATATAATCTTCGCGGTCAATACATAGTATCTCAAATGAAATGTTTGGAAAATAATATAGATATTCTTGAAAAAAACATCTCTTCTTTGGAAGATACCGACAATTCAATAGGATATATAAATAAATGTATTGCCGAAGATAATCTGCTTGAACTTGTAAAAAGTGTTGCTGACGAAAGCGGCAAATATAAACTGGAACAATTAGCAATCCCTTTGGCTTGTGAATATCTGCGCAATGTCGGCGTAAACTTGGCTAAACCCGACAGACATGTTATAAGATTTCTTAATAGATTTCTTTTAGGATATAAACCTCCGCATTTTGGTGATATGGTATCTTTGAAACTGATGTTTTACATAAGGGATAACCAAAAAAATATTGAAATGATAGATATTGACAATATTATCTGGAGTTTTTGTGCAAAAGGATACGGCGAAGTATGCGGGTCAAATCCAAAATGTGAAGTCTGTCCTGTAAAAGATCGCTGTGAATACTATAACCTAAGTAAATAGAGTTTAAAGCAAAAATTATCACTATAAATTTATAAAAATTTTAATTCTTTTAGGGAATTATTGACAAAAATTTAATTCTTTGTTATAATTAATACAACATAATTCCTGACAAGAATTAAAAAGGAAGGGAGCGGCATTATGGACAATTCTTATAACGGCATAAAAAAGGAACTTAGCGAGAGTTTTGAAAAGAGTTTTGGCGAACACTTTAAAGTGCTGTTAAAAATATATGACATTACAGCAAAAACAGGTGGAGAACTCGCCGAGATGTTTACCAAGTTGCATAAATATCCCTCCGATAGAATCACACTTATAAAAGATGAATTGGCATTGAGAGTTTTCTTGCCATATTTTCACATGGTTTATAAGCGAAAAAAAGACACAGATGAATTTGCCGAAAAAGCAATAAAAGAAGTGTATCTTGATTTTATAGAGGAATATTTTGATAAAATCATTTCAAAACCGTTTAAGTATTCTCACCTACTGTATGTTGAAGACGATGTTAATAATTTGGAACAGTATAAACAAAGGCTTAAAAACAGTAACAATGGTATTATGTCTATGGCTATGAATGTTTATAAGATATTCCAATATCAAAATAAAACCGATGACCCTTTCTGTGTGGCAGCAGAGGGAATCGTAAAAGCATACGATAAACTTATTGAAACTTCTTGTGAGCTTTATCAAACTCTGTATGCTGCTTTCATATTCGGTAACGAATTAGATGATAACGCAAAACAAGTCGCAAATAAAGAAGTTCGAGATTTTTTAATTGGCACAGAAATGACTTTCGGTGACGAGGTTATTATTGATTTTCTCAGAAATAAAAATCAAGAATCTGTTGATAAATATTTCGATGATTTAAAGAATTTTATTGATGATGTAAAAATCAATTATTTCAAGCAAACTGTTTGATTTCAGATTGAAAAGTTACCATAATAACAACGGTATAATGATTTTTATGCGGAGTGGTCGATATGAGAAAAAATATATTTGTTGGCGGTCGAATGCGAGGTTATATAGACGGAAATAATATATATGTAGACGGCTTTATGAAATATTATATCAGCGGTAATAATGTTTATGAGAACGGTAAAATGAAGTATTACATAAGTGGTAATAATGTATATGAAAACGGTTCAATGAAATATTATATAAGTGGCAATAACATATATGAGAACGGTCATATGGTGGCATATTTGGACTGAATATGCGTACCCAAAAATAAAATTATTTATGAAAGGTGGAATTTTTATGGCAACTTATACTTGGAGAGCAGTGTGCCAATTATGTGGAAAAAAAGGCGGTAGCTGTGTATCAGCAAAACCTAATGAACTTCCTTCGGGCATAAACCCTGCTACATATTATCAAGAAAATACACATTGTGATAAAAGCCCAGACGGAAAGCACAGGTGGTTTCTTCAAAGAGAATAATGGTATATATATAATAAATATATGTCAGCGGATTTATGAAATTTTTATAGCAGGAGTGACACTCTCATTCCTGCTATTCTTCTATTCAAGCATTCGCAAATACAACACAAGAAAAGGAGTGATATTATGCGTGAGATAACTTATTTTAATGATTTGCTTAAAAATATGTGCAGCGATCGTCTTAAATCAATTTACGGTGACAATATACCTGCGGAATGTACCCAAAGGGTCGAAGAAGAACTTAAAATCATAGAGGAAACCAAGCGTGCAGCGGAATTTATTTTATACATAAACGCCGTAAATAAGGAAGACCCATATAAAAGAAAATTAAGCGGTTTAAATCGCACTCATTCCTATATAATGTATTTATGCGGAGCTGACTTTATAAATCCGATAGATAAGGGGTTATATGACGGTCATATAATGAGTGTGGAATTGTTGAGAGCCAGACTTCGTGACCGTTCGTTCTGTTATTCTTTATCATACTACGGAACAATGGATACAGCCAGCAGGATAGCTGCCGCATTGGAATCGCAAGAAAGCATAGACAGAGTAATTATACATTTTAGTCATATACACGAAACAAACAACACAGTTAACACCTATACTATAATCCCTAAAGATGAATATAAACATTTGTATGATTTTGATTTAACGCATTGGGTTTTTCGAGCTGTGCGAGACCCTCATTATGACTTTATTGATTATATGGCAAACCTTACAAACACAAATCCACTTGATGTACCTTATACCGACCAAAAAATTATTGACTTTGTTCTTGACACAACGGGAAATAATATAGGCAAATGCGGTATACTGCTTTTTGAACATACTCAACATACATACGATATTATAAAAACTCTGAACCCCAAAACTTTCTTTGATTTATTACAGGTAACAGCTTTGCGCTTATGTGATGACGGGTGGAATGTAGATATTAAAAGACATCACTTAAACGGACAAAAGATTTTTGCTACAAGAGATGATGTTTTTGATTTTTTTGTTGATGAACTGAAAGACAGTAAAGAAGCTTTGATTGCAACTGACTGTGTTTTTTCAGAAAAAACAGAAAGAATACAGCAGGAATATCCGCAATATTGTAATCGCAAGGAATTTAGCGGAGTTGGGCGTTTGATGTCAAGGGCTGCTGTCCTGCATTTTGTAAGGATAATCTGTATAGAAGCCTATTATAAAATCAATTATCCCGAAGCATTTTACTATGCCTATTTTAAGCGTATGATTTCATTAGATTTTCGTACATACAGAACAGAAAGAATAATTACCAAAGCAATCAATTCAGCGAGTATTACCAACGAAAGTGATAAGTTTTTCCCACAGCTTGAAACAGCGGCGGAAATGTACAAAAACGGTTATACTTGGGAAAACATTAGAAATAAATTTGCGACAAGACACAGAAAAAACGATATGGAGTGTGATTTAGATGAATGATATTATCTACAGCAACAAATTACTGCGTGATATGTGTGACGAGCGTTTAAAGGCTCTTTACGGTGAGGATATACCAACGGAGTGTGCGCAAAGGGTCGAAGAAGAACTTAAAATAATAGAGGAAAACTCGGCAGCACCGACATTGTTATTATTTATAAACGCAATAAATAAGGCTGAACCGAAAAAGCGGACATTAAGCGGAATACAGACATTTTCATATATACAATATCTGCTTGGTACAGATGTGATAAATCCTTTGGACAGAGATTTAATGGACGGTCATATTATTGAAATCGAACATCTAAGCAGATTTGGAAGAATGTTTATGTCCGAGTTTTTTTATACAACGCAAGATATGGTTGGAAAAGTAGGTGCATTTTTGGAAGCAGATGAAAGCGTAGATAATGTTTTTGTGGACTATTTATCGGGATTGCCAAGTTTTGGTAAATCAAAGACAATATACAGAATCAATCCCAAAACAGGATTTACTTATTCCAAGTGCTGTACAAAATTTATGGAGTTTGCGGCAATAATAGATAAACAGCTTGAATTTATAGATACGCTTGCATATATGACAAATACAAATCCGTTAACTGTACCTTATACGGATAAGGCTGTAATAGACCTTGTTATTGATAAGTCTGGAGATACACTCGGCAATAGTGGACTGTACGGCACAAATAAATTGGATTATTATATGAGCAAATGGGCGATAAAACCCGAAACATTTTATCAATTATCAAAATTCATTGCTTTTGCTTCGGGTACGAGAACTTTGAGAAACGATAATGAGACTAAATTATATTCAGGTAAAATAGATATAAACTCCATACCGACAACAAGAGATGATGTTTTTGAACTTTTTGTAAATAAAACAGGCGATCGTGAAAGTGCGTTCTATGCAAGTGAACAGGTCAGAATAGGAAAACCGCTTTCAAGCAATACAAAATACGATTTAAAACAATATGACTGTGAAGAAATCAAAGGCATATTGTTTCTTCCGCCAAGACACGATTCTTTGATAAAGGCAAGGATAGCCTGCACACAGGCATATTACAAACTGAGCTATCCCGAAGAATTTTATTATGCTTACTTTACTTGCTTTGCATCTTGGGCATTTAGCGATGAATATAATCCGTCACATAATATAAATTCGGACAGTAACGAAGAAACATCATTACATATATTAACGCTGAAAGAAATGTATAAAAACGGTTTCGATTTGAGCGTTATCAGTCGAAAGATGTTTGAAAAAAGAGAAAATTGTATCATAGGGCGAGGTTTAGAATGAAATGGAGTGTGATTTAGATGAATGATATTATCTACTGCAACAAATTACTGCGTGATATGTGTGATGAGCGTTTAAAGGCTCTTTACGGTGACGATATACCAACGGAATGTGCGCAAAGGGTCGAAGAAGAACTTAAAATCATAGAGGAAAACTCGGCGGCACCAACATTGTTATTATTTATAAACGCAATAAACAAGGCTGAACCGAAAAAGCGGACATTAAGCGGAATGCGGACGCATTCGTATATACAATATCTGCTTGGCATAGATTTGATAAATCCTTTGAACAGAGAATTAATGGACGGTCATATTATTGAAATCGAACATCTAAGTGGATTTGGAAAAATGTTTATGGATAATTATTTTTATACAACACAAGATATGGTTGGAAAAGTAGGTGCAGCTTTTGAAGCCGATGAAAGCGTAGATAATGTTTTTGTGAACTATTTGTCGAGATATGAAACTTCAGCCAAATCAAAAACAATATATGGAATTACTTTCAAAACGGGGTTTACTTATCCCAAGTTTCCCCAAAAATTCAAATATCCCAAAAAATTTATGGAGTTTGCGGCAATAATAGATAAACAGCTTGAATTTATAGATATGCTTGCATATACGACAAACACAAATCCGTTAACTGTGCCTTATACAGATAAGGCTGTAATAAACCTTGCTGCCGATAGCAAAGGTAATACTCTCGGTAACAAAGGACTGCACATTATATCGGAAGATAAATCTATGTTCAGTCTGTTGGCGGCGGTAAAGCCCGAAACATTTTATCAATTATCAAAATTCATTGCTTTATATTTGGGTAAGGGCACTTTGGAAAACGATAAACTGAACAAATTATATAACGGTGATATAGATATAAACACCATATTGTCAACAAAAGATGATGTTTTTGAGTTATTTGTAAATAAAACTGGCGACCGTGAAAGTGCGTATTATTCAAGTCTGGAACTCAATAGTGAGAAATCAGCTTATAGCTATACAAAATATGACCCCAAACAATATGACTGTGAAGAAATCAAAGGAATAAAGTATCTTCCAACAAGACATGAGTCATTGATAAGGGCAAGAATAGCCTGCACACAGGCATATTATAAACTGCATTATCCCGAAGAATTTTATTATGCTTACTTTACTTGTTTTGCACCTTGGGCATTTAAAGGTGAATCTATAGGACCATATAATATGTTTTCGGAAGGCAACCCCCAAGAAGCAATGCTGCATATAGCAACGCTGAAAGAAATGTACAAAAACGGTTTTGATTTGGCTGCTATCGCTCAAAAAATGGCTGAAAAAATAGAAAATGCTATTGTAGTTAATGGGAGAGTAAGAATAGAGCCATAAACAGGAGAAGGAGGTGCAAAATGGATAGTGAATTTTTGCAAAAATGTCCTGTTTGTCAAGGCAAAGCGAAATATGAGGTCAGTGATTCAAATATAATATTTCCAAAACACGAACACGAGTGTATTATAAAAAATGTACCTCGTATGTTTTGTGAAAACTGCCGACTTTCATTTAAGCCCGAACCTTGTCAAGATGAAAAAACAAAAATATTTTTAGATTTTATGGAAACCTTACCGTTTTCAAAGGTAGAACTGGAATATAAAGAGATGATTCGTTATGTAGATACGGTGTTATGTACCAACGATATTAACAAAAATTCGGGAGATGATAATTTATGATATACAAAAGATTGTACACCATTGAAGAAATAAACAAATTTTACGGCGAGATACCGTTCGATATACAGCGGTATAAAGATAGTAAGGGCAGTTATGCAATAACGGCAAATCGTGACGATAACGGCAAAGACGCAGTTGTTATCACGGGTGAAGGTGATATGGGCGAATATTCTCACGAAGAAGAAAAAGCATATACACTCGGTGAGCTTGATAAATTCGATCTATACATCACAGAGGGTATAACAAGCATTGCGCCAAACGCATTTTCGGGGCTGAAAGGGCTTGAACATATATTTATATCAAAAACAGTTGAAGATATAGGCGAGAACGCCTTTAAAGACTGTGAGAGCTTAGAAAGCGTTGTAATATGCGAGGGGCTTAAACATATTGATAAAGCGGCTTTTGAGGGCTGTGAATCCCTTAAATATTTAGAATTGCCAAGCACACTTGAAACCATAGAAGATAATGTTTTTTACGGCTGTGGGGATATGACCGTAAAAATAAATAAAACAGAGGGTTCATTAACGGGCGCACCCTGGAAAGCAGATGACACAAAGATAGTATGGAAATCTTATAATAACGACGACTTTGATATAAAAAAAGAAGCGGATATGCTGAAATCAGCCTTTGCGAGACTGTTTAAACTTTTAGATCAAGCTGATGAACAAACACGAAAAGAAGCAGCAACTGAGGTTTTAACAGCTCTTGATGAAACTATCGAAATAATGAAAAAGAAACGAACATAACAATAGTTAATTGGCTTGTACCGAATATTATATGAGGTGTTTATATGGATATTCTTAATGCTATCCCGTCAAATTATGTTCGGGAATATATAAAAAACAATAATTGGCAGTTCAGCGATATACAAAAGGCAAGTATAGTATACCATTCATTACTGCCGCTTACTCAAAGAATATCAATGCTTGACAAACTCGGACAGGAAACGGGGGATAAGGACTTATCGGAACAGATAAGAGCATACCTTACCTATATAAACAAGGCGTTATCGGTCTTTTCGGATAACACGGACAGAAGATTTATTTACAGAGTTATATTTATGGAAGAAGAATACAACGAAAAAACTGGCTTCTATGACGAATGGTCGAACTGCTATGACGGTTGCTTTCTCAATCTTGATAATGTAGTTAAGTTTGCGGCAGATCGTAATAACAAGTGTATATTCAAAATAAAAAAATGTGCTGTTTTTGATGAATCGGCAGACTATAACAACAGACTTATCAAATCCGCCGTGTCAACAGCTTGGTATAATGTAAACGGTGAAATCGTGGAACTGTGGGAGAACGAACTACCGCAGAACGAACAGTACATAGAGGACAGAAACAATTTTACATTTATGTATGCGGATATGCCAAACCCATTTGAACTTGGGGATATAACCGCTGAAATCTCACCGTATAGACAAAACCGAAAAATACATATAATCAATACATCACAAAAGGCGTGGTCTGATGATAAAGAACATATAAAAAACAGTATGGATAAAGCGGGCTGGGATTATTCCGATATACAGGTGACTACAAGCTGTCTGAGAGCCGACGGCGTTTTTGTACACGAACACATAAATCCTTTGTTCCTTGAAAAAATCGACCTGCCAGACAGCGATCCCCGACAAGCTGTTATAGAGGTTGCTGCTTCTACTGTCTGCGGCAGGTCATCGCTTGACTGGCTTCAATATTACCTTGATAAATATAAACTCGGTGAAAAATGTCATATATGAAGATTTTTAATTTCAGGAGGTGCAGTTATGAAACTTGCAGAAGCATTACAGGAAAGGGCGGATATTAACCGCAAAATTAACGAACTTACTACACGAATAAAGCAAAATTGTTTGGTACAAGAGGGTGAATCACCTAACGAAGCCCCTGCTTTGCTTATAGATGAATTGAATAGCTGTATTGACAGGCTTCAATATCTTATCTCATCTATAAACAAAACAAATAATACCGTACAGGTAAACGGCAGGACTTTAACGGACATAATAGCCGAGAAAGATGCCGCAAATATCAGACTTAACTCTTACAGACAATTTGTAAACGAAGCAGGAAACAGGACACAAAGGTCACGGTTTTCCGAAATCAAAATAATGTGTGCGGTAAATGTTATCGAACTTCAAAGAACGGCTGACGGTTACGCCAAAAGGGTAAGAGAACTTGATAATCTCTTACAGCAGGCAAACTGGACAACGGAACTTATTGAAAATTAAATATTGTGTGTAGTTTTACGGGGCGAATGTTATCTCTCGGAAGCGAGAACGGACTTCCACTCAAAAATATTACAGGTGTCTAAGGCGGACACAATAAGAACAGCGTATGCCATAACAGCGTATAATTGTATTGTTATTGAGTATGGTTATTACCAAACATTGACCGTAAAATAAGGGTGGGAACGGGGTATAAATCAAGATTACTTAAATTGAGGTGATATTGAAATGCTATTTTTAAAAAACTCTGACGATTGCGATAATTTATTAAGACTTATGTGTGAAAATAAGTTAAATGCTGTTTATGGCTATAATATACCGAATCAATGTATCGAAAGAGTCAACAATGAACTGGAACTTATCAGCAAAGAACATTTTGCACCACTTCTTATTTCGTATGTTAATGCTGTTAATAAAATTGCACTAAATAACCAGACATTAATCGGATTCAATCATTCAAATTTATATATCTATTATTTATTGGGACTGAATTCATTTAATCCTCTTGACACGGAGGTAATGGACGGACATATTTGCAGTTTTGAATTTGCAAAAAAAGAGCTTTCAAGTGATGGAATGACTTGGTTTTACACAACAACCGATATGCGCAGCAAAATAATATCAGCTATCGAGGCTGAAGAAAACATAGATAAGATATGTTTGGATTATTCAAGTTTTGATGATGACAGTTCAATACTATATTATATCATACCAAACAGTAAATTGGGCGATTTTGAAAATATCCCTGTTTTAAGACTTGTAAGGGAAAAACAGGTTGAATTTATAGATTATCTCGCAAGTTTAACAAATATAAGCCCTAAAACGATATGTTACTATGATAAATCAATAATAGATTTTATTACAGGAAGAACGGATTGTAAGTTCGGAAATAATGGGATTTTCTATATTGAAGACGAAATATATATGAAAGATATTATAGAAACTACAAAGCCAACAAGTTTTTTCCAACTGTCAAAAGCAATTGGACTACATAAGGGAATAGGGGCGTGGAATTATGATATAAAAAATGAATTTCTTAATGGTGCCTCAAATATGGATACTGTATTTGCTACACAAGATGATGTTATTGAACATTTTGTAAAAAAATTTGGGAATTATGAACAGGCATTTAAGTTATTTGATGAAATAAGAAATACAGATTCATTGCCAAGCACAGTACAAAAAGATTTTTCGGAAATTAAGGAAACAAAGAGAATAAAAGCCCTTCGCAAACGAGCATATATAGTGTATATTGCAAAATTGGCGTGCTTGCAAGCATATTATAAGATGAACTATCCCGAAGCATTTTATTTTGCCTATTTCACATTTATGGCTCCGCCAGAATTCAAGGGAAATTTGTCTGAATATAACGCGATCCGTAATTCATACAGCTCGTGTTTGGGATTTAGACAAGATAATATCACACCATATCTTGAAACTGCGGCAGAAATGCACCGTAGCGGTTATAAATGGAATGATATTTACAGCCGTTATAATGATAAAATATATCGTGATTTAAAGAGTTATGCAAATCGAAATTTTGGTGATATGCTTCCGCTTTAATTCATAAATATTTTTATACATCAAAATTTATTTTTTTATAAATTTTTTAATATGGGTTTCGTTTGCAAAAGTTTTATTATAATAGTTATGGGTAAATATGCAAGTTGTTATACAGACATATAACTGCACATTTTCTAAATTTAGCGATATTTTTAGATAAATAATCGACAAAGTTTCGAGCTGATTTTTTTCTGTAAATCTATTATTATAAAGGTTAGGCTTTTTTTTAGATGTATTTTCTTGTATATGCAATAAAGGGACAGACTGTATTAAACGGTCTATCCCTTATTTTTATGTGTTTTTTTCGTATTTCTTAACAAGGTTATAAAATGTGTTACACTTCAAATCAAGCATTTCCATAGCTTTAACGGCGGTGATTTGCTTGTTCTTCCATTTATCGTAGACATCAGACCAATTCGGCGGATAATCAATGCTTGGTCTGCCAAAACGCTTGCCTTGCTTCTTGGCTATATCTATTCCTTGTCTTTGGCGTGCTTTGATATTCTCACGCTCTTTTTCCGCAACATAAGATATTATTTGCAAAACTAAATCCGACACAAACCTACCGTCCAAATTATCTTTGGTTACGGCAGTATTTAACAAGGGCATATCAATAACACGGATATTTGCTTTCAAAACCTGTGTGATAAATTTCCATTGTTCTTGTATTTGTGTATAGTTACGCCCTAATCGGTCAATCGAATAAATAGTTAATAAATCTCCCTCACGCAGTAACGGTGCGCTTTCATCAGTACCAACCAAAAGATTATATGCTTTTCTGTCAAAATCCTTTCCACTCTGTTTATCATAGAAAATATATTTCTTATCTGCCCCCAACCTCATAAATTCTTCAAACTGACGGTCTAAATTCTGTTCCTTTGTAGATACTCTTGCATAAAAATATTCAGCCATAACAAACCCTCTCTTTCTTTTATATGCGACATTTGATTTATTATAACATCTTTCTTTAAAAATGTATACCGATATTTTTTAAATATTTAAAATTATTTTAGATAGTTTATCAAACATAAAATTCTTTGAAAATTTGCTAATTAAAAGGTATTTATAAAACTATGATTTTTTAAACACTTAATATATTTTACAAAAGTTTCTCTCCTAATTTTTGTCTGCGTTTTCTTTATATACCAGTAGACTAATAAATAAGAGAGGTGACAGCGATGCAGTACGCAGACAAATTGGTACTGAGTATCAGCGAAGCAAGTAAATATTCTGGTATTGGTAGGAATACTCTTTATGAGCTTGTCAAAGAACCGGATTGCCCATTTGTACTGAGAGTTAAGAGCCATTATAAAATCAAGCGTAAAGAGTTTGAGGCTTGGCTATCAAAACAGTACAGTATATAAGATTATATAGTCGGTTTACAAATCGGGCGGCTATATGTTATAATTTATATATAGCTGCTCTTTTCTTGTCAGAGAGGAGGAAAAGTTATGGCAAGACGAGTAAGCAATAAAAGACAGGACAGCAAAGGTACAATATTATCAAAAGGTGAGAGCCAAAGAAGTGACGGAACTTATCAATACAGATATAAAGACAGTTTTTCTGGCAAATATCTTTATGTATACGCAAGAACACTTAATCAGCTTAGAACAAAGGAAGATGAAATAAAGAAGTCATCATTTCTCGGATTTTCTTCGAGCAATTCTTTGACCGTGAACGAATTATGTTTACAGTATATCGAATTAAAGAGAAACTTAATAAAGCCTACTACTCTACGCAATTACGAGAATCATTTTCGTTGCTATGTTGAGAATATAATAGGTGATAGGAAAGTCAAAGACCTGACACACAGTTTTATTCTTAACTATTATAAGAAACTGGCTACCGAAAAGATTAATACAAAAGATAGGCTGTCTTATGAAACAATACGAGGTTTAAACGCCTTTTTATGTGCTTCATTTAATACAGCTAAACGAGATAAAGTAATACAAGAGAACCCCTGTACAGGCTGTTTAAGCGAATTAAAGAAATTAACAACTCAAAAATGCGCTGATGAACAAGTAATAAACAGGTTATCATCAGAGCAAGCAAAGGCATTTCTTGATTTTGTTAAAAATACTTCTTGGTATAAACAGTATAACAAACTTTTCGTGTTGCTGAATACAGGTATTAGAGTGTCGGAGTTATGCGGCTTGCTTTGGGACGATATAGACTTTGATAACAACAAAATTTATATCCGTCATAACTTGGTTTACACACGAGATTCCGACGGTAAACACAAGCTT
This sequence comes from Bacillota bacterium, assembly GCA_017460805.1. Classification (GTDB taxonomy): domain Bacteria; phylum Bacillota; class Clostridia; order Lachnospirales; family CAG-274; genus RGIG4310. The sequence continues at coordinate 8,021 of JAFUAF010000018.1, read as the reverse complement.
ATAATGCAGTCACCCAAAACCGCAAGTTCAATAAGAACTATCCCGATGTTTTCGGAAGTTAAAGAAATACTGCTTCAAATCAAACAACAGCAGAGAGTATGTGTTTCATACGAAAACTATAAAGGATTTGTATTTGTAAGTCGTAATAATACTCCGTCACGAGCTTCAATTATAGCAACCAATTTAAGACTTGCAGTAGCTGCATATAATGAACAGCAAACCAACGAAAGTTTGATTATACATAAATGCAGCCCTCACACTTTACGCCATACTTTTTGCTCCATACTGTTTGAGAAGAATTTTAATCATAAGACAATTCAGCGGATAATGGGTCACTCAAGAATAAATATAACTTTAGATGTGTATACTCAACTTTTCCCTGAAAAAGATGTAGAAGAATTTGAAAATTTTGAATCATTAATATCTTAAATATTACTTACACAATATTTACACATTTTTTCCATCAAACTAAGGTAAATTATAATAAATTATAATCAGTTTATCACCTGCATAAATACCAGAAATACGGTGTTTATGCAGGTGTTTATAAAAAATGTTATGTTACTGTATGTAGATGGTTTAGTAGAATTGCTATGAGTATTATATCACAAAATTTAACACACTACAAATACAAAAAAGCACTTACAAAAATGGCAAAAGCTATTTCTTGTGAGTGCTTTTTTTATAAAAAACTATTCTGTTTTTTTGTTTCTTAATTATGCCACGCGAAATTTACAGATTTTTAAATGAAAAAAATACGATAATAGGTAGACTAACATTTGAAATGCCAAATTATTGCATACAGAAAATTTTTTTGATAAAATTACATCAAACAGACGGAAGGAGATGAGAGTTTGAACAAAATAGCGCATGGGATAAACGTATTCGTCAATGACGACCTTTATATCGTATTCTTCGGCGACGGGAGATATAAGTACTATCCGCCGGGCGGTATGTTGTTTGAATTGGTTTCCAATGATGCATTATACCTTATTACTGAAAAAGTTGAAAATATGATACACTGTTTCCCAGAAAAGGATGAACGATTTTCCGAAGATGGGGTCAAGTCGGGATTCAGGTGGCTATACGGAACGATTGAAGACGAAGATCTGCCCATAGCCACGGAAATATTCAGAAGTTATTTTAACGAAATATTGCATGATACGCTTGAAAACGAAGACGTATTCACCCTTTGCGAGACTACGGAAGACTTTTTTATGCTCTGTTATAACAGTTACATTCAAAATATGCGGGATTTCTCGGTTTTTGTGGATGCCTTGATTAAAGATACCAGCAATATGGCAGATGATTTTGAAACATCGGTAGCGAGTGATTTTATAGAACTGTCGGCGGAACACTATGACTCTTACGCGAAGAAATGCAACAATCGCAAAAGGAAGGGCGGCAGGACCCTGACAACATTTAATATAATGCGGCCTTTGCAATTATTGATGCTTGAATACTGTATTTTAAAAAAGCGTAATAAGGTCATAAAACAATGTAAAAATTGCGAAAGCTATTTTATACCGCAAAGGAAGAACGCTTCATATTGTTATGCTCCGTCTCCGCAAAACCCCGAAAAGACTTGCAGCCAGATAGGCCCGCAGATCGACAGGATCGATAAACGCAAAAACGATGAAGTCGAAGCTGAACACTACAAAATATATCAGCAGCTTATTATGGCGAAAAAGCGCAAGGAAGAAGCGGGAGAAGACTCTGCATATTTTAAAAAACGCATAAAAGAAGAAGCGGAAAGGTATATTGAGAAAAAAATTAATAATGAAACAAACGAGGAAAAGGGGTGATATTATGCGTAAGGATAAAAAAGGCTGCGGCTGCGGGTGTTTATCTGTACTATGTGTAATGTTTGTGCTTGGCGCAATTGGCTCATCCGTATCAGAGAAAACAACCTCAAACGAAACGGAAAGAACAGTATTGCAGAACGAAGATACACCCGCCGAAACTCAAATTTCATCCGAGAATTCCTCAGCTATATCGGAACCGGCGGAAGTCCCTGATACATCGCAGACAGTACAGGAGTCTGCTCCTACGGTCACGGAAACTCCCTCTGAAGCGACTACTCAAATGTCGGGAGATGCAATTCAAGCCGCAATAGAAGCGGGAGATTATTCGCTTGTTACACCTGCTTTTAAGCAGACAATGGATAGCTACGAACAGTTTTTTGACCAGTACATAGCTTTTATGAATAAATACAAAAACGCCGACAGCATGGATGTACTTAGTATGATAAACGAGTATTCGCAGTTTATGACAAACTATTTCAAAATGATGGACAGCATGGAAAAATTGGGCAACAGCGAAATGACGACTGCCGACAGTATTTATTATATTATGGTTACGGCAAGGATAGAGGCAAAGCTGGTTGGAGTGATAGGAGAGTGATAAGCTATGAAAAATAAAATAACGATGTTAATTTGTGTTTTGATCACTGCTTTTTTCTGTAATGTATGTGTGGAGCCGATATTAGCTGCGGATTATACGATAACCACACAAGCTGACAAAGTCTATGCGGCGGAATATTTAAAGGTGGCAGGTCCGTTTTATGACGAATTGATAGATTATTCATATTATCTGACAAACAATAAATTGTATGATGATGCGGTTATAACAGATGCATCCGGTAAAATGATGATCGCATCAAATGATGTAATAAATGCATTACGATCTATTGAGTGCCCCGATAAGTATAAAGATCTGAATGAAAAGACGATGAATGCGGCACAAATCGCATATAACATATCGAGTTTGATTTTTAATTACGGATACGGAAAAATATCCGAACAAGAGTGTGAAAGAGAATTACAAAATTTAAAGCCGAAAATTGAACCGACTTTTGCAGCGTTTTCAAGTGCGTTAGCTGAATTTGTTGATGATAACAGTAAATCAAACCATTCTCAAGTAATAGACGGCGGAATTATTGTAAATGGAAGAACAATGTTTCCTGTTCGCGGTGTGTTTGAGGCACTGGGCTTTAATGTAGAGTGGAACGCCGAAGAAAAAAAGGCGGTTATTTCAAACAGCGAACATACAGTATCACTTATTTCCGGAATGAAATGGTTCAGGGCAGACGGAAAGGAAATATATCCGGATGTCCCTCAACAGCTGATAAACAATAAACTTTATCTTCCGTTGAGAGCCATAAGTGATGCCATAGGTGCATCGACTACTTGGGATGCGGATACAAAAACTGTCCGTATCATGTATAAAAATACGGCGGTCACCGTAAATACAGCAACAGGCACCGTAACACAAACACAGCCGCCCACAACGTCGCAAACTTCGCCTAAACAAACTGCGGCACAAACTTACAGCAGTATTAAAGCAGCTATAGATTCGGGAGATTATTCCGCTGTGACACCTTCTTTTAAGAAGGCAATGGATAGCTATGAACAATTTTTTGACGAATATATTGCATTTATGAAAAAATATGAAAACTCAAATGTTACAAATTATACCGCTATGCTCAATGACTACACCAATTACATGAATAGGTATGCCAAAGCAATGCAGGATATGGAAAATCTGAAAAATACACAAATGACGACTGCCGACAGTATTTATTATGTCATTGTTACAACAAGAATTCAGACAAAACTTGCCGCACTTTATTGAGGTCTGATTATACCTTTGAAAAGTGAAAGTGTACAAGGAGATGATAGTATGGGAATATTTGAATTTATAAAAATGTTGCTCGATATATTGATCTTTAATTGGGTCACGGATGTTTTCTTGGGGATCGTCAGTTTTTTCGATAACTTAGGGAACAGGAAAAAGAAAAATAGTCACAAATAAATAAAACCCCGTCTACGATACGAAAATAGACGGGGTGGTTTTAGTTTTGCCGAAGTTATTAACGGGAAAGTCTCGATGATAACTATAATTGCGAGATATATTCTGTGAATGAATCACAAATCTTTAAAGGCTCTGTATTTGAGCCGGTTTGATATATTTCTCCGGTAGATGATTGCCAAATAACAATTCCGTCAATATTCAACTGTTCTACAACATACCAATCGCTGGGAATATTACCATTGTACTGTTTTTGCGTTGTAGTAATAGTTACAACATCGTAGTTAGGCAATTTGCTTATTCCGGTAAACTCACGACCATCAATAGCCATGCATCCAAAGTTTTTTACATAACAAGAGTAATCTTCAAAAAATTTCACCTTTAAAATTTCTTCTGCTTTTTGTATTTCGATTTCACTAACCGGATTTCCATGTATAATATCGCTGTTAGAACTGATTATATCAATAATATCTTTCATATTACTTTAACCCTAGCTGAAATATTTTCCCGGCTTCTTTCCAAAACTCTTTTCTTATTTTGCTGAAAGCGGCTCTGTCTATTTCAGATTCCTTTCCTATTGTATTTAGAATAGCAGAGTTCCATTGGTGTTGTGATTCGGTCAATACAGCTAATGTGCCATCGGCTTTTTGCCCGATGTGGTGCAGTTGATAGGCTTTTCCTGTAGCCGGATCAAGCGGGGCATAGCCATTTAACATTCTTTGAAGATTTGTCACTTCTTCGCCGTTTGGAAGAGTACTTTTGAATTCTAAATCTATATTAGGCAACAAAGCTGTTTTTCCATTAATCATTTGCGTAGATAGTCCTGCTTTTCGGTAAACATCATATTCTTCTATGGATTTGAATTGTTTAATTAAATCAAGCGGATATTTTGACTCGTGTTGAATCATTGCCGCCTCATTCATAGTCAAGCCATTTAGTGTAGCACCTTTTAATGCAACTCCTTCGCTGACACCACCAGTCACAGAACCCGCAACAGCCCCCCACATATACCCCTCGCTGCCTTTTAATGCAGCAGCTTTAAGTGCTTTGTTTAAGTCCTGTGTTTCAATTCCTTCCACAATACCCGCGGAAACGCTGCTGATTACCCCTGATGATAAAGCGAATGTTGTTGCCGATTTTGCAGATGCAGCGAAAACCATGCTGATTGCAGGTGCACCTGCTCCCGCAGATACCGCCGAAACAGTTACACATATAAGAATAACGCCCGAACCTACAGCAACATTTCTTACAACCTGATCAAATGTATCGTCGTATTCTTCAAACGGCTTAACTATCGTCTGCCCGTTCTCACCTAAAGTGAATATGTATTTTGTCCCTTGAAATTGTTTATCTAATTCCGAAAGAGTATAACCAAAATAAATATTCTCTTTAGAATTGTATGCCAATTCTTCAAGGTATTCTTTTGTATAATAGACTGTTTCGACATTCTCGACAAAGTATTCATCACTGTCTAATCGACTTACCAAATCGTAATATATAGTGTCTGATACATATTTTTGCAAATCTTCATCGCTTAGTGAAGTAAAACCGAGACTTTCGATATATTCAACGCTATTTGTATCATAAACAGGCGTGTCAATGTTATATACTTGATTTTCACTATATTCAGATGAATTATCAACAATTTCGTTTGTTGTTCCGATGCTTTCGATATTAGATATATCAGCATTTTCGCCTTTTCCGGTACAACCGCTAAAAAACATTATCCAACATAGTAATAGAGCCAATAATCTTCGCGTTTTCATCTTATCACCTCTTTTTTATGTTTGCTATGCCTATGCCAACAAATAAAAAAACAGTTATTATCACAGCAACAATAGGTATATGTAAATTTTTTTGTTTATTGGCTGCTTCTTCTATAACCCCTGTGTCAGGGTTTTCTGTATCTGTATTTTGCATAACGGTAGTTGTTTCATTGGGAATATTCATTTCGGAATATATTTCCGCTGATGTTTCTTCACTTATTTCAGATATAACTATATTTCCGTTTTCTGTTATTTCGCCTTTTGCAGACATATTTTTTAATTGCTCTATTGTATATTTGTCCGGGTTTTTAATATATGCTTTCAGTATATTATTGTTGCCAACATATATTTTAATATCGGTTTTTAAATCTATATGCTTATTTATGGCAGTTATTGTATAAATACCTTCGTCAGTATATTCTTTTCCCGAAGCTGCAACTTGATTGAACCTGACATCTTCTGTCAAACCATCTGCACCATCGTTTAAAACCTCTTTTTTTACAATAAAGTCTATAGATTTTGATTTTGCATCATCAATAAAGAAGCCATTTTCGGTTATATCTCCCGATGATAATTGAGTTTTGGTCTTTACATCAAAAATATATGCCATAGAATTTCCACTGCCTATTTCAAACTCAAATGCGGTTTTATAATAAGTTGTTTTGTCAATTCCGTCTTTATTTGTTATGGCATAGCACAAATGAACTTCGTAAGTTCCCTCTTCAAATAAACCTATCTCGGTATCTGCTCCCGGAGAAGCAAGCGCTTCCAAAAAATTTGAATATGCAGTTTTCTTTGTTTCGCCTTCCGGAGTAGTATGTTTTACTATAAGTTCTCCTCGCCCCATATTATGAGGTTTATATTCAAAATTGCTGTCGTAACCTTTTTTGTCATCGGCAATAAAAATACTGCTGTTCCCGCCTAATTGATCAATATCCTGTTGCAAATGGAATATAAGTTTAATCTCATCACCTGAATTCTTTAAAAAAATATATTCATTATTTTTTTCATTATCCGATGAATACCCACTTATACTGAAATATCCTAATTCCAGCCCATTGTGCGGATCTTTTAAATCGACTTTCTCAGAACCGGAATAGTCGTTCTTTTTGGCTTTTACCGTATATTCCTCTGTACTTGATTTATAAATATGATAATTTTTGCTACCCCTTGATTCTTCTTGCTTTTTATAACTCGCGTAGAACTCATAAAGTTCCAAATTTCTTTGATATTCGGTTGTTGTAGGTTTATTTTCATACAGTTTTAATGGGTTGAAATAACCCTTATCGGTTTTTGATGTTTGATAAGCAGCAATTATTCTGTAATAACAGCCATTTAAAAGCTGAATATTATTTATCGTGTTGTTTTCAGCTGAAAAAACTTCTGCTCCGGCCGATTGAATAAAATCAGTTTTTTCACTTATAGTCACCCATTTTTTGCCATCACGAGATGTTTGCAGGAGTATTGCACCATTTTTTATCTTGTTCTCTAACTCTATGCCATCTATAGTTTTGCAGCCGTCGGAATTAAGATGCCAGTTCGCTTTATCTGCATTCAAAAGATCGCCCGAATAACTATAGTTGATAGAAATAAGGGTATTATCCTCGACAATAAAAGTCGGAATATCAGCCTTTTCGTTCGCATCCTCTGTAATTTTACCCGTTATTGATAATTTCCCTATAGAATTGTTTTTTACATTATTGGTAATAGGGTTTGCAGAAGAAAACTCATATTTGTTTTTGCTGTCAACAAACTGATAAAATTTACCGGTAATTTGTACCGATTTTTCGTTTGCATACACATACGCAAATAAATTCAATACTAACACAAAACCCAATAGCAGTCCGGTTGTTTTGAAGAAAAGTTTTGTCATATTATCACCCCGATTTTAAACATTAGATTTATAATGGTTGTTATTTTTCATTTTGCTGCAAATAAAACATTGCCTTTTGTGCCTCTATCTCCGCCCTTAATTCATCTTCCGTCGGCAGATAGAGTTTATATTTTGAAGCGAAAAGCTGTTCATTTCCATGCATTACGGAATATCTTGCAATATCTTCATCTGTTTCGGAGCAAAGCACAATGCCGAGTGTGGGATTATCGCCCTCGCTGCGTTTCAGTTCGTCATACATACGGATATACATATCCATTTGTCCGACATCCTGATGAGTTATCCTGCCCATTTTCAAATCTATCAGCACAAAACATTTCAAAATATAATTATAGAAAACAAGGTCGATATAGTAGTCCTGATTTTCTGTGTGTATGTGCTGCTGCCTTGCAACAAAAGCGTAGCCTTTTCCGAGTTCCATAAGGAATTTTTGCAGGTTTGACAGTATAGCACTTTCAAGCTGTGTTTCGGTCATATCAATATTGGAAGATAAGCCCAGAAATTCAGCCACAACGGGATTTTTGACATACTGTAATTTGTCCTGTTGATAAGTG
>JAFUAF010000001.1 GCA_017460805.1 Bacillota bacterium | reverse complement strand
TTATAAGCTCAAATACATTATACAACAAAGATGTTGCGTTGTCCAATATAAATTATTAAATTTTTGAATTTTGGGCATAGTGTTTTTAGTGTGCGCAAAAATAGGGTTGCTGACAGGGGATATTCACACTAACCGTCCCCCTGTCTCTGCATATTTACGGCAAGTCGATAACAGACCCCCGCCTCGGTTTTGAGGACACTAAGGAACTTCTTTCGGATATTGCGGACAGAGTATGATAAAAATATTGACAAAGTTCAATACATTTGATATAATATTCTAAATTACGCATATAATATAACTGAACAGGCCGCAGCAGAAATGCTTGGAGCCGGGTTACGACAGTAACAGTGGATAATGCCACGGGACAGAACAAAAACTGCTCCCGTGGCTTTTTTACTATTTTTTACGGAGGGATATTTATGACCAGCCCCGACAAGAACAATAAATCAAACGATTTTGTAAATACGACCGTAAAAGTGTCCTCGGCGGGTATAACGGGCAATATTTTTCTTTCGCTTTTCAAGCTTATCGCGGGTATTGTTGCACATTCGGAAGCTATGATAAGTGATGCGATACATTCTGCATCGGACGTTTTCAGCAGTATTATTGTAATAATAGGCGTTAAATTTTCCGCAAAAAAAGCCGACAGGGAACACCCCTACGGTCACGAGAGGTTTGAATGTGTGGCGGCTTTGATACTTGCCGTTGTTTTGCTTGTAACAGGGCTATTTATCGGGCATACCGCATCGGAGCAGATATTGTCGGGAAATATAGAAAATATTGCCGTACCCGGCAGGCTTGCGCTTTTCGCTGCGATAATTTCCATTATTAGCAAAGAAGCCATGTATCAATACACGAAGTTTTATGCCAAGGCAATAAAATCTTCTGCACTTATGGCAGATGCGTGGCATCACAGAAGCGACGCTTTTTCGTCCGTCGGTGCGCTGATAGGTATTGCGGGCGCAAGACTGGGGCATCCGGTATGTGATAAGATTGCAAGTATCGTTATATGTGCTTTTATTTTAAAGGCCGCTTTTGATATATTCAAGGATGCCGTTTCCAAAATGGTAGACAGTTCGTGCGATCCCGAGACCGAGAACAGGATCGAGACCTGCGCCTTGAAACAGACGGGTGTGCTTGGTGTGGATATGATACAGACAAGGGTATTCGGAAACAAAATTTATGTCGATATCGAGATATGCGCCGAGGGTTCTATCACACTTGAAGCGGCACACGGTATCGCCGAAAATGTCCATGATGCCATAGAAGCAGGTTTTCCCGATGTAAAACACGTTATGGTACACGTCAATCCTTACAGAATGAAAGAATAATTTAAAGCGGGGTATTTACACGTTTCCGAGAAATACCCCGCTTATTTTTTTATATTATACTCTTATATTTCCGCCATTATCTTCTCTCCGCTCTTGAACCGTCCGAGACCGGTGAAAAAGTCGGTCTTTTGAATTTACAAAACTACATTTATCGTAATTGCGTTACATTATACGCAAATTTAAGCATCCGTTTGTTCGTATTTGCAACTGATTTTTGCAAGTTTTGACTTTTTCAGCAGTCTCGAACCGTCCCCTGTCCTCTCTTAATTGCTATATCTCGATTTTTATGGTTTTCTATAACACCATCCCGCTATGTTTTTGTTTTTATAAATTTTATTTATATTTTCTTTATTATAATACCATTCAAATTCATCATAAAAATAATCTTCCGGATAATATTTAAAATATTCATACAATAATCTTATAAGTGTTTCTTCGCATTCAGAGATATCCTCTATATTTATTGCAATAGCCAAATCATTATCTATCCATTCAAAATCTCCTTTTTTGTATTCCGGTATGTTCTCACCAAAAACATACATAACAAAACGACACTCTTTAGGTTTATGAAAAGTAACACTAATAAAATAGTAATCATAAGAGTATCCTTTATAATTATAAGTGTAAAGATTTGCATTATAACTACATCCGTAATAATCAAAGATTGAGGTTAATGTTGATTTTGTTTCCTCAAGATTCATTTTCTTCAATTTTCTTAATATCAGTCCAGATATTCCCATTTTATTTTAAAACCTCGCCTAATTCGTCCAAACTATTTACTATGATAATTTTGAGCGGGACAGGGGTCAGACCCCTGTCCCCTCACTGTCCCCTCAAAGCAAGTAAAGCGAATTACCCGAACAAGGTTTTACCCCACCACGGAAACGCTTTCTTCGCCTTTTATAAATATCCTTGCGGCAAGTTCTTTTACCATATCCATAGTTATATTTTCGATATTGCTTACCGCTTCTTCCCTTGAATTCACCCTGCCTTTGATAAGCATAGCCCTGCCGTTTGCGGCGGATACTGTGGAGGTATTTTCAAGGCCGAGCAGGAAGTTATTTATTATCTGCTGTTTAGCGTCTTTCAGCACCTGTTCGTCATTGAATGACGAAGAAAAAACACAAAGCTCATTTAAAATGCTGTCTTTGACTTTTTGCAGGTTTTCGCGGTTAAAGCCCGCGTAGACTGTAAACAGACCCGAATTTGCATAAACGGGATGATAGGAATAGATGCTGTAGGCAAGCCCCTGTTCTTCCCTGACTTTCTGAAACAGCAGAGAACTCATGCTGCCGCCTAAAATGGTATTTAAAAGGGTCATTGTGTAATTATCTTTGCTGTGTTGGGAAACACCCCTGAAACCTATGCAGATATGCTGCTGTTCTATCTCTTTTTTACAGTTTACGGCAGAGGGGATATAGATATTGTCGTTTTTTATCGGTTTTGTTGTATTCTTCCGCTCATAACTTCCGAAATACTTTTCAGCAAGCTTCGCGGTCTTGTCGCTATCTATATTTCCCGCTATGGAAATAACGGTATTATCGGGGCGGTAATGCTTATTCATATAATCAATAAAAGTATCGTGTGTAAAATGAGAAATACTCTCGTGCGTACCAAGTACGGGTCTGCCGAGGCTTGTTCCCGCCCAGACCGCATTTTGCAGATTTTCATGCACAAGGTCGTCGGGTGTGTCATCATACATATCTATTTCTTCGTCAATAACGCTTTTTTCGCGCCTTATCTCGTTTTCGTCAAAGGCAGAATTAAAGTACATATCCGCAAGTATATCAAAGGCATTTTCAAAATGGCTGTCCAGAACCTTTGTATAAAAACAGGTATACTCCTTTGTGGTATAGGCGTTAAGCTGACCGCCTGCCCTGTCCATTTCCACCGCAAGAGCCTTTGCGCTGCGGTTTTGCGTGCCTTTAAAAAGCATATGTTCGATAAAATGTGAAATACCGCTTTCGTTTTCGTTCTCGTCAAGTGAGCCGTTCTTTACAAAAATACCCGCAGAGATACTGCGTATATTATAAAATTTTTCCATTACAAGCGTAACGCCGTTTTTTAAAATTATTTTTTCCATTATTCCCTATCTTCGCACAATCGTGCCGAAGCTTTCTCCGTTTATTTTTGAAACAACACAGTCCAAACCGCTCTTTTCTTTCACAAATTCACAGAAAAACGGCATGGCTATTTTTTCGGTGTGGTAATGCGAGGCATCTATCAGATCTATGCCTATATCATAGGCAAACTGCGCATCATGATATTTTACATCACCCGTTATATACGTGTCACAGCCCGCTTTTTTAGCCGCAAGCATAAAATCCCTGTCTGCCCCGCTGCCCGTACATAAACCGACTTTTTTGACCTTTGACGAAAGTTCGCCCGTAACATTTGCGCTTGTCATATCCAGTTTTTTTATAAGAAGGTCTGCAAGCTCCTTCAGGCTCATCTCTTCTTTAAATGTGCCGATACGGCCTAAAAAGCCGTTTTCTTCGGGGATAAGACCCTCGATGTTTTCAAGGCCTATCGTCTTTGCAAGCACATCATTCGTACCACCCTCGGCAATATCAAGGCTTGTATGGGCACAGTACACCGCAATATCGTTTTTGATAAGCTTTATCAGTCTTTGTCCGAGTGCCGTTGATGTATTTATGCCGCTCACACCCTTAAAAATTATCGGATGATGCGTAATTATCATATCCGCACCTATGTCTATCGCTTCATCGACAACAGCATCTATCGCATCCAGCGCAAACAGAATTTTTCTGCACTCCCTGTTTTCATCGCCCACAAGCAGTCCCACATTATCCCAGTGTTCCGCAAGATACGGCGGCGCAAGCTGTTCCGCTATATCAACTATATCCTTTACAAGCATCCCAGTACCTCCTTATATCTCAAAAGCTGCGCTTCAAGCTCTTGTTTTCGCTTTTCGTTTACTTTCGGCAAAAGCGCTTCACTTATTTTTATTTCGTGTTCAAGCTGTGCTTTAAGTGTTTTGTCCTTTTTACTTATAAGTATTTTCCCGAATTCGTATTCTGTGTCGGTATATTCTTCGCCGCCCCGAACGGCACTTATTATATTATAGAATTTATTATCCTCGCAAAGCATTTTTTCATCCTCTATCTTAAATCCTATCGAATGAACAAAATGCCTTACCTCGGGGATATCTTTCTGGGGCTGCAAAACAAGCTGTGAAATACCCGTTATATCGCCGTTTTTTAAAATGTCGCACATAAGCATGCCGCCCATGCCCGCAATTACTATACAATCGGCTTTATCCTCTTTTTTCAGTATGGTAATGCCGCTTCCCAAGCGAACGGATATACGCTCGTTAAGCCCCGAAAGTTCCACATTCTGTCTCGCTTTTTCGGCTGAGCCTTTGCTCACATCACCCGCTATCGCAGTTTTCACTTTATTCTCCATACACAGATAAATAGGCACATAGGCATGATCCGTGCCGATATCCGCCATACAGCCGCAGGGCTTTACCATATCGGCTATGCACATAAGTCTTTCGGAAAGTTTTTGCATAAAAATTTTTCCTTTCTTTTGTTGTACAGGCAATATTGAGATTTTTGCGCATACAATTAAATCGTAAATAAATTTTTGGAGGTAGTTATGAACAATAACAACTATATCTGGATCATCATTGCACTTCTGCTGCTTGGCGGCAACAACGGTTTCGGCAGCATCTTCGGCGGAAACTTTTCGGGCGACAGTACATGGCTCATTATCCTGCTTATTATTTTCTGCTTCGGCAATAACAATATGCAGGGTATCTGCGACAACAACTGCTGATTTTTTCAGGCCGCTTAAATGCGGCTTTTTTTAATTCCCGACAAACATTTCAACCGCTTTTTTTGCGGTTTCTTCCCTGCCCTCTATAGGCACAAAACCGATATAATACTCATCATCATTCAAAATACCGAGTTCATTTGTCAAAGCGCTGTTTTCTATCTTTATTGCATAAGGCTTTCCCTCTTTATCCTCGCTGCCCATGCCGTAAAGCAGGCGCTCGCCGTCCTCAAAAGCCTTCATTTCTTCTTCGCCGAAATACATATCTATTGGATTGAGAAAATCCGCTTTTATGCAGGCTTCTGTGTCCTCTTTATTGCCGATAAAAATATCCAGCTGCAAGGAATACAGATAGGTATAGAATTTATTCAGCATATCCTGATCCTGGATAACATCTTCGCTGCTTTTTCCCTCGGTAAAAAAGAAATTTGTGACCTCCGCCTTTTCGTTCACGCCCTGCGGCACAATGCCCGCGGTAAGTCTGTTTTCAAGTTCCTGAACGGTATCAACGGATATATGAGGACCGTAGACCGCCACACCGCAGCAGACGGTCGGTTCGGGGTGCAGGATAAAATGGTTTACGCCCCAAATTATGACCCCGATAATTGCAATAAGCGAAATAATATGTATTTTGTAGTATTCCCAAATATGCTCCAATTTCTTTTTGGGAGTCAGTTCCTTAAATTCCATGTTATTCCTCCACAAACTCGGATGCAAGCTTGGTTATTGCCCTTGGAAGTGCATCCTTGGAAGTGCCCCAGTCCTTGTCCTTGTTCCTGTAGTCAAACTTGTCCGTAAACCACTCTACTTCCGCTTCAAGGCGCTTTAAATTCTCCTGTTCAAGCGGGATGATGATATCCAGAAACTCCTTGTAATCATTTGCGGAAAGTCTGTTCTGCCCCTCACTTACCAAAAGCGAAAAATGGTCGAGACAAAAACCTTTGCAGTCTTTTACCGACTGTCTGATATCGGGCATACTTTTCCACATATAAAAAAATGTGTCGATATATCTTTCAAGAGTTGTCGAAATTTTGTTGCAAACATAGCAGGAATTTGATATATTATTAATATGGTCGCTTATGGGATTTGACTCCACTTTTTTGAATAAGGGCTTTTTGTCGGGCTTGTAATCCGCACACAGTTTTTCAAGGTCGCGGTTTATGGTCTGCAAATGCGTATGCAGCATAAGACCCACGCCAAGACGGTTCTGCTGAAGATAAAGATGCTTGTAATGCTTTTTGCAAAAACCCATTTTGTTGGTCTCCATACGGATATCCGCCTCCATATAGGAGGGGCCGAGCATATAGTCAACGGCATCTTTTTCAAGCTGTTTGTACATATTGCAAAAAGGACATTCGCCGCCCTTTTCAAAGCCTTCATTTACGGGTATGGTGTATATTTTTTCTTTCATAAGCTCGCCTCACTTTAATTTGCTTTAATAATTTATTATATCACATATCTGATAAATAGAAAAGGGATAAATTTATGAAAATAACATATTATGACAATTATGCGGAAATTGAAAACGCGGACAGTTTCAATATAACCGAAATACTGGAGTGCGGGCAATGTTTCCGCTTTAACAAAACGGGAGAAGCGTACCGCATCATTGCCCTTGACAGAGTGCTTGACATAGAGCAGCACGGCGATACCGTCCGTTTTTCGCCCTGTACAAAAGAGGATTTTGAAAATCTTTGGCAAAACTATTTTGATCTGAACACGGACTATGCGAAAATAAAGAAAATAATTTCAAAAGACGACCCCGTTATGCAAAAAGCCGTTGAATATGCGGGCGGGATAAGGCTTTTAAACCAAGAGCCGTTTGAAACACTTATTTCCTTTATTATTTCGCAGAACAACAATATTCCGCGTATAAAGGGCATAATTTCAAGGCTTTCAAAGGCCTACGGAAAGCCATATAATGAAAATGACAGCTTTTTCCCGACCCTTGAAGCGCTTTCAAAGGCAACAGCGGAAGATTTTATGGCACTCGGAACGGGTTTCCGTGCAAAATATCTGTGCGACTGCATAGAAAAGCTTTTAAACAAGGAAGTTGAGCTTGACAAACTTTTTGATATGTCGGCGGAAGACGCAAAAAAAGAGCTTGTCAAAATAAAAGGCGTAGGCCCCAAAGTGGCGGACTGTGTGCTTTTGTTCTCGCTCGGCAAGCGTGATATGTACCCCGTTGATGTGTGGGTAAAGCGCGTGACGGAACTTTTGTATTTTGACGGCAAGGACACACAAAAAGAAGAGATAAGCCGCTTTGCCGCAAAAAAATGGGGCGAATACGCGGGCTTTGCTCAGCAGTATTTATTTTATTACGCAAGAAGCGAAAAACTGGGGGTACAATAATGCTTGGAAGTATAGTAAACGGCATTGCCATTGTAATAGGCAGTGTTATGGGGCTTATTTTAAAAGATAAATTCAATAAGCCTTTGCAGGATATAGTTACGCAGGCATCGGGGCTTGCGGTGTTTCTGCTCGGTCTGAACACCGCACTAACCGCTATGCAGGCGAAAGACACAAGCCCGCTTTTATATGTCGTAAGTCTTATGATAGGCGGCATTTTCGGTCAGATAATAGATATAGAAGCAAGACTTGACAAATTCGGCAATTATCTCGAAAAGAAATTTTCATCATCCGAGGGCGGTATCTCAAAGGGCTTTGTAAACGGCAGTCTTTTGTACTGTGTCGGCTCGATGGCGATACTCGGCTCGTTTCAGAGCGGACTTCTTGGCGACCACACCACTTTGTTTGTAAAAAGCGTGCTGGACGGCGTTATATCCATTGTTTTTGCGGCAAGTATGGGTGTCGGCGTTCTGCTTTCGGCGGTGTCGGTATTTTTGTATGAGGGCTCGCTCACGCTTTTGTCGGGTCTGCTCTCTCCCATTATGACAGAACACGTTTTAAACGAAATTGCCGTTGTCGGCGGTCTGCTTATCGCCGCGATAGGCATAAATATACTTGAAATAAAGAAAATACGTGTCGGCAATCTTTTGCCGAGCGTACTTGTTCCCATAATCTACTGTACAATTTTTATGAGGTGATATCATGCCCGATTTTAAAGTAGTTTCACAATTTGAGCCTACGGGTGACCAGCCGCAGGCGATAGACACACTTGTAAAGGGATTTCGGGAGGGCAAAAAGTTCCAGACCCTGCTTGGTGTAACAGGCAGCGGCAAGACCTTTACAATGGCAAAAATAGTCGAAAAAATAAACAAGCCCACCCTTGTTATCGCACATAACAAGACCCTTGCGGCGCAGTTATACAACGAATTCAAGGAGTTTTTCCCCGAAAATGCGGTCGAATACTTTGTTTCGTACTATGACTATTATCAGCCCGAGGCCTATGTTCCGCAATCCGATACCTATATCGAAAAGGACAGCGCCGTAAACGAGGAGATAGACAAACTGCGCCATTCCGCAACAGCCGCGCTTTTTGAAAGAAAAGATGTGCTGATAGTTGCCAGCGTAAGCTGTATTTACGGACTCGGTGCGCCCATAGACTACAAAAATATGACCCTTTCCATACGTCCGGGCATGGAATATTCACGAGAGGACGTTTTAAGACGGCTTGTAGAAATTCAGTACGACAGAAACGATATGAACTTTGTGCGCGGCACTTTCCGCGTGCGCGGCGATACAGTTGAAGTATTTCCCGCAAGCAGCAGCGATGTTGCGATAAGGATAGAATTTTTCGGTGATGAAATTGACCGAATTTCCGAAATAGACAGCCTGACGGGCAAGGTTTTAAGCACCCTTAACCATATAGCCATTTTCCCCGCTTCTCATTATGTCACAGACCGCGACAACCTTACCCGTGCCCTGCGTGACATACGCGAGGAACTTGACGAAAGGTTAAAGGAACTGAAAAGTCAAGACAAACTGCTCGAAGCACAAAGACTTGAACAGCGCACCAACTACGACATGGAAATGATACAGGAAATGGGCTTTTGTTCGGGTATAGAAAATTATTCCCGCCACCTTGACGGCCGTGCGCCGGGCTCTATGCCCCACACGCTTATAGACTATTTCCCCGACGATTTTCTTATTATGGTGGACGAGTCTCACGTTACCATTCCGCAGATCGGCGGTATGTACGAGGGCGACCGTTCGCGAAAGACGACCCTTGTGGAATTCGGTTTCCGCCTGCCGTCAGCACTTGATAACCGCCCGCTTAAATTTACCGAATTTGAGGGCAAGATAAAGCAGATGCTTTTTGTTTCGGCTACGCCAAACAAATACGAAAAGGCACACAGCGAACAGACGGCGGAACAGATAATCCGCCCGACGGGTCTTTTAGACCCCGAAATAAGCCTGCGCCCCGTTACGGGTCAGATAGACGACCTTATTGCCGAAATAAACTCCGTAACCGCCAAGCACGAAAAAGTTCTTGTCACTACCCTTACAAAGAAAATGGCGGAAGACCTTACCGATTATCTGCGTGAAGCGGGTATAAGGGTCAAATATCTTCACAGCGATATAGATACCCTTGAAAGACTTGAAATTATCCGCGACCTCAGAATGGATGTCTTTGATGTGCTTGTCGGCATCAACCTTTTAAGAGAGGGTCTCGATATTCCCGAAGTCAGCCTTGTGGCTATTTTAGATGCCGATAAAGAGGGCTTTCTGCGCTCCGAAACTTCGCTTATTCAGACCGTAGGCCGTGCCGCAAGAAACGCAAACGGCAGGGTCATCATGTACGCCGACACCATGACCGACTCCATGCGTAAGGCAATAAACGAGACCAACCGCCGACGCAATATCCAGCAGGAATATAACGAGGAACACGGAATTGTGCCAAAGACCATAATCAAAAAAGTCCACGATATCATCCATATCACAAAGACAGAGGAACAAAAACGCACCTCAATGCTGCTTGAAAAAGACCCCGAGTCCATGTCGCGCGGCGAACTTCTTAAAGCTATCGAAAAACTTACAATAATCATGAAGCGCGAGGCAAGCGAACTGAACTTTGAAAAAGCGGCGGAATTGCGTGACCAGATAGTTGAACTAAAGAAACTTTCACTTATTTAATGAATATATTTTCGATTTTAACGAAATTTTGTTTGACTGTGTACTTTATTTGTGATATCATATATATGAGGCTATTAAAATGGATAGTAAATTTTCAAGAAAACAGATATATTTCTATGCCGATGTTTCGGGTCTTGAACCCAAAGTTAATTGGCTGACGAGAAATACTGTGTATCTTGCGATAGGCAAAGTCGGCGGTACTTACCGTCTTTGGGATTGCGATAAAAACTATAAATTTGTGGGCGGTACGATTCTTTATTCGATCGAAGAATGTAAAAAAGAAGCAAAAAAGCTTTTTTACGGAAATATTGATTGGATAATAAGCATATCCGCCTTGAAAACCATATCCCAAACGGGTATTGAATTTATAGACGGCAGTTTTATAAATTTTTCCGATTGTGCAAAAAACAATGGTATGGGCGAAAATTCCAAATGCGTTGCCGTCAGAGATATAACGGCAGACCCGCCCTATATCCAATTTTTCACAGCCGAAAGCCCGATCAGGATAGTTTTTGACAAACGTGGGATATTTGCAAAAAATAAAAAAGCATTTACAAAACTCCAATTACAAACTGAAAAATACGGTTACTCAACTTATGATCTAAGTTAACGTGAACGACAAAAATAAGGACTTGATAAAATGGAACACAAGAAAATTATTATAAAAGGTGCAAGAGAAAACAATTTAAAAAGTGTCGATCTGGAGATACCCCGTGACCAACTTGTTGTATTTACGGGGCTAAGCGGGTCGGGAAAATCCTCGCTTGCGTTTGACACGATATATGCGGAGGGTCAGCGGCGTTATGTCGAGAGCCTTTCTTCCTATGCGCGTATGTTTTTGGGACAGATGGAAAAGCCCGAAGTTGACAGCATAGAGGGTCTTTCCCCCGCAATTTCCATCGACCAGAAAACGACCAACAACAACCCCCGTTCTACCGTCGGCACGGTCACCGAGATATACGATTATCTGCGTCTTTTGTTTGCGCGCGTGGGTATTCCCCACTGTCCCAAGTGCGGCAAGGTGATAGAAAAACAGACCGTCGATCAGATAGTCGATAAAATTCTTGCCCTGCCCGAAAGGACAAAGATACAGCTTCTTGCCCCCGTGGTAAGAGGACGAAAAGGCGAACATACAAAGCTTTTGGAAGATGCGAAAAAAAGCGGTTATGTGCGTGTGCGCGTGGACGGCATAGTCTATGATCTGAGCGAAGATATAACCATTGAAAAGAACAAAAAACACACAATAGAGATAGTGGTTGACCGACTTGTCGTAAAAGACGGCATACAGCAGCGATTGAGCGAGTCTGTCGAGACCGTTATGGCACTTTCGGGCGGCATAATGAATGTCGAGGTGAACGGCGGCGACATCATCACTTTCAGTCAGCATTTTGCCTGCCCCGACTGTGAGATAAGCATTGCCGAGATAGAGCCGCGGCTGTTCTCGTTCAACAATCCAAGCGGTGCCTGCCCCGACTGTTCGGGTATCGGCGTAAAAATGATATTTGACGAAGAGCAGATAATCCCCGACCCCGAGCTAAGCATCAGTCAGGGCGCGATAAACGCAATGGGCTTCAACAATATAAAAGCTCCCGACAGCATGGCAAGCTCCGTATTTACCGCCCTTTCGGAAAAATACGGTTTCAGCCTTGACACACCTTTTAAAGACCTGTCGGATGATGTACGAAAAATTATTTTATACGGCGCGCCCGACAAAATAAAAATACCCTACTTTGCACGCGGCGAAAAGCATTATTACGAACACCGATTTGAGGGCGTTGTAAGCACCATGCAGCGCAGATACAAGGAAAGCGGCTCGGACTATGCCCGTGAGGAATACGAGGGCATGATGGTCAGCATCCCCTGTCCGACCTGTAAAGGACAGCGCCTTAAACCCGAAGTCCTTGCAGTGACCGTAGGCGATATGAGTATTGCACAGGTAACGGCACTTTCAATAAAAGACCTGCAAAAATTCTTTAAAGAGCTGAAGCTTACCGACCGCCAAATGGCTATAGGTGAGGAAATTTTAAAGGAAATAAACGCAAGAATAGGTTTTCTTGTCGATGTCGGGCTTGATTATCTTTCGCTTGACAGAACGGCGGGTACGCTCTCGGGCGGCGAAGCACAGAGAATAAGACTTGCGACACAGATAGGTTCGGGTCTTGTGGGCGTTTTGTATATTCTTGACGAGCCGAGTATCGGTCTGCATCAGCGTGACAACGGAAAACTGCTTGCTACCCTGCGCCACCTCTGCGATATAGGCAACACCCTTATTGTCGTGGAACATGACGAGGACACGATGAAAGAGGCCGACTACATTGTTGACATAGGTCCCAAAGCGGGCAACAACGGCGGCAATGTGGTCTTTGCGGGCACATACCCCGAGCTTTTGAAATGCGAGACCTCCATAACGGGCGATTATTTAAGCGGCAGGCGCAAAATTCCCGTACCCGAGACCCGCAGAAACAGCTGTAAAAACGTGCTTGAAATTATCGGCGCACAGGAAAACAACCTTAAAAACATTGACGTAAAAATACCGCTTGAACGCTTTATCTGCGTAACGGGTGTTTCGGGTTCGGGCAAAAGTTCGCTTGTAAACGAGATACTTTACAAAGCCCTTGCAAAAAAACTCAATCGCGCAAAATTAAAAGCGGGCAAGCACAAGGAAATAAAGGGCATTGAGTATTTTGACAAGATAATTGCCATTGACCAAAGCCCGATAGGACGTACACCGCGTTCCAATCCCGCCACATATACTGGGCTTTTCGACCTTATCCGCGATCTGTTCGCACAGACACCCGATGCAAAAATGCGCGGCTATCAGAAAGGCCGTTTCAGTTTTAATGTAAAGGGCGGCCGCTGTGAAGCCTGCACGGGCGACGGTATAGTAAAAATAGAAATGCACTTTTTGCCCGATATTTTTGTACCCTGTGAGGTCTGCGGCGGCAAGCGCTACAACCGCGAAACTCTTGAGGTCAAATACAAGGGCAAGACCATAAGCGATGTGCTTGACATGACTATTGACGAGGCCTACACTTTCTTTGAAAACCTGCCCAAGTTAAAGCCGAAACTCGAAACTTTAAAACAGGTCGGACTGGGCTATGTGAAATTAGGTCAAAGCTCCACCACTCTTTCCGGCGGCGAAGCGCAGAGAGTAAAGCTTGCGACAGAATTGAGCCGCCGCTCCACGGGCAGGACTATCTACGTTCTTGACGAGCCGACAACGGGTCTGCACACACATGATGTCAAAAAGCTGATCGGCATTTTGCAGCAGCTGACGGACGGCGGAAACACCGTTGTTGTAATAGAGCATAACCTTGATGTGATAAAGACCGCCGACTATATCATCGACCTCGGCCCCGAGGGCGGCAGCGGCGGCGGTACTGTCGTTGCGCAGGGCACACCCGAAGAAGTCGCAAAATGCAAAAGATCCTACACGGGACAGTACCTGAAACCATTACTATGATACAAACACAGAGGGACGGTTCTTTTGTGCACGTTTGTGCACGCCCGTTCCTCCGTGCACAGGAGAATTTATGGCATCAACAAAAGAATATCTTGACTTTGTGCTTGAACAGCTTTCGTCTTTGGAAGATGTGACTTACAGAGCCATGATGGGCGAATACATAATTTATTATAAAGGAAAGATAATCGGCGGGATATATGACGACAGGTTTCTTGTAAAGCCCGTTAAGGCGGCTAAAGCGCTTATGCCTAATGCACCGCTTGAACTGCCTTACGAGGGCGCAAAAGAAATGCTGCTTGTTGAAGATATCGACAGCAGAGAATTTCTTGAAGAGCTGCTTAACGCTATGCTGCCCGAACTTCCCGCACCGAAAAAAAAGAAGTGATATGCAATGTTTTATATTGAGCATTATTCCTCCCCGCTCGGCATGATAATTCTCGCAAGTGACGGCGACAGCCTGACGGGGCTTTGGTTTGAGGGGCAGCGGCACTTTCCCGACTTATCAAAATGTGAAGAGCGCCCTTTGCCCGTATTTGCCGAAACGAAAAAATGGCTCAATATATATTTTTCGGGCAAAGAACCCTATTTCATGCCCGAAATAAAACTAAGCGGCACACCGTTTCAGCTTAAAATATGGGATATTCTTAAAACTATCCCCTACGGGGAAACCGTCACCTACGGCCAAATCGCACTTATGACAGGCAATAAAAATATGTCCGCGCAGGCTGTCGGGAACGCCGTCGCAAGAAATCCCGTTTCCATAATCGTTCCCTGCCACAGGGTAGTCGGCGCAAATAATAAGCTGACGGGCTACGCAGGCGGGACAGATAAAAAGAAATATCTGCTTGAACTTGAACAAAACCACCCCGGGCACAGAAGCTAAGACCCGGGGCGTAAAAACATATCAACAACGTTGCACGCCATTGTCAATATGGATTTTTATTATTCTTTTTCCGACGGCATAACAAGACTTTCGTTTAATGTTTTTTGCAGTATCATCGCCGCATCCGAAGCGGTGAGTTTATTGTCGCTGTCCACATCGACAAATCCAAGCCAGTTTTCGGTTTTGTTTTCTATCGGCAGTACCGTGTTTTCGGTCAAGGTCTTTTGCAGGACGAGAGCCGCATCGCTTGCGGTCACGCTGTTGTCACAGTCCGCATCGCCGTAAACAAAGTTTTGTCCGTCAAGCCCGAAAACAGCCATATTATCCGCATTAAAAGCATTTTCGTTATAATATAAATCATTGTTCATATAACTGTAGTCTATAATGCCAAACGATGTAACATTTCCGCAGTCATCGGGCATTTGCACCTCGTATACCCTGCTGTTATTGCAGTACACGGTCAGTTTGCGCGTTGTCGGCGAAAAATGCAGCGTCATATTGTTCCAACCATCCGCATCTTTTATATAGCCCTCCGCGACACTTTCATCCACAAGACCTATAGTCGTGTTGCATACACTTACTCCCAACCGGATCCAGTATGGATCGTTTTGGACTCGTGCTATGTATTTATCACCGAATACAAGTCCAATGACCGCATTTCTGTATTTTTTTTTGCCTGTGTCTGTAAAATCGATCGAGTAATAAACATCCTCGCCCGCCTCGGGAGTATTTGCAATAAGTGTCAGCGGCTCGGTTATGTGGGCATAGCTGTTTTTGCCGTCTGTCTCAACGGTATAGCTGCCCATGACCGTATCCGGCTTTTCGCCCTCAAAATCCTGCAAGTAAATATAATTTTTACTGTGTTTTATATCTTTTATTGCATTTAAAATTCTGCTGTCTATCTCATCTATCTCGGTATTGTCGTCAAACTTTTTTTCGGCAAGTTCCTTACACTCGGCTTTTAATTTATCAAGTTTTGCCAAAGTGTCGGCATCAAGATACTTCTTGCCCAAAATGCCGTTTTCCAAAAGTTCGATATCGTGTTCAAGGGTATCGTATTTTATCTCTACAAGCGATACCGAACGAAGTATTCCGGTCAGCTCCTCTATTTTTTCGGTTGTAAGGCCGCCCTCGGCAAGTGCCTTTTCGACCGTTTCTATTGCCGCAATTTTAGCCGCAACGCTTTCCGCGGTATAGACAAACTGCGTGCCCGTCTTGCTTTTTGCATCATTAAGCACGGTATTCAATTCACGCATTTCACTTGAATAGGTAAGATTGTTTAAAATATCGCTTATTTCGTCATAGTCCGCTTTAAAAACGGCATTATCCTCTGCGCCTTCAAGGTCTGTTCTTGCCTTGTCTGTCGCCGCCCGTAGCTGCTGTACATCCTGCGGCATATACGGGCTCATATCCTTTTTTTCGACTTTTTTGATAAGGTCTTGAAGCCGTTTTTTGTATCTTGGCGAAAGTTCGGCAAAAGCATCGTCTATCGCTTGTTTTGCGCTGTCTGCCTGTACCTGTGTGCCGTTTAAAGCGGCTTTTGCATCCTTGACACAGTTGTCAAGTTTGGCATAACCGTCCGTGTAAAAATATTCTCTGTCAAAATGCTCCGCTTTGAAGATAGTCTGCCTTAAAACCATTGTGTCGGTCGATTTTTCGGGCAATTTTGTTTTTACGACATCATTTGCGTAGTTTTCGATATTGGTATAGCCTGTGGAAGAAATTTTTGTCGCATCTGTGGGGTCGTTTTTGTTAAGAGAATGAGTATTCTCCCAATCATCGGGGATAGAATCGCCGTCGGTATCGGTTATCTTTGCGCCCTCAAGCCAAACCCAGCCGCCCATATCTTCCTGACTGTCGATAAGATATTTACTGCCCTTGCTGCCGCTTGTTGCCGTGCCGTTTATGACATCGTTTATAATAACCTTGTCGATATCGTCACGCGCGTAGCTTGCACCGACATCCGAAAGCACGGTATCATAAGCCTGCCGAGCCGTTTCGGTGTTTACGGGATAATCGGCCAAAAATTCGCCGTTTGTGCCTATTTCTTCAAGTGTGGTATTGCCAAAAATATGCGTGTAATTATTTTTATTAAAGCCTTCATTGCCCTCCAAAATATTTCCGCTTGCATAAACTACCGAGTACGAATGTACATAAATATCGTCCTTTTCGGTGGCAGGACCTCTTTTATAGTAGTTGTTTACAAAATTGACCCTTGCATTATTTTCGCCGCCGTAGCCTGCACGGTTGCCCCAGTTGTAAAATACATTATTGCGTATATCAGTAAGGCTCTCGCTGTCGGGGTGATCCATGTAGGAACGCACGGTCATACTTGTGCCTATACGCGGCATACGGCTGTAATGCGAAGAAATAAGATTATGGTGGAAAGAAGCATTTTCGCCGCCCCAGATACCGCCGTAGCCGTGAGAGCCTTTTTCATGTACCGAGGTGTTAAGGCTGTTGCTGATAATATTGTACTGTGCGGTAAAATTGCGGTTTGCGTAGGCGCTGAAACACTCGTCCACAGACCAGCTGACCGAGCAATGGTCGATAATCACATCCGTACATTGTTTAAGCCCCAAACCGTCTTCCTGCGACTCGCCCAAGTCACCGGGGCGAAAACGCATATATCTTACAATTATATTATTGCAGTTTTCAAAAAGTGTGCTTTCGCCGCCGATACAGATACCCTCGCCCGGTGCGGTCTGCCCAAGTATCGTGATATTGTCAACATCCTTTATGCTCAAAACACTTTCAAGCATTATCGTACCCGAAATATCAAAAACGATAATTCTGTTGCCTTGTGACAAGGCATCGCGGAACGAACCCGCGCCGCTGTCATTAAGGTTTGTTACATGATAAATTTCAAAATTATTCGCCGCTCTTGCACCGAGGGTATACATACCTCCGCCCTCTGCACCGGGAAAAGCAAGGAGTTTGTCCGCAGCGAATACGGGTATATTGTTGAAACATATATTGCCTGCTGCCAAAGCCGCTGCAAGCATTAAAGAAATCATTCTTTTTTTCATTTTGTTTTCCCCCTTATCCCTATTTTTCCGCGGGCATTGTTAATTTTTCGTTTAATGTTTTTTGAAGTATCATTGCCGCATCGCTTGCTGTGACATTGCCGTCTGCATCCACGTCAATATATTTCATCCAATCCGAAGTTTTGTTTTCTATCGGCAAGACTGCGTTTTCGGTCAAAGTCTTTTGCATTATCAAAGAAGCATCCGTTGCCGTTATTTGTCCGTCACAGTCCGCATCACCGTAAATATATTTGTTTTCCGCACCGAGTTTGAATAATGTCAAATTATCCCAAACACAATTTTTCTGATTGGTCGACAGCACCATTCCCCAAAATGTAGCAGCCGAAACCTCACATCCAACGGCTTTTTTATTGCCGCCTACCTTTTGTGTCATTTCATTTTTATAAACAAGCGCGTTATTGATATATACGCTTAACACGCCCGTTTCGCCGTTATAATTACAGAACGCTTTGTTCCAACCCTTTATAATAACGGGAATTTGCGGTATGGTATCATAGTTCATATAATTCTTGTTGTTGTCATAAACAACCGAAAGTGTCATACCGCTTTCGGGCAAATAACGGACACCCACACCTATATCCCAGTTGTTTTCAAGCGCATAATTGAAAAGCATCGTTCCCGCATCTTCTTCGCTGAATTTAAAATCCATTGAAATATAGGTATCGTCATCTGTTTTATCAAAGGGGATCGATATTTTTGAGTTTACATCATTTGGCTTGATATAAGTATTGCCGTCCTCTTTGATATATTCCGCCGTTTCTTTTATCTCGTCGTTCTCTGTCTCAAAATCCTCGGTAAATATCATTGATTTGTAATTGTCGGCATATTCAAGATTTACCAAAGCATTTTTTACCTTGTCATAAAATTTGGCGGAAGTTTCGTTTTCGCCGTCGGGGTTTTGTGCAATTTCCGCTGCCTCGTGTTTAAGGTTTGCCAGCACCGTTTTTGAGTTTTCCGTTAAATATTCTTCCGCAAAAATACCGCCCGACAGATAACTTAAAATATTTTTTATTGAGTTTGTGTCCAAAAGCACCATTTGCTTTGCGGTCTCGTCAATTTTGTCCATCATTGCGCGAAGTTCGGCGTTTGTGTAATCAGAGCGTGAAGCAAGTTCGTTTGCCTCGTCTATTACCGACTGCATAAGCTCTGTTGAAGATTTTGTGTATTTGCCGCTTGTTATATATTGAGCGACTGTATTTTCCACTTTTGTGTTAAATTCGTCAATAATACTTTCTTCAAGACCGTCAATAGCTTTTTGCAGGTTTTCGGTATCTTTTTTAAAAAGCTCGTCATCATCGTTTTCGGAAAGGTCGTTTTTGGCTTTGTTGAGTGCTGTGTTCAAAACATCCATACTTTCGCGGGAATATGGCGGCTCGTGCGTATAGACCGTTTGCTCCGTTTCGTCTATCAATACCTGTAAAATAGCTTTATATCTAAATTTAAGAGCACCTGTCATAGCGTTAAGTTTTTCGGTCTCGGCATCTATTTCCGCTTGATCTTGGCTTGTTTCGAGCATAAGTTTTGCCTTTTCCGCTTCTTCGGCTATATTGTTTATATCATTTTCATAATATTTCCATTTTTCAAGGTTCATAAAACGTGATACCGCAAGCCCAAGTTCCGACCTGTCAACGCTCTTTTCCTCAAATTTTTCAACAAGGCTGTTTGCATATACCTCAATATTTGTATAGCCGCTTGAAGAAATTTTTACCGCATCGGTCGGGTCGTCTTTATCAAGTCCGTTTTTATCCTCCCATTCATCGGGGATGCCGTCAGCATCCGTATCGGCAGGCTTTTCTCCCTCATAGAGATAACAATAACCTCCGACATCATATATGCTGTCAACAAAGCCTATACTGCCGTTGCTGCCGTTTGGATATTCGCCGTTTTTAACATTGTTTATAACTCTTTCGTCTATTGTGTCTCTGCGAAAACTTGCTCCCGCATATTTCAAAACATCGGTGTACGCTTCTTCTGCGGTCTGCGTTTTTACGGGATAATCCGAAAGGTATTGATCGTTTGGCAGCAGCACTTCGGGTACCTCTTTGTCGGTTTTTTCAAACCCGTGCATAACAACGCCTTTTTCCGAAATGTTTTCACGTTTTATCCACCAATATTGACCGTTGCTGAAAAAGTCAAGCCCTTTATAATTATCATCGGTAAGGTCCTTCATACCTTCCATTACATTTCCGCTTAAATGTAAGGTTGTCGATTGACTGTCAACACCGTCTATACAAGAATTTCTTCCGCTGTAAAACTCGTAAAATGTATGCACTATTGCAATATCGGTCGGTTTAAAATAGTTGTTTACAAAATTTACCCTGACACCGTTTTCTCCGCCGTAGCCCGCATTTTTACTCCAACTGTATATAACATTGTTTCTTACATCGATAAGTGCTTCGGTATCGGGTACGGATGCACGCAACGTTTCGGTAGAGCCTATACGCGGGTTCCTGCTTTCGTTATTTGCAAGCAGATTATGGTGAAAACTTGCATTTGTGCCGCCCCAAAGACCGCCGTAGCCATGTGTTCCTTTATCATGTGTGGAATTACGCAGCGCCTCACTGATAATATTCCACTGTGCGGTAAAGTTAGTATTGCCGTACCAGCTTAATAATTCATCCACAGACCAACTTAAAGAGCAATGATCTATAATTACATTGCTGCATCCTTTGCCGCCCAAACTGTCCTCATAACTGCCTTCGCTGCTTCTGAAACGTAGATAGCGTATAATAATATTGTCGCAGTATTCAAACTGCACCGAATCTCCGCCTATACAAACACCTTCACCGGGCGCTGTCTGTCCCAATATCGTCAGATTATTTGATTTTATAATTATCTTATCTTCAAGTAAAATCGTTCCCGCAATGTCAAAAACTATTATTCGGTTACTTTGCGAAACCGCATCACGAAAAGACCCCTCTCCGCTGTCATTAAGGTTTGTTACATGATAAATTTCAAAATTATTCGCCGCTCTTGCACCCTTGGTGTACATACCTCCGCCCTCCGCACCCGGGAAAGCAACAAGCTCATTCTTTGCCGCACAAACATTTACCGCCCCTACGGAATTTAATATTATCGACATTGATAAAACCGTACCGATAATTTTTTTAAATTTCATATTTTACCCCTCTCTTTCGTTTGTATAATTAACAAATAATTCTTCAAACTAAATAACATCCGTACAGATTTTTTTCGTTAAAAAAAACAACATTATTTTTATTTATTTCTATTTAATTATTTTTAAGTATAGCATATCAGCAAAAATTTGTCAACATAATTCTCCACAGGAATTAAAACATATGCCGTTACTTTTATAATAAATAAAAAAACATTTTAGGTGTGAGCAATATGAAACCACGAAAACAAGCACTTGGCGACAAAAATATAGTCGGCGCAAAAGTGACCGAATTAAGAAAAAAGAATAATTTAAAGCAAAAAGAACTGCTTGCAAAGCTGCAAACACACGGTATCGACATCAATCCGTCCTCCCTGTCCAAATTGGAGGGACAGACCCGACCCGTCACGGATATCGAGGTAAAAACACTTGCAATGATCTTTTCCGTAACCTCCGACGAGCTTTTATCGTGAACGTCAAAAATATTTGGACGTTCACGATATGATAGGGCTCATAAATAATTGTACTCAAGCGAGCTTAAGTCCAATTATTTAATTCGCTTACTATAAATTAATATTTGTCCTTGTGCGCAAATTGTATTAATTTGTCGGTAATTTCTGCGGATATACTACCATATTATGACAAATTTCATCCTCCGTATTTTGTATAATTATGTTACAAATACGGAGGAATTTAAAATGAACACAAAGATAAACAAAAAAACTGCCGATTTACTTATCCGCGCCATACCGCATATTTTTGGCGCAGCCGCCTTTTTTATGGGCAGGGTGATACTTTTTGACACCATTGACCCCGTGATTTTGGGATATGTCGGTTCGCTTGCGTTTGAAAGCCCGTTCCCGACGGCTTGTGTGTTTGCGGTGCTTGGGCTTTTAAGTATCGGCAGACGGCTCTATATTGCAAGATACATAATTGCTATCGCTGTAAACGCAATGCTTGCATATATTTTTACGCTGAAAAAAATACAGCCGACAGCACTCGGCAAAAGCGTTATCTGCGGCATTTCCATGCTTACGGGCGGGGTCTTGTTCTCGGTCTCGGAGCATATCACGCTCTTTTACATGGCGCTTGCTGTTTTGGAAGGACTTCTTGCGGGCTTTATCTGCTATATTTTCAACACCGCATCCGACCTTATTTTTATGAAAAAAAGCAAAAGCACCATAGAAAGCGAGGAAATGCTCAGTTTAAGCCTTATCCTCTGCTGCATGATATCGGGCTCTGCGGGAGCGGGCGGCTACAATCCTCTAAGCCTTTATATGATGCTGGTTTTTATTCTTCTGCTGTGCTGCAAATGCGGTTTTTCACTCAGCATAAGCGGCAGCGCCATTATGGGGCTTGTCAGCATATTCAGTCATACCGAAGATGCCCGTGCCATGCCCGTACTTATAACAGGCAGTATTTTTGCGACCGTATTATCCAAAAAGCACAGGTTTCTGACTGCTTTGGGCTTTGCAATGGGCGCTGTGCCTATGGCTCTTTATCGTCAGCCCTCGCTTTTGAATATCGGCTCTCTTTGTGCTCTTTTGCTTGCGGGTCTGACAGTGGCTTTTATCCCCGAAAAGCTTTATCTTGCGGTCTCTGCGCCCGTTGATACGGGGATTTCGCGTTCGCTTGAATACGGCGCACTTGTAAAAGAGATAACTTCCATGCGCCTTAAAAGTTTTTCACAGTCCTTCGGGCGGCTTTCAAAGGCTCTGACCCGCGCTTCATCCGAAAAGATATATCTGCCGCGCTCGCAGGATGCCGCGGCTCTGGTGGACGATATCGCCGCCAAGACCTGTATGGACTGCAAATACAGTAAATTTTGCTGGGAACAGCGTTTTAATTATACATACGAGTCAATTCTCGATGTACTGAAAATTTTTGAGAAAAACGGCTCTGCGAGTGCCGATGATGTGCCCGCGGTCTTTCGTCAGCATTGTTCGCACATAAATGAAATGCTTGGCGTTATAACACATATCTACGAAATACGCAATATCAATACCATGTGGCAGAAACGCATAGCACAAAGCCGCGAAATGATAGGCTGTCAGATATCTTCCGTGGCGGAGCTGATAAAAAAGCTGTGGCGCGACTTGGACACAGGCCTTGTATTTGACAATCAAAAGAGCAAGGACCTGCTTGAAGAACTTTCAAAATATCCGCTTAATATCCGTAATGCCGTTGTCTACACCAACAGCGACGGACGCACAGAAGCGCTCATTACCCTTGACAACTGTTATGGCTGCAACAGCTGCGTAAACAACATAATCCCCCTTGTAAGCCGCAGCCTTGGCATAAAAATGAGCCGCAAAGGGAGCGACTGCCGCATAAGTGACGACAACTGCTGCCGCCTGCACCTTGCGGAGAGCGAGAAACTTCGCATCTCCGCTTATGGTGTAAGCGTGCCGAAAGACAAAGTCTGCGGCGACAGCTATACAAACGTACATTTTGACAACGGAAAATATCTGCTTGCACTCTCGGACGGCATGGGCTACGGCTCTGCCGCAAGGGAAGAAAGCGCGGCTTCAATAGAACTTTACGAGGAATTTGTTTCGGCGGGCTTTGAAAAGAAAATGGCGATAAACATGATAAATTCGGTGCTTTTGATGCGTGCAAGGGAGGATATCTTCTCCACCCTCGATATTTGCAGCATAGACCTTTACAGCGGCATGAGCGAGTTTATAAAGATCGGTGCTGCCGCAAGCTTTGTTCTGCGCGGCAAAAAAGCCGAACCGATACGTTCTTCCTCCCTGCCCGTCGGCATTTTAAGCGCCGTCGATACCGAGACCTACACAAAACAGCTTATGCCCGATGATGTGATAGTTATGGTAACGGACGGCGTGAGCGAAGCCAACACAAACCCCGCAAGACGTGAAAAATGGCTGTCGGAACTGCTTGAAAACACAGATGTCCGCCAGCCAAAGGAGCTTGCCGACCTGATAATAAGCACGGCAAAAGCAAACACCCCCTTTCAGAAAGACGATATGACCGTACTTGCCGCCCGAGTATGGTAATATTTTTTGATTATATTGAAAATTTTTTGATTTAATTTCTTGATTTAATTTCTTCCATGGGTTATAATTGATAAGAATAAATACCGGGAGAAATCGAAATGAACAAGAAACTTGAATTATTTGTGACTTTTGCAAAGATAGGTGCGGTGTGTTTCGGCGGGGGCTATGCCATGCTGCCGCTGCTGGAGCGTGAAATAGTAAACAATAAAAAATGGGCGACACAGGAAGAGATACTGGATTATTACGCTATCGGACAATGCACTCCGGGCGTTATTGCCATAAATGTTTCGACCTTTGTCGGTCATTCACAGGCAGGGGTTTTGGGTGCTGTTGTGGCTACTGCTGGCATGGTTTTTGTGCCGACTATAATTATTCTGCTTATTGCTTCCCTGCTTACAAATTTTGCCGACAATATTTATGTACAGCGCGCTTTCAGCGGTATACAGGTCTGTGTCTGTGTGCTGATACTCGATGCGGTATCAAAACTATGGTCAAAGTCCATAAAAAACCGATTTGGTCTGACGATATTTGCGGTCGTTCTTATACTTGCGCTCTTCACGGATATAAGCACGGGCTTTTTTGTTGTTGCCGCAGGCATAGCGGGCTTTTTATTCGGTAAATTTTCAAAAAAGGAGGCCGAAAAATGATTTTTCTTCGTCTTTTTTGGGAATTTTTCAAAGTCGGGCTTTTTGCCGTCGGCGGCGGACTTGCCACCCTGCCCTTTTTGTACGAAATTGCCGCAAAAACGGCTTGGTTTGACCCCGCGGCTATAATTGATATGATAGCCGTCAGCGAGTCCACCCCCGGGCCTATAGGCGTAAATATGGCGACCTACACGGGTTTTACCATTCACGGCATTTTGGGCGGGCTGACCGCAACTTTCGGTCTTGTATGCCCGTCGGTCATAATCTGTATTCTGGTAAGGATGTTTATACAAAAATTCAAAGACAGCCAAAATGTTCAAAATATTTTTGCGGGTTTGCGCCCTGCTTCAATGGCGCTTATAACCGCGGCGGGCATTGGTGTCGTCACAAGCTGCCTTGTCTTTCCCAAGCTTTTATTGCAGGGCGATATTTCAAACGGCTTTCATATAAAAGGCATGATCTTTGCCGTACTTTTGTTTGTCCTGATGCGTAAATTCAAAAAACATCCCGTTATATATATTGCTTTAAGTGCTGTTGTCGGGATAATTATCGGTTTTTGATGTTTAATAAATCATTTTTCGGATAAAATATAAGTATAAAATAAATTCCGGAGATGATAAAATGATTTTTATTTATATCTTTGCGGCACTTTCGGTCGGCTGTATACTCGGGTTTATGACAGCCTGCATACTTGTTTCGCAAAAACTGAACAAATAAAGGGTGCTTCGGCACTCTTTTTTTAATTTGACAATTTTATTATATATGCTATAATGAAATTACAATTTTAATTTAGGAGGAGATATTATGAAATTCAAGAGAGCGGCACTTATAATTGCACTTACGTTTGCGTTAAGTGCGTGCAGCAAAGGCAGCGAAGCGCCTGCACCCGAATCGGGCACGGCGCAGACAGCCGTAACGGAGACCCCTGCACCCGAGGCATACGAAAAAGTCGTTTCCGTTACCACGGGCGAAGCCTGTGAGGAGATAAAATCCGCAGGGCTTTACAGCAACAAGATACAGATAAAGGACAAGCTTCTGACTTTCCCAATGACGGTGGGAGAATTCAGCGAGGCTACGGGGCTTACATTAAAAGAGGGTGCGGAACCGACTTTACAGTCATTTGATACGGACTATAATTATATGGTATCGCCATCGGGCGAAAACGATTTTCATGTCTGTCTTTATTATGTGAATACGGGCACGGAAGAAGCGGCTGTCAATGACTGTCTTGTATACGCGGCAGATGTAAGCTTTGCCGAGGGCTCGACAAGCGTGTTCTTCCCGGGCGGTCTGAATTCCGTTTCAAGAGATGCCGATGTTATTGCACTTTTCGGCGACAGCATGGACGAGGGAAGTCTTGATATGGTCTATTTTGAGGATAAATACGACGCTGTCGGCGCGGATACATTCTCTTCAACGGGCAGAAAGGTCATAATAGATGCGGACGACCATTCCTTTGACCTTTACACAGCTTATTTTGCACATGACCCCGAGGCTTTGTATACCTATACCGTGGATAACGATACGGCAAAATGCTCATATCAAATACCCGAAAAGTTTTTATACAGCAGTCTGCAAAGCTACAACACAGTCGAGGATTATATGACATTCAAGTTTGCCGACGACGGTTTTGACGGCGAACTGACTTTAAATCTGTCCAAAGCTCCGATCGAAGAGTTTTCGGATGTAAAGGACTATCAAAAATCGCTTAAAAAGACTAAAAATATGGTCGATACCGATACACTTAGCATTGATTTTGAGGAAATGGATGCGGGCGGCATGGATATATGGTACACCGCGCATATTTTTGACAAAACATCAAACCTTGCGGCTGACGTTCAGATAACATTCACGGGACACGACGGCTATTCAAAGAAAAATGCCGACACAGTACTGAAATACTGCGCCGACATTCTTTCAAACACAACAATAAGCAAATAAGCAAAAAAGGCGGAGCAAAAAACTCCGTCTTTTTTATTCCATGCAGCCGAGCATCTTATATAAAATTCTGTAAAGCTGTTCCGCTTCTTCTTTTTCAAGGTTTACACAGCCCGCCATTTTTTCGGGGATGCAAACGGCGCGTTCGCGAAGTTTTTTTCCCTCGTCCGTTACGGAGACTATCAGATTTCTCTCGTCCGTGTCGGAGCGTTTTCTCTCGATATAGCCTTTGCTCTCCAGCTTTTTCAGAACGGGCGTAAGCGTGCCCGAATCAAGATACAGCCTTGTGCCGAGTTCCTTGACCGTTGCCTGTTCCTCCTCCCACAGTATCATCATTGCAATATACTGGGTGTAGGTCAGGTCGATATCATCAAGGAACGGCTTATAGCGCCTTATTATCTCCTTTGAGCAGGCATAAAGCGGGAAACAAAGCTGATTTTCAAGCTTTAACACATCATAATTCATTTTTGCTGTCCCACCGCACTTTTAGCAAATTCCGCAGCCTCTTTCAAGTCGGCTTCGTTCGGTCTGTTTTTGTTCATTAGTGTAAACGAGCCTCTGCATTTGAAGTTTTCGACTGCCATTTTTATACCCAATTCGTCACATACTTTTCTGACATTTTTGTAGGTAGACATCGGGAAAGCAGCCGTGCTGAAATTGTAGACCATGCCGATATTGTCCTTGTTTTCTTTGATAAAATTTATAACAGCCGTATCGACACCGCCCGCATAAACAGAGCTGCCAAGAAAAAGCACATCTGTCTTTTCCGAAAGCGGCGCACCTACTGTCTTTGCCTCAACACCGACAGCCTGCGCTATCGCATCGGCTATCTTTTTTGTATTACCCGAACGTGTATAGTATCTTACCGCAATATTCATCTTCTCCACCTCACTGTGCTTCCTTAGCCGCCATTACAGCCTTTGCAAGCTGATCGGCGCAGGAAGTATTACGAAAACCGCAGGTATTGCCTGCAAGCACATCATTTATCTCGTCGGGTGTCATGCCGTCCACAAGCTTTGAAACAGCCTTTAAATTGCCGTTGCATCCGCCCGTAAAACTAACATTTCTCACCTTGCCGTCCTCTAATTCAAAACTGATATTCTGCGCACAAACGCCCTGTGTTTTGTAATTGTACTGCATTATAACAACTCCTCTACTTTCGCTTTTACCTTTTTCATGTCCGTTGTGGGCTCAAAGCGTGCAGCGATTCTGCCCTCTCTGTCGATAAGGATTTTTGTGAAGTTCCACTTTATCTTGCTGTTTTCCTTATAGTCCTTGTCGTATTTTTTGATAACACCGCCGAGCATAAGTCCCATGGGATTTTTGTCAAAGCCCTCAAACTTGGTGTTCTCCACTATCCACTTGTAAAGCGGTATGGCATTTTCGCCGTTTACATCTATCTTGGAAAACTGCGGGAAAGTCATGCCGAAACGACCCGTGCAGAATGTGTGTATCTCCTCGTCCGTACCGGGTGCCTGGTCTGCAAACTGGTTGCAGGGGAAATCAAGTATCTCCAGACCGTCTTTTTGGTGTTCGTCATACAGTTCCTGCAAGTCCTTGTACTGTGGTGTAAAACCGCAGCCCGTTGCCGTATTTACTATCAAAAGCACCTTGCCCTTGTATTTCTCTAATGAAACTTCGCTGCCGTCCATTGCTTTTACTTTAAAATCATATACTGTCATAATTTTATCCTCCATTTTTTCGACTCTCAACTTGTTTACAATTACATTGTACACAATTTAATTGCGTTTGTCAAGACTTTTTTTCTCTTTTTTATTATTATCACGAAACTGCCTTTTTATGCCTGTTCTGCCAATAATTTTGCATTTACTTTTGTGTTAAGAATACGTTACAATATTATTACGATAAAGAAAAAAAATTAAAACGGAGGTAATCATTATGAAAAAAACTTTGATATTACTTGCATTATTGACAATGACTTCAAGCGTAAATACCTGCGCCGCCGTGCGTACATATTACTATTCCGCAAGCACAAATGTCGGCACAAATGTCAATGACAAAACGCTTCAGCAGTTTTTGAGACAGTATTTCAATACATATACACAGACTGTTTACAAGCCGACCGCACAGACAACAAAACCCGCAGCACAAACGACCACACAGGCAAGCACTCAAACAGCTTCACAGAATACGGTACAACAACCCGATATGACAGTTGCAAATCAAATTCTTTCTATTGTAAATAAAGAACGTGCCGCAAACGGACTCCCTGCCCTTACCCTCGATACACAGCTCTGCACCGCCGCTCAGGCCAAGGCCGAGGATATGAAAGCAAAGAATTATTTCTCCCATACCTCGCCGACTTACGGCTCGCCCTTTGAGATGATGAAAAAATTCGGCATCAGCTACCGCGCGGCAGGCGAAAACATTGCCAAAGGACAGAAAACCCCGCAGGCTGTAATGAGTGCATGGATGAACTCGGACGGCCACAGGAAAAACATCCTCGGTAAAAGCTATACACAGCTCGGTGTGGGCTATGTATACAATAACGGCAGTCCTTACTGGGTACAATTATTCAAAGGATAAAATTATTTTCTTTGTTCGGACAAAAAAATACACGTAATTTCATGGTTCTCTTGTATTTACGTCAGAATTATCTTGCAATAGTTCGCAAAATATGCTATTATAGTTTTGGAAATTATTACAAAGGAGAGAATTTTATGAAATTATTTAAACAGGCGGCTGCCTTGGTTTTATGTACGGCGGCTATGCTTACAAACCTGTCTGCGGCGGAGATAACCTATGTACATATCCCTTTTGAGGGCGACACGGTACAGACTGTTGATGTTTACACGGGGCAGAATGTTATGCTTATCTGTGACGAAAGCGGCGAAAAATATGTCTGGGGATATTCAAAACGCATAGGCAACAGCGGTTCGATGACGTCGTCACCTATCGAGACCACGGAAAACACCTACTCCATATCCAGAAAGATACAATATTATCACAGCGATTTTGTTTACCATGTAAGCGCCGTAAACGGTGAAAACTATACCAACAGCAAGTATGTAAAGATAAATGTGCTTAATATAAAAGGCGATGTTGACGGCAACGGAGATATCAACAAGGCAGATGCAAGGCTTTTGCTCGAATATCTCTGCAACAGCACGGAACTTGACGAAAAACAGCTTGATGCCGCCGATTATAACTCGGACGGCAAGCAGGATATTCTTGATGTTATAAAGATACTTAATTAAAGGCTGTTATGTCAAATGATAATTAGTACCGCCCTTTTTCTATACCCTGTCATAGATTTTCAAAACCTCTCAAACAGCTGTTTTGAAAAGGGCGGTATAAATTTGATTATGATATATCTTATTATAATTTCACGAAAATGTCCGATAAATCGGTGTAAGATTGGTGTAAAACCATTTAATTAATTGAAATGAATTTTTCTTCTAATTGGCGGAGTTCATTACGCTTTTTTATATCGCTTACCTCGGAATAGATATTGATCGTTGTTGCGACGTTTTTATGCCCATTATTTCTTGAATGGTTTTAATGTTTACATCGTTTTCACAAAGCAAACTGCAAAAGCTGTGACGCAAACTGTGGGGGCAGCAATTCTCTATAAGTGCGGGTTCGCGGTTTTTGAGTTTTGCCTGTTCTGTTTCATAAGCGTTGTAATGTTTAAGAGCGTTTCTGAATTTATCCTCAACGTCTTTGGCGATGTAGGGCGCACCTGTCTTTGTGCCGAAAACGAAACCCGAATATTCGCCGCAGGTTATCGGCGGCATATTCTTTTGGTTTTCGTGCATTTCGAGTAAAATATCCTTTAATTTTGACATCATAGGTATCTGCCTTATGCCCGACTCGCTTTTCGGGGTCTGCACGATTTTTTTGTTTTCTTTGCTCAGATAAACAACCGTGCGTTCAACGCTTATCGTTTCGTTTTCAAAGTCAATGTCTTGCCACATCAAACCGCATAATTCCGAAACTCTCATACCTGTCAGCGCAAGTGTAAGAAAAATATTCAAATACTTGCTGTCCTTGCGTGAATTTGCTATGAAATTTGCAAGTTTATTGAGGTTTTCCTGTGATACCGCATTACGTTTATTTGGTGTCAGCTGATACATTTTGCGTATTTCAGCAAAAACTCCGTCTATCGGGTCTATCTTTATTATTCCGTCACGCAGTGCCATTTTGAACAGCGGCGTAAGCGAATGATAGATAGAACGCATCGAACTTAAACTCAAATGCTGTTCGTTGGCAAGATATTTGAAGTACAAGACCATATCCGAATATTTTATATCACGCATCTTTTTTGCCCCGATAACAGGCTTTGCGTGCTTGTTGTAGCAATATTCGTAAACTTCCCTCGAACGAGGTTTTAAAAATTGCCTGTTCGCCGCACATCTCGCAAACATTTGGTCAATGGTTATATTTTTGTCGGTGTTGCAAAATCCGTTGTAAATATCGCTGTGAATTTCCTGTTCCTTTTCACGCAGCACATCCAAAGTTTTTGCGTAGACCGTCTTACGTTTGCCGTCAATGCCGTTGTAGCGGTTCTGATAAAGCCCATCTTTGCGAAGACCCTCGCCCTCTTTTAAAACTCTGCCATATTTATCTTTTCTTTTTTTCATCGTTATCCGTCCTTTCGGAGCGGCAACTGTATGTATCTTGATTATAGCACATCACTCTCCTTTTTTCTATTTTTAATTATGTTATACAGAAAATTGCGTTTCAAGATATTTTTCAAGTGCAGGTCGCTTTATAAGGCGTTTGTTACCTACCCAAAGCACAAACGGACAATCATTTCTGTCGGTTATCTCACGCAGTTTATTCTCACCGATATTGAAATATTCCGCCGCTTCTTTGACCGTCAGATTATATTTGTGTTCTATTGAAATGTTATTGGTCATATAATTCCTCCTTTCGTTATTTTTTATAATATCCCATCAAGTCACTATTGTGACTGTAAATATATTATAAGTCCTCTTTGTGTCTTTGTCAAGTGTAAATTTTAAATATTTACAAAATAAGGACTATATGTTATACTATTGTAAAATAAAAGAAACGGAAGTGAAATATTATGACAATCGGCGAAAAAATCAGAGCGTTCCGTGAACACAGAGGTTGGACACAAAAGCAGCTTGGCGATGCGTGCGGAATTATCGAGGGAAGTATCAGAAAATATGAACTTGGCATAAGAAATCCAAAGGCTGAACAGCTTAAAAAAATTGCGGCAGGTCTGCAAGTTTCGGAGAGTGTGTTTTATGACTTTGATATTGCAACGGTCGGAGATGTAGCTGCCCTGCTTTTTATGCTTGATATTGCAACGGATATTGAATTGACGAAAAAGGGGAAAGATGTTTACCTGAAATTCAATAACGAGTTTTTGAAAAAGTTTATGGGTGAGTGGTACACTGCCAAAACAAAAACGGCGGAGATCAAGGGCGAGGTCGAAAATATAACCAATGACGAAGCCAAAACCGCCGTAACCGAAAAGGCAGACGAGTATTACAATAAATACAAGACCGCCGCACTTGATAACCCCGCTGTTATAAAGAAAGATACAGATGGAATTGTTATCAGAAATTACGCCGCAATACTTGACGAAGATTGACCGCTTTTGTGCGCCGAGTGCCAGAGCCTGTGTGGGTTTTGGCCTCGGCTAAGCGGTCAGTCTTTTTTTATTCATTTCGCAAAGCGAAACCATCAGGTTTTAGGGTGATTCCTAACAAGTCCTCCAATGGAATGACACTTTTAAAATAAAAATATCAATAACGATTGATGTTTGATATTTTAAAGTGGAACGACACTGGATGTGCTTGCAAAAAAATGAGATGCAGTATTTTTATTTGACAGATATGAAATTTCAGGTTATAATGCTGTTACTGAAAAATCTGTTATATTTTTTAAAATTATGCGACATATTGAAATAGAATTATGTATAAATTTTTCTTGTAAAACAGGCAAAAAATGTTTTACAGAAATTTTTTTCAAAAATCAACAGTCCTCCTATTTTTGAAACAGTCACAAACTTTTTTAGTAAACATAGCGAGTGGCTTTCCGTTTGGGTATTTTTGTATTGTGAAAATCACAAATTCCCAATACACCCCCATACAGGCGAGCCACTCACAGTTTACTGGATGCACACCCCAGACCCCGATGTTTTCCTGCGGAAAAATTATTGATGCAAAATCATTTTATTGTGCTGATTTATGGACAATAAATATGGAATAATACTATACAGAAGAATAAAAAATATTGTAGATTTGAAACATATATGTTATAATTTGTATATAAATAACGAACGGAAAAATATGTTGGGAGAAGGTTTTTATGGAAAATAATTCTTTGGTCGGGTATACAAAAACGGAAGATATTTTGCA
>JAFUAF010000017.1 GCA_017460805.1 Bacillota bacterium | reverse complement strand
TTTTCCGGATAGATACTCTTTTACTGCTGCTATTTTCAATTCCGGTGATACTTTTGATTTTCTTCCCAATAAAATAACCCCCTTAGAGTATTGATACACGTTTTATTTTTTCGTGTGTCTACTCTAAGGGGATTATATCATGATACGACAGTTTTTTTATTAAAGTATGCTTTTGATATAAGCGGCGATCTCGTCGTTCTTGCAATTTGCAAAGAAGTATTCGCTGAACTTTTCGCCTGCTACCGCGCCCTTTAAAAGGTCTTGGTCGATGTTTTTAAGTACAGTCATAATATCTGTATGAGTTACTTTCTTTACCTCGTCAAGTATCTTTTTATTGCGCTGTTCGGGCACTACTCTTTCCTTGGGATAGCCCTGACCGCTCTCGCCGCAGAAAAGCTGCTCGAAAGTATATTTAAGATTAAGCTCCGCACCCCAGCCAAAACCTTTTGCAAAAGGAAATGCAGCTGCGTTGCCGTCATTTATCTGTGCAAACATATAGCCGTCGGAGGGATCTACGATGTGACCGCAAAGTACATTCGGGAAAGCGTTGCAGGCAAGCATAGCGCCCTCGCCTGTGCCGCAGCCCGTTACAACAAAGTCTGCTGCGCCCGAGTTGATAAGTATTGCAGTAAGGATACCGCACTGTACATAAGTAAGCTGTGCCTTGTCCTCCGCTGTGTACATACCATAGTTGTAAACCTCGTGTCCCATAGGCTCAACTACCGATTTTAAAGTATTGTAGATAAGTTCGTTCTTAGCCGCCTGGCTGTTTTCGTTTATTAAAGCTATTTTCACTTTAGTATCCGCCTTTCTTATATTATTTTATTATTATATTATAATTTTATCCTATAAGGGCACATTTGTCAAGCGGAGTAAAAATTACTTTTACAAACATATATTTTGTGATATAATCAAAATATGACTTGATAAGGAGTGAATTTTATGCACAAAAAAATTATATGTTTATTTGCGGCTGTAATTGCGGCAGGTTCTATGGTATATGCCGATGATACGATATTGTTTACATCCAGACCCTATGAAGATAAGGTAGAGGTCGAGGAAAGCGGCGGCAATGTCACCTATGCGCATGGCGTGACAGGTGAAATGGCGCAGGCATCATACTGGGGCGGAAAGCTTGGCAAATATGCCGACAGAGTTCTTATGACGGCAGATGAGATAACAAAACTCAATGCCGCCATGCTTGCCGAACCCGAAACCTATATGTATGACCTTGAAAATATTGAGGAAACATATTATGCTTCTCCCGTAAAAAGGGAAATACCAACAGGCAATTTTTATATAAACGGCGAAAAGATAGACAATGAAAAATATTTCGGAAAGCTTTCCGCTGCCATTGTCGAAACGGGATATAAAGGCGAAACGAAAACACAGTATGCCGTTATCACAAAACGTGCCAATATGAAAGACTGGCCCGAAGAAGATATTATCGGTTATTCCGCAAACGATACCGACGACGAGATGCAGACTTCTTCCATGAATGTGAACGAGCCCTTTGTCATCCGCCAGAAATGTGAGATAGACGGCAAGACCTTCTACAACGGCTATTCCACCAACTGTGCGGGCTGGATACCC
This sequence comes from Bacillota bacterium, assembly GCA_017460805.1. Classification (GTDB taxonomy): domain Bacteria; phylum Bacillota; class Clostridia; order Lachnospirales; family CAG-274; genus RGIG4310. The sequence goes on along the minus strand of JAFUAF010000017.1, from coordinate 7,107 downwards.
GCAGACTGTGTCGGTATCTGCTCTTCAAAAGAGGAATGGCTCGATGCTTGGAAAGTTGATGTTGATTCAAAAGATATCCTTGTTGTCACACAAGATAAAATAATTCTTGAACCCACGGTTTTTGTGCCCGAAATTTCCGAAGTTAAACTTATGATAGGTACGGTCTTAAAACTTGTACCCGAAAATGATATGCCCGCTTCCATCGGCGACAGAGGCACATGGAACAACTATGTCGTTTATCTGCCCACAAGGGATGAAAACGGAAAATATGTCAGACAGTACGCCCTTATATCACAGCATTACAATGTAAGTATCGGCTATCTGCCGCTCACACAGAAAAATGTGCTCGACACCGCTTTTACCTGTCTCGGAAACCGCTACGGCTGGGGCGGTATGCTGGATTCTATGGACTGTTCGGCATATACAAGACAGGTTTACCGCTGTTTTGGTCTGGAGATACCCAGAAATACAACCTGGCAGGTTCAGATACCCGACCATGTAAGCGACCTGAGCGCTATGACGGACGAACAAAAGCTTGAATTTTTCGATACCATTCCCGTCGGCTCTCTTTTGATGTTCAGAGGACATATAACCATCTACCTCGGCAAAGAGAACGGCATGGCTTATGTTATAAGCGACACGGGCAGCGTTGCCGAAATTGACGGCGAACTGAAAGTTTTAAGCCCCATGAGCGTTATAATAAATCCCCTTGATGTAAGACGAGGAAACGGCACTACCTGGCTTAATAATATGATTTACGCCGTCACATTCGGCGAAGCAAAAGAAAAGGTTTTATACGGCGATGCGGATAACGACAAAAAGATAACAGCCGCAGATGCTGCCGCCATAATGCAGAAGACCCTTACGGAAAATTATAAAATGCCCGTTGAATCAACCGATAACTGGCTCGAATATATTGATGTGGATAAGGACACCAATATAACAGCCGCAGATGCCGCCGCTGTACTTCAAAGCGTTGTCAGCGAAAACTATACACTTCCGATAGCTTAAATAATAAATATGGACAGGGGTCAAACACCGGTTCCCGCAATGGGAAATATTGGAAATTCTGAATTCCATAGTAAGGTTAACCCCATGTGTACTCGGCTCTACACAGAAAAATCCATGGAGACAGGCGTCAAGCACCTGTCTCCTCTATTTCTCCGATTTCCATCCATCCGATTTTAGTGTTTTGTCTGATCGGCGCATTGCAAGTATATTTCATTTGATTGTTGCCTGACAAAAAATAAGTATATTCAATTAAATCGTTTGTGCCTGCTGTTTTTATTGTTTGTGTTTTATCGGGAGGTCCGTATTCCTTTATCAAATCTTTCCGGTTATTATGTATGGTTAAATTATTGATTGAGCCTTCTTCTTCAGGGAGGTAAAAGGCAGCAAATCTCATATAATTTATAGGTGCATTTAAAAGTGCATTAGTTAAAGTATCATTCTGTGCTATACGGGAATGTTTTATCTTGTCGTAGTCTTTTACATAAATAAAAGCAATGGGTCTGTCATTTTTAAAAAGTTCAAGGTAATCTCCTTTTGGGTCATTTATTATCATTACATTATATTCTTTTCCCAAATCGGCAACAGTTGTTTTCCCTAACTCAATTTTTTTGTCGGAAATATATATACTATCCAATACAGTTTCCGAATTGACATGAGTAACCGGCACACGAGATACAGAATATAAATACGCAGCAATAAAAAGTAACATAACGAGAAAAGTTGTTCTTAAAAAAATCTTTGTCATTTAATATATCGCTCCTTTCAATATCATCATTATATCTGCCTGTATAACTCATACGCCAAAGCATAAGCCATTTCTCTTGTCACCATATCGGTTTTTCCCGCACCCGTTATATCATACACGTTTATCGAAATATCCAAACCCTCGTGGCCGATAAAATCGTCGATAAATTTCTGTGCTTCCGCTATTCTCAGGTTGTTATAAAGCCTGTTCCTTTCCTGATTATCGGTAAACAGCCCCGTATTTTTGGCAAGCAGCGCATAAGGGTCGGTCGTATTATCAAAAGGAAACTGCTTAACGCCCTTTTTCTCCAGCATCTGTGCATAGCTTTTATTTTTCATATACGCTTTCATCATTACCGAATAAAAATCCAATGCTGTTACGGGCTCTGTATAGCGGCAGTTTGAATTATTGTATAATATCCCCGCCTCCGTCAGCCTGTCCACAGCCGTTTTATACCTGTCGGACGGCCGTTCCTTTGGCAAATAGTCTTTTACCGTTTCGCCGTCTTCCAATACCTTGAACAGCGCATAGTACACCCTGTTGTTAAGTACCTTCCCTTTCACGACATAATTTTTATTTGTTTTAAAAACAAGTTTGCCGTTTTCGTTCATTTCCGCATAAGGCGGTATATACTCATAATTATGGAATTCACAGCCGGGGTCTTCTTCCTTTTTGAAATTCTTGTTATAATATGTATAAACATTATAGACCACCTGTCCCTTATCCGTTGACTCGATCGTAGTCACCCTGTAATGCTCCATATCCTCACTGAATTCTATATGATCACCGCTTATTTTTCTGTATGGAACGGATATGCTGCCGACCATATCGGCACTTACCTTTCCGTTTTGCATTATATTCCCCATTATATATCTGTCATCATCTATAATTATCCTGAGCGCTTTTCTTTCCCCGTCCCACTGTCCCGTTTTATCCACAACATCAGTCCCAAAGCTGTTTTCCCGCTTTTTGTATCTGACGTGTACTATGAAACTGCCGTTTATATACGGATATTCTATTACACCATCGGCATTGCTGCACTTTATGGTATACCGTCCGCGGTCAAAAACTTCCGCACCGTTCGGATCAAGTATCACCGAGTCATAATCAAAAAAATTCACGTCGTTATACCTTGTCGTTTCCTCGCTTTCTCCATCAATATTCATAAACACATAGCCGTCCTTATCGGCAAATTTGTTTGTATAGCTGTAATCCGTCAGCTGTACTGCGCGGCTTTCATCAAAATCATCATCTTTGGGTGTCGGTACATACAGTGAATTATCGTCATTCAGAAAAATTAAATTACTGTCAAAAACTTTCTCAAATGTTTTTGCCGTTAAGGAATTTTTATAGCAAAACACCTCGGTATTTATATCAAACGGAAAGCCGTTGTATATTTTCTCTATTTCCCGCGGCAAAACGATACTTTTTACGGATGTTCCTTTAAACACTTCATCCCCCAGTTCACTCAGTCCGTCGGGGAGTTTGATATCTTTCAGCAGCGGGCAGTTTTTAAAAGCGCCCCATTCTATCCGCCATACCGATTCGGGTATTTCGACCCTCTCAAGCGCGGAGCAATCTTCAAAAGCGCTGTATCCTATTCCCGCCGTACCCTGTGGTATGCTTATGCTTTTAAGCTGTTTGCAGGATTTAAAAGCCTCGTTGTTTATATTTTTTATTTTTGAGGGCAAAACGACCTCTTCCAATGCGGGATAGTCGCTAAAGCCCTCGACAGTCTCTCCGCCTTTTATAATGACCTTTCTTATATGCCCCCTGTGTGCCTCCCAAGGCACTTCCCAACGTGAAGCACTTATTATTTCACAAGTGCCTATCGTCAAGGTATCGTCCTCGACCCGCCAGTCGGCAAGCATATTTGCCCGTTTTCTCTCATATTCCACTATACTGTCGTAATCAACGGTATTACGATAGCCGCCTATCTCTTCGGATATTTTTTCCGCTCTATGCTCCAATATTTTGACACCGATATTGAGAAGTAAAAGCCCCGCAATCAAACCCGTGCAGAAAGTTGTCATTTTTCTTGTTTTTTTCATAGTATACCCCTTTCGTTTTTGTTCTTATAATTATATAAACACGAAAAATCATTTAAACAGGTACACACGATACAAAAAATTTATAATATTTCGGCAATATTCAGGGGACAGACACCTTTTCGGTTTAAATAAAAAATGCGGAGCGTTCCGTCTTTTTTTATAGATAACATATTTAACCTTTATTATCAATCATTTTTTATTTCGTGTTGTTTCAAGAAAGTCAGCATCTGTTCCCCTTAGTTTAAATAAAAAAAGACGGAACATTCCGTCTTTTTTCACAACTATTGTGGTTGATTTATATTATAATGCAGCTGTCTTTGCACCAAGTTCCTTGCATGCAGCCAAAGCAGCATCATCGGGGGCATTATTTGCGATAAGGCCTTCATCGCCTACAAGATTTGCGCCTGTTGCTTTTACGGCATCTGCCCATGTACGCATCCACTCGCCGTCACCCCAGTCGTAAGAGCCGAAGAGAGCAACATTCTTGCCCGAAAGCTTAGACTTAAGTTCTTCAAAGAAAGGCTCAAATTCGCTTTCTTCAAGCTGTTCGGAGCCCATAGCGGGACAGCCGAGAATAAGGTTGTCGTATTCTGCCGCTGCATCTGCCGAAATATCGGATACGCTGAACAGGTCTGCGGAAGCTGCGCCCTCTTTTATAGCGTTAGCCATAGCCTCTGTGTTGCCTGTACTGCTCCAGTAGATAATTGCTGTTTTACTCATTTTAAAAATTCCTCCTTAGAGATATAAATATATAGTTAAGCAAGCGCAAACATATCCGTAAGCGTTTTGCCCATACTCATTCTGTTTACAACTGCATTGCGGCAGCTGTCATATTTGCGGAAAATATCCTTTGCCTGTTCCACATTGCCGTATACCTTCCAATAGCCCGTATATTTACAGCTTTTGTGATTTATAAAGCCGTAGATATCCTCTATTGGATAGCCTAAAAATGCCCCTACTTCATGCGGAAATTCACGGCTGTTTTTTATTCTTTCGGAAAGCAGGCTTATCTTGTCCGCAAGCTGCAAACTTACACCATAGCCGCAGTTTTTAAGAAATGCCGCTATTTCGCTTCGGTCAAGATAATTTGCAAGTTTGTTGTTTCTGTACACCAGTATCAGCAGACGCTTTTCATACTCGCAAAGCACCTTTAAATAAATGCCGCTTGCATTAAGCTGTCTGTTAAGGCGCGAAAGCTCCTTATAAGCGCACCTTTTATCCTCCGTTGAATAACTCAAAAGATTTGACGGCTTTATGCCCGCAAGCGCAGGCGCACAATAAAGCGCTATAGACCTTTCCAGTGTCATATCTTCTCCCCCTTGTTTCAGGCGCTGACACACTTTTCAAGTATATCATTTAACGCGCAGGCACTTGACGAATGGCTTCGTGCGATATATGCCCCCGTTTTTTCCGCCTGCACCTCTGCTATATTCACCATTTTGTGTGCAACGGTGTTTGTAAAAAGCACTATCACATCGGGATTGCCTATCTGATTTTTAAAATTACCCGGAAGCTGTGTAAATACCTTGCACTTGCAGCCGTGTTTTTTACATATTTCTTTGTATTTTGCGCACATTCTGTCATGTCCGCCAACAATAACAACACTCACGATAATATCCTCTCTGTTAATAAGTTTTGTCTAACTAACTATAGTTAGTTTATCATAACTAACATATTTTGTCAATAGGCATTACAAAATTTTTTGCGGCAAGGTTACTGCCGCTCGTTTTCCGCAAGCATAGTCTCTATAAATGTACCGTAGCCCTTTGTCGGGTCATTTACAAAAACATGGGTAACAGCACCGATAAGACAGCCGTCCTGCAAAATAGGACTGCCGCTCATCCCCTGCACTATCCCGCCCGTACTTTCAATAAGTTTCGGGTCTGTTACCCTTATGACCATGCCTTTTGTCGTGTTTTTCCCGAGGATATTTATACTCTCGACTTCTATTTTATATTCCTTTACACCCTTTCCGTCAATGTCCGAAAGTATACTTGCACTTCCCTTGTGTATACGTTCTTTAAGTGCTATCGGCACGGTCTTTTGCGGCAAAAATTTCTTACCTTTTGAAGTCAGCGAACCATAAACACCCGCATGGCAATTTTTTGTTATAAAACCAAGCACTTCCCCGTCCGTTATGTTTCTGCCCGCAAGTTCGCCCGCCATGCCTTTTTCGCCCTTTACAATGCCGTCCATTTCCACGGGATATATCCTGCCCTCTTTTATCTGCATCAGTTCTCCCGTGTCTATATCGTTCACGGGATGACCCAAAGCGCCGAAAGCACCGTCGGATTTTCTGAAATATGTCACAGTCCCGATACCTTGTGTGCTGTCGCGCACCCACAGCCCTATCATCGGTGTCCCGTCGGCGGAAACTATCGGTCTGACACTCACTTCTTCGCTGTTGTTTATATTCAGCTTAACTATAAAAGGGCTGTTTCTCACTTCGTCCAAAAGTTCTTCCTTGCTGCTTATTCTTTTGCCGTTTATGCTTTTTATCATATCTCCGCTGTGCAAAAGTCCCCTGCACGGCTCAAAAACATTTCCCGCCGCATCCTTGACCTTTCCCGTGCCAAGCACAAGCACGCCGTCCGTATCGAGTACAATGCCGACGGTCTCTCCCGAAGCCGCGTATTCCTGCAAAGGCAGAACATTGACCGAAACGGATTTTAACGGCACACCGAGCAAACTAAGCTCTATATCCATTTTCCCGCTTTCATTTGCCGACAAAACGCTGCCCGAAGCATCAAAATTTTGGTTTATGGATGCGGGAGCATTATTTATATTAAGTACCTGCATATCGCCGCCGCTGACACTTGCCTTGAGCGGAAGAGAAAACTCCAGCGCCCTGCTTTTACCCTGCTCTATGGTAATGCTCTCCGGCAGAAAATACCCGTACACTGCCGTCAGCAAGGCCGCCAATGACGCAAACAGTATGATTTTTTTCATAAAAACACCGCCTTTAAACAAAATCGTTTCACTTAATTTTTGTTTTATCGGGCGGTATTATGCTTTGCAAAATTTTGAAAATAAAAAAAGCTCTCCGTTTGTGATATGTACCCTCTTTACTGGACACCCAGTAAGGAGGGTATTTTTTATGCGTTATACTTATGAATTTAAGAAAGAGTGTGTGGAACTTTATCGACAAGGACAATGGGTTGAATGCCCGGAAGGCATTTCGGAAAAGAGATTTAAAGATACAGTTCGCGAATGGGTACGAATCGAAGAAGCGCAAGGGTGTGAAGCTTTAAAACATAAAAACCAAAACAAAGTATGGTCTCCTGATGAAAAATTAGAATT
>JAFUAF010000016.1 GCA_017460805.1 Bacillota bacterium | reverse complement strand
TCCTTTCTAAGGATATTAACATTGAGTGGAATTGAAAATAAAAATTGATCGGCGCGTCCGAAGGACAAAATTTTTAGCGTATAAGCCGCAGGAGCGAAGCGACACAGGCGTAGCGTTAAGAAAATTTTAGCGATTAATTTTTATTATACCTCTGTTTCAATGTTAACAATAAGCGAATTTGTAGGAACGAGTACGAAAATTTGATTATTCGGTTTTGAGAATACAAGCAAATAAAGCAGTACAAATAGAGACTTTTCAGGTCTCTTTTTTTATACAATGTGGGCGGGTTCCCGAGTGGCCAAAGGGGGCAGACTGTAAATCTGTTAGCTACGCTTTCGAAGGTTCGAATCCTTCTCCGCCCATCCAACAAAAGAAAGGACTCCGTAAAAGCGGAGTTTTTTGTGTAGAAAAAATTTTTTTAACAAAACTGTTTTTTATTCAAACTATTTTTTGCCTGAACTATTGAAAATGTATTCGGGCAGTGCTATAATAGCAATATGGAACAGTGCAAAACATATAAAGAGGCGAATATTATGAAAAGAAAGCTATATGTTCTTTTGGCCGCGGCGATGATGTTTTCGTTTGTTGGCTGCGGAAAAGATGCAGCGGTCGAGTCAAATGAGGCAAAGATAGTCAAAACACAGACTGTAGATGTTAAAAATGTAGATGACGGATTGGAATATATCGGCTTTGTAAAGGCCAAGGAAACAAAGAATTATTCCTTCCTTATGGCGGGCAAGATAGCAAAAATAAATGTCAAAAAGGGCGACAGCTTTAAAAAAGGCGACGAACTTGCAAGTCTTGATACAACAACGCTTGAATTTTCGGCGGGTGTAAACTCCAATACGACCGAACAGGCCAAGGCGGGTCTTGAAAAAGCGGTAAGTACTTATGATACGAATATAAAGGCCGCACAGACCAATATAGAAACGCTTGATACTTCTATAGATGCTGCCGAAACGGGCATCAAAGCGATGGAAAATGCGCTTGTTGCGGCACAGCAGAGCATTGATGCGGGACAGAATGCACTCGATACCCTGTATTCAAGACTGGACGGCACAAGAAAACTGTATGCCGCGGGTCTTGTTACCGAAAAGGACATGGAGGCGCTTGAATCGCAGTATGTGACACAGCAGGCAAACCTTGAACAGGCAAGAGCCACATATCAGGGCACGGAGGCCGAGTTAAAGGGCAAGCGTGCGGAATTGCAGTCGCTTTATGACAAGCGCAAAACCGCATCGGATACACTTGAAAACTTAAAAGCGCAAAAGGCCGAGGATGTAAGAAGCATACAGTCCCAGATAAGCAGTGCCGAGATAGGCGAAAGTGTTACAAAAAAGAATATAAACGATGCTGTTATAAAGGCCGAAAATGACGGCTATGTAATGGAGATACCCTTTAAAGAGGGGGAAGTAACAAGTGCGGGCTATCCCGTTATTGTTGCAAAAAGCACTTCAAGCATAGTTTCTATCGGTGTGCCGAGTGATGAATATCAGAAGATAAAAGTCGGCCAAAAAGCCGTTATAAATGATGAGATAGACGGCGTTATTTCAACTATAGCACAGTATCCCGATGAAAGTACGCGTACATATCAGGTCGAGATAGATGTGGATTCGTCAAAGGTGACAATGGGCGAAACAGTCAGCGTTAAAATACCCGCAGGCAGTAAAGAGGGCTATTTTGTGCCTATAAATGCCGTATTTAATTTAAGCGGCGTGGACTATGTTTATACGGTAACACCCGAAAACAAAGTAGTGCGCAAAAAAGTTACACTTGGCGAGATAGACGGTGACGAAGTGCGTGTAGAAATTGACGACCCCAACGCGGTAATAGTTACCGAAGGCATAAAGAGCCTGCGTGAAAACGACACGGTCAGGGTACAAAACACAAAAGAGGGGACTGTGACAGATGGACAATAATAACAGTTTTGCCGCGCGTGTTTTACAAAGACGTACACTTATAATCATAATGATGATAATGTGCTTTGTCGGCGGTCTTGTGAGTTATATTACAGTGCCGAAACAGCACTTTCCAAAGGTAATTGTGCCCGTAGGCCTTATAAAAGTCATTTATCCCGGTGCGACTGCCGAACAGATAGAGCAGACGGTGGCAGAAGATGTTGAACACGCCGTAATGGAAATGGACGGTTTTGACCATTGTGATACTACGATACTTGACAATGGTTTTGGTGTTGTTGCCGTGCTTGATATGGATCTTTCTCAGCAGGAAGTAGATGATTCCTTTGATGATCTGAGAAAACGTCTTAATGCACTCGAACTGCCAAGCGGGGTAACAAGTATAACCGTTGATGATGATATAATGGAGATAAGCGAAGCCGTTTATGCAATGACGGGCGAAAATATCTCAAATGACGAACTTTCACAGCGGTGCAGCGAGCTTGCAGACGAATTGCGTGCAGTCGATGGTGTAAGAAAGGTAAAATTATTCGGCGACATACATTCTCAGGTAAAAATAACCGTTGATACCGATAAACTTAACAATCAGCCCGTTTCCATGGCGGAAATAGCTGCTGTTATACAAAATCAGAACAGCGCTATCCCCACGGGTTCGATAAAAGTGAACGGCGAAGAGATAAATGTGACCACAAGCTGTCGTTTTGACAGTCTTAAAGAAATAGAAGACCTTGTTATTAATATCACGGACGACGGTGTTGTGACGACCCTTGGTGATGTGGCTGATATACGCATGGAACTGCCCGATGATGAAGAATATTTTCTTTATAACAAGCAGAATGCAACCGTAATAGGTGTCTATTTTACGGAAGGACTCAATACGGTAGATGTCGGCAAAAGGGTGGATAAAGTAATTGCGGAGTATACAAAGACTTTGCCCGACAATATTTTATTAAGCCCGATAGCCTTGCAGTCCGAGGATGTTGAAAAGTCCGTAAACGATTTTATTATAAACCTGATAGAATCAATTGTGCTGGTAATTATTGTAATTATGGTGGGCATGAATTTCAGAAATGCCTTTGTTGTAAGTTTTGCCATACCGCTCGCTATTTTTGCAAACTTTATCGGCATGAAGCTTTTTGGCCTGGATATCCAGTTCGTATCACTTGCGGCGCTTATAGTTGTGCTTGGTATGCTTGTGGATAATGCTATCGTAGTAAGTGATGCCGTGCAGAAAAATCTGGATAATGGCATGGAAAGGCGACAGGCGGTTATAGAAGGCTCGCAGAGCGTTATAGTGCCCGTATTTGTTTCCATGCTTACAACTATTTCGGGCTTTGCATCGCTTTTTACGCTGCCCGGAGCATATCATCAGCTTGCGTTTACATTCCCGAGCGTTATTGTTATCTCGCTTATAGCAAGCTTTTTGGTATCCATATTCGTAACACCTCTTATGAGTCTTTTATTCCTGAGAAAAACACCCGAAAAGGAAGGCAAAGAGGAACTTCCCGTAAAAATATATAACAAGATATTCGGGTTTGCAATGAAAAACAGGTTTATCACTATATTAGCCGCAGTATTGTTTTTTGCGGTCTGCTCGATAGCACTGTTTAGGATAGATTTCCAGGTAAAGCCAAAGGCTTTCAAAGACGTTGTTACCATTGAGGTCAACAGCGACAGCGAGGATATGGCAAAGACTCGTAAGATGATAGATGATATCCAGCTTATCCTTGACGAACAGCCCGAAACAAAGTATTATCTCAGCTGTGTCGGCGGTGGTATCCCGCGTTATGACTATGCGATCATGCCCAAGAACGAGTCTAAGGAAATAGGCGATATTTACGTAAAAATTGACCTTGACAAGAGCGAGCGCTTTAAATACACATGGCAGATGGTGGACTTTTTGCAGTCCGAACTGTCAAAGCGTGTCGGCGGCGGTATGATACTTGTTGACGAGATAGATATCTTTAAACTGACAAGTAAGCCTGTGGAGGTAAAATTAAAAGGCAACGACCTTGAAGACCTTAACGAAGCCGAGGCAATAGTAAACGATATTCTTGGCGATATGGACGGGGCAAAGGGTGTAAACAACAACGGTCAGCTTTCGACATATGATTATTTTGTGGACGTTGACGATCTGAAGATAAACACTATAGGCCTTTTCCGTGCCGAAGCACAGAACGAGCTGAGCCTTGCGCTTATGGGCAGAAAGATATCTTCGTTCAAAAACGGAAGTCACGAATACCCGATAGTTTTGGACAGTAATATAGAAAACGAGACACAGCTTAAAGAATTTAAGATAAAGGCATCCACGACCAAAACAAAGCATCCGTTAAGACAGTTTGCGGATGTGTCGCTCAAGACGGAAGTATCTAAAATAACACACATAAACGGCGTAAGGGGCAGAACTGTCGGCTGCTACAACAGCAGTACGGTCAGCAATATCTCCATGCAGAACGAATTGCAGGATAAACTTGACAAAATGGATCTGCCCGATGGTGTAACGGTTGAATATACGGGCGAGCGAAAAGATTTTATGGAACTTGCCATGGATATTATAAAAGCGGCAGTTATCTCGCTTTTCCTTATACTTGTTATTCTGCTTATACAGTTCAGTTCTATCAAAAAAGTGCTGCTGGTATTTATTTCTATCCCGTTTGGCGCTATGTCGGGTATAGCATTTCTCTACCTTACGGGTCAGAAACTGACGTTCTTTGCGCTGATAGGTTCGATAAGTCTGCTTGGCTGTGTGCTTGCAAATGCTATCGTTCTGGTCGATTATATAGACAATCAGATAGCCGAGGGTATGTCTGTGCGTGAGGCCTGCATTACTGCGGGAGCACAGCGTTTCAGACCTATAAGGATGAGTACCATGACTACGGTGCTCGGCCTTGCGCCGCTTGCATTGTTCGGTGATGCACTGTTTGTACCTATGGCGTCGCTTATGATAGCGGGTCTGTTTGTGGCTATGATAATCAACCTTGTAATGGTGCCGATGATTTATGATACCATCTATAACAAAAATAAAAAAGCCGAAAAGGATCAATAAAAAAATGCCGTGTTAAGCGGCATTTTTTTTGATGTTTCTTATAAAGTTTGAAAGTTCCTCGCTGCAAACGTCTTTTTTGATTATGTGTCCGCGGTCGCTGCTGAGCATAATAAAGAAATAATCATTGGTTTCTTCAACTTTGTAGAGGTCTTTGTAGGGTGTGACTGTTGTATTCAGACCGTCAAACGCCTGCAATTTGTCGGAGAAAAAGCTGTAATGTGATTTTTTGGGAGTTTTGTCGGACTTCCAGGAACGATCCGTATAGATGTAAAATAAAGCAGTAAATGCAATAAACATTACAATAAGCGAACCAACCAGTACAGCCAATGTATAAATAATGTAAAACAGCGGACCAAACCCTTTTTGTGCTTGTAAAAGGGAAGAAAGCGCAACAATTACAAGTGTGATCACAACAGGCAGTTTCCATACCATGTGACGGCAGAATTTGCGGTAGTCTTCCAATGTGTGCTCATATTCTACTGTGTATAATGGTTTATCTTCCATACCGATCCCGTCCTTTCTGTTGGGTGTTTATATAAATATATAGTATCATAAATGAGCTATAATGTCAAGTTATGCAAAACACAAGATTTTAATTGTACATACATTGACAAAAGCTTTTTATGCGGGTATAATAGTATATGTGAAAAAATGCCTTATGGTATATAAGAGGTGCGATATGATGAATTACAGACTGCATACCCCCGAGGGTGTAAAGGACTATCTCCCCGCGGAATATGCGTTTAAAAAACAGATAGAAAACAGCATACAGGCCGTGTTCGATAAGTGCGGCTATCAGGCTATAGATACCCCTGCGTTTGAGTTTGCGCAGGTGTATGAGGGCATGGGCGGCGTGGACAGCAAAAGAATGCACAAGCTGCTTGACAGAGACGGCTCTATCCTTGGCCTGCGTCCCGATATTACGCCCGCTATTGCGCGTATAGCGTCAACGGCCTATAATGAGGGCGATATACCGCTTAAATTTTCATATATCGGAAATTGTTTCAGATATAACGAGAATTATCAGGGCAAGATGCGCGAGTTTACTCAGGCGGGTATCGAGCTGATAGGCGCAAAGGGTGCAAAGGCTGACACCGAAGTGCTGGAAGCGGCTATAAACGCTTTGCTTGCATCGGGTCTTAAAGATTTTCGCATAGATATCGGCGATGTTGCCTTTTTGCAGGGCGTGCTTGAAGAAGCGGGCATTTCCGCTTCGGACTGCGAGAAGATACGTGAGAGCATTGTGGATAAGAATTATGTCAAGGTAGCAGAGATCGCCTCTTCACTTGATATAAGAGAAGATGTAAAAACGCTTTTTGCCGATCTTCCTTTGCTTATCGGTGATATTTCTCTGCTTGAAAAAATGGCCGTATCGGTCAAAAATCAAAAATCTCTTGCGGCGCTTGCGCATCTGCATAAGATATATGACGACCTTAAAGAAAAGGGTTTTGAAAAATACATATCATTTGATTTTGGCGTTGTGGGACAGATGGACTACTATACGGGCATTGTTTTCCGCGGCTATGCTTACGGCTCGGGCTTTTCTATAGTTGACGGCGGACGTTATGACAACATGGTCAAAAATTTCGGTGCGGATTATCCCGCTGTCGGTCTTTCTATCAATATAAACAACCTTATGTCGGCAATAAGCGCGCAGTCGGAAGAAAACGGCGACAAATACCTCACTTTTGCTCTTGCAAAGGGCAGACTTGCGGACAAGGCCATGGCTTTGCTTGAAACAATGGGTATTACCTGCGAAGAGATGAAAGAGGACTCGCGCAAGCTGATATTTACAAATGAAGAACTTAAATTGAAATTTTTCCTTGCAAAGGCGACCGACGTGCCTACATATGTGGAGTCGGGTGCGGCCGATATAGGTTTTGTCGGCAAGGATACGCTTTTGGAAGAAAACCGTAATCTTTACGAGGTATACGACCTTGGTTTCGGCAAGTGTAAATTTGCTGTGGCGGGCTCGGAAAGCGCATGGGAGATAATGAAGCACAGCAACGATCTGCGTGTTGCCACAAAATATCCGAATGTTGCCAAGGAGCATTTCTACCATAAAAAGCATCAGACTATCGAGATAGTGAAGCTTAACGGCTCTGTTGAGCTTGCGCCTATCGTAGGTCTTTCGGATGTAATAGTGGATATTGTTGAAACGGGTTCTACTTTAAAAGCAAACGGTCTTTCCGTACTTGAAGATGTGTGCCCGATATCCGCAAGAATGGTGGTAAACCGCGTAAGCATGAAGCTTGAACACAAGCGGATTGCTGACATTATAAAGGGTTTAAGGGAGTTGGAAGATAAATGATAAAAATAATGGAATACAGTGATGCAGAGGGCAAAAAACTTGTTGAAGCCCTGCTTTCGCGCTCACAGCTTGAATACGGCAATGTACAGGAAACTGTAAACGATATTCTTGCCGATATAAGGAAAAACGGCGATAAGGCGCTTTTTGAGTATACAAAACGTTTTGACAAGGCCGATATAAATGCGGATAACCTTGTTGTAACCAAAGAAGAAATAAAAGAGGCTTATACGCAGGTGGATAAGGAACTTATTGCCGTTATCGAAAAATCGGCCGCAAGAATAGCTGATTTTCACCAAAAACAGAAGATAAACAGCTGGCTTGAACCGAGTACCAACGGCGAGATGCTCGGTCAGCTGATAAGACCGCTTGCCCGTGTCGGTGTTTATGTGCCGGGCGGAAAGGCGGCTTATCCGTCAAGCGTTTTAATGAATATAGTACCCGCAAAGGTAGCGGGAGTGGGCGAGATAGTTATGACCACACCTCCCAATGCCGAGGGCAAGGTAACACCCACGACCGTGGTTGCCGCAGATATTGCGGGTGTAGACACTATCTATAAGGCAGGCGGTGCGCAGGCTGTTGCTGCCCTTGCCTACGGTACGGAAAGTATCAAAAGAGTGGATAAAATAGTAGGCCCCGGCAATATTTTTGTTGCGCTTGCAAAACGCAGCGTTTACGGCTATGTAAATATAGATTCCGTAGCGGGTCCGAGTGAGATACTTATTCTTGCGGACGATACGGCTAATCCCGTTTATGTTGCTGCCGACCTTTTATCACAGGCGGAACATGACGAGCTTGCATCTGCGGTTCTTATCACAACAAGTATGGAACTTGCGAAGAAAGTGCGGGAAGAGGTCACAAAACAGACCGCTGTGCTTGAAAGAAAGGCGATAATAGAAAAATCGCTTGATAATTACGGCGCGATAATTGTTGCGGAAAATATGGATACTGCGTGTGAACTTTGCAATACCATTGCCCCCGAGCATATGGAAGTATGCACGGCAGAGCCTTTCAATATGCTGCCGAAGATAAAAAATGCGGGTGCAATTTTCCTTGGACACTATACCCCCGAGCCTTTGGGCGACTATATGGCAGGACCGAACCATGTTCTTCCTACGGGCGGTACGGCGCGTTTCTTCTCGCCGCTGTCCATTGACGATTATATCAAAAAATCAAGCATAATTTCGTTCTCACAGGATGCGTTGTCAAATCTTGGCGAGGATGTAATAAAGTTTGCAAATGCCGAGGGATTGACGGCGCACGCAAATTCAATAAGAGTAAGACTGTAAATTATTATGAGGGTAAGATTATGAGAAGCGCGGAAATTGAACGCAATACGTTTGAAACACAGATCAGAATGAAACTTAATATCGACGGCACGGGCTACAACGATATTTTTACGGGTGTCGGATTTTTTGACCATATGCTCACGCATATTTCTAAGCATGGATTTATGGATCTGACGGTAAACGCCGATGGAGATCTTGATGTGGACTGTCATCATACCGTTGAGGATGTCGGCATCGTGCTTGGTAAGTGTCTTGCCGAGGCTCTTGGCGATAAGGTCGGCATAAAGCGCTACGGACACGCTATTGTGCCTATGGATGAGGCGCTTGTGCTGTGTGCGGTAGATTTTTCGGGCAGACCGCTGCTTGTGTTTGACGGTACGTTTACCGCTCCTACACTCGGCAGTTTTGATACCGAAATGGTGGAGGAGTTCTTCCGTGCCGTAAGCGATAACTGCGGCCTTAATCTGCATATAAAAGTTCTTGCGGGCAAGAATAACCACCATATCGCCGAGGCTATGTTCAAGGCATTCGGCCGTGCGGTGGATATGGCAACCCAGATAGACGAAAGAATAGACGGTGTTTTGTCTACCAAAGGAATGTTGGAGTAAAAAGAGGAAACCGAAATGATAGCAATAATTGATTACGGAATGGGCAATTTGCGGTCGGTGCAGAAAGCCTTTGAATATCTTGGCTTTGAGGCTGTTGTAACGGATGACATATCTGTTATGGAACGTGCGGAAAAGCTTGTTTTGCCGGGTGTGGGGGCATTTGCGGATGCAATAGCCACTATCCGCGAAAAGGGCTTTGACAAGGTAATATATAAGGCTGTAGAGGCTGGCAAGCCGTTTTTGGGAATATGTCTCGGTATGCAGCTTGTCTTTGATAAAAGTTATGAGTACGGCGAATACGAGGGTCTGGGTCTTATCCCGGGCAAGGTAGTTCTTTTGCCCGATAATGTAAAAAAACCGCATATCGGCTGGAACGACCTTAGTGTAAAAATGCGGTCGCCGCTGTTTGACGGCCTTGACGAAAAGCCTTATGTGTATTTCGTTCATTCGTATTATCTCGAGACCGATGCGCCCGTTGTATCGGCGACTACATTTTACGGCAAGGAAATACAGGTGGCGGTGCAGAAAGACAATATCTACGCACTCCAGTTCCACCCCGAAAAAAGCGGTGACACGGGCTTGCAGATACTTAAAAACTTTGCCTCATTGTAAAATTTATTTATAAACATAAAAACAGCGGAAAGCCTATCCACTTTCCGCTGTTTTATTATTTATTCTCTTTTTCTTTTTCGATAGTAAACTGTCCCCACAGCTTGTCATACATGAATATGTGCTGCATAAGCCAGTTTTTGATGATATTGTCTACCTGAGCGGCAGTGGTGGAGCCGAAGTAGTCCGAACTGAACTGACTGGATATCTCCTTGAGTTTCTCTATAAACTGTTCGTGATGATGCTTGTGCTGATAATACTGGGGGTATTTCTGCTGATACATCAAGCTTTCCTGATAGGAGAACAGCCGTATAAACTCCATTTTGATTGCGTCTACGTGCTTGCGGTAGTCCGTAACGGTACGGCTTGCGGCAAGAAGTCGTAAAGAAGCATTAACATTTTCGATCATAACGGGGTACATTTTATCAAATTCGTCAACACCCGTTGCAAGTTTTTTATTCCATTCCATAGAAATTCCCTTTTCAAATCATTATTTTACTATCTGTACAAAACTGAAATCAAGCGGCCTTGAATCATCAATAGGATAAAGCTTCATAATGACGCCGTTTTCGTTCTTGCCCTGAGATGAACCAAGATAAACCGCAAGGTCACGGGGATCTGCAGGACTTGCAACTATTACAAACTGGTCTGTGTGTTTCCAGCCCTTATAAGCGCTTGTTGCTTTCCAGTCATAAAATCTTATATCCATCATACAGCCAAGGTTTCTGCTATAGCCAATAAGCTCATTGGCTGCATTGGACAGGGTCGTTATACCCTCCATACCGCCTTGGGCTTTAACTACCAACTTGCCGCCGACGTTTTGAACACCGCCTTTGTAGGGGTTATAAAACTCGGTGGTATTATCATCTTTAAGTCTTGTACGCAAAAGGTTTGTATACTTAGACGGGATGGTAATATAAGAACCGTTGTTCATATTGTATGTGGATTTGGAAAGCGACTTTTGTGTTTCGGAATAAACATCGGGGTCGAGCATAGCCAGTTCCAACGTGTCATAGATAGTTTTTGCTGCATAAACGTCATGCACATACTGAGCCTGACGTATATATTGGGTAACCTTTGGGATCAGCAGACTTACAAGTATCATGATGATACAAATTGCAACGACCATTTCATTAAGTGTGAAGCCGTCACTTGCTTGTAATTGCTTTATACAGTTTTTGAGTTTAAAGTTTTGTAAAATTTTTTTCATGTTGATCTGCTCCTTTCCACACCTCAAAAGGGAATTAAACATAAAATAAATACACAGCGCTTTATGTATTTATTATATAAAAACGTGCCGATATTGTCAATAGGTTATAAAAATTAATATATCTGTAAACTTGCAGCAAGGCTAAATAATCATTTTTGAGATGAAAGATATACCGGGTCGGGGTCGGGGTATAAGCGATAAACGGGATGTTCCTTGTAGCCTGCCCATATCTCCATGTTTTTTGACCTGTGTTCGCCGAGTATCATTATCATGCAGCATTTTTTTGACCTGTCAATATTGCTGAAATCCGAGTATTTGCACGGAGCCTGATATTCCAGTTTCAGGTTGGTCGAGTCAAGATCCTGCTGAAGCCATTTTGCGTATACACCGCCTTGGGCATCCTGTGCTGCACGCATTATATGACAAAGATTTTTCGGTATTTTACCGGTCATATGATCATAGTCCGACCAATCATTGCGTATTCTCCATGTGATCATTCCGTCCGAACCAACAGTACGGTTGTCAGCAACACATGTATATGCGACTATTGCCATAGGTTTGCCGTTTATGCTTTTTAAAGCCCCGCCGACACTCGAGGATGTATTAACGCTGCTGCCTGTCGTTGTGGCTGTAAGAAAACTTGCGTTTGCTTCGGGATTGGTCATTGTCAGTGTCGCAGTCTCGTATATTATTCTTGCGGTATTTACAGATGCGATTTTCTGTGTTTTTACTATATATGAAATTACAGCAGGAATAAGCTGTGACATAAGTACAATCAATATGGCAATAACAACAATAAGTTCAACCAAAGAGAAACCGCGGTTATTTTTTAAAAGCGATTTAATTTTCTTTTTCATAATAACACTTCCTTTTTGTATTCCTTTTGTATTCACTATACGTAAATAATTAAAATCTCAATTAATGTCTTTAAGGTTATTATATAACTTTGTACATAAATTGTCAATTAAAAGTTTACAATTTGTTCATAAAAATATTAATAAAACATTAAAAAATATATAGCCTTAGAGCTATAGTATTTTTTTGTAAAGCGTAAAACAGCTGCACCGATCACATGAAATCGGTATTTTCCATGTTTTTTTGCTTTTGGAAACGGTTTTGAATTATGGTTATAGTTTTTTGGTTGTAATAAATCATTTGCTGCAAACATGTACTGACAGACGGCCTTGCGGATTTTCCCGAGGAAAAGGCGGCTATGGGCATTCCCGTGCTCTGGGTCATAAACAACAAAAGTATTATACCGCCGTGGGGAAAGTGTGTAAGCCTTGAAAACTGACTTTATATTTTATATTGACTTTATTTTTGTTTTTTGATAAAATTTAGTTAATAATAAAGTTGTATACGAAAGGATAATAAGAAAATGAATGTTGTTTGTCTTGACCTCGAAGGTGTATTGGTACCCGAAATATGGATCGCGTTCTCCAAGGAAAGCGGTATAGAAGTACTTAAAAGAACTACCCGTGACGAGCCCGATTACGATAAACTTATGAAATGGAGACTCGGCATACTTAAAGAACACGGCCTCGGTCTTAAAGAGATACAGGAAACTATCGCAAAGATAGAGCCTTTAGAGGGTGCAAAGGAGTTTCTTGACGAGCTTCGCTCTTTGACACAGGTAATTATCATAAGCGATACTTTTACAGAGTTTGCAAAGCCTCTTATGGAAAAACTGGGCTGGCCGACTATCTTCTGCAACAGTCTTGAAGTTGCCGAAAACGGCGAGATAACAGGCTATAAAATGCGCTGCGAACAGTCCAAGTTAAGTACTGTAAAGGCGCTTCAGTCCGTTGGCTTTGATACAATAGCAAGCGGCGACAGCTATAACGACCTTGCAATGATAAAGGCAGGCAAAGCGGGCTTCCTTTTCAAAAGCACAGAGCAGATAATAAAGGATAACCCCGATATCCCTGCTTTTGAGACTTACGGCGAGCTTTTGGATGCGATAAAGAAAGTACTTTAAGAACAAAAAGTGTATTTTTACAAAAGCACTGCATTTTGCGGTGCTTTTTTATGTGATAAGTTGTAAAATAAAATGACCAAAATAAAAGACCCATATTGAAAACTGTGGTAAAATGTTAAGTGACCAAACAAAACATAACCGAGGTATCAATATGAGTCACTTAAATTATAACACAAAAAACAGAAAAGGCAAGCACATAAATTACGAAGAACGGTTAAAAATCGAAGCATTGTTAAAAGTGGGCTTAAAGTCAGAGGAAATAGGTCGACAGCTCGGAGGTCGAAGTGGGAGAACTATACGCCGTGAAATCAAACGAGGAGAGGTTCGGGTGTTAAACAGTGATTTGACAACACGAACAGAATATAGTGCAGATGTTGCTCAACAAAAGCATGATTATAATGCTACAGCTAAAGGTGCCGGTTTGAAAATGGCAAATAATTATGAATTAGTGGATTTTATTGAAAAAGAGATCCGTGATGAAAAGAAGTCTCCGTATGCGGTTGCAGAAGAATTAAAGCAAAATAAGGATGATTTCAAAATAACGCTTTGTTTCAAAACAATATACAATTACATTGATGCCGGGTACTTTCCGACACTTACCAATAAAGATTTGCCTGTAAAAAAACAGGGAAAGAAGCGCAGCTATCATCACATTAGAACTTCTATAAAGAATTCTAAAGGTACGAGTATAAGTGAACGACCGAAAGAGATAGATGAACGCAAAGAATACGGACATTGGGAAATGGATACAGTAGTCGGTAAACAAGGCACAAAAGCAGTACTTTTGGTTTTGACGGAAAGAATGGGGAGAGGAGAAATCATATCTAAAATGAGCGCAAAAACACAGGGATGTGTTGTAAAAGCTTTAGATAAACTTGAAAGAAAAATGGGAAGTAAGAAATTTCGGGAAACCTTTAAAATAATAACGTGTGATAATGGCTGTGAAAACCTTGATTTTGAAGGAATAGAACGCTCGTGCATTACAAAGACACCAAGAACAAAGGTTTACTATGCTCATCCATACAGTGCATGGGAACGGGGTTCTAACGAAAATGCCAATAAACTGATAAGACGGTTTATTCCAAAGGGGACAGATATCGGAAAAATTTTACCCCAAAAAATAAAGATGATAGAAAATTGGATTAACAATTATCCGAGAAGAATATTAGGCGGTTTATCATCAAACAAAATGTATAATCTACTAAAAATTGACACTTAACATTGTGGACATTATATATTGCAATTTATAGGTGCTTTTTTATGTGCATAAAAACATTTACAAACGACATTTTTTGTGGTACAATTAGAATAAGTATAACTATGTATGATTATAACAGCTGATTGGAGGTATTTGCATGGAAAACGACAAGAAAGGTGTAATACAGATATCGGACGAGGTCATTTCGGTCATAGCGGCTACGGCTGCGCAGGAAATAGACGGTGTGGCAAAGCTTGTGGTGCCGGGCGGCGGTATATTCGGCAAAAAAAATTCGCGCGGTGTCGAACTTGAGATAGTTGACGGTGTTGTAAGCGCAAATGTCAATATTATGGCGCTTTATAACTGCAAGATACGCGATGTTGCACAAAAGGTGCAGGATAATATCAAAAATACGATAGAGACCATGACGGGTCTTAGTGTAGGTACGGTAAATGTAGTTGTTGCCGATATAGATTTTCAGAAAGAGCCCGAAGAAAAAACGGAGTAAGGAGAAAGACCAATGAGCAGAAAAACGGCAAGAAAACATATTCTGAATATTGTTTTCCAGGCAGAGTTTGATGTGGATGTAGCCATAGAGCAGATAATGAACACTTATGACGAGGAGTACAAGACCACGGCGGATGTTACGGATGCGCAGGTGGACGAGGAAAAACTGCTTGATATGGATGAGGACAAGATAAGCAGGCTGCGCACCATATACAAAAAAGACAGAGAATTTATCATAGAAGAGGCAAAGGGTGTTGTCGAAAATAAGGAAAAAATAGACAGCCTTATTTCACAGGGCCTTGAAAACTGGGATATAGACAGGCTTTCAAAAGTCGATCTGTCGATACTGCGTATAGCTGTGTACGAAATTCTGTTTGCGGATGATATACCCAATGCGGTCGCCGCAAACGAAGCTGTACAGCTTGCGAAGCAGTTCAGCGAGGACAAAGCCCCGGGCTTTATAAACGGCGTGCTTGGCAAAGTGATAGAATTGAGCGAAAAAGGCGAATAAAATGCAGGTAAACGTATATACGGTCTCACAGATAAACGGCTATATAAAAAGGCTTATCGACAGTGATGTGTTTTTGTCGGGGCTTCATATAGAGGGCGAAATTTCAAATTTCAAGCTTCATTCAAGCGGACACTTGTATTTCAGCCTTAAAGACAAGACGGGCAGCATTGACTGTGTAATGTTCAGAAGTGCCGCGCAGTACCTTGAATTTATGCCGAAAAACGGTGATGCCGTGCTTGTCGGCGGCCGCGTTTCGCTGTATGAAAAGACGGGCAAATATCAGGTATATGTTGACTATATGCAGCCCGCGGGACTTGGCGCGCTTCATGCCGAGTTTGAAAAGCTTAAACAAAAACTTGCGGCTGAGGGACTGTTTGACGAAAAATTCAAAAAGCCCATACCCGAATATCCAAAGACGGTCGCGCTGGTCACAAGTCCGACGGGTGCTGCGGTAAGGGATATGATAGATGTTTCAAGGCGGAGAAATCCGTCAATAAAACTGGTCATTGTGCCTGTTCTCGTTCAGGGCGAAAATGCCGCGGCGGATATCGCAAAGGGCATAGAGCTTGTAAACGAGTGGGGTGGTGCGGATACTATCATCGTTGGCAGAGGCGGCGGTTCTATGGAAGATCTGTGGGCATTCAACGAGGAGATAGTCGCAAGGGCTATTTTCAAGTCGGAGATACCCGTTATTTCCGCCGTAGGCCATGAGGTCGATTTTACCATTGCGGATTTTGCGGCGGATTTTCGTGCACCTACGCCGTCTGCGGCGGCGGAACTTGCAATTCCCGCTTCCGAGCCCGTGCAAAGACGCTTTAAAACGGCATCAAGACGTATGATGACCGCGTGTGATACAAGGCTTTCAAGGCTTGATATGCGTTTTAAACATGCAATAAGCACAAGGTCGATGCAAAGACCGCTTGAAAAGATAGAGAATTATCAGATATACACAGAGGATATGCTTGACAGTATCAAAAAAACGGCAGAGATGTCGCTGCAAAAGTACGGCGCAAGGTTTGAAAAAGCGCTTGCCGCAGTGGACAATCTTTCTCCGATAAATGTGGTGAAAAGGGGCTATTCTCTTGCGTATGCGGGAAATGAGCTTTTAAAGAGCGTATCGCAGGTTCGGGAAAACGATGAGATAGATGTTACATTAAAGGACGGCAGTTTGAACGCCGTTGTAAGGAGGATAACCAATGGCGGCGAAGAAAAGGAGCTTTGAAGAGGCTCTTGCAAGGCTTGAAGAAATAGCCGAAAAAATGGAAAACGAAGAAACGGGACTTGACGAGTCCGTAAAATTATATAAAGAGGGCGTGGAACTTTCCGCTTTTTGTGCCGAAAAGCTTTCAAAGGCACAGCAGGAAGTGACCGAACTCAAAAAAACGGCAGACGGCATTTTTAAGACAGAGCCGTTTGATACCGAAAACTATTAAGGGGTGCAAAAGATGTTTGAAGATATGATAAAAAGTATTGATGAAACACTTGCGAAGCTGCTGAAGCCTGTTTATCCCGAAAGGATATATGATGCTATGGGCTACAGCGTTATGGCGGGCGGCAAAAGGCTCAGACCTTTGCTGATGCTGCTTGCATACAAGGCTGTCGGCGGTGACGAAAACGACACAAGAATAATGAAAACAGCCTGTGCGCTTGAAATGATACACACATATTCGCTTATACATGACGACCTTCCCGCTATGGACAATGACGACCTGCGCAGGGGCAAGCCTACCTGCCATAAGCAGTTTGACGAGGCAACGGCAATTCTTGCGGGCGACGGACTTTTGACTTATGCTTTTCAGGTCATGCTTGAAGATGAAACGGGCAAGTATGAGCCGAAGTACACAAGAGCCGCTTTTGAACTGGCAAGATTAAGCGGTATGAGCGGTATGCTTGTGGGACAGGCTGTGGATGTTGAAAGCGAGGGCAGGCAGATAGATGCAAAGACCCTTGATTTTATACATAAAAACAAAACGGGCGGACTTATAAAGGCTGCGCTTATGGCGGGCGGCATTATAGGCGGCGCGGATGAGAAAACGATAAAGCTTCTTGAAGAAATAGGCGAAGATGTCGGTCTTGCTTTCCAGATAAAGGATGATATCCTTGATGTGACAAGCACTACGGAAGTGCTTGGGAAACCCGTTTTCAGCGATGAAAAGAACCAAAAAGTGACTTATGTTTCACTTTACGGCCTTGAAAAGGCACAGAGCGACTATGCGGCTTTATCGGAAAGCGCAATAAAAAAGGCAGAGAAACTGGGCGAAAAGGCAAAGCCGCTGTGCGATTACCTTAAAAGCCTTACAGACAGAATAAAGTAGGAATATAAAATGACTTATTTACAGCAATTTTTCAGTAACAGACTGATAGGCGTATCGGCGCTTGCATGGCTGATAGCGCAGCTTATCAAAATTATAATAGACCTTGTAAAAAACAAGACCATAGATATAAGACTTATCACTTCATCGGGCGGTATGCCGAGTTCACACAGCTCATTCGTTACCAGTCTTGCAACTTCCGTTGGACTTACAAACGGCTTTGACAGCGTAGATTTTGCAATTACCTTTGTACTTTGCATGGTCGTTATGTATGATGCGGCGGGCGTTCGCCGTGCGGCGGGCAAGCAGGCTGCCGTTATAAACGATATTGCAGCCATTATGGAAAACTACGGTTTCCGCATGGATGAAAACCTTAAAGAACTGCTTGGTCATACCCCCGTGGAAGTTACGGCGGGCGCGATACTGGGCATAGGCCTTTCAATAGTGATGAATTTGTTTGTTTTTCGCTAAAAAAACTTAAAGAAGGAACTGAATTTTATGGGATATCTTGATAAAGTAAATTCCCCTAAGGATATAAAAAAACTTGATATGAATGCGCTTAATGCACTTGCGGCGGAAATACGCGAATTTTTGGTGAACAGCGTTTCAAAAACGGGCGGACACCTTTCGTCAAGCCTTGGCGTTGTGGAACTGACACTTGCACTGCATTACTGCTACAACTGTCCGAGGGATAAATTTGTGTGGGATGTAGGGCATCAGGCCTATGTACATAAGCTTCTAACAGGCAGAAAAGAGGGTTTTAAGACGCTCAGAAAACTTGACGGGATGAGCGGATTTCCGAGACCGTCGGAGAGTGAATGCGACGCATTCAACGCAGGCCACAGCAGTGCTTCTATTTCTGCGGCACTGGGCATAGCAAATGCGCGCGACCTAAAAAACGAAAGCTTTAATGTCGTTGCCATCATAGGTGACGGGGCAATGTCGGGCGGCATGGCTTACGAGGCTATGAATAATGCGGGTCAGCTTAAAACAAAAATGCTGATAGTTTTAAATGACAACCAAATGTCCATTTCCCCGAATGTAGGCGCTATGAGCAATTATCTTAATCAGCTGCGCCTTGCGCCTAAATATATATCAGCCAAAAGGGATGTACAGAAAACACTTCAGAAAGTGCCTGTTATCGGCAACGGAGTGTACAATTTTCTGGGCAGGACAAAAGAGGGTATCAAACATTCCATGCTGCCAAGCGTTATGTTTGAACAGCTTGGACTTACATATATAGGCCCTGTTGACGGACATGATGTAAAACAGCTCATACAGATAATAAACCGTATCAAAAAACTGGATGCGCCGGTGCTTTTGCACGTTATAACAAAAAAAGGCAAGGGCTATGAACCTGCGGAGAAAAATCCGAGCAAGTTCCACGGTATAGGGCCTTTTGACCCCGTGACGGGAGAAGTTTTGGCAAAGGCGGGCGGTGTGACATATTCAAGGGTATTTGGCAAAAAGCTTGTGCAGCTTGCGGCAAAACATAAGGAGATATGCGCAATAACAGCGGCTATGCCGTCGGGTACGGGACTTGAACAGTTTGCGGTGGAATATCCGCATAGATTTTTTGATGTGGGCATTGCCGAAGAACACGCGGTCACATTTGCGGGCGGTCTTGCAAAGGGCGGCTGTCTGCCTGTGTTTGCGGTGTATTCGACATTTTTGCAGAGAGCCTACGATCAGATAATACACGATATATGTATACAAAAACTGCCGATGATACTTGCGATAGACAGGGCGGGCATAGTCGGAGATGACGGCGAGACCCACCAGGGCATTTTTGATATATCATTTTTGAATACAATACCGAATATGACGGTAATGGCGCCCAAAAACGGCGCAGAGCTTGAAGCTATGCTTGAATTTGCGGTCGAGAGCAGGATACCCATTTCGATACGCTATCCGCGCGGAAGTGCTTCGCAGATGCTGAACAATGCGCAAAGCCCGATAGAGCTTGGAAAAAGCGAGTATATATACAACGGCAGCGATATTGCCCTTATAGGTTTCGGCACCGTAATGGATCAGCTTGTGGGCGTTTATGGTATGCTGCTGAAAGACGGCCTTAAACCGACACTTGTAAATGCGCGTTTTTCGACACCTTTGGATATGGATATGGCAAAGGATATGTTTAAAAATTATAAATATGTATTCACAATGGAAGATGGTGTACTTCGCGGAGGCTTTGGCAGCGTTATGGCGCAGGCTTTTGAAAGTTTCGGCACAGACGGTGCAAGGCTTACAAGTTTCGGCTTTCCCGACTGCTTTGTGGAACATGGCACAAAACCGCAGCTTTACGAGCGTTACGGCCTTGATGCGGCCTCTGTTTACAACAGTATAAAGGAAATTATGAAAAAATGATGCGTATAGATGTTTTACTGACGCAAAAATTCGGTCTGTCAAGGCAAAAGGCACAGCAGCTGATAAAAGAGGGTGCTGTGACGACAGGCGGCAAAACGGTCACAAAACCGTCTTTGCAGGTGGAAGAAAACTCTGCCGTTGAGATCGCGGAAGATACAGATACTCTGCGCTTCGCAGGCCGCGGCGGATTAAAGCTTGAGGCGGCGATAAAGGCCTTTGACATAAAACTTGACGGGCTGACTTGTATTGATATAGGGGCATCCACGGGTGGCTTTACGGATTGCATGCTGCAAAACGGCGCAAAATATGTGTATGCGGTGGATGTCGGCACAGACCAGCTTATTGAAAGGCTCAGAAACGACAGCCGTGTAAGCTGTAACGAAAACACCAATATCACGGATTTTGAATGTGAGGAAAAGGCAGATTTTATTTCCGCGGATGTATCTTTTGTTTCGCTTGAAAAAATTTTCCCCGAAGCCGACAGGCTTCTGAAAGCCAGCGGCAGGGCAGTAGTGCTTGTAAAGCCGCAGTTTGAGGCGGGCAGAGAGCATCTTTCGAAAAACGGCATAGTGCGTGATGTAAAGGTGCATAAAAATGTGATAAAAAGGCTTGTTTCCTCGGCGGCGGCAAATAATTTGCACTGTGCGGGGCTTATATCTTCGCCAATAAAGGGCGGGGACGGAAACACAGAATATCTGATGCTGCTTGAAAGAGAACAGACGGGTTTTGTACTGAAAATATGAGGAGCGCTTATGAAATATATAGGCATTACGACAAACAGAGATAAAGACAAGGGTCTTGCATATACGGCGGAGCTGATAAAATGGCTTTATGGGCAGGAATGCGTACCGCTTGTGACAGAGGGCGACCATAAATTGACGGGTTCGGGCGAGGTCTGCGGCGACAAAGAGCTTTATGAAAAGGCCGACCTTATGCTTGTGCTCGGCGGCGACGGCACTATACTGCGTGCGGCAAGACACGCGGCGTTATACGGCCTTCCGGTACTGGGTATAAATTTCGGTACTCTGGGCTATCTTGCAGACGTTGACCGTGCAGATGCCAAAACTGCAATAAAAGCGGTTCTTGACGGCAACTACACAGTCGAGGAACGTATGCTTCTGGAAGCCGTGCATATACATGATTTTAAGGAAAAGGGCAGATACCTTGCTCTTAACGAGGTCTACGTTTCAAATGCGCTTTCGCTTAATCTGGTAAATCTTGAAATGTCTATAAACGACTCGTTTATCAATGTTTTCAGGGCGGACGGCATTATGGTGGCTACACCTACGGGGTCTACCGCCTACAATCTTTCGGCGGGCGGGCCGATACTAAAGCCCGATACAAGGCTTATGGCGATAAACAGTGTCTGTCCGCATAATCTGTATTTCAGACCTTTTGTTATAAGCGGCGAGGATTGTGTTACCATAAAGATACTTGACAGCGGAAATATGATATTTTCACTTGACGGCGAAGAACGAGTTCCCGTGCAGCAAAATGATGATGTAAAAATAACGGGCTCCGATCTGAGCGTTAAGATAATCAAGACAAGCAAGCGTAATTTTTACGATACTTTAAGATATAAAATGATGGGCAACTGAAATTTTAATGAAATTTACTTGACTAAAAACAGCAAAGATTTTATAATAAAAAGATAAGGTTGTGTTATTGATGAAAACCAAAAGACAGTCAAGAATACTTGAACTGATAAGAGAATATGATATCGACACGCAGGAAATGCTGGCGGAATTGCTTGAAAAAGACGGCTTTCATGTTACTCAGGCGACAATATCCCGTGATATACGAGAACTGAAAATAACAAAGATCGGTATTTCGGGCGGCGGTTTTAAATATGCCGTTATGACGGGCACGGGCAGTGAGACTGCAAAACGTCTTACGCGTGTGCTTAAAGAGGGCGTTGTTTCCATTGACTATGCGCAGAATATTCTGGTCGTAAAGACCATACAGGGCATGGCAATGGGCGTGGCGGCGGCTATAGATGCGATGGACAAGGCAGAGATAATGGGCACTATTGCAGGAGATGACACGATATTTTGTGTTGTCAAATCCGAAGCAAAGGCCGTTTATCTTGTAGAAAAGCTGAAAAACGATCTGCTCTAAAATTTTTCTTCTATATTATATAGCAGATATTTATATATAACAACGGGGGTGTATATTTATGCTTGAAAGGCTTCATATCAGAAATGTAGCCGTTATTGATGAACTGGAAATAGACTTCAGAAAAGGCTTTAATGTGCTTACGGGCGAAACGGGTGCGGGCAAGTCGATAATTATTGATTCGCTTAATTTTGTGCTTGGTGAAAAAGCTGATAAAGAGCTTATTAAAAGCGGTGCCGATATGGCGGAAGTGACAGCGGTATTTTCCGTAAATGACAAGGATGCGGAAAATGAGCTTATCGACCTTGATGTAAGGGTGGATGAGGAAAATTGTCTGCTTATGTTCCGCAGTTTCAGCACAGAGGGAAAGTCAAACTGCAAGGTAAACGGCAGGACTGTTACAGTAGGTATTTTAAAGGAGATAGCAAAGGTGCTTATCGATGTGCACGGTCAGTACGACAACCAGTCGCTGCTCGATCCGTGGAGGCATCTTGAACTTTTGGACAGGCTGTGCTATGACAGGATAGGCGAGCATATAGAAAAGCTTGAAAACCGCTACAAAGGCTATAAAAAGACCTGCAAGGCGCTGGAGGACATCAGCGGTTCCGATACCGACAGGCAGGAAAAGATAGATATGTACACCTTCCAGATACAGGAAATAGAGGATGCCAAGCTTGAAAACGGCGAGGAAGAAAAACTTAACGAACTGCGTGCGGTAGTCGGCAGCAGCGCCAAAATAAAACGCTGTACGGACGAGGCACTCGATATGCTTTTGCGCAATCAGCAGGGCAATGTAAGGGACTGCCTTGCAAATGCGATCAGAAGCATTACTACACTTGCGGGTGTTGACGAGAGCAAAGAAAGCATGGTCGATACGCTTGAAAGTCTTTCCGCGCAGCTTGACGATATAATTTCCGACCTCAGAAGCTATGAGGACGGACTTGACAGCGATCCGCGCGATATAGACGAAATAGAGGCGAGACTTGATGTTATATACGGACTCAAGAAAAAGTACGGCAAGACGATAGAAGATATCAAGCGCTATGCAAAAGAAGCTGCCGAAAAGCTTGAATTTATCAAAAACAGCGAAGATATGATAATGGAATACAATATGCGCAAAGAGGCCGATGAGCGTGTTATGCGCCGTATTTCAGCCGAAATAAGCGAGATACGAAAAGAAGTGGCAGTCGGCGTTGCCGAGAAAGTTGAAAAAATACTCGGCGATCTGGGTATGATAAATGCGGTATTCAAAATAAGCATTACCGACCGCGATACGGTTGATAACCGCGGTACCGACAGAGTGGAGTTTCTTGTTGCGCCAAACGTAGGCGAGGATGTAAAACCGCTTTCAAAAATCGCATCGGGCGGCGAGATGAGCCGTGTTATGCTTGCGCTTAAAGTGGTGCTTTCGGAAGTTGATAATATAGAGACCTTTATCTTTGATGAGATAGATACGGGTATCAGCGGCAGAACGGCTCAGAGAGTCGCCGAAAAGATAGCGGCTATATCAAAGTATCATCAGGTGCTTTGTATAACACATCTTCCTCAGATAGCGGCAATGGCCGACAGTCATTTTGAGATAACCAAAAAGACGGAAGGCGACAGGACTGCTGTTCGCGTTAAACTTCTTAAAGGAGAAGAAGTTACCGAAGAATTGGCAAGGCTTATAGGCGGTGCGGAGATAACCGATGCAACAATGGCCGCAGCCGAAGATATGAAAAAACAGGCGGATACAAAAAAAGTAAAAATAAAAGGAGAATAAAATTCAATGAAAAGAAAAATGGCTGCAATGGCAGTAATATTATGTATGGGTGCGGCTGCACTTACGGGCTGCAACTCGGGCAAAGCGGGCGTTGAAGTCGATGCAAGCAAAAACGAGGACCTTTCATCACAGGTAACGGCCGAAAATACGGTAGACGACAATAAGGCTTCTTATCAGAAGTTCCTCGATGCGCAGAAAGCAATGGAAGATGCAGAAAGCATGACAATAAACAGCGAGATGTTTATTTCCATGACTTATGACGGCAAAAACGACGAAAGCAGTCAGCGCTTTGATATTCAGCGTTCGCTTATAGACGGCAAGCAGGTAGTGGATTTTGTTATGAATACAAGTGTAAAATCCACAAAAGAGGATGGCACCGTTGATGAAGATGCTTCACAGGAACAGGAACTTCCCGGTTATTTCTTGGACGACACGCTTTATTTTGTACAGAGCATTTCTGACAATGAGGAAGAAAGTGTTAAGTTAAAGGAAGAAATGACTTATGAGGATCTTATGTCCATAATCGGTTCCACCTATATTCTTAATGATATTACCGCCGATGATGTGGCAACTACCGCTGTTGAGGAGAGCAAGGGAACGACAAAGTATATCTATCTTCTTGACAGTGCGGCAATGGAAGAGTATATGACATATAATCTTGCTTCAAGCGGAGTTTCTTTCTCGGGCGATGGCGGCGTGACGATAAATTACGCCAATGTCAGCGCGGATATCAATGCCGATGGTATTCTGACGGCATATACATTCTCCGTGGATGCCGTTATCAAGGATGATACGGGCGAAGTGCCGTTCTCTTATAAGATCGCAAGTGCTTTTACGGGCGTAAACAGCACAAATGTAAAAGTAAAGACAGAGGACGAACTTTCCGAATATATCAGCACAGAGGACTATGCAAAACAGCTTGAAAACGAGAAGATAGACCTTGAAGATATTCCGTCGGAAGAGAGTACGGACGAAAGTGTTCAGCTTACACCCGAAAATGCAGCGGATTATGGTGTTGAGCTTGTTGATGAACTTCCAACAGAATCGGCGGAATCGTCGGAATCGGCAAGCACTGCAGAATAAAAAATAAACGGCGGATGCCGTTGATATAGTAAACAATGGAGGATAAAAATGAGTACACGTTATAATTTTAAGGAAATTGAAAAGAAATGGCGTGCCGAATGGGAGAAAAATCCCGTAAACCCAACAAATACCGACAAGCCTAAGTATTACTGCCTGGATATGTTCCCTTATCCGTCGGGCAGCGGCCTGCACGTAGGACATTGGCGCGGCTATGTGCTCTCGGATGTTGTGAGCCGCTACAAACTTCTTCACGGCTATGAGATTCTTCATCCGATGGGTTGGGATGCTTTTGGTCTGCCTGCGGAGAATTATGCTATCAAAACAGGTACACATCCTGCCGTAACAACAAAGCAGAGTATTGAAAATATCAAGCGTCAGGTAAAAGAGATAAGCGCGATCTACGATTGGGACAGAGAAGTAAATACCACAGACCCCAAATATTATAAATGGACACAGTGGATATTTGTTCAGATGTTCAAGCACGGTCTTGCATACGAAAAGGAAATGCCCCTTAACTGGTGCCCGAGCTGTAAGTGCGTTCTTGCAAACGAGGAAGCAACAAACGGCGTGTGCGACCGCTGCGGTTCTCAGGTAACAAAGAAAAATCTTCGCCAGTGGATGCTCGGCATCACAAAATATGCGGAGAGACTTCTTAATGACTTGCAGGATCTTGACTGGCCCGAAAAAGTAAAGAAGATGCAGAGCGACTGGATAGGCAAAAGCTACGGCGCGGAAGTTGATTTTGCAATAAAAGATACAGATAAAAAAATAACGGTGTACACAACACGTCCCGACACACTTTACGGCGCAACTTTTATGGTTCTTGCGCCCGAGCACGCAATTATCCCCGAGATAACGACGGCGGACAAGAAGGACGAGGTTGAAAAATATGTTTACGCTGCAAGCACAAAGAGTAATGTTTCCCGTATGACCGATAAGGAAAAAACGGGTGTATTTACGGGTGCTTACGGTATCAACCCGCTTAACGGCGCACTTGTGCCTATATGGATAAGCGATTATGTACTTGCAGACTACGGTACGGGCGCTATCATGTGTGTTCCCGCACATGACGACCGCGACTTTGAATTTGCAAAGAAATTCGATCTGCCTATAATTCAGGTAATAAGCAAGGACGGCAAGGAAGAAGAGCTTACACAGGCTTATACCGAGGCGGGTATAATGATAAATTCGGGCGAACTTAACGGCATGAACAGTGAAGAAGCCAAGAAGAAAATGCCCGAATATGTTGAAGAAAAGGGCTTTGGCAAAAAGACAGTCAACTACAAGCTTCGCGACTGGGTATTCTCACGCCAGCGTTACTGGGGCGAGCCTATTCCTCTTGTTCATTGTGAAAAGTGCGGCATAGTGCCCGTACCCGAGGATCAACTCCCCGTTGAACTGCCGAATGTGGAAAGCTATCAGCCTACGGAAACAGGCGAATCTCCGCTTGCTTCTATTGACGAGTGGGTAAATACTACCTGCCCGTGCTGCGGCGGCCCTGCAAAGCGCGAAACAAATAGTATGCCTCAGTGGGCAGGTTCTTCATGGTATTTCCTGCGTTACTGCGACAATCACAATGACAGCGAACTTGCATCGAAAGAAGCACTTGAAAAGTGGCTTCCCGTTGACCTTTATGTCGGCGGTATAGAGCACGCCGTTCTTCATCTTCTTTATGCACGTTTCTATACAAAATTCCTTTATGATATCGGTGCCGTAAGCTTTGAAGAGCCTTTCAAGAGACTTTTCAACCAGGGTATGATATGCAAAAAGAGCGAATATGACGGCAAGCTGTACAAAATGAGCAAGTCTATGGGTAATGTGGTATCTCCCGATGATATGGTAGATAGATACGGCTGTGACTCACTCAGAATGTATGAACTTTTCATAGGACCTCCCGAGCTTGACAGCGAATGGGATGACAGCGGCATCGACGGTGTATTCCGCTACCTCAACAAAGTATGGAAACTTGTTGACGAGAACAAGGACAAGGATGTAAAAGCCACAAAGGAAATAGAGCAGATACGAAATAAAATGGTATACGAGCTGACTTCACGTCTTGAAGCACTCACTATGAATACCGTCGTTTCGGGCTTTATGGAATTTACCAACAAGCTTATCGCGGCTTCAAAAGAGGCGGGCGGTGTAGACAAGGAGACCCTTGAAACGCTTTGTATCCTGCTTGCACCTTTTACACCGCATATTGCGGAAGAAATGTGGCAGGTACTCGGCCATAACGAGAGCGTATTTACACAGTCATGGCCTACCTATGACGAGTCCAAAATGAAAGAGGACACAATAGAAATAGCCGTACAGGTAAACGGCAAGGTCAAGGCAACTATCTCCATTCCTGCCGATGCAGACAAGGATACGGCAATAAAAATGGCCAAAGAAGCTCTCGGCGCAAAGCTGACGGGCAATATCGTTAAAGAGATATATGTACCCGGCCGCATTGTTAATATTGTTGCCAAAGGCTGAGTCTTTTACTCGGTGCACATAGCCGATATTAATAAAATGTTAAATTTTTTACAATTTTTTATAAAAAAATGTATACAATTCATGTTTTTTATGATAAAATATAAAGAAAGATATAATGCCTAAAGTCCGCGGGCGCTATTAACAGCGGATAAAATCAAAAAAATTTTTACGAGGGGGGAAATTATGCCAAAATATAAGTATACCGCAGTCAATGCGGAGGGTAAAAATGTAAAAGGTACATTATTTGCTACAACTTTGGCAGAATTCAACGCCACAATTAAGCAGAAAGGCGAGTATGTTCTTACTGTGCAGGAGATCAAGGACCAGGATACTACATCCCGTGCCAATGCAAATGCGATCAAAATGAAAGAACTTTCTATCCTTTGTAAGCAGTTTGCTACCATGCTTAGTTCTGGTATTACTATCATTAAGTGTCTGGACGTTCTCTACCAGCAGCAGGAAAAGAAAAAGCTTAAAGCTATCCTGCTCAAGGTTTACGAGCAGGTTCAGGTAGGTAAAAGTTTGTCAAAGGCTTTGGCAGCAACAGAAGGTGCTTTTCCCGACTTCATGATCGCTATGATCGAAGCCGGTGAAATGTCGGGTTCTATCGATCTTATCATGAACAGACTGGCAGTTCACTACGAAAAGCAGGTAAAGATCAAGAGTAAGATATCATCGGCGATGATATACCCCATTATTCTTGCGGTAGTCTGTGTTGCGGTAGTTTCGGGTCTGTTTGTATTCGTTATTCCCAACCTCCTGCCGATGCTCGGACCGGTTGAAAGTCTGCCGGCTATCACAAGAGCACTTATGAAAATGTCGGATTTTATGGTCAACAGCTGGTATATGCTTATTATCGGTGTTGTTGCTATCATAATTGCGATCGGTATTTTCAAAAATACGCGCGTTGTCAGAAATATCGTGGACAGAATAAAACTGTTTACACCCGGTATCGGCAAACTGTATGCGGTAATCATGTCATCAAACTTCTGCAGCACGATGTATTCGGTTTTCTCAAGTGGTATGACACTTCTTACATCACTTGAACTTACAACAAACGTACTTAATAACTCCGTCGTTTACGATCGCATGTCCGTTGTTATGGATGAGATACGTGCCGGCGGTGCACTTTCAAACTCTTTACATAAAACTCAGCTGTTCCCTAACATGATGGTAACTATGGTCAGTGTTGGTGAGGAATCGGGTTCTCTTGATGAGGTACTTGAAAAAACAGCCGATTTCTATGAGGCAGAGGCAGATGAAGCTATCCAGAAGATGGTTGCCATGCTGGAGCCTCTTATGATCGTTATAATGGGCGGTCTGGTTGGTACTGTTATTATCGGTATCATGATGCCTATGTTCGGTATGTACAGCGCGGTTGAAAGTCAGACTTGATGCCTAGATGCGGGACAAAAGCAAAACAAATTAACGAGAACTGTTCACAATTACAATCTAAGAAGGGAATGAACACAAAAAATGGCTAAAAAAGAAGCAAAAAGCAATCGTGTTGCCATAGATATCGGCAGCAAGACCATAAAAATAGTAAGAGGTTCTGCGGACAAGAACGGTAATGTAAAGATAACAGACGTTATCGTAGAGCCTACACCCGAGGCAACGATGGAAAACGGCTACATTAAAAGCCAGATGGACCTTGGCCCTTATCTTAACGGCCTCTTTGGTAAAAATGACATGAGCAAGTGCTCCTGCAACGCCGTTGCAAGAAGCACGGAGATAGTAGCGCGTGAAATAAGCGTACCCGCTATCAAAGGTCCCAAGCTTTTAAAGCTTGTGCGCAACGAAGTTGTTACAACATTCGGCAACACAGCCGACTACTACACAGACTACACACTTGTAGGCGAAGCAACAGAGGACTACAGCAAAGTTTACAAGCTTATGGCTTATGCGGCACCTAAGGATATGGTAGTTTCCTATCAGGATGTTCTTAAAACCGCAGACGTTAAGCCCGCAAGCTTTGACCCCCACAGAAACGTGGTTTACAAGCTTCTTGCAAGACCCGACCTTATGGTTAACCAGGAAGCGGTAAAAGACAAGGTTATGATTTTTGTTGACCTTGGCGGTACATACATGGATATCGACCTTATTTCCGATGGAACAAGCATCTTCAAGCGTACTCTTTCGATCGCAGAAGACCTTGAACTCAGCAAGGATTACGGCTCTTCGGGCCAGAACGACTACCTTGACGACCAGGCAAGCGAATATGCAAGCTACGGCGGTTACGAGGGAAGCTACAACGGCAGTGACGACCTTGATGATTACATGTATTCATCGGGTTCGAGAGAACAGATCTCTCCCATCTTCACAAAGGTTAATGAAGAACTTTATAAAATGATGCAGTTTGCTGCTACAAGACAGGGCGGCAGACCCGTTAACCAAATTTACCTTTACGGCGGCAACTCTTCTATAGAGGGTATCGACCAGTATCTTTCAACAGTGCTTGGTGTCAAGGTTGAAAAGATCTACTCGTTATCCAACGTGGAAGTCAGCAGCGAGGTAAATCTTTCGGAAATTATTACTGCTGCGGGCAGTCTTATAAGAAGGTGAGGTTAGAGGTATGAATTTATTAAAACGTGATATTAACTTTTTCTCTGTTATTGGCCAGGATTCAAGCGGATTTGCCATTGATTTTGAAAAATGTGTCAAAGTAAGCTTGCTTATATTTGCCGTGATCGCCGGTGTTATTATCGGTATCATGATTATGATAAACGGTGGTCTTGCACTTAAAAAGGCGGGTCTTGAAAAGGACATTGCCGCACTTGAAGAACCTTTAAAGCGTGTTGAACTTTTAAAGGAAGAATCCGAACAGCTTCAGAAAGATATCGATATCTTCAGACAGTCTGTAGCAGAGTTTGATACTCAGGCAAGACTTACAACAGAAGATATTGAAAAGATAGCTGTATGTATGCCCAACAGCGTAAGACTTACTTCTTTCGGCTACAGCGGCGATACAGTAACACTTGGCTGTGAAGGCGATACAGAACTTGCTATTGCAGACTTCGCAAACAGTTTAAGAAATTCTCAGGTACAAAACCCCGAGCCTACAGGCGAGGACGATTACTATATCAAGGATTTTGACGGCGTTACATACACCGGCGTATCAAAGAATGGCGAAAAGTACACTTCGTCTGTTACGGTCAAGCTTAAATCCCGTGAAATAGAAGAAGAACCTGTAGAAGAAGAAGCACCAGCTGAAGAGGCTGAGGAAGGAGAGAGTAAGTAATTATGGGTAAATTAGGCAATAAAGAAGTAATTCTTATTCTTATAGTTATAAACTTTATGTTGTATTATCTGCTTTACTTTATCGGTATTTCACCTTTAAAGAGCAGCATCAACAACACCAAGGCCGATATCGATACACTCCAGGCAGAGTATGACGAGAAAAAGGCTATAGTGGATTCCGAGGAAACATATAAGCAGACCATTGAGACCTTAAAAGCAGAAAAGGCAGAACTTTTCCAGTCAGGTTTCCCCAATACAAATGCAGAGTCTTTACACGCATTTATGGTTGACGAATCGGCTAAAAACAATATTACACTCAGCAGTATCACTATTTCACAGTCTGTAAGAAATGCGGTTGACGACCAGGGCGTTGACAGTCTTACAGGAATAATGAACAATGATATTACAATGCAGGCAACGGGCACATATGACGGCTTTATCAAGCTTTTGGAAAGTATCGAAGATGTACAGAAAACAAGTATTCTTACATCATTTACGCTTAGCGGTTCGGATGCATCAAATATGAATGCAAATATTGTTTACAGCTTCCTTT
This sequence comes from Bacillota bacterium, assembly GCA_017460805.1. GTDB lineage: Bacteria > Bacillota > Clostridia > Lachnospirales > CAG-274 > RGIG4310. The sequence goes on along the minus strand of JAFUAF010000016.1, from coordinate 11,322 downwards.
CAGCTGACAAGTCCGAAACTCCCGATGATATTTTTGAACATAAGTTTGGCCAGTCTGCCGGTAATTCGCGATTGTACAAGTAATCAAAGGGGAGGATATTATGTTTAAAAATTATGTAAAGGATGAACGCGGCAATGCGCTTATTGTTGCTCTGTTGGTAATGGCTCTTACCGTTATCATGGTAACATCATTTACAAACAATATTACAACATCTACCAAGATAGACCAGAGTGTTTCCGCAAATGAGCAGGCATACCTGAACGCACGTACAGGTATGCAGCTGCTCCAAAAGGAAATGGAGCTGGATAAGCAAAAAGTAAGTGATGCAACTATGACACAGGATCAATATGTTGCAAAATACAGCAATAAGACGTTCTCGGGTACTTTGCCCGATTATGGTTCGTTCCATGGTACTATCGTTCCTATGAACGATGGCACAGACCGTTTTTCCATTACCTGCTACGGCGTAAGAGACGACAGCGAATTTCAGCTGTATCAGTACTCGGCTTTGCCCGATGAGGAAGATGATGAGGATGACGACCGTGACGGCAGTGAGGTCGACAGAGCGGCCATTATCACATATGGTTCAGAAACACACCTTAACGGCGGTGTAAGCGGCCTTATGCTTCTTCTCGGTTCGGGTTCTACATTCAAGCATCAGAACACGACATCTATTATTGACGTTCTTGCCTGCCGAGGCAATGTAAATATCGACTCGACATCCGCAGGTACATACGGACAGATATATACATTATCCGATATTTTTGTTCAGCGTTCTTTGGTTATAAATCAGGGCGCTTGGTGTAAGAACTTCAATATACCGAGTTCAACATCGGGTGTTACAATTAAAGGCCCCATATATGCTATTGAAGATGCAAAAATAGAAAGTACCGGTGTTAATAAATTTGAAGGTTCAAATGCCAGCATTTATGCGGGAGGCGATGTATACCTCGGTAAAGACGGCGACTCGGGTACAAAGCTTACTATCGACGGCGATATCTACTGCGGCGGCGATTTATATGTCTATGCAGGCTTTACAACGGTCAACGGTAAGATTTACGTAAAGGGCAACTGCTATATTTACGGCGGTACTCTTCAGGATGTATACTGCGCAGGCAATATAACCTATGACGGCAATCACTACAGCTATTATCAGAATGCGGCGACAGTCAAATCTCTTAATGCTTCGGGTACTATCACTATAGTATCGAGAAGTGCAGGTGTTGGCTCTACAAATGACAGTTTTGATATTAACGAACAGAAAGCAGCTTTTGATAAAATAGCAAGTATCAAAAAAGATACACAGGACGAGATAAACAATAAGCTTCCTACCACAAACAAGCCTATTACAACGGTTCCCGAAAGTGTTAAGGGTACAATAATCACAGGCGAATCGGGCTTCTCGACCGAAAACGGCTATCTTATGATAGACCACAGCTGTACATTTAAGTTTGACCCCAAGACGATATTTGACCAGAACAAGAAAATTCTTATCAAATCAACAGGCGACCCCGTTGACATCTATATTGATGCGGACAGCTTTACATTCCCTGAAGGCAAGGGCTATTTCCTTATTGACGACAACGGCCACAAGGGTCTTATAAGAATTTTCCTCGGCACTAAAGTAACTACTGTAAATGCCAAGGCAGAATGGCCTTTCATGCCTTATGAGTCAAATCTTCCGACACTTGTTGCGGGATATGACAAGTATGCGTATGTTCCCAATGTATATATTTTCCAGGAGGGAACAACAATTATCAGCGCGACCGATTTCTTTAACAATAACGGCAATAAGACATGTATTTCGGCTTATTGGCTTACACCTTATATGCAGATAAATCATTCGGCATCAAACTTTGGTATGTCGGGTGTGGCATCGGGTTCTGAAGGTACAGACCCCAACTGCCCCGTTACACAGTCAAACCATCCCGCTATTCACGGCATGGTTACCTGTGACAGCTTTACATACGGCCAGAATGATAACAATGTATTCATCAAATACCATGACCCCGATAACGTAAAGGATGTTGTGGGTATGACTGCCAATCCATGGAAATATAATTCTGCTATTCAGAATGTATATAACCTTAACTACTGATAAGCGCAGAAAAGGAGGAAGCAATATGAAAAAATTATTGAAAGATCAATCGGGTCTTTCTCTTGTGGAACTTATTATTGCAGCCGCGTTGGTCAGTATAGTAATTTCGGGTTTTGCTGTTGCATCTGTGAGCAGCGGTGCGTCCATTGCCCGTAATGCAGAGCGAAGCGCATCAAGAGAGGCTCATGTTGGTTCTGTGGAAGAAAAAACACATAATCAGTATGCACCGTTAGACTCCGAAGGCAACATAAGAGGAGGCGGCACGGTGGTAAGCGGCAGCTCGGCTCCCACACTTACCATTGGCGGTACAACGACCAATCCCGAGTGTTATGCGTATATTGAACGCGGAAGCGAAAATGGTGTGAATTATAATTATGCAGTTTATGTAAGGAAATAAGGAGGGGTAGAAATGTTTAAAATCAAAAAAGATAATAAAGGTTTCACCCTTCTGGAAATTATTATTGCAGTTGCGATTTTGTCGATCGTAATGGTTGGCATTTACAGCTTTTTGAATTCAAGTTCAATAATGAGCAATACTTTTAATGCCCAGGCCAAAAGACAAAATGCAGTCGATACGACAATGCAGTATATCAGAGGCCGTATTGCAAATGCGACCTATCTGGAAGTTCTTGAAAGCAATGCTTACGAAACACCGGAAAGCGGATATATCTATCTTTACTGCGGCCCCGACGGCGGCGTAACGGTAAAATATCCCGTCGGCAGCTCAGGCTGGAGAGAAGATTCCTTAAATACAATAAACGACCTTAAAAACACAAAGGTCTATGTTTCATTTGAGAAAAACAGTCCTATGCTTACGGGCGAATACAAGGGTCTTAATATCACACTCTTTGCGGTGCCCTATTTCAGAGGCTGTCCGTTTGAAGAAACGGGTACAAACGATTATACTCCCGCTATACATCAGAGTCTTGTTGATACGGGTACCAAGTATCGTTTTGACACTGTAATGACTTTCCATAATACGGAAACCATCATCAGCAGTGACTCACTTTCTTATGTTAAGCAGAGATGTATAAGATTTCAGCTTCCCGACGGCGCAAGCCTGGGCGGCACACCTATTATAGAACCCCCCGAAGAGGGTACGGTAGATTTTGACTGTACGGTCGTACCCCAAAATATGGGCGAAACAGATCCCACAACGGGTATGCTTACTTATAAATATACCGTTACGGTAAAAAATACCAATTCCGAAGAGAAGAAAGGCAACTGGTCCGAGGAAGTGGGTATTACGGTTCCGGGAGGCTATGAACTTCAGGATTCTCCGTTAAACTGTGAAAAGAAAGATGCTACGCATGTTGTTGTGCGAGGTACTAACTTTACACTTGCAGGCGGCGCAGAGCATGTTTACGACATTGAAGTTTACTGTATGCCTGTTATGTCGGACTTTGTTGTTACCGTAGGCGATGCGGTACTCAAAGAAACACTTGATACGGGCGACAAAAAGTACACAGTTGATGTGACCGTAACAAACAATAACGCTATTGCTGTTGATAAAGAGTGGGTATCCGAGGATAAGCTTCTCGGTATCGACTACCCTGCAACAAGCGTTTCGGGTTCATGCAGCTATACCAAAATAGCATGGAACAAATTCAAGTTCAACGGTAAAAATAATCTTGCGGCAGGCGAAAGCAAGACTATCGTGGTAGATCTTTACTGCGAATATGTTGCAACACCTATGCCGAAGAATATTACAATACTTGCCGATACAAACAACTATATTTATGAGGGTTCTCACTATATAGGTCTTGTAAATGCAAGTACAGAAAGCATACCGTACTATAATAGCGGCGGTGTGGAGAATAAGAGTATTGTTGTACAGCCGAATGAAACACTTACCGTATATGCAATAAAGAGCTCCAATAATGTTGAAAGTCAACAGTCATTCAACCATGCGGATCTTCAGGACGGCGGCGTAATATATGTACAGGGAAGAACTATCTCCCTTACACAGCCTGCCAACTGGATGCAGAGACCTGCTGCGACCGTAACGGCAACATTTGAGGGCGCACAGGAGACAAGAATCGACAGCGAGACTGTACAGATCAAGGGTACGGTCGTTATCAGAGCGGGTTCTATGGTTCTTAACGGCGATGAATACGAAGCTGTTGTTGATTTTGGTGTTGTTCCCCTTGAGCCGAGTGTAGGTATAGTTTCCGGTAACGGTATCGTTATAACCGGCAAGGCAACAAGTGATGTTTATACAGGCAATGAAGTTGCAAGAATAAATGATGTTACCTACAAGCTTAAGAAATCCGCACCGATGGGCAGTATGACATTCTGGCTGCAGAATCCGAGAGAACAGCGCATAGATGACAATACAGTCAAGGTTATATGTGACAATCTTGTAGGACAGACAGGCGCAAATAAGATAAACAAGGGCGAACCATGGACAGGCGCAATAGATGCCGGATATCCCGTAACAGGAACATCGCAGGGCGATATTTCGGGAAATACCATCACATTCAGCGGCACGGCACCCAATGACTGGAATGCAAACCAGAATTGGGCTGTTCAGTATGGCGGTTTCTGGTATACTATCAATAAACCCGATACAAGGCCCACGATCGATATGTCGTTTAACTTGACCGAAAACTGGGGCAACGGCAAAGGCAAAGGTGTTGTGACGTTTACAAATAACACTGGTGCCGATGTTACAGAGTGGAAAGCATCATATACCGCAGGACAAGATTTGGGTTGGACTGATATTATGAACCAAAACCCCAGTATTTCATGGAGTATTTCGGGAAAAACTATTACATTTGAAGGAGCAACACCCATAGCAGCGGGTGCATCCATATCCTATAGCGGTGTACAGATAAATTAATAAACAAAATTCACAGGGGCACCCTAAAAAGTGTCCCTAAATCTAAAAAATCTAAATTTTAAAACAGGAAGTGATTTTTTATGGGAATGCCAATGAGCGGCCCGCAGGGTCAGAAGAATATTCCTATAGGTAAGCTTTTGCTTATGAACGGTCTTATTACGGTTGACCAGTTGGAATATGCCCTTAAAATTCAAAAGCAAAAGGGCAAAAAATTAGGTGACACACTTATAGAACTCGGCTATATTTCGGAAAATGACCTTGGACGTATTCTTGCAAGCCGTCTTAAGGTAGATTTTGTAGAGATAAGCAAGCTTGAACCCAATAAAGAAGCAACAGCGCTTCTTAAAATGGATTACTGCGAAAAACATACGGTTTTGCCTATAGATTTGACGGAAAAGGGCATTGTGGTAGCAACTATCGACCCCATGAACTTCTTCTTGTCGGATGATATCCGTGTTAAGTCGGGAAAGCCCGTTAAGTTTGTACTTGCAACCCAGGCGGATATTGAAGCTAATATACCTATCTGGTATTCGGGCGAGGAAACAGACGAGGCATCCGAATCCGTTAACCAGGAGTTTGCCGAGTTTGACGAAACCGAGATGGAACAGGTCGACCTTGGCGATCAGCTTAAGAGCGAGATCGACAATGCGCCTATCGTTAAATTTGTTAATAATGTTATTGAAACTGCTATCAAGACCGGTACTTCCGATATTCATATCGAGCCTCAGAAAGAGGTCACTCGTATACGAATGAGAATTGACGGCCAGATGGTAGAAAAAATGGAAATTAAGGCTGCTGCTCACGGCAACCTTTCAGCCCGTATCAAAATTATGAGCGGTATGGATATTGCCGAAAAACGTATACCTCAGGACGGTCGTATCGAGTACAAGCTGGAGGGACGTCAGGTCGACCTGCGTGTTTCCGCTCTGCCCACCGTTTACGGCGAAAAGATCGTTATCAGAGTTCTGGGCGGTATCGGTACCGTCCTCTCGATAGATCAGCTGGGTATGAGCGAGACCAACCTTAAATTCTTTAAGAGCATGATAAAATCACCTAACGGTATTATTCTTGTTTGCGGTCCTACAGGTTCCGGTAAGTCTACAACACTTTACTCCGTACTTTCCGAGGTAAATGATTCGACTATCAACACCGTTACCGTTGAAGACCCTGTCGAGTATAAGCTGGACGGTCTTAACCAGGTTCAGGTTAACGCTAAGGCGGGCATGACATTTGCTGCGGCTCTTCGTTCTATCCTGCGTCAGGACCCCGACGTTATCATGATAGGTGAGATCCGAGACGACGAGACTGCTCAGATAGCTGTTAAGGCCGCTATCACAGGTCACGTTGTGCTTTCGACTATCCATACCAATGATGCTGTTGGTGCTGTTGGTCGTCTGGTAGATATGGGTATCGAACCTTACATGGTTGCCGACTCTACCGTAGGCGTTATTGCTCAGCGACTTGTTAAAAAACTTTGCGTACACTGCAAGGAAAAATATACACCCGATGAGGCAGAGAAGGAGTTCCTTGAACTTACGGATGATGTAGAGCTTTACAGAGCTGTGGGCTGCCCCGAGTGCGGCAACACAGGTTATAAAGGCCGTATGGGTATTCACGAGGTATTCTTGGTTTCGGGTAAAATTAAAGCAATGATAAACAGAAATGAGGATGCGGCTGTTATCAAGCAGGCTGCTATCGATGAAGGCATGGTTACGCTACGTGAGGACTGTAAAGCCCATGTATTGAGCGGCAAGACCTCGGTAGACGAGCTTGTAAGAGCAACATATTCGGTATAATTTTTTTAGAAATCAATTCAAAGACAAAATTTTATTGCGTGCCCGCAGGGACAAATTTTTAGCGTACAAGCCGCAGGAGCGAAGCGACACAGGCGCAGCGTAAAGAAAATTTGAGCAGTAAAATTTTGTCAACCGAAAATGTTTCTGAAAAAGAATAATTTTTTTAGAAATCAATTCAAAGACAAAATTTTATTGCGTGCCCGCAGGGACAAATTTTTAGCGTGCAAGCCGCAGGAGCGAAGCGACACAGGCGTAGCGTAAAGAAAATTTGAGCAGTAAAATTTTGTCAACCGAAAATGTTTCTGAAAAAGAATAATTTTTTTAGAAATCAATTCAAAGACAAAATTTTATTGCGTGCCCGCAGGGACAATTTTTTAGCGTACAAGCCGCAGGAGCGAAGCGACACAGGCGCAGCGTAAAGAAAATTTGAGCAGTAAAATTTTGTCGACCAAAGATGTTTCTGAAAAAAATAGTAATAAAACAAGATATTTAGGGGGTATAAACCAATGATTGAAGCTATGATCGACTTGCTGGCAAAAGCGAGAGATACCGGCGCGAGTGACTTGCATATCACTGTAGGTACTCAGCCAAAAATACGTCTGCATGGTGAACTTACAAATGTAGAAAACTATCCTGTAATGACACCCGACGAAACAAAAAGTATTCTGTTTTCTATTCTGACAGACTTCCAGATCTCCTACCTTGAAAATATGGGTGAACTGGACTTCGCGTATGAAGATGATACGGGAACACGTTACAGAGCAAATATCTACAAGCAGAAGGGCTGCTTCGGCGGTGTATTCCGAGTTCTTCCTTCGAAGATACTTACGATCGACGAATTGGGACTTCCTCCCGTTGCACGTCATTTTGCAGGTCTTAAAAAGGGTCTTGTACTGGTTACGGGTCCTACAGGTTCAGGTAAGTCAACAACTCTGGCTGCTATCATTAACCAGATAAACCGTACCAGACGTGAGCATATAATCACTATCGAGGATCCTATCGAGTACGTACATAACCATCAGCTTTGTATCGTAAACCAGCGTGAAGTCGGTACAGATACACTTTCATTTGAAAACGCGCTTCGTGGCTCTCTGCGTGAGGACCCCGATGTTATCCTCGTAGGTGAAATGCGTGATAACGAGACTATCTCCGTTGCCCTTACCGCAGCCGAGACAGGTCACTTGGTATTCTCAACACTGCATACTATCGGTGCTGCTTCTACCATCAACCGTGTTATCGACTCGTTCCCTCCGCATGCAAGACAGCAGGTTAGAACTCAGCTGGCTATGGTACTTGAGGGCGTTGTTACTCAGCGTCTTGTACCTCTTAAAGAAGGCCACGGCCGTATGGCTGCACTGGAAGTTCTGGTTGTTAACGATGCTATCAGAAACATGATCCGTGAGGATAAAACTCACCAGATCAACTCTACTATGCAGACAAGCCAGTCGGCAGGTATGCAAACACTTGACTTCCATCTTGCAACACTTGTTAAAGAAGGTAAGATCTCTCAGAAAACTGCTCTTACCAACTGTATCGATGTGGATGCTTTCAAGCGTTACCTTATCGGTCAATAATAATAACAAAAACCGCGGCAAAAACCGCGGTTTTTTAGTTTGCCAAAATATCGGCATATTTAGCTTTTGTTACTTTTACAAGATCATCGGGTGCAAGAAATATCTGCGAGCCTATGCGTCCGCCGCTTATTATTATCTCGTCAAAATTTTTTGCGGTGTTGTCAACTACAGTCACAAACTGTTTTTTCATACCGATAGGGGTACAGCCGCCGCGGATATAGCCAGTAATTTTGTTTATATCCTTGACGTGTATCATCTCGACCGATTTTTCGCCGACACTTGCTGCCGCCGCTTTAAGGTCTATCTCCCTGTTGACGGGGATAACAAATACATAAAAATCTTTGCTTTTTCCCTGTGTAACAAGGGTCTTGAATGTCATATCGGGGTCTTGTCCAAGCATTTCGGCAATGCTTACTCCATCGTGAAATTCCTCACATTCGTAGGTGTTCACACGGTATTTGACCTTGTTTCTGTCAAGTATGCGCATGGCGTTGGTCTTGACATCTTTTTCTTTTGCCATAATTATCCCTCTTGTGCGGTAAGAATTTTGTTTACTTTCTTTTTTATTCGCTGTAAAGCATTGTCTATGCTCTTTTCGTCTTTATCAATAATGCCCGCTATCTCTACATAGCTTTTGCCGCGCAGATATAAGAATAAAACACGCTTTTCAAGTGCGCTGAGCGATTCTCCGATGCGTTTTTCAAGCTCTGTCTTGTTCTCGCTGCTGATTATCAAACTTTCGGGGTTGTCTATCTCTCCGGTGTGGAAAGTTTCAAGGTAGGTAAAGTCCTCGTTTTCCTCGTAGACAGCGCGGTCAAGGCTGACGGAGGAATTAAGCGGAATGTGCTTTTGTCTGTTGGCGGATTTTATCGCCGTATGTATCTGACGTGTGATGCAAAGCGACGCAAAGCTGTAAAAATTGACCTGTCGGCTCTCGTCAAAATCACGTATCGCCTTATAAAGGCCTATCATGCCCTCCTGAATAATATCTTCGGTGTCGCCGCCCATTATGTAATAGCCACGGGCTTTTATGCGAACCATTTTTTTGTACTTTTCTATTAAAAATTCCTGTGCGGTGCTGTCGCCGTCCTTAGTGAGAGCTACAAGACGGCTGTCGTCCATATCGGAATATTTTTTGTAAATAATATCAACCAATTCGTTTACTTCTCTCTCCTTAAATTTTCAAGCCACTCGGCAGCCTCGGGGTCGAGATTGTCGATAAGCATATTGTTTTTTACGGGGCGCTGCATTTCTATATGACTGCGTATGTGCTTTTTGGCAAGCTTTACCTCCTCATATAGCTCGCTTGCGGAAACACGCACTGCGCCCTGACTCATTATTATCACCTGTTCAAGACCGTCGGATGTGGCGACCCTTATATTGTTTTTCCTGCGGGAATTCTCCCCGGCTTTCTTTGCAAAGGGAAGCACACTTTCGTTTTTGCTTAAAAGGGCGGTGGTGCGCTCGATATAAGCATCGGCGGTCTCGGCTTCTTTGGTGTATACAACATAGACATTTCCCTGCTGTATCACGCTGCCTGTGCTGCCTTTGACCTTGTATGCGTCAAAAACTATTATCAGATTGCATTTTTTTACCCCCTGATAATTGCTTAAAATATTGATAAGCTTTTCGCGCGCGTGGTCAAGGTTTTCGTCTGCCAGCTTTTTTAGCTTGTCCCAGGCAAAAATTATATTATAGCCGTCAACTAAAAGATAGTTGTTGTTCATTTTTTGTTACCTCGTCTTTGGCGAAGTGCCTCGTACATGATTATACTTGCCGAAACGGATGCATTGAGCGACTGTATTTTACCGAGCATGGGGATGCCGACAACAAAATCACATTTGTCCTTTATAAGACGGCTGACACCCTTGCCCTCGCTGCCTGTTACGATAGCCAATGCGCCGTCAAGCGGGGCAGAGTAGTAGTCCTGTCCGCCCATGTCCGCACAGGCTACCCAGATATTCTGCTTTTTAAGCTCGTCTATGGTCTGGGCAAGGTTTGTTACCCTTGCAACAGGCATATATTCGACTGCGCCTGCGGAGGTTTTGCCGACTATGGCTGTCAAGCCTACGGAGCGCCTTTTGGGGATGATAACGCCGTGAGCGCCGCAGCATTCGGCGGTACGGATTATAGCGCCTAAATTGTGCGGATCGGTTATCTCGTCAAGAATGACGATAAGAGGGGCTTCGCCTTTGTCCTTTGCATTTTGCAGAATGTCCTGCACATCACAGTACTCGTATGCGGGACAGACGGCTATAACGCCCTGGTTGTTGTGGCTGACGGAGATAGAGTCCATTTTGTGCTTGTCTATCTCCTGAACGGGAATGCCCTTTTCGCGGGCTTTGGCTACAATTACTTTTAATGTGCCTTCTATCTCGCCTTTTTTGACAAGTATCTTGTCAATGGGACGGTCATGGTTCAAAGCCTCCAAAACAGGGTTTCTGCCCTCTAAGTTGTTGGTTTCCTCTATAAAAACATTTTCTCTTTCGTCATGATCGCGTTTGCCGCGGTTGTAGTCTTTTTTGAAATTTTTTCGTCTTTCCATATTTTTTACCTTTTTGAGCTGTTAAATTGGAATTTAGCGACGATTTGCTAAAAGCAAATCGTCGCTGGAGCGCAGGACTGGGAGCTGAGCCGCAAAGCGGCGATGCGATTCCTGCGCGACTTCCCGCAACGCGCTTGCGCGCCACTTGTTTATAAGTAACTATTTATTGGAATTTAGCGACGATTTGCTAAAGCAAATCGTCGCTGGAGCACGGGACTGGGAGTTGAGCGCGAAGCGCGATACGATTCCCGTGCGACTTCCCGCAACGCGCTTGCGCGCCACTTGTTTATAAGTAACTATTTATTGGAATTTGACGGGGTGTTGATGGCGAGGGCAGCGGACTTCTGCCCCTCTGCGCGAGGCAATGACCGAGCGAAGTCCGCAAACCCTTCCACCACCGCAAGCGGCGGTCCCCCTACCCCTCTCGGGCGGAGCCCTCCGGGCGTGAGCCTCTAAGGGCAGGCAAG
>JAFUAF010000015.1 GCA_017460805.1 Bacillota bacterium | reverse complement strand
CTTGCCTGCCCTTAGAGGCTCACGCCCGGAGGGCTCCGCCCGAGAGGGGTAGGGGGACCGCCGCTTGCGGTGGTGGAAGGGTTTGCGGACTTCGCTCGGTCATTGCCTCGCGCAGAGGGGCAGAAGTCCGCTGCCCTCGCCGTCAACACCCCGACAAATTCCAATTTTACTTTTCGATGCAAAAAAATGGGGAAACTCAAAAACAAAATCATTTTACAAAGTAAAAATTATGTGATATAATGAAAAATAGTAAATATCGAGAAAAACAAAAAGTTCGCATTGCCGAAATGTGGGGTGAATATAAATGGATAAAAATAATGTAGGGAAAAAGGCATTTTTGATATTTATTACGGCGCTTTTTTGTGTGATCGCCTGTTTTGGCTTCAGCATTTTAATAAATAATAAATATAACAGCGAGATACACCGTGATACATTTTCGGGAGAAGGGCTGTTTTCTGCGGCTAATGCGGACAGACCCGTATCCGTTTTGGCAGAGGCGCGAAGCAGTACCTGGGGCAAGGTGTTCGATTTTAACAATGAGGGTCTGACCGAAAACAATTATCAGGCTTATACATATGATTTTACGGTAAAAAACAACACAAGGGACAGAGTGAAAGATTTTTCGTTCAAACTGAAATTTAACGGCGAAGTTTTTCTGTCATCGGCATGGAATGGCGCGCTGGAGATACACCAAAACGTAAAAGAGAACGAAGTGACGGAGACTGTTTCCGACCTGCGCGAATTTGTGCCCGAAGACTATAAGCTGCGAACCGTCAATGTGGACGGAGAAAATCTTATACCTATGAACGCGGGCGATTATCTTGTGTATATCCCGAGTTCGACCATGAATGCCATGGAAGTGCCTATCGAACCTTACGAAGCCACGACCCCAGGTATTATTTTGTATGTTCCGATAGAAGAAAGCATAGAGAATGCCGAGTTGGAACTTGATTATACTTTCAACAGGGCGCTGACTGCCGAACCGCTGTTTTGGCTTGCTGTTGCGGGTCTTGCTGTATGGCTGACGGCACTTATCGTATTTGCCATAACATCGGCACAGATAAGAAAATACAAGGAACGTCACGAGCGGGATAATGAGATCATAAACGAGTCAATAGAAACATTTACGGGCTTTATAGATGCGAAAGACCCGTATACAAACGGTCATTCAAAGCGCGTTGCCATATATACCAGACTGATAGCGGAAAAATTCGGCTATACGGGCGACGAACTTGACAGGATATACTATATCGCACTTTTGCACGACTGCGGAAAAATAGGCGTGCCCGATAATATCCTCGGCAAGCCGGACAAGCTGACGGATGAGGAATTTAAGATAATTAAGTCGCATACCGTAAGGGGCGGCGAGATACTCAGCCACTTCAAAAGCCTTAAAGGGGCGGGCGAGGGTGCTTTATATCATCACGAGCGTTATGACGGCAGGGGTTATCCCGAGGGCAAAGCGGGTGAGGACATCCCGTTTATTGCAAGGATGATATGTGTTGCGGATGCGTATGATGCCATGAACACCAACCGCGTTTACAGAAAAAGGCTTACCAAAGAGCAGATAATAAGCGAGATAGAAACCAACAAAGGCAAGCAGTTTGACCCGAAGGTGGCAGACGTTATGCTGGAGCTGCTGCATAATGACAAATTGCCTGTTTGATATTGCGCCATAATTTGGCAAAAATACAATAAAAAATATATTGAAAAACAAAAGAGTATGTTGTATAATGATATCGTTAAATAATTAACGCTATCAAGCCTAATGTTTATAAGGAGAAAAAAATCATGAAAAGAAAAATTTTTGCAGTTGCAGGTGCGGTTATGGCTTCGGCAGTTATATCGGTTTGTGTATCTGCCGCAAACATAAGCATAGTTATTGATAACAACACCGTAGAAAGTGATGTTGAGCCTCAGATAACAGCCGAGGGACGTACTATCGTGCCTTTACGCGTTATTTCCGAGGAACTTGGCGCAAAGGTGGATTGGGATGCCGAAACAAAGACGGTTACAGTTGAAAAGGCAGACAGCACACTTAAGCTTACTATCGGCGACAGGAAGATGAGCACAAACGATGGCGAGATACAGCTTGACTCTCCCGCACAGATAGTAAACGACAGAACAATGGTGCCTTTAAGGGCTATTTCCGAAAGCTTTGGCTGCAAGGTGGACTGGGACGGCGAAACAAAGACCGTTATCATCGACACCGCAAGTGAGGAAACGCCCGAGGAAGTTTCGGAAACATCGGAGAAGACCTACAAGAGTGATGACGGCTGGTCGATCAAATACGACAGTTCTCTTGTGGATGTCAAAGAAAACGGCGACAGCGTGGATCTTGTCTATACGGATGAGACCGCAGGCGATGCAAAGGTCACTTTAAGCTATATAAAGGGTAAAATGCCTCAGGATGTGCTTGACGAAAAGACAGCGGGCACGGACAGCAAAAAGCTGACCGACCGCGAGGGATTTTTTGCGGACAGCTGGGCTTTTACAAGAGAAATTGAAGCAGAGGCAGGCTCGGATGATTACAGCGGTTTTATTGCGACCGAATACAACGGCGGTACACTGCTTGTACAGATCGAATCACACGGCGGTGCGGAAAGTGACGAAAACGACACAACTTTAAGCGATGTCATTGCAAACATTGTGGACTCCGTGGCGCTTGAAAATGCACAGACCCAGACACAGTTTGCAAATGTTCCCGGCGTATATACAAGAACTTATACGGACAAGATAGACGGCAAAGAGGCAGAGATTACGGAAACCGTTACACTTGATGAAGAACATTACGCAAAACTTTCTTTCCAGGATGAGATGGAGGGCGCATGGCGCAGCGGCGACATTCTTGTAAATAACTACGAAACTGCTTACGAATATAAAATAAGCGGAGATAAACTCAGCCTTAATATTGACGGCGAGTGGGTAGAGTTTACAAAAGAGGGCAAAAAAGCAGGCGAAGAAAAGCCTTCTGTAGTTGAAAAGGATGCAGCGGCTTATGATGCTGTTATCTCAAAGCTTAAAAAAGGCGAAAGCTATGCTTTTGCGGATATTGACTCCGAGAACGATGCGCTTTTGACAACGGATTATACTTATGACAACCTTGACGGAAACCGCGCATCAATAAAGGCGACTGTTTACGGCTTTGACAAAAACGGCAGCCTTGTGAACTACGGCGATGTGGAGAGCAGCGGTACGGCTTATCCCCTTTCCGCAAAAGACGGATATTTATATGTAGCAGGCAAGATAAATGTTACAAAGTACTATATTGACGAGTCCAAGTCGGAATTTGTGAAGGCAGAGGAAGCTTACGGCAAGTTTGATAAGGACGGCAATGTGACATATTACTATGGAAAAGACGGCAAAGAGGCTAAAGAAGCGAAAGACGATACCGAACTTACAAGACTTTTTGACGAATATATGAACGCCGTAATAATCAGTTTTACCGAGGCTGAATAATATTTGTGTAAATAAATTCCCGAAAAGGCAAAAAAACAGCGGAATTTTATAAAAATACTTGAAGAAGAAAGCCGATTATGCTACACTATATATGTAGTATGATCGGTTTTCTGCAATATTAAAAAAACAGAAATAAGGGTTAAAAATGGAGATGATCTTATGAAAGAAAATGTAAAAGCATGGCAGGGTCTTGCCGTAGGTTCACTTTGTGTAATGACAGCAGTAGGCGCAATGAGCGCAAAAACCATATCGGATAATGGCTCGGCGGGTGCGCCTGCTGCAACAAGTACGCAGACCGTTGAAGAAAATTCGGCGGCAGAAACGGGTGTTGTTGACGGACAAACGGCTCTCTCGCTCTGGACAGAGGGTGCAGAAGCCAAAGAAAAGCTTATCTCGTTTGTTGAGGCGGCTGTGGATGAAAACAGCGCGGATTTTATCCCCGTTGAGAACAGAATAGCGGTATTTGATTTTGACGGAACTTTATTCTGCGAGACAGACCCCAACTATTTTGACTATACTCTTCTTGTACACCGCGTACTTGAAGACGAGGACTACAAGGACAAGGCTTCCGAACACGAGCGCGAAACAGCGGAAAAGATAGTTAAGCAGAACGAAACGGGCGAATCTTTCAAGGGTCTGGAGATAGACCACGGCCAGTGTATCGCTTCCTCTTTTGCGGGCATGACAAAGCAGGAATTCAGCGACTATGTACATAAATTCAGAGAAGAGCCTATGCCAAGCTATGACGGCATGAAGCGCGGCGACGGCTGGTATAAGCCTATGGTCGAGGTAGTGGACTATCTTGATGCAAATGATTTTACGGTATATATCGTAAGCGGTACGGACAGATTTATCGTGCGAAACATCATTGATAACTCACCGCTTGATTATATCCCCATGAGTCAGGTGATCGGCTCGGATGAAAACGTGATCGCAACAGACCAGGGCGACAAGGACGGTCTTGACTACTTATACGAACCCGATGATGAGCTTATCCTCGGCGGTAAATTCTTAATTAAAAACCTTAAAATGAACAAGGTTGCGGTAATAGAGCAGGAGATAGGTGTTCAGCCCGTACTTTCATTCGGCAACAGCACAGGCGATTCAAGTATGGCAGAGTACACCATAAGCGGCAACAAGTACAACAGCCTTGCATTCATGCTTTGCTGTGACGACCTTGAACGTGAAAACGGCAACGAGGAAAAGGCAAACAAAATGTATTCTCTTTGCGAAGAAAATAATTGGACACCTATTTCAATGAAAAATGACTGGACAACTATCTACGGCGACGGAGTAACAAAGAAATAAAAAGGAGAAGCCGAAATGAAAAGAAGATTATTTGCTTTAACAACAGCGGTTGTTATTGGTTTTTCCATGACGGGCTGCGGCGGCACACAAAATAATACATCAAATGGCAGCACCGCACAGCAGACGGAAGTAAATGAAACGGAAACTCCGCTTCTTGCCCCCTCTGCCGAAGGCGGCCTGACAGCAACTTTTGACAAAACGGATGCAGGCTCGGGCGCAGGCTCGGGCATCACGATAGACGAGGGAAAGTATCTTGCGATAGATTCCAAGATCACAGAGGGTAAAGTGCAGGTCATTGTAAAGCACGGCGGTTCCGATATAAATACAGTCCCCACAGAGGACGACGGCACAATGCCGACCATAGATCATGAGTTTGACAGCACGGGTATTACCGAATATCACGAGATAGAACCGGGCGATTATATGGTATTTGTAAATGTAAGCGAAACGGCGAGCGGCACAATGGATTTTATCATTAAATCAAAAGAAGATGCCGAACCTACAGGGGAAGATGTGCCTTTAAAGGATAACGGCCCCGAGGCTGAACGTCTGATAGAAGAAGCGCTGCAAAAGAAGATTGCGGAAGACTACGGCGATGATGTTGCCGAATCGGTAATACGTGTTGATAAGGTTTATTCCGCATCGGCAGAGCAGGAAACAGAGCCTGTTAAGGAAATGAACCTTGGTGCCGACGAAGTGGCATTTGAAGCAAGCTTTGACCTTAAACCCTCGGAGGGGGCGGATGTCAATATGCTGCTCATACCCAACGGCGAATTTGATGAGGTATCGGGCTGGGTAAAGGGAGTTACAAGACTTGGCGTGCTTCGCCCCTCGGATAACGGCGGCTATGTTATAACCGACTACGGCACAGGTTGGTAAAAAATAAACCGAAAGGAATTTTAAATGTCGGTGGATTTTATAGAAACGGAGGCTTATGCGGCGCTGCTGCCTGAACTTGCGGAAGCTGAAAGGATAATCGAAAAAAAGCTTCTGGATGAGATAAGCAGTGCAGGCATCCCTACGCTTGAGATAACACACAGAATAAAGGATGCGGCATCGGCTGTTGAAAAAATAAAGCGCAAGCCCGATAATTACAGTTGTATAAGCGATTTGACAGATCTTATAGGCTTTCGCATAATATGTTATTTTTCGGATGATGTGGACAAGATAGCTTCTTTGGTGGAGGAACTTTTTGTTATAGACCGCGAAAATTCGGTCGATAAAAGACAGGTAATAAACCCGACGGCGTTTGGTTATCTGTCATTGCACTATATCTGTTCGCTGCCCGAAAGCGAGGATTATCCGAAAGAACTTTGCGGCATAAAGTTTGAGATACAGATGCGCTCGTCTTTACAGCATACATGGGCGGAGATAGAACATGACCTTGGCTATAAGTCCGTGTACGCCATACCACGCGAGGTCAGACGCGAGTTTTCGCGTATAGCGGGTCTGCTGGAACTGGCAGACGAAAGTTTTGTGCGTATACGCAATAAACTTAACGACTATACAAAGAAAATAACCGAGGACATAAAAAAGGGAAATGTGTCCGGGATAATGCTCGATTCGGTCACGTTATCGGCTTATTTAAGGTATAACGAAAAAATGCAAAAGCTGACGAAAGACATTGCGGCAATTCAAAATGCTTCCGTTATTGAGCAGATACCGGAAAGCATCCTGCCGAAACTTGAAGTCCTTGGCATTACCGAACTGGGCGAACTTGAAAGTTTGGCTGAACGCGAAAGAGAGCATGCACTTGAACTTGCCGAAAAACTTTTTGAAATTACGGAACTTGACGAAATCGCATCAACGGCCGGCCTGCATTTTCTTTGCCGTGCGGATCTTATATACGGCGGACACACCGACGAGGAAATATACGAATTTTTTGCGGCGGGTGCCGATAATCCCGAACGTGTGCGAAAGCAGGCGGCGGCTGTTATAAAAAACAGGAAGGATGATAAAAATGAAGCTTAAACTTGACAATCGTATAGACGATACAATTATGAAGCGTATCACAGGCGGTACACTTGAAGTATCACACGAGACTTCCGCAGATGAAATGGAACATTTTGAGGCGCCGAGGACAAAATGTCCGCAGTGCGGCGGAACAAGCCTTGATTACAAATTTTATGTGCTTGGCGACAATGCACATTGCAGGCTTGGACAGAAGTGTCTGAAAGACGGCTGCGGGTATTCGTGGACCTTTGGCCCGAATTTGGAATACGAAGCGTAACAATAAATTCAAATAAAACGAAAGGATGGTTTTAATGCGTATGAGCGGTAACAAATTAAACGAAGAAGAAATGAAAAACGTATCGGGCGGTACAGGTGCTGCCGAGGTAAAATTCAACGATCTTGAAAATTATCCCACAGAACAGAAAGCTTGTCCCGTTTGCGGCAGCAATAAGCTTGTTTATAAGACATTTGTCGCATCCGACGGTGTGACCACAAAGATAGGTCAGGCCTGTGATGCGGGTCATCAGTGGACATTCGGCACAAAGACGGGCATCAAAAACTGATCGAGGGAATTTTTGTGAGAAAAATATATGGATTGACATTAGGCGGACTTCAGCAAAAAATATTTAACCTCGTATTGATCTCAATAATACTGATAATCGCTGTTTTTATAGGGGCTGCCTATTATCAGACGGCTAAACTGACCAAGGTAGTCGGCGATGCAAGAAACGGACAGCAGGCGGCAATAAAACAGGTGTCGGAAGAAACCATGCATAAGGTAGTAGACGGCTCTTTGACAAAGGTGAACGCTTTGCAGGCGTATATTGCCGATGATATGTTTGCCGATGTAAAAAGTGATGTAATGACTATGCAGACACTTGCGGCGGAACTTTTCGATAATAGGGACGCTCTTGCGCCTTATCCCGTTTATCCGCCCGATAAGGCAAATGAGGGCAGTATATCGTCACAGGTACTTTGCGAGAGCGGTGTTGACTACCGTAATTCCGAATATCTTAAGGTCGCTTCACATATGGCGGCAACACTTGAAGCGATGTATAAAAATTCGGGCAAGCTGAGCAACTGCTATATCGGTCTTGCCGACGGCACGCTTTTATGTGTTGACGAACACGCTGCTAATAAATTTGACGAAAACGGCAATATTATCCCGTTTCCCGTAAGAGACAGAAGCTGGTATAAAAATGCGGCTTCATCGGGAAAATTGTATTTCTCGGGTATTGAAGAAGATACATATACCAAAAAAATCGGTGTTACCTGTGCCGCACCCGTATACTCAAACGGACAGCTTGTCGCTGTTGTCGGCGCGGATATTTTTCTTGAAGCAATGAGTGAATATGTCAATGCATCAACAGCTGAGGGCGGTTTTATCTGTGTTGTAAACAATGACGGGCAGATAATTTTTGCACCCGAAAACAATGGTATTTTTGAAGTTGAGACTTCCGATGAGGCAGAAGATCTGCGCAGTTCCGAAAATAAGGAGCTTGCGGATTTTGTGACTGCGGCTCTCAATGAAAAAACGGGGCTTTGCGTTGTAAATGCGGGCGATAGGATCTGCTATATGACGGGAACGCCTATAAGCTCGGTAGGCTGGGCTGTTATTTCGGTCGTGGATAAGGCCGTAACGGAAATGTCTGCCAACCAGCTGCTTGATGAGTACGACAAGATAAATCTTGAAGCATCGGGGCAATACGAACAGGGCAAGACACAGTCACTTGCATTTACCATGCTTATTCTGGCGCTTGTCTTTATAACGGCGCTCTATGCGGCACAAAAGGTGGCGGGCAGGATACTCGAACCCGTGGAAAGTATGACAAAAAATATAATCCATACTGCCGAAACGGGCGAGTATTTTGAAATGAAAGACCTGTACAAAACGGGTGACGAGATAGAAGTGCTGGCAGAAGCCTTTAACGACCTGTCCCAAAAAACAAAACAATATATCGAGCATATAACAGAGATAACAAAAGAAAAGGAACGTATCAGCACGGAGCTTGATCTGGCAAGGCGAATACAGGCAGACATGCTGCCGAATATCTATCCGCCGTTCCCCGAAAGACCCGAGCTTGATATTTATGCGACCATGACACCCGCAAAGGAAGTCGGAGGCGATTTTTACGATTTCTTCCTTATCGACGACGACCATCTTGGCATGGTAATGGCGGATGTATCGGGAAAAGGCGTACCTGCGGCGCTGTTTATGATGATGTCAAAGATACTTATAAATGATTTTGCGATGCAGGGGGCTTCTCCCGCTAAGGTGCTGGAAGAAACGAATGCCGTTATCTGCCGCAACAATGAAGAAGAAATGTTTGTTACGGTATGGTTTGGCGTAATGGAGATATCCACAGGCAAAATAAAGGCTGCGAATGCGGGTCATGAATATCCGATAATAAGAAAAGCAAACGGAGAGTTTGAATTGTTCAAGGACAAACACGGTTTTGTTATCGGCGGCATGGAGGGCATAAGATATAAAGAATACGATATGCAGCTTGAAAAGGGCGGCACACTGTTTCTTTATACCGACGGTGTTCCCGAAGCTACCGACACGCATGACAATATGTTCGGTACGGAGCGTCTGCTGAAAGTTCTCGATAAAAACAAAGATACGGATTCCAGAGAGCTTCTTACCAAAATAAAACTCTCTGTGGATGAATTTGTCGGCGACGGAGACCAGTTTGACGATCTGACGATGCTGGCGATAACACTTTTATAAAATAAAAAAGGAGTTTGATCATGCCAAGACTTGAAATCGAAGCAAAAACAGAGAATCTTGAAAAAGTAAATGACTTTATTGCCGAGGTTCTCATCGGCTGTCCGATGAAGCTGCTTATGCAGATAGATCTGGCAGTCGAAGAGATATTTGTCAATATTGCAAGTTATGCCTACAAAGATAAAACGGGGAACGTATCGGTGGACTGTGATATAAAAGACGGGCTGCTGACTATGGTTTTTGAAGACGGCGGAGAAATGTTTGACCCGCTTAAAAAAACCGACCCCGACATATCTGCTTCCGCAGAAGAGCGCGAGATAGGCGGGCTTGGCATATTTTTGACAAAAAAACTTATGGATGAAGTCAATTACGAATATAAAAACGGTAAAAATATTCTTACACTGATTAAGAAAATTTAAAAAAAGGAGACAAACTATGACTATCAACAAAACCAGGGAAAACGAAACATTGACAGTAACTATCGAGGGTCGTCTTGACACTACGACCGCACCTCAGCTTGAAGCCGAGCTTAAAAGCTCGCTGGATGACATCAAGAAACTTGTTTTTGACATCAAAGACCTTGAATATATCTCATCCGCAGGTCTTCGCGTGCTTCTTTCCGCACAGAAAGTGATGAACAAGCAGGGCAATATGGTCGTAAAGGGCGCCAACGAATCTGTTATGGAGATCTTTGAAGTGACAGGCTTTGTAGATATTTTAAATATCGAATAAGGAGAAAATGGATGAAAACAGATGTATTTGAATTGACAAATGACACGCAGGAACTTGAAACTATGCTTTCCGAGACGGAAAAGGCGGCGGTTTACAATGGTCTTGATAAAAAACAGAGCATACGTTTAAGACTTCTTGCGGAAGAACTTATAGGCATGCTTCCCGAACTGCTTGAATACATAAAAGGTCAGTTCTGGATAGAAAGCAAGGGCAAAGCTTTTGAACTGCATATATCCGCAACACTTGACGATATGTTTGCGGCGGACAGAGAAAAGCTTTTATCCATATCTACATCGGGAGAAAATGCGGCCGCAAAGGGCGTTATGGGTAAAATTCGCTCGGCATTTGAAATAATGCTCAAGGAATATGTTACCACCCCGCCCGTATACTATAACGAGTTTTATTCAATGGGTCTTGTTCCCGATCCTATGTATTATTATTCCATATGGTCGCTGGAACAGTATAAGGAGGCCGCTAAGGCAAATCTTGATGCGTGGGATGAACTTGAAAAATCCATTATTGCAAACCTTGCCGATGATGTTATTGTCGGAATAAAGGGCAAACAGGTGGATATTATAGTTAAAAAAGACTTTGCTTAAGATTTTTTTATCAGGGTTATTCAAATTTTAAGGAGGTAAAATTATGAAAAGTAAGTTTGCAAAGAAGTCGCTTGCTTTGGTACTTGCGTTATCAACGGCGTTGAGCGTGTCTGTACCTGTTTGGGCTAATTACGGCGGTTATGACGATGATGTTGAAGAACCGTATATCGAACAGGATTTTTATACGGCAACACTTGAGATGCAGGTCGGCGAAACACAGGATGTTAACGACAATCTTATCTACACCGCATCTTCATACGATTGGGATTACGATTCTTCAATGGTAAGTGTGAAAAACGGCTCCATAACGGCCAAAAAAAGCGGTTATACAACTGTTACAGCCACTCATGAATATGAGGTATGGTCTTTCAAGATAGGTATTGATGATGCACCCCAGCAGAAGTCGGTATATAAATTTTCCGAGCAGATACAGATGACAGAGGGCGAACAGGTCGATCTGAGTGACTTTATGGAACAGTCACCTTCGGCTTATACGTGGTCAAGCGATTCTACTTATGTTGCGACCGTAAGCCGCGGTACTGTAAGCGCAAAATCCCCAGGCCTTGCCGTGATAACAGCAAAAGGCGAGTATGAAGAGGGTACATTCTATGTATCGGTTGCCGAGGACAATACAAAATCGTCCGCAGGTGTAACTTATGTCGATGTAAAGGCAAACGCAGGCGAAACGCTTTACCTTGCAGACCTTTATCTTAATGAAAGAGCATCCTTGTATACATGGTCGGTTTCGGACGGCAATATTGCAACGGTAAGCAGTTCGGGTGTTGCAAAGGCCAAAAACAGCGGTTCGGTCACGATTTATGCAGATGCACCTTACGGCTACCAGGACTATCAGTTCAATCTTAAAGTATCGGGAAGTTCGTCTTCGAGTTCAAAGGATGTAACTATATATACAGGCGAAACTTATGACCTTTCAAGATATGTTTCGAATTCTGCATATAGTTATGACTGGTATTCATACAACTCAAGTGTGGCTACAGTAAGCACAAAAGGTGTTGTTACCGCAAAAAAAGCAGGTACAGCCGAGATATATGTATATGAGTCCGGCAGAACAAATGAAGCTTACAGATTTTATATTACGGTAAAAAACAGCAGCTCTTCATCATCATCTTCAAGCTCTGTAAATGAAAAGTATACTATTTATATGGGCAGAGATGACAGTGTGGATATCGGCGATTATCTTGCAAAGAGCGCATCAAGCTACGATTGGACAACAAGCGACAGCGGCGTTTGTAAAGTTTCGGGCAGTAAGTTAAGGGCTATTGATACGGGTACTGCTACAGTCAAGGCATCGGGCAGCAAGAACTATCAGTTTAATGTAAAAGTAAATAAAAACTTCAGTAACTATGATGTAAGCCTGAAAGTTGACGATTCGCTTGACCTTGGCAGATACCTTGATGATGATTTATCACGCTATGATATTTCGTATTACGAAACAGGCATTGCAAAGGCAAAGAATAACGAGCTTGTAGGACAGAAAAAGGGTACTACCTACGTTATTTTTGAAAACGACCGTTCAAGCGAGATAGTACAGCTTATGGTAACGGTAAGCGGTACGGCAAAGACGACCGAAAAGACTACGGAAGCAACAACACAGCAGAAAGTGAAGGAAACTTCCGCACCGCAGACACCTGCGAAGAGCGGCCCCGATTTTAAGGATATCTCTCACAGACAGTGGGCTGTTGCGGCTATCAACAACATGGCTTCCAAGGGCTATATCAACGGAAGAAGCAACACCGTATTTGCTCCCGACGACCAATGCTCAAAGGCAGATTTCACTATCGTCCTCACAAAGATGATAGGTATTGAAAATGACGACTATTCGGGCGGATTTGACGATGTTTCGAGTGACAAGTATTATGCAAAGTATGTAAATGTTGCAAGATATAACGGTATTTGTGCAGGTGTTTCGGGCAATAATTTCAAACCGCAGAACGCCATAACAAGAGAAGAAGTTATGTACATGGTATATATGGGTCTTAAACTCAAAGGCAGAGAACTTGATACAGACACAGCTGCTTTAGGTGCATACAAAGATGCAGACCGGATAGATGACGCTTACAGAAACGCTGTTGCGGCGCTTCTTAACGAGGGTATCGTTTCGGGTGTATCCGATACGGAAGTTGACCCCAAATCAACTATAACAAGAGCACAGATGGCTGTTCTTCTCAACAATATAGGTATGTAAAATTTTAACGCCGTCCGTACAAAGTGCGGGCGGCACTTTAACAAACTAAGGAAGTCCCCCGCTTCTAAAGCGGGGGTGCTTACTTAAAATTCAGTGGGAGTCCAAGCTCCCACTGAATTTGGAATTGCTTGCAATTCCGTTGGTTATGAGTATGTAGCAGAAATTTATTTCTGCGGAATACGAATATCATTGACAATTTAAAGAAAAATATTCAAAAGAAGAAAACTATAAGGAGAAAAAATCATTATGAAGAAAAATATTATGGTATTTTTGACAGCGGCTATGACTATCGGCTGTACAAGCGCAGTATTTGCATCCGATGTACTTTCAAAAAAGTATGCCGAGCTTGACAAGGCAGAACTTAACGGAGTAACAGGCGGCTATACGGCAGTTACGGGTGAGTATTCCCATGCAGAGCCCAATAAAATAGAATTTAAGGCGGGCGTTGCAGGCGGCAAAATTGCCGACTTTGATGCCGACGGCGCAGACGAGCTTCTTACGGTCTATGCAAAGGGCGAGACTTTCTATGTACAGATGTATGAAGAAAAGGACGGCAAGGCTGTCCTTGCGGCAGAGTCCGATAAGATAGACAACTTCTTAAACGGCGAAAAGGGCGGCGGCTGTGTTTTCTTCAAAACACTCGGCAGCAGCGACCGCATTTTCATGCAGTACACAGGCGAAGTAAACAGCTATGCCGACGGCGCAGATTTTCAGATAAAGGGCTTTGACTATGACGGCTCGAAGTTTGAAACCGTTCTTGATATTGCGGGCGGCGGCAGTGCAGCGGATTTTTCGGAAGAAGAGGCTATGCAGTTCAAGGACTCGGGACTTGACGGCACATTTGCAATGTTTGAACCCGACAAGGACGAAAACGGCGAAATGAGATATCATTTCAATCCTTATTATGAGGGTCTTAATATCGGCAAGCTTGAGAGTGAAAAGGAAATGCTTACGGATATTACGGTAACAACAAATATTTTTGATATTTATGATAAGATAGATTGGGAAAAGCAGGACGAGAGAAATGCCGCTGCGGAAAAAGACGGTAAAATAACGGTCAAAGTTGAGGACAAGACAGCCATAAAGGCCGAAGCAAAAGCAGAGGAAAAAGAAGAGGTAAAAGAAGAGGCAAAAACAGAGGAGAAAGACCCCAATGAGATAGCTGTATATCTTAACGGCGAAAAGATGAGTTTTGATGCAGACCCATATATCGAAAACGGCACAACACGCGTACCTATGCGTGCGATTTTCGAGGGCCTTGGTGCAGATGTTGACTGGGACAATGACAAAAAACTTGTTACCGCAGAAAAAGACGGTGTTGAGATAAAGCTTACTATCGGCGAGGAAACAGCCCTTGTAAACGGCGCTGAAAACAAGCTCCTTGTACCCGCAGAGATAAAGAACAGCCGCACAATGGTGCCTTTAAGATTTGTTTCCGAAGCACTTGGCGCAAAGGTAGACTGGGACGGCGAAACAAAGACTATCACTATCACAAGTGAAGCCGCCCCCACAGAAGAAAAGACACAGGAGTCGGGAACTTACGAAAAAACCTACTCCGATGAGATAGAGGGCGAAAAAGTCGAGTACACCTATTCTGTAAAGTTAAATGACGACAAAACGGGTCTGCTCAGTATGCAGGACGAGATACCCGTTACATGGTCCGACGGCGAGATAAAGACCGAAGACGGCACAACATACGGCTTCAAGATAGAGGACGGCAAGCTTACACTTGATATGGACGGCGTTAAAGAGGTATTTGAAAAGAAAAACTAAAAAAGAGGTGGGTCTATGAAAGCAAAAACAAAAAATTTGGCTGCAAGAACGGCAGCATTCGGTTTGGTATGTGTAATGCTTGCGGGTTGCGGCAATAATGCAGCACCTCAGCCGCAGACAAGTTCTCCGAAACAGGTACAGACCACGGCTGCTCCCGCCGAGGAAGAGACCGCGGAGGCTGAAGTTTTTGATATAGAACGACCGAACACGGAGAACTACAAGTTAAAGGAAGTAGTGGTGTTCAGCAGACATAACATCCGCGCGCCGCTTTCAAGCAACGGCTCTGTAAACGAGATAGCCACACCGCACGAATGGTTCAAATGGACGGGCAAGTCAAGCGAACTGTCACTTAAAGGCGGTATTCTGGAGACCGAAATGGGTCAGTATTTCAGAAAATGGCTTGAAGACGAGGAATTTATCCCAGAAAACTATGTGCCCGCCGACGGCGAAACAAGATTTTATGCAAACACCAAACAGCGTACAATAGCTACTACGCAGTATTTTTCAAGCGGTATGCTTCCCGCTGCCAATGTGGATATCGAGACGCGCGGCGAGTTTGGTAAAATGGATGACACGTTTAACCCCAAACTTCATTTTTCAAGCCCCGCGTATGAAGAGGCTGCTTTAAAACAGATAAATGAAAGAAGCGGGGAAAACGGCATAGAAAGCGAAGTATCAAAGCTTAATTACGATCTTCTTACAGATATTCTGGACTATAAGGACTCGGAGGGATACAAGAGCGGTGAGCTTAAAGATCTTGTGCTTGACGATACCGAGATAATACTTGAAGACGGCGAAGAACCCAATATGAAAGGTTCGCTCAAAACCGCGTGTCAGCTCAGTGATGCCCTTGTATTGCAGTATTATGAAGAGCCTGATGCCAAAAAGGCGGCTTTCGGCAAAGAAGTCACACCCGAACAATGGGCTGAACTTGCAAAGATAAAGGAGACCTACGGCCATGTGCTCCAATCTGCGCCTTTGCTTTCGCTTAATATGGCAAACCCGCTTTTAAAGGAAATAAAAGGCGAACTTGACAATGAGGGCAGAAAGTTTTCTTTCCTTTGCGGCCACGATGTAAATATAACAAATATTCTTTCATCTGTAAATAATCTTTATCGGCACACATTTGTGACTGTTGTTTTTTCGCTTAATCAGCGGTTTAATGCGGCTTGGTATAAAATGTCAAGAAATTCATTTTACAACCAAGCCTTTTTTATTACGCATAAAGTGTTCTGCTATCCTTTAACGGCTCGGTTATAAATTTATAGTATATATGAATTTCTCTCGGCTTAATATCCTGATAAGCATCCACCGTTACATATTCGATAAGTTCAAGGCACATTTCTCTTGTCAGCGTTTCCACATCATAATACTTTTTCAAACGAGATATAAACTCATCAACATCTTTTTCGTTCTGCACAAATTTTGAAAGGCTTGTTTCAAGTTCCGCCACAAGATTGACAAGTTCTTTTTTCTCGGCTTCATATTTTTCCAAGAGATTTACACATACATCTTCGGGTATTTTTCTCAAAACCTTAT
>JAFUAF010000014.1 GCA_017460805.1 Bacillota bacterium | reverse complement strand
CGTGTGCGCAGTATAAAAAGCTGTCCCTTTAGGGAAAGTGGCGCCGCTCGCGGCGTCGAAAGGGTGCTTCCTGCGGGGCTTTTCCACCCTTCAGTCGCGCTTCGCGCGCCAGCTTCCCTAAAGGGACGCCTTTATAATGCAGCCATAATATCAGGTTAAATACACAATTTAACTCCGTCGCAAATGATAATTTGCGGAAAAAAATTATAGCCGCGGTGTTTAAGCTTGAATTGCGTAAAACTTTATTTGCGCAATATGTTTTGACCCACTTTTCTATAAAGCTCGGTCATTGCGGCGCGTAGCCGTGGGCGGGGTGCAGGGGCGGAGCCCCGCAAGAAAAACTCCCCGACAAATTCCAATTTATCACCCGACATTTTTTGTGTTGATTTTAAACTCAATATATGGTATAGTAAAATAGAATATAATTAATAAAGGAATGATAAAAATGGATATAATGTTTAAAAGCACACGCGGCGACAAAAACTATGTTACCGCAAGTCAGGCGATAGTAAAAGGCATAGCCGACGACGGCGGTCTTTTCGTGCCCGATAATATACCTTCAATAGACTTTGATTTAGGTGAGATAACACACTACAGCTACCGTGAGCTTGCATACCGCGTACTTCGCCTTATACTTACCGACTACACGGAAGAAGAACTTAAATACTGCATAAACTCGGCATATGACGAGAAGTTTGACACACCGCTCATTGCACCTCTTGCAAAAGCAGGCAGCGCAAACTTCCTTGAACTTTTCCACGGCAAGACCATTGCTTTCAAGGATATGGCACTTTCTATCCTGCCCTACCTTTTAAAGACAGCGGCAAAGAAAAACGGCGTTAAAGAGGAAATAGTTATCCTTACCGCGACCAGCGGCGACACAGGCAAAGCGGCTCTTGAAGGCTTTGCGGACGTTGAGGGCACAAGAATAATCGTATTCTACCCCGAAGACGGCGTAAGTGATGTGCAGAAAGCCCAGATGGTGACGCAAAAAGGCGCAAATACCTGTGTTGCGGCTATCAAAGGCAACTTTGACGACGCTCAGACCGCAGTTAAAAAGATATTTACCGATAACGAATTAAAGGCGGAATTAAAGCAAAACGGCTTTGTATTCTCCTCGGCAAACTCTATCAATATCGGCAGACTTGCACCCCAGATAGTGTATTATTTCTACGCTTATGCTCAGATGGTAAACAACGGCAGCATAAATATGGGCGACAAGATAAACTTTACCGTACCTACGGGAAATTTCGGCAATATCCTTGCGGGTTACTATGCTAAGCAGATGGGTCTTCCCGTAAATAAGCTTATCTGCGCTTCAAACGACAACAAAGTGCTTTACGATTTCCTTACAACGGGCGATTATGACATCAACCGCGATTTTATCGTAACTGTCAGCCCCTCAATGGATATCCTTATCTCCAGCAACCTTGAACGCCTGCTCTACCATGTAAGCGGCTCGGCGGAAAAGACAAAGGAACTTATGTCAAGCCTTTCCGAAAACGGCAAGTACACCTTTAAGGCAAGCCCCGATTTTGTGGGCGAGTATGCGACCATAGCCGAAACTTTTGACTCCATCAGCAGCCTTTACAAAGAAACAGGCTATGTTATGGACACGCACACAGCCGTTGCTTACAGCGCATACAAAAAATATATCGCAGCATCCAAGGACGATACCCCGAACGTTATTGTTTCCACGGCAAGCCCCTACAAGTTTGCAAAGGATGTTTTAAGGGCTATCGACAGCAAATTTGACGGCATCGACCCGTTCAAGGCGCTTGACACACTCAGCGAGGAAAGCAAGACCGCTATTCCCGCACCTATCAAGGACATCGACAAGCGCGAAGTCATCCATAAGACGGTCATCGACCGCACGGAAATAAAAGACTTTGTAAAAAGCAGACTTAATTAAGAGAGGTAAATTATGGCAGAGAACGAAAATCTGATAAAAAGCATACAGGAATTAAAAAAAGGCGGAAAGCCCATTGATTTTGCGAACGAGCTGACCAAAGCCGTATTATATGTTCCCGTTTCAATCACACCCGAGCCCGTTGAAGGCGTTGTGCAGCCAAATTCCGTGGTAAGCTACATCACCATCAACGAAAAAGAGCAGGACAAAAACCTTATAATGGCATTTACAAGCCGCGACGAGTATGTAAAATACTTTAAGCCCGGCTCGACCCAGATAATCAAGCATACTTATAACGAACTGCGTTCGGTTATTATGAATCACGAATTTGACGGTTTTTTAATTGATGTTATGGGCGAAAATATTGCCGTTACAAGAGAGACGATGATACAGATAGCAAGAGCTATGGCACCTATGCAGGTACAGCAGGAAAAGCTCAGCATAAACGGTCCCGATGCACTTGTGCCCGCCGAAAATGTAAGCGAGGGATTCAAGCGCGCGCTTGAAGGATTTCTCAAGACCGCCGAAAATATCAGCCGCTGCTGGATAATGCAGGCCACACGCGAAAATGATGATACTCCGACAAAGGTTTGTGTTGTCGAATTTACGGGCAGCATGGAGGAAACATTCCGCGGTATTGCATCGGCAGTCAATATAACACTTGACCAAGGCCGTTCCATAGGTCTGATAAGCTATGAGGACAAGGTCGCAGCAAAGGCAGTTGAAAATATCGCGCCTTTCTATACCAAATAAAAGACAAGGGGATGCAGCACAACGCTTCATCCCCTTTTTATGCAGTAATTGAAAATTATATTATTGAGCACATTACCTGTTTTTGTTCTGCACAGGATCAAGTCACTCCGATCTATCGGCAAAAGCCAGTATATCACCGCCGTTGTATTCTATATCGGGAGTAATGCCTTTACCGTTTATATCCGACCCCAGCGGAGTCACAAGCTTCATTGCGGTAAACTTAAAGCCATAGCCGTCCGCAAGGAAGTATTCGTTCTGTCCGACCCCCTTGCCGTAGGACTTGGTACCGATAACGGTCACATTGTCAAGGTTTTCTTTCAGTGCCATAATAAAAAGCTCCGAAGCCGATGCCGTCCACTCATTTTGCAAAATAATGATCTTTGAGGGCGTAAGCAGCGGGTCTTTTTTATTTTTGATCGTTTTGAATTTGTTTTTTTCGGCAAAACTGTATATGGTATCGCCCTTGTTCAAAAAAAGCGAAGCGAATTTTTCCGCCGTGGATACCATGCCGCCCGTATTATCACGCAGATCTATTATGATCGTATCACAGTTTTTAAGAGTGTCAATGTCATTTTTTACATTTTTCAGCGCCCGAGGAGAAAACAGAGTAAAAGTTATCAGACCTTTGCCGCTGTCCGTTTTTTCAACTTTTGTACTGCTGCCAATGTGCTCCATTTCTTTCAGCTGTCCTTTAAACTCTCCCCGCTTGAACAGCTGAAAATACTTGTCGTCTTCGTGCAGTTTTTCGCCGTAAACCGCAATAGTCAGCGCATCCATATCCCGCCACGAAAAATCCTTGTCCAGATGCTCGTTGGCAAGTCTATCCAGCGACTGTGTATATAAAAACTCACTTGCAAGCTTTATTTTAAACGTAATATAATTGTAATTGAAGTAAAAAACCGCAGCAAACAGCATAAACACCGCCAAGACTTCCAACTGTGAGCGTTTATACAGTTTTTTTACATATTCAATATTCTGCATTTTTTCTTCTTGTTTTTTCAGATATTCTTTTAGTTTCTTCATATTATACCGCCGTTTACCCTTAAAATTTCCCCCGTTATATAAGAAGCCGCATCGCTTGCCAGAAAATACACCGCCGCGGCCGCCTCGTCGGGCGTACCCATACGCATCATCGGTATCTCGTCTGTCAGCTGCGCAAGTTCCTCTCCGGAAAGATGTGCATTCATTTTTGTATCTATCACACCCGGGGCGACGGCATTTACCCTGATGCCGTTCGGGGCACATTCCTTTGCCAGCGCGCGTGTAAAACTGTCCACCGCACCTTTCGATGCCGAATATATGACCTCGCACGAAGCCCCCGCTTCACCCCACATACTTGAAATATTGATTATTACACCGCTGTGCCTTTTGAGCATACCCTCAAGCGCAAGATGCGAACAGTTTATAACAGTGTCGAGGTTTGCCGCAAGTATCTTTCTCCATATATCCGGTGTCATGGTATTAAACAGGCCGATATACGAAATACCCGCATTGTTTACCAACACATCAATATCCCCCATATCCGCTGTGATCTGCATAAAAACACCCTTTGCAATATCATAATCCGACATATCGCCGCGGTATGCCTTTGATAAGGGGCTGTATTTTTTTATTTCTTCTATTATATTGCTTGGATCGGATGTGTTGTAATTAAGCGCCACCGCATACCCGTTTTTAGCAAACAAAAGTGCCGCCGCACTTCCAATGCCGCCGGCTCCGCCCGTTATAAGCACTGTTTTACCCATATTTATGCTCCTTTTTATATATCCTGTTAATGTAGTTTTCTGTAAAATTCTTTTTATATAATCAATCATACCGCAGTTTTATTATTTTTACAAGTATATTTACCCCAAACCATTAATAAAAAATTAAAAAAACAGTTAATAAATTGTGAACGCAAATATTAATATTTGCGAAATTATATATTATTTTATTGATAATGCAACAGCAAAAATTAAACTAAAATTAAGCATAACTAACATTATGCACAATCAGCGATATTTTTATGATTTTACACATCATTCGAACTTGTAGAAATTATATGATAGAATGTTAAAATTATCCTTTTTCTATTGTGCACTATTACTATTTATTAACAATCTGTTAATAATTTTCAATATAATTAAAAAAATCTTAAAAAAATGCTTGCATTTTATGAACAAATTATGTATAATGTAATTACAACAAAACAAAACATAATAAAAAAACAAGGAGGAATTACATTATGTTAAAGAATTTACAGGCTAAGTTAAAGGATCAGAAAGGTTTCTCATTAGTAGAACTTATCGTTGTTATCGCTATCATGGTTATCCTTATTGCTATGTTAGTACCCAACGTTGTAGGTTACATCAAGAAGGCTTCTTGGGCAACAGAGCAGAACGGTGCTTCTACTATCTTCTCAGCAGCTCAGACATACGCTACTGACCTTTACACAGCAGGCAGCTGGTCAAGCAGTGTTACTATCGGAACTGATGACCTTATCAAGGCTGAACTTCTTACAAAGAGCCCTTCAATCAGCTATAGCATCGTTACTGTATCTTCTGCAACTACACCTGCAGTTAGCTACGTAACATGGACTTCTTCAAATGCACCTGCAGGTACAGATGCTAAGTATCCTTTACAGTAATTAGATGCTCAACTGATTTGTGTTAGTGACACTAATTAAATAAAAAGAGGGTTGGTGTTAAACACTGACCCTTTTTTTGTACCCGGGGCCTTATTATGAAACGCATTTATTTTTATGTATTTACCGCAGTTTTCTTTGTGACCGCGCTTGTCTATGCACTTAACGGCGTTTATCCTTTCGGCAGCGGCAGCGTGCTTACGGGCGATCTGCAAAGCCAGTATATAGATTTTATAACGGCATTTTTTACTGCCCTGAAAAGCGGCGATAATTTCTTTGTCACACACCAAAGCGGTCTTGGCAGTAATCTGTACGCCGTTATACTTTACATTGCATCCGACCCGTTTAATTTTTTGTTTTATTTTTTTGACCCCAAGTACTACCAGGAAATCTATTATATTATAATATGTATAAAAATTTCACTTGCAGGTATGTTTTTTGCAATGTACTGCAAAAACACCCGTCTTTTTGAACTTGATAACAAAGCGGTATTTGCTCTTTCGCTTTGCTACGCACTTTCGGCCTGCACACTGCGGGCAGCGGAAAACCCCATGTGGCTTATCAATATTGCACTTTTGCCGCTTGTTCTGCTCGGCATAGAACGCATGCCCAAAAGACCGCTGATGTTTTACCTCACTGTAACCTGCTGTTTTATCACAAATTATTACCTTGCATATATGACCGGGCTGTTTGCGCTTATTTACTTTTTCTATATAAAAAAGAACGACAGTTTCAGGATATTCGGTCAATGTGCGATTTTTACACTGCTTGCTGCGGGTACTGCAATGTATGTTATCCTGCCGTCGTTTTACGCGGTAGCAAGCGGCTATACAAGCATCGTCGGCACCGGTCTTGAAAATAACATGATCAAATACACCCCCGCCGATGTTTTGTTTTTCTTTACCGCCGTTATTGACGGTTTTACCGCAAGCGGCTATCCGAACGCTTTTTGCGGTATGATCATGCTGTGGCTTGCCGCAGCATACTTTTTAAATACGAATATTCCCCTGTCAAAAAAAATATCCTCCGCTGTTGTGCTGATGATATTTGCTTTAAGTCTTGTATTTACCCCGCTTTATGCCGTATGGCACATTTTCAGGGCCCCAACAGGCTTTGAGGGCAGGTTTTTATATACCGCCGTAATGTTTATTCTTATTCTTGCGGCACAAAGTCTGAACAACTTGAAATATATCCCGCGCAAAAAATTCTGTATCTGCGGTGCAGTACTGTTTGCCGCAGCTGTTTTATGCGCTTTTAAAAAAATAAATTTTTATTATTTTGTTTTTTACTTGGTTATGGCTTTTTTTATGGCACTTTTTGCTCTGCTTATAATAAAAAATGCCCGCGGAACAATGCTTTATGCCGTAATTGCTGCCGAAATATCCATTTCCGCGTTTTGCGTCATAAACAGGGCTGCCGTCCGTGACGGCTATGCTCCGCATGAAAATCATGTAATTGCCGCGACCCGTTTTAAAAACGACTTTAAGGCTCTATACGAAAGCGATGACAGTTTTTATCGCTGCGACACCGATATTCAAGGCAGCTACAACACTGCACTGACAGCCGGTTTTGCAGCCATAGCACACTATTCTTCACTTGCCGATCAAAAAACTTTTGAAATAATGCGAAGGCTTGGTGTGCAGACACTTTCCGATAACAAGATCGTACTCCCTCTTTCGCAGAATATTGTGCTTGACAGCATTTTCGGTGTAAAATATTTCGGTGTTACCGACAAAAACAGTCTTACCGAAAACAAAACCGTATTCAACTTCAAAAGGATGTCAAATCCTTATTATGTGCCGTATATGCAGACCGAAACAGCATGTTTTTATCAAAACAAGCTGGCATTTCCAATTATGTTTGCAGCTAACGAGCCTGTCACAGACCCCGATAAGGATTATTTTGAAAATCAGACCTTATTTTTGAATACACTTTTGAATACAGATAAAAATTTATACAAAAAATACGAATTTGATGATATACGTCAGCAAAACTGTATTTTAACACAGGATGCCGACGGGTTTCTGACAGCTGCACCAAAGGATAATACTTCCGAAGCGGTAATAATATTTACGGTCAAAATACCGCAGGACGGAAATTATTTTACGGTGCTTGACGGAGATTTCCCCGAAAATGCACTTGTACCCAATATCTGCGGCTGGATATCGGATGAAACAAATATCCCGATACTTCGCATGGACAGCGAGCTGAAGGATCTCGGTCAGTATCACAAAGACGATACCGCAGTTCTTGTTTTCCACTGTAATTATGAAAGCAGGATCCGTATTCCACAGCTGTACTGCCTTGACAATGCCGTTTTCGCCGAACTTTCCGAAAAAGCAAACCAAAACGGTCTTTTAAATATAAGACTTGAACACGGAAATATCCGCGCGAGCTCAGACCTTGACAAGGACAGTCTGATCTTCTGCTCCTTAGCTTATGACAAAGGTTTTGAGATCAGCCTTGACGGAAAAAAAATACCGTCACTTTGTCTTGCGGACGGCTTTTTGGGCTATGAACTGCCAAAGGGTCGGCACAATATACAAATAAGCTATATATCACCGCTTGCCCGCGAAGGTGCACTGATATCCGCCGTCTTTCTTACCTTAAGCTTTTTTATACTTTATCTGCAAAGAAGAAGAGATAATAATTATGACAAAAAAATACAATAAATATTTTGCCGCTTTTTTTCTGCCGCTGATTTTTGCAGCCGTAGGGCTTGCCCTTGCAGGTGTATATCCGTTTTACGGCAAGAGCATCACCTCATCCGACATCGACCTGCAATATATGCCAATGACCGCGGCAGCTGCAAGGTGCATAAAAAGCGGAGAAAGCCTTACTGTAACATACGATTTTGATTTTGGCACCGATTTTCTTGCAATAGGATATATTGCATATTCCAGTATACTTAACATTTTGTTTTTGTTGTTTGATGCAAAGTTTCATCAGGATGTATACTATTTTATTTATCTGCTTAAAATCGGTTTTGCAGGCATTGCGAGCTTTGTTTACTTCAGCAAAAGCCGTATAATAAAAAACGGCGACAGCATTAATATTGCTTTTGCGGTGCTTTATGCCGTTTGTATGCACTTTATGTATTATGTGCTGCAAATAAATCTGTTGGATGCGGCAGTTTTGCTCCCGCTGTGTTTTCTTGCGGCAGAACAGCTTGACAAAAGGCCTTGGCTTTTTGTTTTGGCTTACGCCCCATGTGTACTCAGCTACTATTACTTTGCCTATATCTCGGGCATTATGTGCTTTTTGTATGTACTGTACTTCCACTCCGTTATCGGAAGCGATTTAAAAGCACAGGCCAAGAGTATCCTAAAGCTGTGTATAACGGCTCTCGTTTCCATCGGTCTTACTGCTTTTTTGCTTTTTCCCGAACTTTCCGCGGTCATGGAAGGTTATCGTGACACCTTTGACAATTCGCCTTTTTCACCTTTTTTCTACTTTAAACCGAACGAATTGTTTAATGGATTGTTTTTTATCTCCGATAAAACTGTAATGGAAACGGGGCTTAATATCCGTTTCGGAATTATACCGCTTTTCCTTACGATCATGCTTATACTTTCGCCAAAAGCCGCACAAAAAAAAGAGCGCGCCTCAACCGCACTTATTTTTGTATTTATGCTTTTGGCACTTACGGTAAAACCGCTGTATCTTCTGATGCATCTCGGCAAAATACCGCAGGATTTTCACGCACGCTTTATATATGGCATGGTGCTGTTTTGCCTTATTTTCTCGTCAAGAATGATAATGCATTACAAAAATATAAGCAAAAAAGCGCTAATAGTTCCTTTTTTGTTTGTATTTGCGGGACTTTGCATGGCTCTCCCGCTTCACACTCAGCTTTATTATCTTATTTATGCCGTGCTGACGCTTCTGTCTGTCATATTTTACATACTGCTTTTTTCCGTCGGCAGCAAAAGCAAACACTTTATGTCGGTAACTGCCGCAGTGATCATTGCAGAGTCTTTTATCAACGCTGCCGCAGGCATATACATAACAAGCATAAACGCATCTATGAGCCAAAGAAAAGACCATTATAAGCTTGTCGAAAATTCAAGGCATATAAAAGAAGTGCTTGATAAGACCGACAGCGGTTTTTATCGTTGTTTTGATATTACGAACAATGATACCATGACTCAGCTTTACGGCGGCTACAGTTCATACTCGTTCTTTTCGTCTGTAGCAAATCAGTATACAGCCGATTTTGCCGAGGCTTTGGGCTGCTATCGTCCATCGCAGAACTCGCTCTTCCACAAAAAGGCCGGGATTCTTACCGACAGTGTTTTCGGCGTTAAATATATCGCCGCACAAAAGGAAAAAGCCTCAGAGGATATAAACGGCCACACGGTCTATCCCGATGTTTCGGGCAGGCTTCTCAACGATATCTACAAAAAGGTTTATGAGGATGATACTCTTGAACTTTATGAGAACACAGCCGCATTCCCCATACTTTTTCCGGCGGATGAGCGTGTAAAAGATATAGAATTTGCCGATACCGATACAGTACTCGGCGGAGCCTTTTTCAATCAGCAGGCATTTTTAAACGCCGTTTTTGCAAACAATGATACATATTTTACCCAGTTTGACATAGGCGAACCAAAGCTTGAAAACTGTACATTGGAAAGCATCGGAGCCGCATACAAAATACGCCTTGTAAATCTCCCCGAAGGCAGAAGTTTTGCCCAAAACGAAAATGAGGGAGGGCATATAACCTACACCTTTACGGCACCTTATGACGGCGAATACTGCTCCGACATGATATGTCAGACCGAAAACGGCAGCAAAGATGCACTGATACATATAATAAACAAAATTCCGACATCTAATGATGCACTGGCAAATCATATCTACTATGATCTTGGATACTTCAAGGCGGGCGAAACAAT
Organism: Bacillota bacterium; assembly: GCA_017460805.1. Classification (GTDB taxonomy): domain Bacteria; phylum Bacillota; class Clostridia; order Lachnospirales; family CAG-274; genus RGIG4310. Next base: position 3,871 of record JAFUAF010000014.1, on the reverse strand, counting down.
AAAAATCGAGTATTATTCGGTTATAGACAATGCCGTTATCACCAAACCAACGCTGTATATGTTCAATGCCCCCGCATTTGCGCATACCGCAAAAATGATACAGGCAGCCTCGCCCCAAAATATAAAACTTCACAAAGGCGTTATCACAGCAGATACAAACTTTACAAAAGACAGTTTCATCTTCGCTTCGATAACCTACAGTGACAATTATAAGATCTACATAGACGGCAAGGAAACAGAAAAAACGCCTATAGGCAAGGCTTTTATGGGATTTAACGTACCCAAAGGCAGCCATAGTATAAAAATTATTTACCGCCCTCCATACAAAGCGGGCGCAGTAATTTCACTTATCACAGCAGTAATTTTTTTGATATATTTAAAAAATAAAGGAGATCAACAAAATGAAAAGTAAAGTTTTAAGCAGCAACGACGGTTTCACATTGGTTGAACTTATTGTTGTAATTGCAGTAATAATCGTACTGATATCAATGCTTATTCCCGCTGTCGCGTCCTACATAACAAAAGCGGAAATGGCCGTTACGCAAAACGACTGCAACGAATTTTTTACCGCTGCCAATGTTTATGTAAGCACCCAGATAAGCGAAGGCAATACATTTGCGCCAAATCAAGTGCTCAGTGACCCGTCTGTTCTGTGGTCCGGCGATGCCCCCTTTATGCAGGAACCGAAAGGCACCTATTCCACTATCGAGATAAAGCTTAACGCCGATGGCAACGCTGTCAAATATGTATACTATGACAGGGGCGATTTTGATACCGATGTCCCCAGAGGCGAATCCGGAAAAGTCAGAACACCTCAATAATTCAAAAAAAAGACCTGTTTCGGCAGGTCTTTTATTTTATCAGATCGTTCACCCATTTGTTTTTAAGTACTCTCGGCACAGTAAGAAACAGCTTTGTTATTTCTTCCAAATAAACCATGGTAAAAGTTATGTATATTGGAAGATGCAGTATCGCCGAGCCGAGAAAAGCCACGGGCACACCCACAAACCATACCGTTGCCGCATCGGCTATCAGACAAAAACGCGTATCGCCGCCGTTTCTCAATATGCCGACAACAGTCACATAGTTAAGTGTTTTTATAAACATCCCCACAGCAACTATATACATCATTATAAGTGCATAATTCCTTGCCGTGTCACTCACATCAAAAAATCCCGCTATCGCCTTTGCAAGCAGCACCAAAAGAACGGCTGCCACCCCGCTGAAAAGCGTACTCATCGCCATTGATTTGCGCGAATAGTCTATCGCACGCTCCTTATCGCCCGAGCCAAGCGCATTGGCTATCATAATGCCGCTTGCAGAGCCGACCGCTATGCCCGCGACCATAAACTCATTCTGCACGGTACCCGCTATCTGCACCGCTGCCTGTGCCTCCGTACCGCTGTATTTATATGCCACATTGTATATCGTCATACCAAACGCCCACATCAGCTCGTTAAGGATAACAGGCGTTACAACGGGCACAAACGCCGCTAAAAACGCTTTGTCAATAGACTTGAAATATCCCGCGGGACTTGTAAGGATAACGCTTTTTTTGATACATATCCACAGCACTATAACACTGAGTTCTATAAAACGTGCCGTCAGCGTAGCAAGCGCCGCGCCCCTCACGCCCATTTTAAAACCGAAAATAAAAATCAGATTGAATATAAAATTGCAAAACAGCGATATAAAAGTCGTTATTGTTGGTCTGACGACATTACCCGTGCATTTAAGCCCTGCATTTATCATCATAGACATTCCCGAAAGCAGGTAGGAATACGCCACTATGCGCAGGTAATCACTGCCAAGCGCAATGACCTTTGGGTCTTTTGAATACAACGACATTATTGTTTCGGGCACAAATATCGCCGCCGACTCAAAAATTATTGCGGTGATCAGCGTCAGTATAAAAGTTGTGCCCAGACATTTATGTATACCCTTATAGTCTTTTGCACCGTTGAACTGCCCCATAAAAATGGCGCTGCCGCTGTTTATGCCAAAATTTATGACTATATACAAAAAGAATATCTGATTTGCAAGACCCACAGCCGCAACAGCCGCCTCGCCAAGCTTGCCTATCATAAAGGTATCGAGCAGGTTGACCGACGAGTTGAGCATCTCGTTGAACATTATGGGTATTGCGAGCATACTTAGCCTTTTTAAAAATGCCTTATCTTTAAACATCCTTTTTCTCCCCGTTTTTCACATACGGCATAAATTCTTCATCTGTTTCTTCGTCCATAAAAGCATATTTATCATAGAAAAGCAGGCCACAGACGAGACCCGTAAACGGTATCGTAAACAACAGACCCGTACTGCCGATAAGGGACTGTATTATCTGAACGACCACTACCTCACGGTTCACAAGTTCCAGAAGATTATAGTTATTGGCGTACAACAGCAGCACTTCCGCAAGGCAGGTACCTATATACGCAAGAATAAGCGTATTTGTCATAGTACCCATAATATCGCGTCCTATATTAAGACACGAGCGGAAATAGTCCGAGACCTCCATGGGAACGCCCTTTTCCTTTATCTCCCAAAGGGAGGTCGCAATGGAGATGGAAACGTCCATAACAGCGCCCAGAGCGCCTATAAGCACGCCCGCAAACACTACCGCGCGCAGGTCTATCGTAAAGCCTATGTCAAGTATCGACAAATAGTAGTAGCACTCGTCCACCATTCCGCTGAGACTTGCCGCATTTATCATTATACCCATAAGCACGGCACACAGTCCCAAACCGCTTATACAGCCGATTATCGCGCCAAGCGTCTTTTTGGAAACGCCGTGGACGATGACCATAGTTGTCGCTATTGACATAACACAGGTCATAAATGTCCAGAAATAGATATTTTTACCCGCAAGTACCGCGGGCAGGAATACGCCGAACACAAAACCGCCCGTCAGCAGAAGCGCAAGTATGGTGTTTACGCCTTTTATGCCGCCAAACACTATAAGGCAGGCGAAAAACAAAAGCACGGCAGCCGCAAGTACAAAACTGCGGTCGTAGCCTGCGAATGTCCATGTGTCCCCGTCGTCGTAGCTTGTCAGCACCACTCTGTCGCCGACCTCTACGGTTTTATAATCCACCTGGTCGTACACGTCGGAATACTGCCCTGCGGTAACTATGCCGTTTTTGGTCTTTGCTTCAAAAACAGTTTCTTCGCCCTCGTGCAGATATTCCGCCGCACTGTAGAGCTGCGAATTTTTCACCTCGGTCACTTTGCCGCTTACGGTCACACCGCCGCCTGTCGCACCCTCAAGGTGTATATGTTGGTAATTAAGTCTGTTACCGACAATTATATAAGCCAACGCCACAATAAGCGCCGTGATATAAATAGTTCTTCGTTTAATTTCACTCATAAAAATTCGCCTTACTTTCACGTTAATGACTGGTAAATTATCATTTAGCGACGGTTTGCCAAAGGCAAACCGTCGCTGGAGCACGGGACTGGGAGCTGAGCGCGAAGCGCGATACGATTCCCGTGCGACCCCTGCGACGCGCTTGCGCGCCACTTGCTTATAAGTAACTACTTATTGGAATTTGACGGGGAAATAATGGCTATAGCAGAGGGCTTCTATCCGAAGCCCGCAAACCCCTCAGTCAGCCGTTGTAGTTTTTTGTCAAAAGCTGATAAAATGGCGGCTGACAGCTCCCCTAACGAGGGGAGCCAAGAAACGCGCACCGCAGTTACCGGACTATCGGGAACCACGAAACTCCCGCCATGGCTATTGAAGAAACGGGGTGTCGTCCTTGCCTGCCCTTTTAGGCTCACGCCCGGAGGGCTCCGCCCGGGAGGGGTAGGGGGACCGCTTGCGGTGGAAGGGTTTGCGGACTTCGCTCGGTCATTGCCTCGCGCAGAGGGG
>JAFUAF010000013.1 GCA_017460805.1 Bacillota bacterium | reverse complement strand
TGTCTGCAATTCACTGTCATAAATGCGGTAGTTACCAAACGGCACGTTGCCCACGGCAATATCAAACGAATTGCTGTTAAATGCTGTTTTCTGGAATCCCTTTATCTGTATGTTTGCATTGGGATAAAGCTGTTTTGCAAAACGACCTGTCAGCTCGTCAATTTCTACACCGTATAACTTGCTCTCCTTTAAACTTTCGGGCATAGCGCCGAAAAAGTTACCGACACCCATAGACGGCTCTAAAACCGTACCTCCATTAAAGCCCAATCTTTCAAGCGTTTTATACATTGCTTGAATTATCGTAGGCGAGGTGTAGTGCGAATTTTTGACCGTTGCCCTTGCGGATTTATATTCTTCGGGAGTTAAAAGTTCCTTTAATTCCGCATATTCAGCCGCCCAACTGTCCTTTTTCTCGTCAAAAGCATCCGAAAGACCTCCCCAACCCATATATTTGCCCAATATATCCTGCTGTTCGGGAGTAGCCTGTGCATTATCGGCTTCAAGCTGTTTTAGTAGCTTTATAGCTTCAATATTGGCACGAAATTGTGTCTTCTGCCCGCCGATATTCATTTTTTCTTCGGTAAGAACAAAGTTTTCGGCTTTTGCGGGCTGCTCCTGCACCTGTCTTTCTGCCGCTTCCTTTTCGGTGACGGTATAATACTTGTCCCACATTTCATCATCAACATAGGTAAGGTCGCTGAATGACATATTTCCAAGATAGGCTTCAAAATCGTCTGCGGTATCAAAGGTCAATTCCTTTGCAAGAACATCACCGACAAATATATTTATCTTCCTGTTTACGATATCGGCTTCAGCCTCGACCTCTATTTCTTCCTCTCGCGGGCTATCCGCTGTGGTATAAGCAAGACTTACAGATTCCAAGTTGAGAAAATCCGCTGTTGCAGTTTCTTCCACGGTTGAAAACTCAGCTTCTATATATTCGGATATAAGTTGTTTTGCGGTTTCAAGCGGAGTAAGCGATTTTTCGTTTTTTATTCCGATGTATTCAAAACTGTCCCTGTCAAGGCTGTCAAATGTTACTGCATGTTTTCCTACGGTGTTTGTGAGTTCGGCATCTTTATAGGTTTGAAAGTGTATCATCCTATCGTCAATATTTTCAACAACACCGTATTCCGATGGGAATGTTTTTTCGCCGCCCCTTGTTGAGATCATAGTAACAGGCGGCAGCTTTACAACATCACCGATTTTCAAATCGTGTGCCTTGATTTTTTCGGGTTCGATACGGTCTATTTCCAATTTACTTGCACTTATGTAGAACATCACGTTTTTAACGGAAGTTCCGAGCTTATTAAGGTACATATCATTGCCCTTGTTCGTATCGCCGCGAAGCTGAAATCCGTCATCACCCCATACTATACGCTGATTTTTTATATCAAAATCGCGCGCATCCTTAATATAAGACGGTGTTTTTGGCTCATCTTTGATAAAAATTATTTGGTGGGCTTCCAATGCCTTAAATACCTCTCCGAAAGATTTACCACCAACCTTGCTTACGGTATCGGCTAATTCGGCTGCCCTTTTTGTTGCAGTTTCAATATCCGTTATACCCTCATTATTCAGTATTTCGGCTATATGGCTGCAAAGTTCCTTATCATAAACAAAGGTCATGGCATTTTGCCTGTTACCTGCATAATCGGTGTGGTTTTTATCTATATCACGATATACACAGTACATCATTTCATCGCCCACGGGATTTGTTGAGACTTTCCACTCACTGAAATCGACCTTATATTCGGGAGCGGCAAGATGCCTCTCGCGTGTAGTTTCTGTAACATCGGCATTATAGCCTTTTTCCGCAAGCCTTTCCTTGTACTTGTCAAGTGCAAACGCAGGAATACCGACCATATCTTCGCCTTTACGCTTTACAATATTAAGTTCTAATATCTCTGCCGCTGTTAAGGCATCCGCGCCAAAGGCTTCATAAAAATCGCCGTACCTGTAAAAATGTATTATCTTTTCATCTTCGGGAAATGTGGGTTCCTGTTCAACAATACCTTTTGCCGCTTTGTATGCTTCAATAGTTTCATCATCACCGCGCATTTCGGTTATCTTGCCGTTTTCGTCATAGTATACCGATAAACCGTATTCCTCGCCGTTATACTCAAACTGCTCAACTGCCCAAGCCAAATATCTGTCATCTTTCTGGTCTTCAAGATTTTTTATCCAAGTGGCAGTAAAGCTGTTGCAATCTCGTTGTCCCTTGCTGTTATCGGAATATTCCTGATAAAGACCGAGAGAAGACATTTCGTAATTTATAGCCTGCAAGGTTTGATTATCAAAGTCTATCTTATAATCAATACGCGGGTCATACATCAGATCGCCGTTTTGTACAAAAGTGTGCATCAGGGTAAGTTCGCTGCCGTTTAATTCTATTGAGAAATCTTCCATACCACCCATGCCTTTGTATTTTTCGGCTGAATGTTCACCGCTGAATATTTCGGGATAGAGTTTTTGGAGGTTGACAAAGTTCCTGTGTGCAATGGTATTGGGAAACTTTTTAGGTTTATCAACAGATTTTTCTTTCTTTTCAACAGTAGGTTGTTCGATAACTTGCATTTCTGCCTGTTCTTCAATAATAGGCTCGACAGCTTCTTTTGCTTCATGCACAGCATTTGGAAGTTCCAGCTTGCCCGTTTGGGCAAAATTTAAGACCGTCCTCATATTTTCTTCGGACAGTCCTTCCATAAGTGCTATGTTATTGTCAAACTCGTTTTTTGCTGTCATATAGAAAAGTGTATCATCACTTACTCTGTCACGGTTGCCGTAACTCTCTATCATTTTAAAGAACAGGTTTTTATCTGTTTCCCCGTTTTCGGTTGCAATACGCGCCGCAAGCCTTACTGTATCTGCATTGAAATATACTGTTGTAAAATCGTGTGGGTTAGGCTGAAACATCATTTTGAGTTCGCCAACCTCGCGTCCGTGATAGAAACGATATATTTTATCATCGGCTTTTGTCTGTGGGGCGGGTTCGGAAATCGTTTTTTCTTCTTTGCCCGCGGCATTTATCTGAAAATCGTTTCTTTCAAGGCGGAAGTTGTCTATGTAATAGGTGTTTTTATCTAAAGTGGTGTTATAGCAAAAATCGGATTCGGGATTTTCGGGTACAACCTCAATCCTATACCCATCATCCTTTTTAACAAAGGTGAAGTTTTCGCCGTTCACACTTATAACATCACCTTCACTCATAAGGTCTATCTGTGCCTTTACAAACATCTCGCGCTCATATCTTTTGCGCTCAGCACCGGTGATATAAATGTCATTTGCAATAAGCTCTTTTAAAACCTTATCAACATCATTCCATTTCAAAAGACCTTTAAGTTCGCCGCTTTCACCTATCCACCGGATTGACAAGCCCTTTCCATCGTGATCCATGCCTTTAATATCTCCGATATTTTCGGCAGGCCCGCCGTAACCGCCTATACCATATTCTTTCTTTAAAGCCGAAATGCGCGTTTTTGTATCTTTTTCTGACTTATACAGTTCTTCCAAGCGGAATTTACCATTGGCAAAGTTCGAACCATGTACAAGTGCTTTTATGACAATGCTTTTTGGTATTCCCTTGATATGTTCTTCATCGGTAACGGGCTGTGCCGCAACTTCCGCGGCTGTCTGCATTTGCCTATATTCGGGCGATGTAATATATCTTTCCCAATCCGGTGCTTCAATGCCAAATATCCCGTTATGATTTTCAATATCTTCTATTGACTCCGCCATACTTTCCGTGTTATCATCATAGAGAAGATATACAGGAAGATTTTTGTTTTCCCATATATCAACAGCGGCTTCTTCCGTGAGGGGCAGCATTGCTTCATAGGTGTAACCGAAGTTGTTCCTGTCCTCTATTGACATATCGGGATCGGGCATATTGGCTTTTACCGTTTCCGAAATGATATAGGGCTGTTCTAAAGTTTGTTCTTCAACAGTTGGTGCTTCAAATGTTGCTTTGACCTGTGCAATTATTTCGCTGCATTTATCAAGGTCATTTTTGCTCATAGTCAGCGTTACGGTATCGCCGTTGATCTTACCGCTATGCTTTATGCCGTTTTCCTTAAAGGCTTCCGAAATTGCAATGCCTAAATCCTTATCGAATTTCTCATAGTGCTTTTTGGGAATATACTTAAAAACGGTATTGCCGATAATATCGCTCTTATTCGATTTTTCAACGGACTTTTCGTTTTTTGCCGCTTCTTTTATCTGCTCATCCAAATATTTATTCACGCGGGGCAGATATTCTTCAAGTGTGCCGCTTTCTTCTTCATGTATGGGGTTAAAATCAACTTTTATGCCCGCAAAATGATAATCTTCTCCGTTGAAAATGTTGAAAAGTGCATCCTCGCGCATTGTACCGTCATACTCTATAACTATATCAATATCCGAGTTTTCGTTCTCAATGCCCCTGCTGCGCGAACCGTATAGTGTTAAGTCATTGATCTTTACATCAAGGTTATTATCATCAATATAGCCCTGAACAACATCAAACATAATAGCTTCAAGGTTATCAAGGTCAACATTTCCGATAGGCTTGTATAATTCTCTTGTTTTGGCGCGGTGTTCTTCAACCACCTGCTGGGCGGCAACATCATTTATTATCTTGTTACACTCGTCAAGGTCAGCTTTGCTGAATGTAAGTGTTACAGAACCGTTATCATTTATTTTGCCGCTGTAATCTATAAGTTCATTATCAAAACGCTTGGCAACAAGCTCTGCGCGTTCTTTAGGCATCGTTCTGTATGTCTTATCAACAATAGAGCGGTAAGGTGTATTGCCGATTATATTCTTATTTTCTTCCTGTGCCTGTGCGGGCTTCGGCAGTTCCTCGTTTACAGAAAGTGTATTATCAATGGTATTATTTTCTATAACCTCAATATTTTTGCTTTTCAGTACATTTATAATCGTTTGCACCACATCGGGATTGTTTTGATAATCATCGACTTCGTACCCGCCGACAGCATTTATGATTCCGCAGACAGGTATATTATTATGGTATATTTCCGCAACAAGGTCGTACCCGCCATTAGCAATTTTCCATTCGCCGCTGTTGCTTTCAACTACAGAGCCTTTATCGGAAAAGAAGCGATCTACTATATTACTTAATTCAATATTTCGGTCTATGAATATTTCAGTAACATCCGCAAAACCAAAACGGTCAACGTAATGCGCTGTTTCCTTTGTGCCGTCGTTAAATGTTATAACATCACTCATAGAAAGCGAATGTCCGGTAAAATCATCGGGATGGTCAAGGTTAAACTGCTCATATATCATATTCAGCTTATCTTCAACATTAAAGCCGGGCAGGTTTACTATCTTGCCTTCATAAACAAGGTCATAGTTATTTATATCAGGGTCGGAGGTATCATCAAGATTTTTGTACGCTTCAAAACGCAACCCGTGTAATTCGGGGTCGTTTTTAAGTTGATAAATCTTATATTCCGTATAATCGGCTATATTATCATCGGCATTTTTTAAGGTCTCAACAAAAGCCTTATTATTTTGCGTTTCTTCCTGCGTTTCAAGGTGTTTATCCGCGCTTCTTATGGGATATGCAGCCTTAAAATCATCAAATATTTTTTGCTCCTCGGCTGTCATTACAGCACATTTTTCAAAGTATGGTAGGAAAATATTGATATAGTCCTGGGCTTCTTTATAATCCGGATCATCCACATTATATTTTGAGATAACCGATTCGGCAATGGCTTTGATATGTTCAATGATATTTCTGCCGTTTCCGCCTATACCATCACCAATATCAAACCTATCCTCGTATTCAAAAGCCTTCCCGTCAACTGTACCCGAAAGATAAATATCGGTCTTATTATACCAACCTACATTTAAGCTCTTATCTTCGCGCTCAATATGCTGCTTTTCGTCAAGATAGCCGATAACTGCATTTACAAGTGCAAAGGAAACAGGCTTATCCGTAAAGTTTTCGGTGACGAAATCCCTTAAAATTTTGCTTTCGGTAAAATGCTTACCTCCGTCTTTCCTAAAAGTAAATGTAAGGCTGTCTGCTTGTTCTGCCTGTTTTGCTTTTTCAGCCATAACATTTTTTATATATTCGGGAGTAGAAATACCGTCACGCTCAATTCGTCTGCCGTTGCTGTTAAGCATTATATTACATTCCGTCGCTATGTCACCCATACGTTTAAAAGCAGCGTAATTATCTTCAAGGGTCTTGCCTGTCGCAAAATTTATAACACCATTGGCAGTTTCCATTGTTATATCAAGATAAATGCCCTCGCTTGAACCCCAATATGGATGACAAACAAACTGTGCATATTCGGGGACTTCCATATTCGGGTCAAAGTCCATATCTCTATCGAAATATTCATCGGGCAGCATATTGTTAGCTTTGAGGTGTGCTTCAAGCTGCTCATAAACCTCGCCCAGTGTAGCCATACCGATACGCTTGACTCTGCCGTTTTCATCGGGCTCGGAATACTTTTCCATTTCGATAGTCTGTATAAATGACGAAACGGCAGGGGATTTATCCTCTGCCGTATCGGTTCCGTTTATGCGTATATCACCTGTTCCAATACTATCTCGCGTACTCTCTGTTTCAGGTTGTTGCGAAGTCCTACCCATTTCATCTGATTCTGCTGTTTCAGTTCTTCCGTTATCCCCTCGCGCTCCGACATCTGCTGCATCAGCGTATCTTCCAGTCTGTTCGCTTCCTTGTCCGTTGCTACGAGATGTTCCCAAAGACCCTTTATCATCAGCCTCTGATATGTTCCCTTTTTGTTCTCCTTGAGGTATGTCAGCCTGCGCTGTCCCCACATCGTCAGTGTGTAAGGCTCCTGCGGGTCTGTTTCCACCAACGGCAGATAAGTCATTGTCTTTAAATCCAGCTTGTACATCAGATCGTTCTCTTCCAGATACTGCGGCAGCCATTTCTGTTCCTGTGTACTGTAAAACATCCTCATTCCGTTCTTTACTGTCTCTCTCATTTGTAACACCTGTCCTTTCATTGTTCTTATATTTTTCACAGTAGCGTACTTCCTTTTCTATCTCACGGAGTACGGTGCTTGCTGTGTCATTTACTGCTGCTCCAAGCTGTGTAATTACATCAACGGTATTGAAATCACCTATGTATCTGAGGGCTTCTTCATCAATATCACGATTGATACCTGCACGCTCGCAAACCATTATTTTAACGCTTTCCTCCACGATAGACCTGAATCTTATCGCAAGATTTTGGCGGTCAAGTTCTTCAACCAGTGAACCTTTTGCGTTATATTCTACCTCATCAATGTATGCGCCGATATTATCATTAAGAAGCATATCAATACGCTCATTTATAAGACTTTCAAGGCTTGCGTTATCATTTACTGCGCCAAAGTTGGTGCTGAAACGCTGTTCCACTGCGCGTTTGTGTTCGGGCTTGATGCGCCAAAGTCCTACGATCTTTGAGTTTTTCTGCCTTTCCGTATCGGAAATATCATATACATAGTAGGGCTTCATATAGCCGTTGACTTCTCTTAAAAGCGGTATACCCTTTGTTCCCTGCTTGATCTTATAGTGCAGCTTATCGCTCCACAGGTTGAAGTCTGCACACATACTGGCATTCGGCTTGTGTGCCGCGATAATGATACTGTCCTTAAAATCGTACTTGTATAATCTTGCGGCAATTTCCAAGTATTTCAGCCATGATTCCTTTGAATTTGTCAATTTCAAAGTCTCGCTCTCTAAAAGGCTGCTTATACGAGCGATTTTTTCTTTTTGAGTTTCCATTCGTTTCCTCCATTGCAAAAATCCCCACCGGAATTTTTGCTTTTCCATGTTTTATTATACTACAATGTCGATTATATAGTCAAGATAATTTTTACAATTTATAAAAATTTTTATAGTTTTCTGTTCCGATAAATGTTATAATGTACCTATCTTATATGAAAGGAAAGGTCTATTATGGCATCACATACATATTCTCCCGAAGCCCACAGCAGGGCAGTAACAAAATTTGTTAAAACACATCTTGATCGTATTGAGATGCGCTGTACCAAAGAAAGCGGTTTAAAAGCGCAGATAGTAGAGCATACCAAAGCAACGGGCGAAAGTGTCAATGCTTTTATGCTCCGCGCCGTTAAAGAAACACTGGCGAGGGATAAAGAAAAGGCTTAACTATCCTCTGCCGCAGTTTCTTCCGCTTCATCGGCTTGTTCCGTAAACGAATACTTTTCTATCATCGTATTTAAAAGGTCTTTATACATTGTTTCGCTCATTTTCCTGTTATTATGTGCGGTAGCGATAACAAACCAGTCCTTTAGAAAGTTGGATATTTCTTCGTTTACAAAACTGATATAGCTGCATGAATTTTTTGTGGCAAAAATAATATCATTGTTTGCCGCCTGTGTAAGTATGTAGTTGATAATAGCTTTTTCGGGCTGATGCGCTTCTTTAAGAGCCTCATATACCTTTTGTTCTATAACGGGAAATGTCGGCTTATCCGTTTTTGTATCGTCTTTTTTGAATATACTGTGAAAGGCGTTTTTAATTTTTGGCATTATTATCTATCTCCTTTCGTTTTAGGCATGGTCTTTTCGGGTACATCGGGATTTTTGCTGTTTTCTGCCGCTTGCTTACCCATCTGTAAAACCTCGGATAACGATTTTTTCTTTTCGGGCGCACCTGCGACAACTTCATCATGTTTTATACCCGACAGCTTGCCCGAAAGTTCTTCAACACGCTCCTGCGATTTTATATCGCCAAGCTGTGCTGCTTTTGAGAAATAACTTAATGCTGCTTCCAGATTTTGTTTTGTACCCTTTCCCGCAAGCAAACACTCAGCAGCATTTCGCAAGCCTTCAATGTTGCCTTTTTCCGCAGCTTTTTCGTACAGCTTAAAGGCTTCTTTCTCACTGTATTTGATACCGTTTCCGATAGAATAGCAGTATGCCAAATTTACCATAGCATAGTCATCCCCAAGTTTTGCGGCTCTTTCAAAAAGTTTTGCCGCGCGTTTGGGGTCTTTCTTAACGCCATCGCCTGTCAGGTACATAACAGCAAGATTATTTATTGCATAGGCATCATTTTTATCTGCTGCTTTTTCATATAGCGATATTATCTCATTTTTATCGGGGTTCGGTGCCGATTCCATAACTATTGCAAGATTACGCATTGCACCCGAATGTCCCTGTTCGGCAGCATCGTGAAAGTATTCCATAGATTTCTGTAAATCCATCATTACATTTGTACCCGAAAAATAGCAAACACCCAAGATATTCTGCGCTTCAGCGTTTTTCTCCCTGTCTGCAAGGTCAAAAAGCATAAGCATTGTATCCGTACCTTTCGAGTAGTCCATAACTTCATTAGGGAACATTTCAGCCAGATCTGATTTTTCAACCATATCCACTATATCGTTATTTATTTCCGTAATGTCGGTATGTTTCTGCGCCGCAATAAGTTCATCGCTTATTTCTTGCGCTTTTTTACGGCTGTTTTCAAGTTCTTCCGTTTCGCGCTCACGCTGTTTTGTCATATCTATAACTTCGTCAAACTCTATATCTTCCTCGATAACAGGTGTAATATCAGCTTCTATTATGCTCTGCATCTCAGCCTGATATGCAGCTTCAAGCTGCGCCTGTCGGGTATACATTTCATCGATTTTCTTTTGGTCGTTCATTTTTCACTCCTTCAATACTTTTCAGTATATTTACTTTATATTTAGCGTTTCCATTATTATTTGTTTAGGGAGAAAGTTATAACAAAAATAACTGCTGCTGAAAGTTATTTTATTGTTTATAACCTCGTTATTTTTGAATCTCATACGCCTATCGAACATAAGCAGTTGTAGATCTTTCTCCATAAAAAGCTGTTTTGGTGCGGAATCATTCAGCCATGTATTGCTCATAATAAGTGCAAAAGGTTTTCCGAAAGATAATGCGCGTTCAAATATTTTCCGCTTATCCGTAAACGGCGGATTACTGACAATGCAATCCCAATGTTCATCGGGGTTATAACGAAAAAAATCTTTGCCTTCCGATATATGAGAGCGAATCACCTTATTCCCGTTAGCTTGTATTTGCTTTACAAACTCGCTTTCCGATGTATCAAACGGACACCATACAACATAGTTTTTCGGAATATATTTTAATATGGGCTCAACTGCATAATCCAAAGTAATACATTCATCATTTGCCCCCTTGCTATATAAAATTTTTCTGCTGTCTATCATAATACGCTCCATATTTATACCGTCAAAATTGTTCTTACAAAGTTTTCGATATGGTGCATAAATGCCTTACTGTCCGCCTTGCCTTTTGCTATCTGCGAAAGTTCATTTTCCCATTCCGCTGTCATTTTTGCGGAGCGCAGGATTTCGGGTACGGAAAAAATAACTTTTGCACCCTTATCCGTTGAAATAAGCTGTTTTCCCTTACGTTCAACATATCCGCGCTTTATCAGCGTTTCAATGATACTTGCTCTTGTTGCAGGTGTGCCGAGCCCCTTACGTTCATAGCAGTTTTCTACAAAATCACTGCTGCCCGCATTTTCCATAGCAGAAAGCAGCGTATCTTCGGAATAATGTTTTGGCGGTGTTGTTTCGTGTTCGATAACGGCAGGGACTATGGGATATTCCATATCTTCCGAGATATGCGGCAATACTGTTTCTTTTTCCTCGTTATCAGCGGGCTTGCTTTTGGTAATTGTTAAAAGCTGCATTTCAACATCTTTAAAACCTCCGTTTTTTATGACCTTGCCCGTTGCGGTAAAATCACAGCCTGTTGCAGATAAAGTTACCGTTGTTACCTCATATTCGTGCTTTGGTGCTGTTGCCGCCAATAGCCTTGCACCTATAAGGTGCAGGAGTTTGTTTGAATTTTCATCAAGTGCCGATAAATCCGCTGTTTTTATGTTTACGGTAGGTATAATGGCATGGTGATCGCTTACGCACGCATTATTCATAATGCGCTTTACATTCGGTTCGCCCGATATTTCAAAATCCGTTGCCGCAGTTATGGCATTTATAACAGAAAGCGCGGTATTTCCCATATCTTCCGTTAAATATCTGCTGTCTGTGCGCGGGTAGGTAACAAGTTTTGTTTCATACAGCTTTTGCAGAATATCAAGTGTCTGCTGTGCAGTAAAACCGAACATACGGTTCGCATCGCGCTGTAATGATGTAAGATCATAGAGTTTAGGCGAAACAACTGCCTTCGTTTCCTTGCGTATTTCCTTGACTTTAGCTGTTTTACAGTTGTTTTTTACTGCTTCCGCCAAGTCCTTGACATCAAACTTGCGGCTGACAGCCTTGAAAAGCCCGCAGTTTATCTCAACTGTATAATAATAGCCTTTCTTGAAATTCTTTATCTCGCTGTCGCGTTCAACGATAAGTGCAAGAGTAGGAGTCTGTACGCGACCTATGCTGATGACACTGTTGTTTCCATTTTTCACTGTAAAATGCCTTGTCGCGTTGATTCCCACGAGCCAATCGGCGCGTTCCCTGCATAAAGCCGATTGATAAAGGTTATTGTATTCCATACCCGATTTTAAATTGCCGAAGCCCTTTTTTATGGCTTCATCTTCAAGTGATGAGACCCAAAGGCGTTCTATCGGCTTCTTACAGCCCGCTTCGTTATATACATGTCTGAATATCAATTCGCCCTCGCGTCCTGCATCCGTAGCGCATATTACGGTATCGACCTTGCTGCTGTTCATCAGCTTTTTAAGAATACCAAACTGCTTTTTGGTTGCGGGTAAGACCTCGTATTTCCATACCGTAGGAACAATGGGCAGGTTATCCCATTTCTTATATTTTTCATCGTAGCTTTCGGGCGGCGCTGCCGATACAAGATGTCCCACACACCAAGATACGATATAACCGTTGCCCTCTATATAACCGTCATTTCTGTTGCTTGCACCGATAGCTTTTGCTATTGTCTGCGCAACAGACGGTTTTTCTGCAATTACTAACTTATGTTGAGTCATATATTTTCCACCTTTCTTTTATCCGTTTACCCACCAATCGAACACATCCTGTCCCGTTTTCCATTCAAGCCTTGTTTCAAGACCTTTTTCCTTGCGGTGTTCAAGCATTCTGTCAAATGCGCGGATGTACATTTCTTTATATTGGGGAAAGAGTTCAAATTCCATAAGACGCGTTTTGCTTGCCATCGGGCAGCCGATACATCCAACACGCTTGAAACCCATATCGTATAATGGATTCCTGTATTTACACTCATTATTATAAAAGTCCCATATTTCATCATTTGTAAAGTCAATAAGGGGATTTACTATCGTTTTAGCCTGAATCTGACAACGCTCAAACAACTTGCGCCTATCATCGTTATCATTCATTAAAACGATTTTCTTTTCTTTGTTGCTGTGCATATCTTCATATATGCCGCGCGTTTTCTTGCGCTTGACACTTTCATCCCAACGAACACCTGTTGCCACCATACGATGATTACCCTTCGATTCTTTCAGGGCAGCACAGCACCACCTGATTTTACGGGTCGGAGGAATACATTTGTGTACAATAAGTTCCCACATTGTTTTTTCGGGATAGTCTATAGTACACTTTATCCCTTTTGCTTCAAGTTCCTTAAAAACCTTTCTGATATGATATACTGTCTGCGGTGCATCAACTGTTGTATGATGGTGAGATAATTCAAAATTGATCCCGCTTCTTAACGCAAGTTCGGTCATCACTTCCGAATCCTTGCCGCCACTATATGTAAGCATAAGGGGCTTGTTATAGCAGCTTTCCGACATTTCCGCCGCAGTTTTTAATCTTTCGATAGCGATTTTTTCTTTATCCATATTTGTTTCCTTTCAATAAAAAAAGAGCCGAATTATAGAAACTCGGCTCCGTAACGTGTTGTATTTAATTTTCGCCTGTAAGGTATGCGCGCCAGTATGCGCCCACATATCCCGTACCGTAAAGTCTGATGCCTTCGGTTATGTCAATATCGCGCCATTCGTTATTGATAAACACCTGATTCCATTCGTGTGTCATATCTTCCGATATAATAATTTTGCATGGTATATCAAGTTTATCCATTATATTTTTGAATGCAACAGAGAAAGATGCACAAGTGCCGCTGTTTTCGGTGTACAAGTGCTTCAAATCGTAATTCAGTTCATTGTCATATACAAACTTTTTACAGAAGTAGGCATATACAAATTTAACCTGTTCTTCCGGTACAAGACCTGCCGCCTGTGATATTATCTTATTTTCCGCGCGGTCATTCTGTCTGTTTATAATACGGCTCATTTGTTCCGAGTACCTGTATTCTGGCACAATAACATCATAAAGCCCGTTTTCATCATCGTCATAAGCCTTGAACCCGCAGCTTATAAGACCCGCGCTCGGATACAAACCGAAATACGCTGTCATTATGTTTACAAGTTCCTCCGAGGTAAGCTGCTCATTGCTTAAATCTATGTATTCATCATGGTTTGTGACCGCTTTATCTATCTTATCGGTCAGTGGTGTATCGGCGGCATAAATATTACCGACAAATATCATTGTAGCCATAAGGCAGGTTATAATTATTTTTCTCATTCCTGTTTTCCTCCGTTAAATGTTGTTATTATTTTTTCGTCCGTTTTTTCAATAGGCTTGTTTTTACTGCCTTTTTCCCGCTTGTCAACCATATCAAAAAAATCCGATAATGTTAAACCATTGGTCTCCATTTCATCATAAACACTGAAAGCAACAAGTTTTTTCTTCTGATCTTCAAGACTATCAAGCCTGTCTTTTGTCGCATTTATCCTTTTTTCAAAGTTCAAGACCCGCCCGATAGTCTTTTGTTTTTTTGATTCATTCATTTTTTAATAACATCTCCTTTCATTCTTCCTCATCCGAGTAGTCGAAAAACAGCTCTGCCGCAAGTATATTCTTTTCCATATCCGCCGCACTGCTGAAATCACACGGCAGCTTGTACATCTCAATGTGTATATGGTCTTGTTCCGCTTCTGGAATATCAAATACATCGCCGCCTATCTCGTGGTAGGCTGTGCTTGTGCAGCAGGGAAACAGCTTGTCTGCCAAAATATCCTCGTTATCGGTGTCGTTATCCTTATCGGGTACTATTGTATTTACCGCAATATTATGCGCCACTTTGCCGAGTGCATCCCCTTGATGCACAACTGTCGGTGTATTCGCCGCAATAAACGAACCCGATGAACAGGATATTTTTATCAGATACCCGTCTTTGGTGAAATCAAAATTACTGCCGTTGTAGGCTGTTGATATGACATACTCAAACCCGCGCCCGTCACGCTGAGTAGCTTTACATAGTCCCGAAATCGGAGCATAGATTATATCACCATCATCAGCCGACAAGTCTGTTGCCAAATGCCATTTGGTACTTTTACTCACCGTCCCATATACTGTTTTGTTTTCATTTGGTGTAGGCGGTTTGTAGGTCAATACTACCTGTTTCCCGAAATGTTTTGATATTCGGCTTTCTATCGTTTCATCATCTTCCAACTCCAAGGGGAAAGTCATGTTTGCTACAGCGAAATTGCCGTATTTATAGGTGTATTCAAACCTTTCTTTCATGCTTTTGTTTTTGTCATCATCACTGTCAAAGCGTACAATATCGTTATCTATCAGATATTTGACCGAATATTTTTTGCCAAAATAAAAATAATCGTGCGCCCCATCTTTTGCGTAAGATACAGAATATATCGGGCTTTCGTAACTCTCTGTTATATTTCCATCTGCATCTTTGTCCCTGTGCAAAATACCGTAGTTATATGTTGCCTTGTGCAGATCGCTCGCCGCAGTTTTAAGCTGTGATTCACCTACAAAACCGAAAAATGTTGAGAACCATCCTAAGTTTTCTTTTTTTGTCTGGATATAAGCAAGTGCCGCGCGGTAATCGTCTGTTGTCCAGCGATATTCTTCAAGCATTTCATCGGAAGAATAAAAGATTTTATTAAATCCGCTGTATGTAGGCATTAAGGTTTCACCTTTCGAGTTTTCGCCCGTGTTTACAACAGGCTCATCCGTCACATCCACTGCAAGTGCATAAATGCATGAATAAGACCTATCGCTTGAATTGTCGTTTTTATTTTCCAACGCAACATTTGTGTAGCCTTTACCCATCCACTTGCTCTGCATGGCACAATCCTTTTCGGAAATGTATTTAATGTCCGCTGTTGTATCGAGTGCGGACGGTGTCTGCCAGATGAAAGAGCCTATCGCACCGACCACAAGCCCGCAGATGGCAACTATCAGCACAACATTGACAAGTAAAAGTGCCAAGACCTTAATTGCAGCAGACCGAACAGACTTGATGGCTTCATCTGCGACTTTCTTGGCCTTGTTTGCAGCCTTGCTTTTTATAAGAGCCATTTTTTGCTTTGTCTGTAACCGCTTAAAAGCATCATAACGCCTTTTGGTGTCCTGAACCTTTTGCACCGCAGACTTAACATTTTGCGGTGCATTTCTTATAGCCTTAACAGTAGATTTTCCTGTGTTTACAATATCACCTATACCGTTTCGTCCTGCAACGATAACATCTTTTGCCGCAACTGCCGTTTCACCTGTCTTTATGACATCATCAACGGCTTTAAAGGCTAAATCCTCGTTACCTTTTTCGGCTATATCCTCCCTTATAGCCTTGATAACGGATTTACCGCCGACTTTCAGCAGTTCGCCCGATTGGTCTCCTTTTTCAAGGATAATATTTTTCATATCCTGTTTCAGTTCGTGCTTTATGCCAAGTGCCGCCGCAGCTTCCGCAGCCTTTTCGCGGCTTATTTTTCGATTACGCTTTTTGACGGATACGGTTTCGGGCTTTAAAATCCCCTTTGCTGTTTCCGCAGCTGCTACCGTTCCCTCTGCTATCTGTAAAGTTTCATCATCGCTGTTTTTAAGTGTGGAATGAACACTGCTTTTGATCACGCCCGCGCCCAGTGCAGCAACTGTTGTACGCTGTGTTTTGTTCTTTTCTGCTTTAACCTGCTTTTTTATTGGTAGAGCAGAAGATTTGACAACCGCTTCTTTATGCTCTATAATAGGTATAGAGTTTTTAACAAGCATTTCGGAATGTTGCTGTTCATCTTCACGGTATTCAAAGGCGGCATTATCGGTGTCTGGCTTGCTGTCATCTTTGTACAGATTTTTCATTGCTTCCAACTGCCGCTGATGCGCCATTTTAGACAACTTTGAACGCTGTGTACCGTCTGTATATGTAACAGTTCCGTCAACCATATCCCTTGCCGTTGCCGATAGTGCATAGTCCTGTGAGGTTGATATAACATCATCAATGCCCGCTCTATGTTCTATAACAGGTGCTTGCGTTTCCGTTTTTATAATACCCTGCGGCATATCGGAAACATCAAGCTGTGATTTTGGCTTGTTATCGCTGTTTTTTCGCGCAGCATACTGTTTAAGCTGTTTTTTTAATGCCTTTTTGTATGCAGGGCTGTCAATATCAACAGGTTTATCGGGAATATACGCAGGTGCGGAGTATTGAGGTTTTACAATATCCACGCTGTCCGCGGGCTTAACAATATCGGCGGAATTTTCAGGCATAACAATATCCGCTGTTGTTTCGGGTCTGATAAGCTCCTTTCGCTTTTCGGCTTGTTTAGCCTTTTTGACCTTTTCAAACTGTCTGCTTTTTGCAGGTTCGGAAGATTGTACAGATTTATTATCACTAAAACTTCCATAGTGTATCTTGCCCGAATAATCTCGGTAGGTAGCCTTTTCTTCGGCTTGTTTGATAATATCTTTCTTGCCCTTGACTGCCTTGCTTTGGCTGTTTTCCACCTGTTCGCTGTTTATATCCTCGCGCCGCTTATTTACCGCTTTTGAGTTATCGTTATTCTTTATTATGCTGCTCATATTCCATTACCTCCGACAATTTTGTTGTCATAAGGCTGTACAGCTTTGTATCTTTCGGGAAACTATCAACAAACGGTACAATGGCATTGCCCGCAAGCAAAAGCCCCTGACCTGCTGTGGCATTTGTAACGAATGACATCTGCGTAGGCGATATATTCAGCAGTTCCGAAA
The DNA here is from genome assembly GCA_017460805.1 of Bacillota bacterium. Taxonomy (GTDB): domain Bacteria; phylum Bacillota; class Clostridia; order Lachnospirales; family CAG-274; genus RGIG4310. The sequence goes on along the minus strand of JAFUAF010000013.1, from coordinate 109,994 downwards.
GCCTTACTCTGTCCTGCGGGGATTGATTAAGCATTAAGATATACTCGCTGTTGGCGAGAATCTTTCCTGCAAGCGGGCTGTCCAATAAATCGCCTATGTTCTGACTTATACCCGAACAGATCGCACCGTATTTTCTCGCGCGCTTCCATAGGCTTACCAAAAACTGCGCCGAAAACTGATTTGCGAACAATAAATGGGCTTCGTCTATGACTATCCACGTTGTTCTGCCTATCAGTCTGTTAGAAACAACTCTGTTCCAAATCTGATCCAAAATGACAAGCATACCAAGCGTTTTAAGCTGTTCGCCCAAATCCCTGATGTCATAAACAACAAATCTGTTGTTTACATTTACATTGGTTTGATGTGCGAAAAGGTTAAAACTGCCCGAAGTATATAAGCCGAGAACCTTTAACAGATTTTCTTTCTCCTGCTGCAATTCAGGAATTTTCACTTGTTCAAGTTCCTTGTAAAAATCGGTAAGTGTCGGCATAGGCGCGTTTTTCTTCTTAAAATAAGCCTTATATAAAGAAGTAAGCACCCTGTCAACAAGGGTACGTTCTGCACCCGAAAGACCTATACCGCTTTCTTTGGTAACGATAACATCTAAAAAGCTGAATAAAAACTCGGTTTTGAATGACAGAGGATTTTTGCTGTTTTCCTCGTCATCATCGCCGCCCGAATACTCCGCACTGATGTCAAGCGGATTAAAGTAGGTATCGGTGTCGTTTGAAATTTTGACTATCTCACCGCCAAAGTTTTCAAAGAGCGTCAAATACTCTGCTTCGGGGTCGATAACGAGAATTTCATCATCTTCCGAGTTTAGCATTACATCTACCAAGCACCTTTTTGTTGCGAAAGATTTACCCGAACCGGGTGAACCCAACACAAAACCCGCAGGATTTTTTAACGCTTTTCTATTGAAGAAAATCAAATTTCTTGATAAAGCGTTTAAGCCGTAGTACATACCGCCATCATCGGCAAGTTCCTGTGTTGTGAAAGGAATAAAAATAGCCTGTGCCGCCGTTGTGAGTGTGCGCCTTATGCCTATATCGTTCTTTGCAAGCGGAAGTGTTGCGTTTAAACCTGCTTCCTGCTCACAAGCGATAGGAGATAATTCGCAGCCGAAACTTCGCGCCTTGCCTTTCAGCTTTTCAACATTTTCTTCAAGTTCGGTAAGTGTTTTTGCCGAAGTAAAGACTATAATTGCACCCTGAAATAATCGCTGATTTCTTTCCTGCATATCGGAAATAAGCATATTTGTTTCCGTAAGGTGTCGTTTTAAATGTTGCGGTATCATTTCGGGGTCTGTTCCCTGCTGCAATAATTTTTGCTGCCTTGTAGCCTTATCCTGCTCCATAAATGCCAGCTTTGTTTTAACCATTTCTATTGCAGATGAATTATCCATAGAATTGGTGTGTATATTTATGGTAGAATTACAAGGTATCTCAGCAAGGGCATTAAGCAGCTTATCAGATAAGTCCGTAGGAAACTTTCTTATCATCAAAACTTGACCGAAATAGTCCCCGAATTCAAAATAGGTCTGCTTGCTGTTCGGCTTAAAATCGAAATAGTAAGGCGCAATAAAGTCTTTTGTTGTAAGACCTGTGCCTACCATTTCCTTATAGTCAAACTTCATAGGCTCATTAGGATTTAGAATACTGTTGATATATTCAAGCCTTTCTGCGCCCGAAACTGCCATTACATCACACCCAAGCCCCTTAAACTGTCCCGTCAAGTCCGTTTCTATACGAAGCAGTGCGGGATAGGCTACATCATAGCTTTCTGCCGTAATGCCGAAAGTGATATATTTTTCTCTCACGATTGAATTTTGTCCCTGTAAAGCCTTGTTTTCAAGCATCGTGTTGTACTCAACCCTTAAATCGTCTTTACCGTCATTACGCATCGGGAACAACATTTTCTGCTTAAAATCTTCTATATCAATGCGCCTGTTGTGTACGGTTATCTGTACATTTATTTCGGGGCTGAAATAGTTTAATATCTCACAGTAACGCGAGAATATATCTATCTGTTCATCACGCTGTGCAACTTGATAGTTTATATCACTGAATTTCAGTGTTTTGGAAAAGAAGTTATCACCCACCTGACAAATACCGTTTTCAAACATATACTTATAATGAAGAGTATCCTGACAGGTTTTCGGCGCGGCTTCTGCCTTAGCTTTTTTCTTCTTTTTTAAATTTTTCTTTTCTATCAACGCCTGTTGACTTCTTAATTGCCTTATACGCTGCTTTTCGCGCTCTTTTATAGCCTTTTTTTGAGATTTCAGCAATCTCATACTCTCTCTGTTTTTTTCTTTGTACTTTCTTTGTATTTCGTTCTCCTTTGGTACGAACAATCTTATGTCCCCCTTTCTGCTGTTCCTCCTGTTTAGTTTGCTCTGCGGCTAGCTCCTGATAATAGGCTCTGTATTCCTCAACCTCGATGGGAGGGGAAGTGCCTATTGTTTGATACTTCCTTTTGTTTACTCCCAAAACAGCTTTTAACTTGATTTTCAAATATTTTTCAAAGGTATATCCGCCTTTCTTGATAAACCCGATACAAAACGCAGGTACTACCGCAGCCATTGTTGCGTAAGTGGCAAGATCCATATTTATATTTCTTAAAATAAGAAACGTAGGCACTCCGCAGCTAAAAGCAACTGCCCCGCAAGCAAGCTGTCGTATCGACAATCCCGCTATAATGCTTTCTTTGTAGTCCTTTATCTCTTCGGGCACTCGTACTTCTATCGACATTTTCTCTCACCTCACTTTTTTGTGTATGCGTGTAATATCATTCAGAGGTAAAGAAAAATATATCATTAAAAATTTCTTAACGCTACGCCTATTCGGACCAAAGTCCTCATACGGCTACAAACGCTAAAATTTTTGCCTGCGGCACATTGATATATTTTTCTTTTTGAATTAGATGATATTACATAGCACCCATGATCTGCTTAACTATCCTCCCGCTGCTGAACACCGACACTGCCAAAACTGCTGTATATATGATATTTTGCAGTAAAAACGAGTTTACGAATGTGCTTGTATCCATGCTGCTGTCATAAGTAGTTACAAAACTTCCCATAAGTGCCTGATATATGAGAAAACAAGCAACAATAGCCGTACCCTGCAAACAAACCGCCGTAAAACTTTTAAGGAAATTTATAGCTGTCTGCCTAAAATCCTGTGAAGCCAATGTTGCAAGCGGTATTGGTGACAAAAGCAGCATAAGCCATAATTCAAAGGCTCTGAATACCACAGTTATACTCAAAATGCCCTCTACAAAGTGAACAAACAGCCAGCAGACAAAAATCACGATATAGGTAAATATCTTGTTGAAAAAGCCGAGGCTGTCTATTGCAGAAGCTAAAGATGCTATCTGTGTTTCATCTATGCCTACACCAAAGTTGTAATCGGCTATAATGCCGCTGCCTATTGATGCCGCCGTTGCTTCTATACCGTTTAGCAGTGCGGGTATATGACAAAATACAATGGCAAACACACCAAACTTTATAAGTATGTGTGCGGGTAACTTGATACTGTTCAAGCCTGTTTCACTGCCGTTTGCTCTGTTTATCATGGCTACAAGCTCAAGCAGCATAAATAACGTAAGCAATGATGCGCCCACTGCAAATACAGTTCCTTTCATCAAGCCCACAATAGTGGTGTTTGTGCCGCTGTTGTACTGTGCCAGCGTTTGTGTCAGGCTTGTCGAAAAGCCGTTTTCAAGGGAGAGATTGCATAAGTCCGAGATCATAACTTCTATAAAACTCATTTGCGTTCTCCTTTCATAACAGGCGGTCAACATTTTGCCAACCGCCATAAATTTGTTGGCAGATAATGGAAACCTGAATTATTATTGCCGGTTCAATTATCTGCCAAATCTTACACCTGTTTTAAGGTGTGAAATGTACCTCACTTAGCTTATTAAGCCATTGTTAAGTCAAGAGCACCTATTGCCGCACCGGCGGCAATTATAATAGCGCCTCCCAATATTTGCCATATTGCATTACCGATACCTGGGCCGTTGGAATCTTTGATACTCATACCGAGTGTAACAAGTCCCCAGACCGCCCATAATCCACCTCCGGCGGTTGCCGCCTTGCTTAACAGGTTCTTTGCCGTTGTAATGGCATCGCCGCCACCTGCTGCAAATACATTTACCGCAAATGCCGTACACATAAGCACCGCTGTACTTGCCACGATTCTTATTGCCTTTTCTGCTGCTGTCTTTCTTGCTGCTTCCTTGTTCTTTCTTACGCTTAACATGTTTTCTCTCATAAATTTTGTCCTCCTGAATTTTTTAATAATATCTTTGTTTTTATATGTAGAAACTGCCGAAAAATCCCCCTTTTCCGACAGTTATCCCACTTGTTGTAAATTGTTTTCCAATATTTCAAGGTCATTGTCATCAAGCATATATTTTTCTATATCTATATCCTCCGCAGCCGACCTTTCGTTTTTATGTTCGGCATTGTATTTTACAATGTCAAACAGGTTATCTTTGTTGTAATCCCCCGTTTTTCGGTAATGTGGATGTTTGGTCAAATCATATTTTTTTGATTTAAAGGGTCTCAGACCCCTTATAAACAGTAAGCACTCATTGTTATCGAGCCTTCCGACCTCATCGGGAGTTATAAGCTCGCGCCCCAAAATCTGATTTTGAAGCGAAAAAGAGCCTTGCTGTCCCTTTGTTGTACTGCTGCTTCTATGGTCGATAGTAGCTTTTCCGACACGTTCCGATATGGTTTTCATGGTCTGATTTTCACCACTTCCCAAGAAAAGAGTTGTATCGCAGTTTCCGGCCAATGTACCTGCTTGTTTGTCATATAAAGCCTCAATTTGCGCCATATTTTGCACAATAACATTGACAGAAATTTCCCTTGAGCGTATAATAGAGATGATCTTCTCGAAGTTCGGTATCTGTCCGATATTTGCAAACTCATCAAGCATACAGCGCACATGTACGGGCAACCTGCCGCCGTAGTGGTTATCTGCTTTATCACACAGTTCTTTGAATAATTGGCTGTACATAAAGTTAGCAAGGAAGTTAAAAGTGCTTACTTTGTCATCTATGACGATAAATAGGATAGTTTTTTCGTCCCCCAACGTACTCAACTCCATTTCGTCATACATGGTCATATCCCTTACTTCCTTTATGTCAAAAGCTGAAAGACGCACTCCGCAGCTTATAAGAATGGATTTTGCCGTTTTTGCGGCGGACATCTTATATTTTTTGTATTGCAGCAGAGCAAAGTGTTCGGGATTTGGTTCTATTGCCTTTTTCTCGTCAAAAGGCAGCTTTCGCTTTTCGCAAAATGCTCTTGTACCCAACTCGATCTCCTCAAAGGCATAATCAACGGCGTTCATAAAACTCTCGTCATCCTCGCGGACTTCCATGGCGTTTATAAGCCCCAAGAGTGAAGCAAAGTTATGTTCCTCTTCGGGAAGTTCGTAGATTATATAGCCTATAAGAGCCATATACAGAAGTCGCTCGGCATTTTCCCAAAACGGGTCTGAGCTTTTTTCGCCTTTTTCTTTTGTGGAAGTTATCAATATATCCACAAAAACCTTTATATCCGCTTCCGTCTTTATAAAAGAAAACGGATTGTAGTGCATACTTTTACTGAAATCCACAGTATTGAACACTTTGATTTTATAGCCCGCATCAGCCAGCACCTTGCCGACCTCGTTCAAAACAGTGCCTTTAGGGTCTGTTATAACATAGGAACAGTGCATTTGCAGCAAATTAGGTTTAAGGAAAAATCGCGTTTTACCCGAACCCGAACCGCCTATAACAAGAATATTGTTATTACGCATCGTCTGCCTTGTGTTCAGGCTCATCCATTCGGTAGCGGTAAGAAGCATGTTGTTATCAAATTTCTTATCCTTATATTTGGCTATATCACCCGCCGTTCCCCATTCGGCTGAACCGTGTTCCCTGCCGGGCATTGTATTCCTTTTGCAAAAGATAGCATATATGCAGCCGAGGGAATAAAAAAACAGGCATAAACTGCCTGCTCCGAGTGATTTTAAATCAAATATGTAAAATTCTTTGTCTATGCGTTCAAGCCCCGCAGACACTGCTTCCAACTTGCCGCCTATATCGGTTGCTTGTGAGTGCATATAGTTATAAGCGCAGTTATTGCCGATAGCAAAGACAAGCACACCGCAAATCAGCATAAAAGCAATTTTTGTTTTCATCGCGCATTTACCTCCCTGTGTTTGAGAGGTTCGGAAATGTCCTTGTGATTGGAAACAAGCTGTTTATTACGGTTAAGGACTTCTTTCAGCGACCTTTTTGGCTTCAACTCCTTCATATAGGATTTTTCTATGGCTTCATTTACCAATGTTGCATCCTTGCGCTGATATAAGACCTGATAAACTCCGTCTTTGTCCTTTTTTACCGCAAAGGCTATACCTTGCTTATTAAGCTGCTTGCATATATCTTTCAGCTTGTTTTTTTCCTGTATATATTCGGTCAATTCCAAGTCGCGCCCCTTGCGAACAAGGTCTTTAACGCTTTTCTTGCCCGATTCCTCTTTGTTATGATTTGACTTGTCCCTTAAATGTGTATAAGATTTTTTCAGAACAGAAAACATCCAGCCGAAAAACTTTGATGCGCCGTGTTTTAGTAGTCCGCGCCCCTGTTCTTCAAGCATTTAAGTCCCTCCTAAACTAAAAATGTTTTCCGTATCAACAGTTTGTAGGTGATCTCACCCTTATTTTCATAACTGTCATTCTTTCTTTTTCTCCTTTTTAGATCTCTGAGGAGCCACAAACTCCTTATATTTCATTATGTCAGCCAATGTTTTTTTCTTCTTACTCACCTCACTTTCGGGCATTGGCACAGAAAACTCATAACCATCAATGGACTGCACAGGCTCAAAAACGCTTTGTGCCTTATCGATTATTTCATCAAGGTTGTCCATTTCGTCCAAGATGCCCGAACACAGCTCATTAATGAGGTTTTTTACCATATCTATATCATGTACCCGCGAGGCATAGTTTTTTATAAACTCGCTGTACGATTTTAATTTTAAAAATTTACCCGTATCATATATCTCATTGCAGCAATCTTTGCAATACCTTGTTATCTCATCGGCTTCATCGGGAAAATAGAGTGTGTAGTCAAGCAGCTGCAATAAAAAAACGGCTTGACTTCTGATTTGTGTCAGTTTGTCAAACCGTGTCCTTACTTTCGGTGTCATTAGATCGTTGATGTCAAACATACTCAGCACTCATTTCAGCTTTCGCGCCCGCAGGTCATATCCATAAGCCCCTCCATCTGGTCAAGCAGTATGTCGTTCAGGTCACACTGCGTATCCATGAAGCGGGAAAGTGTATCGGAAAGTGCATTTACCTTGATGCAAAGTTCATCAAATTTTTCTTTATTTATTTTTCCAACAGACTCCGCAGGCTGTTTTTCAGCAAAAGAAATATTTTCTGTGATTTTTTCGTGCGGATACTCCGCAACGGCAGAAACAGCCGTTTTAGGCTTGTTGTTTGCTTCCACCATATCAAAAAAATCTACCAAGCTAAGCACTTTGGGTTCTCTCTTTGCATACATCGGAAATTCATAGACATAATAATCGCACTCACGGAATTTGCCGTCTGCCGCGCGTTTCTGTGTTCGTAAAATATATCCCGCATTTATAAGTTCGTTGATACATTTCTTTACCGATGAAACGCTGTCTTTTACGGTATAAGCAAGCCCCGATATAGTAAACGAAGACTTTTTGGGCATTGATAACATGACCATCAGTAAGCCGACTGCTTTCAGGCTGAGAGTGGTATTTGTTAAATCTGTGTCGCCTAAAGATATATTGTCCGAGTATTTTTTAATTCTGATTATTGCCATAGATTTTATCCTCCTGTGTAATTGTGTTATGATATGTTGGTATATATAAACGGCAGAAAGGTAACTTCCCGCCGAAAAAATATTTTAAAAAAACTTTTCAATATATGCTCCGCAGTATGTTTTAGCTCTGATTATATTCGTTATCCCACCGGTGCGGGATTTCACTTATTTGTTTAAAGCATGATTTTTCAGCCACTTTCTCTCACTAAAAAAAGCGCAGACCTGTTAAAAGCCTACGCTAAAAAAAGGTTACAATATTCAATTTTTACTGCGGAGTATATCGCGATACTTTCCTAAAAATACGACAACTGTTTTTTGTCGTTTATATAACATCGATGTTTTTAGGGCGTTTTTTCTTATCATTTTTAGGGTGGAAAAAGAATTATAAAATAATAAGATAAGCCTCAAAACCCTCTGCTTAACAGGGCTTTGCTCTTTGTCTTTATTATACTATAAGGGCAAACGGTCATACCCTGCTGTATGTTCAAATCTCCGCCGCACATTTTGCACTTAAAAATAGCCATATTCAAAACTCCTTTACAGTATAGTTAAATGTCAATCTCGTTGATTTAGTATACATTTTGAAAGTGCTTATTTTACGCATAATTATTCGACAAAATGACTTTTTTATATTGACAATTCAACAAAAGCAGTAGTACAATATAAGAAAAGATTGTTAATTTTTCAGTCGATGAAATTGTATAATTTATCGGAAAAATTGTACATCTTTTATCAATCTTGTTTTATATACCGATTGCCGCTTATTTCTTCCGCTTCCCGCATTATTCTGTAAAATGTGCTTTCTCCGCAGCCAATAAGCTGTTTTGCTTCCGCTTTTGTTAGTTTCTTTTGACGATATTTCTTGTAAATATGTATGTAATCCTAACTGTAAAAATATTTTGGTTTCCCGAATTTCACTCCTCTGACCTTAGCTGCCGCAATACCCTCCGCCTGTCGCTGACGGATGTTCAAACGCTCATTTTCTGCTACATAGCTTAATAATTGGAGAACAATGTCCGAGATAAGTGTTCCTATCAAGTCCTTGTGTAAAGTCGTGTTTAAAAGACCGCCCATATCCAAAACAACAATATCTGTTCCTATATCCTGCGTTATATACTGCCATTGCTTTATAACATCCTTGTAACTGCGCCCAAGCCGGTCAATACTCTTAATGACTAAAATATCGCCCTTTTTAAGTTTTTTCAACATACGCTTGTAATTTTTCCTCTCAAAGTCCTTTCCACTTTGATGATCGCTGTATATTCGTGACTTCGGCACACCGTACTCCGTTAAGGCTATAATCTGCCTGTCCTCGTTTTGGGTTATACTGCTGACTCTTGCATATCCTATTAGCTTCTTATTCATATTTTTGCCCCTTTCGCCCCGATATTTAGGGTTATTTTTATATCGTATCCATTTTACAATACAGATACAAATAAAAAGGTATAAAAACCTTTTTACTCCGAGAATCTAAACAGACAATAAGAATATAAAACAAGTTTAAGAATATTATCTTATATAGGTTTATAATATGATTGTTTTTTTTTGTGATTTGTGCTATGCTATAATTATGCTGATAAATATTCAAAAATATATCAAACACTTATAGTTCAGCATACTTTGTTGCAATACCACTGTATTTTAATGTTGGTTTTGTATATAAATAATTCGTAAACAACAAATGAATAATAACAGGTTGCACTTATATTGGAGGCATTGTATAATTGAAAAAAACTGTAAATAGTGTCAGCATAAATGGTTACACATGCTATAAAAAACTTGATAATATTAATAATGATAATGTATACATAAACAATAAGTTGGCATTTTTGAGTAGTACTATTAGTCAAATTCATTATTCAACAGGGAAAAATTTGGTTAAATGCAATATTTATGCATTTGAATCAAAAGAAATCAACGCATTTGCTGCAAAGTATTTAGATGGAGAGTATGCAATTGCATTGTCTTCAGAACTGTTTTTGGGATTAAATATAGAATTGGAAAGCTATTTGATCAACAAAGACATTAGAAAATATTTTTATGGAAAAAAAATAAATATAAAAAAACATATAGAAAAAATAATAGATTATATTCTTTTGTTTGTGGTACTTCATGAAAATTATCACATATTAAATGGACATTGTGATACCTATTATTCCCAAGGAAAATCAATAACAGAACACCTCGCAAACGGGAAAGCATAAGAAAATCACTTTAATCAAATTTTAGAACTTGATGCTGACTTTTGTGCTGTACGTTCCTTATTATATTTAATTAAGGAATGTAAATATGAAGTTTATATTGAAAAAATAGAATTAATTATAATGAGCTTTTCGCTATATTATTTATTCTTGAAATTTCAAGAAGCGCGCAATGAATATATTTATATGTCAAATATAAATCTGACATCTTACAATCATCCACCTGCAAGTACACGAATAGTATATATTTTTTTGTATTGGCGTTATATTTGGAAACTAATTATAGCAATGAAGTTGATTATATTATTGAGTATAATAAAATAATTGAACTATGTATCTATTTTGATAGAGTTTACTATGACAGTGAAACCATAGATTTAACACTTATTGCTTTTGCGTTCACAAAAAAAGGAATGAATTATTTAGAACAACTTCATAACGAATGGAATGATGTAAGAGAATTACTGGAGCCCAATGCTCTTATTAAATTACGAACAAATGAAAAATTAAATACAAATAAATTGTATTTTTTGGATAATAAGGGAAACTTTATCCCTTACAAAACAAACAGTACTATCAAAAAAATGATAACTACAATAAACAAATAAATGATTTACTTACACTAAAAAAATCACTTACAAAATTTTAATTGACTATATTTGTAATTTAAAAATATTGTGGCCTATTTAATTATGTTTTAAAATTTAAAAATACATACAGCTACCGCTCAATTCTTGTTATAAGTTCTTATGCCAATATCGGCAAAATGGCGTAAAATTGGTGTATTTATAGTTTTTATTGACTTGTAACACCCGATTTAAGCGGCATTCGTTGTTATAATCACATAAATGATAATTTAGCGACGATTTGCTAAAGCAAACCGTCGCTGGAGCACGGGACCGGGAGCTGCGCGCCGTAGGCGCCCCTGCGCGGGGTAATGACCGAACGACTTCCCGCAACGCGCTTGCGAGCCACTTGTGATTAGGTAACTTTTTATAGTTATTGGCATGGGGCGGACTTATATCCTTTTGCCAGCAACTATTAAAGTTACTTATAAATAGTGGCGCGCAAGCGCGTTATAGGGGTCGCGCAGGAATCGCATCGCCGCTTCGCGGCTCAGCTCCCAGTCCTGCGCTCCAACACACTTTTGCAAAAGCAAAAGTGTGTTAACATCATAAAAAATGGGATGAAGCACCATATAAGTGCGGCATCCCATTTTTTGTATATTTTATTTATTTGCGTTTTCACAGATCTTGCTGATAATAACAGCAGCCTGTGCGCGTGTTGTATTGCTCTTAGGCTCTACTTTACCGCCTGTGCCGTTTACGATACCTGCGGATACCATAGAAGAAACAGCGTCCTTAGCATAGGCGCTTATTTCCGCGCTGTCACTGAACTGAGCAAGTGCGCTTTCATCTGCCGAGACCTCAACACCTGCATATTTAAGTGCGCCCTTAGCCATTACCATCATATCCTGACGTGTAATAAGGCTGTTTGGTGTGAAAGTGCCGTCGCCGTTGCCGTTTACAATGCCCGCTGCCTTAGCTGCGGAAACTGCATCGGCATAATAAGCATCAGCCTTTACATCGCTGAAATTGTCCGTACCTGCGGGGAGCTCAAGTGCTCTTGCAAGCATAACAACAAAATCACATCTCTTTACATTGTCATTAGGCTTGAATGTGCCGTCTGCATAGCCGTTTACAACACCCTTGCCCGCAAGATCCTCGATATAAGGAACAGCCCACGAAACGCTTGAAAGGTCGCCGAAACTTACCTTTACTGCGGGGATATCAGCAGAAACAACTTCCTCTGTTGTAGCCTCTGTTGCATCCTCTGTTACGGCTGTTGTATCTTCTTCGCTCTCGGAAGCCGCAGAAGTAGTAGTTTCCTTTCTGGTGCTGCTTGCAGATGAAGAGCTGCTTCCGCCGCCGCCACCGCCGCTTGATCTTTTAGCTGTGGTAACTTCTGTCGTACTTTCCTTGGAAACCGATTTGATCGTAAAATCAACAGCTGCATCGGAGTGCCATCTGTCGGAAGGATTTACAGTCGAGAAAAGAGTATTCTTGACTTCTACCTTTGTACTGCCGCTGCCTATAGCCTGAAATTTAAGCGAAGCAAGCTCGCCCGTGCCCGAAACGGTAAGAAGCTGATTTTTCTCATCGGCTGTGCTAACATAGTTTGCAAGCTTTACGGCACCTATTGCCGAAGCGGTATCCTTGCCGTTTGCTCTGCCGTCATAGAAAGAGTCCGACTCGGACGGAACCATATTTACCATATTTTCGATAAGAGAATTTGTGATAAAAAAGTTTTCCTGTCCGTCACTGAGCGGATATGTCAGTCTGCCGTCCGTATCGCCTGCGCCTACAAGCTTCAAAACAGACGGGTCATATTCAACAAGACCGTCAAAACTTGTAAAGCCCGTATTGGAAACGACCTCGATATCTACATCAAATGTATCGCCCTGCTGTATACCCGCAGGAACGGACACATTCAGCTGTGTCGAGCCCGCATATACATTGACTGCCGAAAACAGTCCGAGCGCAAGTGCCAATGCCATTATTTTTTTCATAAACAAAATTCCTCCTTTGTTTAAATTTTGATTTTATATAATTATTTTAATACTATTTTATAAATAAATCAACTATTTTTATAAATTTCCTTTATCTTGGTTCGGAATAATTTTTTTGCCCCGCAAGACTGTCCCAGACAAAAAATTTGAATGTTTCTCCGGATTCGCGGTCTGCGGAAGTGCAAAACAGATTATCTTCGCCGAAAACTATATCTTCGGTCTCAATACCCGTCAGCACATTATCCTTGTATCTTGCCTTTATCAGCACACTTTTCGGACAAAGCTTTGAATAGAGCTTGACATTCGTACTTGATCCGTCAAGATAAGGCGAGATAAAAACAGGCATTTTGTAGTTTATCATCTTTTCTATCTCGTCACACATCAAAACACCATAGCCCGCATAGTCTTTGCCCGTATCCAGAACATCCACCGAAGCGCCCTTTATTATATCGCGTATGCTTTCCACATGATAATCCGGATGTCCGCTTGCAAGAAGTGCCGCTATGCCCGTAACAACGGGAGCCGCAAAGGATGTGCCCTGCGTATAGTCATAGCTGTTTATGCTGTTTGGCAGATACATGGAATTGAATACCGCTGCCGTATCTATATTTTCGCACTTTCGGCTGTAGCTTGCCAGATTGAAATTTGACAAAACCGCACCCACGGAAATGGTCGATTCGTAGCCTGCGGGATAAAGAACGGTCTGTGCCGCACTTGTATTGCCCTCATTCCCCGCTGCACAAATTATGATAATGCCCTTTTCCGCAGCTTTGTTGCAGGCAAGCTGCAAATTTGCGCTGTTTGATACGCCTACACTTAAATTCATAAGCTTGCAGTCATATTGATTTGCCGCCGCATTTATGCACTCTATTACATCCGAAGTATAGCCGCCGTCGTCCGTTACCGTAACAAGCGGCACTATCGTCGCATTTGGCACTATACCCGCGATACCTATGCCGTTATTCGGCGTTGCCGCAAGTACGGCAGCCACCTTTGTGCCGTGGCCGTTCATGACCGCCGTGCCGTTTTTCGACAAATGATCGCCCGTATCGTAGTTATTGTCAACAAAATTATAGCCCGTTTCTATATTTGCATCTTTAAGGTCGGGATGGTCTCTGTTTACACCCGAATCAATTACCGCTATACGCACTTTTCCGTCGTATTTCTGCTGTAGAACGGGTATCTTCATTTTGTCAAAATAGACCTGTCGGCTGTAGTAGGTATCGTTCGGCGTCTCTGCACTGTCGGCGCATACCTCAACGGGCATATCGGGCTCGATAAGCTCCGCAAGACCGCTTTCAAGCAAACTTTCGGCTTTTTGCTTATCGGTCACATACATATTTTCGCCAAGCGCTTGTGTATCATCGTCCGCCGACATCGTTCTCACAAGCCCGTCTTTCATTTTTACGATATAATCGCCCTCGCCCGCGTATGCCGTTACACTCATGCACAAAACGGCAAGTAAGGGCAGAATTTTTTTAAGCATTTTCCGCTGCCTCCCTGCGCATCATATCAAAGGCTTCCACAGACTGCGGCACGCGCACCCACAGTTTCTGCTGCGGATGCGGAGCTTGTGTCACAGGCTGCATGGCCTCGTCATACATCTCTTCAACATTGAATTTAAAAAACTCACCGTTGTGACGCATAAATTCTATCTCGTCGCCTTTTACAAATTTATTGCGCTGCTCAATAAGAGCCAATCCCTTTTCTTTGTCATAATCAAGCACCATGCCCACAAAATCGTAGGTGCGGATATAGCTTGATGTCGTGTATATCTGCTCCTTGTCGGAGGGTTTGCCAAAATAAAAGCCCGTTGTAAAACCGCGGTAGCTTGCCTTTGAGACCTGTTCCAAATAATACGGCTTCCTCTGCTCATACAGTAACGGGTCGTTAAGATAGTCGTCTATCGCCTGTCTGTAAGCGTTTACTACCGTTCCCACATAGTAGGAAGTCTTTATTCGTCCCTCTATTTTAAAGCTGTAGATACCCGCTTCAACAAGCTGAGGTATAAATTCTATCATGCAAAGGTCCTTGCTGTTGAAAATAAAAGTACCGCGTTCGTCCTCAACAATGGGCATATACTCATTCGGACGGGTCTTTTCGGTCACAAAATATTCCCAGCGGCAGGGGTGCGAACAAGCGCCCTTGTTTGCATCACGGCCTGTCAGATAGTTGCTTAAAAGGCAGCGTCCCGAATAGCTGATACACATTGCGCCGTGTACAAAACTCTCTATTTCAAGGTCTTCGGGGATATTGTCGTGTATGCCCTTTATCTCCCTCGCCGAAAGCTCGCGCGCCATTACAATGCGTTTTGCGCCCAGTTTCTGCCAGAAAAGGGCGGTATGATAATTGGTGTTGTTTGCCTGTGTGCTGATATGGATATCAAGGTCGGGCACCGTTTCTCGTATTACAGAGAAAACACCCGGGTCAGCAACCAGCACGGCATCAACATTTATCTCTTTAAGAAATTTTGCATAGGCGGGAAGTTCCGCAAAATCCTCGTTGTGTGCGAATATATTGCAGGTCACATAGACCTTTGCACCGTGAGCGTGCGCAAACTCCACACCCTCTTTCATCTGCTCTTCATCAAAATTTTTGGCTTTTGCGCGCAGTCCGAAACTCGTACCGCCGAGGTATACGGCATCCGCGCCGTAAAGCACCGCAATTTTCAGCTTTTCAAGGTCGCCTGCGGGTGCAAGCAGTTCTATTTTTTTACTCATTTGTATCTTCCTTATCCATAACTTCTTTTTTTCTGATTATCGCCACACCGTCGCCTATCGTAAGGATAGAAGATGTAAGTTCGGGTGAGTTGCTTATGGTTTCGAGAAATTCGTTCATACGCTTGTGTATGGTGCGCTGGCGGCGCGGTATCTCCTCATACTTCTGCGCCACTCTGCCGTCCTGCAAAACATCGTCGGCAACTATTATGCCGCCCGGTCTTAACATTCTTAAACAATGCGGCAGAAATTCGATATATTTGCCCTTTGCGGCATCCATAAATATAAAATCAAAGGTGCCGTCCATTTCCGCAAGCACTTCTTCCGCATGGCCTATCTTCATTGTGACCTTGTCCTCAACGCCCATGCGCTTGAAGTTTTCCTTTGCGGCTTCTATCATTATGGGATAGCGGTCAATGGTGGTCAGGTGTCCGCCCTCTTGAAGATAGCCGCACATAAAGCTTGCCGAAAAACCGACAGCCATGCCTATTTCAAGTATATACTTTGGTTTTGTCATTTCAAGCAAAACAGCAAGCAGACGCGCCACATCATTATGGATTATCGGCAGTCCCTCTTCATAGGCCTGCTGCTGCAATTCGCCCAGTTTACCGCCGCAGTACGGCTGTATCTCGTCTATATATTCACTTAAATATTCGGGTATCAGACTCATAATATCTCCTTATCGGATCAGACCTCTTATAAAAATAATGATTATAAGCACAGGCATCACATAATTAAAGTAAGGCTTCAGTTTTTCGTTTAATTTGATGCCTTTGCCTTTGTTTGCTTCCGCAATATAGTTTTTAAAACCCCAGCCAAACCTTGATGTGCAGAACACCAAATATATCAGACCGCCAATCGGAAGCAGTAAATTACTGACGATAAAATCCTCCGCATCGAGAATATTTTTATCGCCTATGGGATGTATATGGCTCCATACATTATAACCAAGCACACAGGGCATACTTAAAACAAGCATCAAAACAAGATTTATCACGACCGCTTTTTTACGGCTCATGCCCAAATTGTCTATCCATGCCGCCACAAGGTTTTCAAACACCGCCGTGACTGTGGAAAAGCTTGCAAACGTCATAAACAAAAAGAAAAGTGCGCCCCATACTCTGCCGCCGTACATATTTGCAAAAACTTTCGGCAAGGTAACAAAAATGAGCGACGGACCCTGACCGGGCTCTACACCAAAGCTGAAGCAGGCGGGAAAAATGATAAATCCCGATATAAGCGCCACAAAAGTATCGAGCGCACATATCTTGGCAGCCTCTCCCAACAGGGTGTATTCATTCGACATATAGCTGCCGAATATCTCGATCGCAGCAATACCGATGCTAAGCGTAAAAAACGCCTGATTCATTGCTTGTACGATAACATTTCCGATACCGACTTCCTTTACTTTGTCCAAGTCGGGCAGCAAATAAAATCTCAAGCCCTCGCCAACATTTCTAAGTGTGAAGCTGTTGAATGCAAGCACAATTATAAGCAGCAAAAGACCGCTCATCATAATTTTATTTATACGTTCAAGACCCTTTTGTACGCCAAAGCTCAGCACCGCAAAACCAAGTATAACGGTTATCGCCATATAAAATGCCATTTTACCCGGTGAAGCAAGCATAAGGTCAAATGCGGCTGATGTATCTATTTTTTCTGATGCACTGAATTTGCCTGCCGCAAAGTCAAAGAAATATGCAAGCATCCAGCCCGCCACCGTTGTATAATACATCATAAGCAGATAATTGCCTATAACACATATCCAACCGTGGATATGCCATTTCTGCCCGTTTTTTTCAAGCATTTTGTAGCTTTTGACGGCGCTCTGACGGGTCGCACGGCCAACCGCAAGCTCCATTGTCATTATGGGCAGACCAATAAGCACAAGAAACAGCAGATAAAACAGCACAAATACCGAACCGCCGCATTGTCCCGCTATAAACGGGAATTTCCATACATTTCCTATACCTATCGCACAGCCCGCACTTACCAGTATAAACCCAAGCCGCGAGCCGAAGTTCTCTCTATTTTCCATTACCTTTTTCCTCTCTATGCGGTAAAAATCATTTACAGCTTTCCGCAAAGTTGAGCGTAAATTAAAATTATACGGGCTGTACCGCTTTTCTGTTCGTTAATATCTCTGTCGCTTCGGCAACGGATAATTTAGTATATTTAACAACTTGTTCAACTGTAAATCCATCGTCAAACATACTGTTGGCTGTTGCTATCGCACGTCTTTTTTCACCCTCTGCAATGCTCCTGTTTTCCACCTTGTCTAACCAATCACACATACTCATCCGCTCCTTTCTGTGTTCTCTGTAATAATCTACCTTAAATCTGTCATCATCTGTAAGTTTTCCAATAAGCATTTTTATCCTTTCAAAAAACCATTGCGTTCATTTAAGTAAATTATACATCGGGGCAACATCATTTTCAACAGCATTTTATACCAACATTCTCAATCCAGCTGACTTCTGTAATTATTTGCAGCGTTTGTAAAGTCGTTATAATCCGCGGTAAAGTAATGCTCGCCCGAGTTTACGTCTTTGAGAACATAGTACAGATAATTTGTATCTGCGGGCGAAACGGCAGCTTCTATACAGGCAGCACCGGGGTTGCCCACAGGGCCGCTCGGAAGACCCGTCACATAGTAGGTGTTATGGCCGTCCTGAACTTCGAGGTCTTCGTAAAGCACACGTTCTTTTCTTTCGCCAAGCGCATATAAAACAGTTGCATCCATTTGCAGTTTCATGCCCTGTGCAATTCTGTTTTCTATAACGGAAGCAACTGTCGCGCGTTCCTCGGGATAGCGCACTTCCGCCTCGATGACCGATGCCTCGATAACTATATCGTCTATCGTCTTGCCGCGCATTGAAGCCTCTGCACGAAGTTCTGCGCTGAATATCTCGTCAAATCTTGCAAGCATACGCTCCACAATGCCCTTTGCATCCGTACCGACCGTAATGTTGTAGGTATCGGGGAAGAGATAGCCCTCAAGCAGAGTTTCTCTGTCGGGTATCTGCTGCACAAAATCGTAGTTGTAGTCACGGGAATTAACGGCTTCCATAAATTCGTCCGCCGTACAAAGTCCCTGTTCTTCAAGGTAGGCGGCAATTTCTTTTGCCCACATACCCTCGCGTATGGTTATATCCACATATTCCTGCTTTACATAACCGCTTTCAAGCGTATCGCAGATATCATTGAAATCCATGTAGTTGTTGAAAGTGTATGTACCCGGCTGGAAACTTGCGCCCCTGCCCTCACGCTTGCACAGATACATAAACTGCGCTTCGCTGTCGATAATATCGGCATTGTGCAGAAGAGCCGCGATATCCCTTACGGACGAGCCCTGTTCCACGGTAAGCGAAACTTCCGTCTGTTCCTTGTGCTTTCTTGCCGCGCTGCTTACTGTAAGCGAAGTAAAATTCTTCACGCCCGAATAAAGCTTGATACAGCCTATAAGCACGATAACAAGCAGTATCACGCCCACGATAAGCCCCGTATACGAGCGCTCCACCTTATTATCGTTAAGTTCGTTGTCATCGACCAATTTTTTCATAGTTGACCTCCAATAATGTCAGGCCGTTCGGCACAAGGGTCTTGCCCGCCCTTGCCCTGTCACGGCTCTCTATTATGTCTTTTATCTCATACGGCGCGATCTTGCCAAGCCCCACATAGACCAGAGTGCCCGCGATTATGCGCACCATATTGTATAAAAATCCGTTTCCCCTTACGCGGATAGAAATTATGCTGCCCTCTTTTTTCACGGACAATTCGTATATCGTGCGAATCGTCGTTTTTGCATCGCTTCCGCTTGCGCAGAATGCTTTGAAATCATGTTCGCCGATAAAATATTCACACGCCTTTTGCATATTTTCTATATTCAGCTCACAGTGGATAAAATCCGTATAGTTATTGAGCATAGGGTCGCGGAAATCGGCATTTTGTATTTTATATTCGTAAGTCTTGTCTATCACGCTGTACTGCGGATGAAAATCATCCCCCACGATATAAGCCGCATTTACGACTATATCATCGGGCAAAAAGGCATTTACCGCATAAGGCAGCCTTTCTGCGGGGATGGCCTGTTCCACGGTGTAAAGTGCGCCCTGGCCTTTGCAGTGAACACCCGTGTCCGTGCGTGACGAACCCCTTACGACAATACTTTTTTTATAAAGTTCGGACAAAGCCTCTTCAAGCCTTTGCTGCACGGTCATCTGTCCGCTCTGGCGCTGCCAGCCGTGGTAGTTTGTGCCGTCATAGGCGACTATAAGCAATACATTCATCTCATATCCCCCATACAAGCCGTAATATCAGCACGGCAAACACAAACACAAGCAAAGCAAAAAGCGCAAGATAGTCATTTTTCTGCATCACAAGCTCATTCATTCTTGTGCGGTTCACATCGCCGCGGTAGCAGCGTGCTTCCATAGCCATTGCAAGTTCGTCCGCACGTCTGAAAGCCGACACAAAAAGCGGCACAAGCAGCGGGATAAGGCTTTTTGCCCTCTCTATCAGTCCGCCCGTATCAAAGTCCGCACCTCTTGCCGTCTGCGCCTTGCGTATCTTGTCCAGCTCCTCTATCAAAGTCGGGATAAAACGCAGAGCAATAGAAGTCATCATCGCTATTTCATGCGCGGGAACACCTATTTTCTTATACGGCTTTAAAAGGTATTCCATACCGACCGTCAGCTGGATGGGCGTTGTGGAAAGCGTCAGGACCGACGAACCCATAACAATGAGTATGAGCCTTACCGTCATTTTGACCGCAAGCAAAATGCCCTGAACGCTTATTTTGAGTATGCCGTACTGCCACAAAACGTCCTTGCCGCCCGTAAAGAAGATATTGAGCGCCATTGTAAAAACTATTATGACAAGTATCGGTTTAAGACCGCCCAAAAGCATTTTAACGGGTACTTTTGAAAGCTTAACGACAAATGCCAGAAACAAAGTGCAAAGCAGATAGCCCGCAAAGCCCTTTGCAATGAACACCGCCGCTATGTATAAAAACGTACCCATAATTTTTATTCTTGGGTCAAGCTTATGTATAAGCGAATTTGTCGGATAATACTGTCCTATCGTTATATTCATTTTTCCACCCCCGTCAATGAGCGATACAGTACCTCACAAGCGGTATTTGTATCAAAAATATCACGGGGCAGACCTGCGCCCTTGTCGTTGAGCATATCCATCAAAAGGGATATCTGCGGCGCATTAAGTCCTATTTCCGTCAGCCTTTTGACATGGCTAAAGACCTTTCTCGGCGTGTTAAAAAATTCCACGCTGCCCTTGTTCATGACCAGTATCCTGTCGGCGATCTGGGAAATATCCTCCATGGAGTGGCTTACAAGAATAACGGTTATGCCCAGATCGTCATGGAATTTCTTTACATTGCCCAAAATCTCGTCGCGGCTGTAGGGGTCAAGTCCCGCCGTCGGCTCATCAAGTACGAGAACTTCGGGCTTCATGGCAAGCACACCTGCTATCGCCACACGTCTTTTCTGACCGCCCGAAAGCTCAAAAGGCGATTTTTCGTAATATTCCTCACTCATGCCGACGGCTTCAAGCGAGGCCTTTACACGTTTTTTTATCTCGTCGTCATCAAGACCGAGATTTTTGGGACCGAACGCAACGTCCTTAAAAACCGTCGTTTCAAACAGCTGATGCTCGGGGTACTGGAAAACAAGCCCCACACGCTGTCTGACCTCTTTAAGCTTTGTCTTGTCGCTGTTTATATCAAAACCGCCGAGCAGCACACGTCCCTCATCGGGCTTTGCAAGCGCATTAAGATGCTGTATAAGCGTGCTTTTGCCCGAACCCGTATGCCCTATAAGACCTATCAGTTCGCCCTTGCCTATCTTTATGCTCACATTTTTAAGCGCAACACTTTCAAAAACCGTGTCCTTGCCGTAAATATGGGTCAAGTTTTCGGTCTCGATAAGTGTTTCGGGAATGGTATACCCGTCCTCTTTTTCGGGCTTGATGTCCGTCTTTTTAATGCCCGCCTTTTCAAGCTCCGCCGTCATTTCCTCGATCGTAAGGATATCATCGGGAAGAGGTATGCCCTTTTCCCGCAGCAAGTGCGCAAGTTCCGTTACCTGCGGCACATCAAGGTGCAGTTCTTTGACGCGCTCCACCTGTCTGAATATCTCCTTGGGCGTACCGTCAAGCACCAGTTTGCCTTTGTCAAAAACAGCCACTCTGTCCGCAAGACACGCCTCTTCCATGTAGTGAGTTATCAAAATTATGGTTATACCCTGCTTGTTCAGCTCCAAAAGGGTATTTATGACCTGTCTGCGTCCTATCGGGTCAAGCATTGCCGTAGGCTCGTCCAATACGATACAGTCGGGGTGCATGGCAAGCACGCCCGCAATGGCTATCCTCTGCTTCTGACCGCCCGAAAGCGCCATTGGCGAGGAATTCCTGTATTCCGCCATGTTGACGTTAAGAAGTGAGTCTTCCACCCGCTTTTTTATCTCGTCCGAGGGAACGCCGAGATTTTCGGGGCCGAAAGCTATCTCCTCTTCAACTATCGTCGCTATTATCTGATTGTCGGGGTTCTGGAAGACCATACCCGCACTTTGTCTTATATCCCATATATTTTTTTCGTCACTTGTGTCAAGCCCGTTGACCGTTATTTTGCCGTCCGTCGGCAGCAAAAGCGCATTAATGTGCTTGGCAAAAGTGCTTTTTCCCGAACCGTTATGCCCAAGCACCGCTATAAACTGTCCCTTGGGTATAACTATATCCAACCCGTCAACGGCTCTGTTTGTCACTATCTCTGACTGCTCGTTGTAGGTTTTGTAGTCATATACAAGATTATCGCTCTTCACGAAATCCATTTATTTTACACCACCAAAAAATCTATTATTTTTCAAGAAATAAGCCCCGCCAAAACTCCGTTTTTAAGTCATTGAACAGGGTCGAGGTTTAAAAGCAGGCTTATTTAACTTTTTACCCACTTATATTATACCACAAATCATCAAATTTTTCAAGATAAATATACACCAATATAACTTTTGTCCGTCTTTCGGGACATAAAAATATATGCAGACAGAGCTCACTTAAAATAAACTATTCTTATCTTTCTTATCTTTCTTTAAATTCTTATATATTCTTATCATTCTTATTATGTTTGCCCTTTGTTTGCCCTTTGTTTGCCGTTCGTTTGCCTTTTGTTTGCCCTTCGTTTGCCTTTTATTTGTCCTTTGTTGAAAATATTGTTTGTCCTTTGTTTGCCCTTTTGAAAAAATGCAATCCCGCAAAACCTTTGTTTATGCTGTTTCCCGTTTGTCTTTTGTTTGCCCCTTTTTGCGGATTTTGTTTGCCATTTGTTTGCCCCTTTTTACAGTTTTTGTTTGTCCTTGTCGGAATTCTTTTTATTCAAAAAAAGACTGCCGTAAAATACGGCAGCCCTGTCTGAAATAATTATTTCTTGTCAAGCACTACATTTTCGGTTGCTTCTATCTCGTCAAGAGACTGTTCCTTTTCGGCCTGTAAACTCTGAAGTTCCGTCACTTCGTTAAAAGCATCGGTAAGGATAGCATAGCAGTCCTTGGATGAAAGGTTTACCTTAACACTTTCGTCCATGCCGATAGATTTAAGGTTATTAACAGCGCTCTGAACGTGCTCGTCCATGGTTGCGCCTGTGTTTTCGGGCATTTCCGCACCGCAGGCTCTTAAACCTCTTTCAAGCATAAGCAGCATTTCGGCGGATGTAACAGTTCTTTCACCGTCAAATACAGCCTTATCATCGCCAAGTACAATGCCGTAAGCCTTTGCAACGGCTACCGCATCCGCATAAGGAGCAGACTTGTCAACATCGGAGAAATTCTCCTTTGCATTCTCGTCTGTAAGCTGAAGAACACGTACAAGTGACTGTGTAAAGCTGCCTCTTGTAACGGGTCTGTCGTCAAATTCACCCGCAAGAGTAAACACACCTGCCTTGGCAAGATTCTGAGCTGTTATGTAAGCTATCCTCTCGCCGCCCCAATGGTTAAGATGTGTATTGTCGATACCGTTTTTACCCTTTTCGCGGTTGTTGTAAATAGCGTGATAGTACATAGAGCCGTCCTCGCCGACACCGTTGTAAAGGTCTTCCGTTATCTTTGTCATATCGACACAAGTAATGCCGAGTTCTTCGGCAAGTTCTCTTACAGCGTCGTCATAAAGGCCGTGAGAGTCCTTTACCTTGCCCGTATCCTCAAAATTTCTTCTGGAGATAGGTGTTAAAAGGATAGGTGTTGCGCCCTTTTCCTGTACAGGCTTGATATAGTTTACATAAAGGCTGTTTTTAAAGCTGCCCTCTGTATCCTTGTCGCCCTTGGGGTCTGTGTAGCGAAGTTCCTTGTCCTCGTCGCTTGAATTTTTGGCATCGTTGTGACCGAACTGGATAATAACATAGTCGCCCTCGCCCACATCACGCATAAGCTTGTAGTAGTTGTCCTCTGTTGTAAAGCTTTTTGAGCTTCTGCCCGAAAGTGCATAGTCAACCACATTCACGCCCGGTACATACTTGCCGAAGTACATACCCCAGCCCGCACGGGGAAGAGCATAGTTTTCGTCAAAGCCGTATTCGCAGGCTGTAGAGTCACCCGCAATAAAAACATCGGGTGTGTCTGCCATAGCGGGAACGCAAAGAGCCGAAACTGCCATAGCACTTGTAATTAATGCTGCAATAAATTTTTTCATTGGTAAAACCTCCAAAATTTCTTTGATAATTTATGATTATAGCATATTTATTTAAAAATTGCAATAGCATCTGTAATATCAGTTTTGCCATTATTGTCGATATCTGTATCTTCAAATGGTTTTGCGCTGTCTATGCCGCTTATATACCTTAAAAGTTTTTCCGCACTGTACTCGGAAAGTCTGCTTTCGGCGGGATAGCACGGATAACCGCACCACTGCGGCGAAGTAAAGCCCGATGCAGTTTTTGTATAGTAAACGCAAACTTTATCCCTGCTATCATCAAAGGCATAGTACGGCCTGTTTTCGCCGAGGTCATAGTCGTATTTGCTGCCCGCTTTCATTTCGGGTGCCGCGGCGGTAAAATAGACCTCTTTTATATTTGAGCAGTAGTTAAACACATTCAGCGGTATAGTCAGAGAGGGCGCATTGCACACTATCGTTTCAAGGCTGCTGCAGCTTGAAAAAGCACCGCTGTCCAAAGTTTCCAGAGTTTTCGGAAATGTTATATCGGTCAGCTTGCGGCAGCCGTAAAATGCGCTGCCCGATATGGTCTTTAAGCCGTTGTTGAGCACGACCGATTCCAATATGTCGCAGTCATAGAATGCGCTCGCGGGTATTACCTCCACACCCGAGGGTATCTCTATCTCCGTTATATCCGTATTTCTGAACACATGCGAACCCATGCTTTTCAGGTTTGCGGACAGTTTTATTTCGTTTATATCGGTGTCGTATGCAAAAGCGCTGTTTCCGAGTGTTTCCACACTGTCGGGCAAATTTATCTTTGTAAGTGACGTGCAGTATTGGAACGCATAATTGCCTATATCCTTTATGCCGTCATTCAATTTTATATCTTTGAGCGCACGGCAGCTTCCAAAACAGCTTTCGGGAATGGTCTCAAGTCCTGCGGGAAGTACTGCGCTTTCAAGTGCGGTGCAGTTATAGAACGCACTGTTTCCGAGACTTGTCACACTGTCGGGAAGAACCGCATTTGTTAATGCTGTATTGGCAAAAGCATATTCGCCCACGGTCTCCAGAGCGTTATCAAGCCCTATTTTTGCAAGCGACTTGCAGCCGTTGAAAGCCGAAGCCCCCAGTGTCTTTACATTGTCGGGCAAAGTGATATCTGTCAGTTTCAGGCATTTTGCAAAGGCCGAATCCATGATATCTGCGACACTTTCACATATCTTCACATCCCCCGTTTTTGCCTGCGGGCATCTGATAAGCTGTGTTTTGTCCTTGTTGTAAAGAATACCGTCCTCGGAAGAATAAAGCGCATTATCTTTCGAAACATAGATAGTTTCAAGCAAATAGCTGTCAAACAAATAGCTGTCAAATACTTCCGTATCTCTGCCTATGTAAACATGCTTCACATTGGAGCAGTTGAAAAATGCGTTGTTGCCGACTGTCGTTATGGTATCGGCAAGTTCTATTCTTTCTATCGGTGCGGATGCAAATGCCATATAACCGACAGTCTCCACACCATAGCCGAACTCAATGTTCTTTAAAGCCCAGCAGCCGTAGAAAGAGTAATCCCCAATATTTACCACATTTCCGGGGATATAAACTTTTTCAAGCGCATTGCAGCTTCTGAAAGTGCCTTCTTCAATGCTTGTAACACCCTTTGGTATGGTTATGCTTTCAAGAGCATAGCAGGAGTTGAAAGCGGATTTTCCTATCGAGGTAACGCCGCTTGGGATATCGGCACTTTTAAGTGCGCGGCAGTTGTCAAACAAAGCGGGGCTAATGGTTTTCAGACCGCTCGGCAGCTTTATTTCAACAAGTCCCTCACACCAGCCAAATGCCCTTTCGCCTATCTGAAGTGTGTTTTCGGGTATGGTTACGGACGTAAGCGCTTTACATCTGTAAAAAGCCCTTTTCCCTATACTTTCAAGCCCCTCGTTCAAATTCAGTTCTTCAAGTCTTGTACAGCCGTCAAAAGCCTCATCGCCTATGGTCTTAACGGTCGAGGGGAAGTTGATGGAAGTCATATGGGTACAGGTCGAAAATGCGCTGCCGCAGATCTCCGTCACGCCCTCGGGAAGTGTTACATCCGTTATGCCCGTGCAGCTGTCAAAGGCCTTTTGCGGTATGCTTGTCACGCCCGACGGTATGACAACACTGCCCTTGTATCCCTTGGGACAGCATATTATCTGTGTTTTTTCCTTGTTGTAAACTATGCCGTCTATCGAAGTAAATTTCATATTTTTTTCCGACACGTTTATTTTTTCCGCATAACAAAGATTCAGCGCACCCTCGTCCAGATTAAGCACGCCTTTCCCGATATTTACGGTCTTTAATCCGTTGCTGCCCTGAAATACGCCGCTGCGCATAACAACAACGCTGTCGGGTATGGTTATCTCCTCAATACCGTCCATATTTGAAAACGCATTGCCGTCTATAATAATAACACTTGACGGAATATCTATGCCGTCCATTGCATCACAGCCCGAGAATATGTATCCGGGTATGGTCGTAAGCCCCTGCGGCAGCTTTACATAACTAAGCGAACTGCTGTAGGCAAATGCCGACTGTCCTATCGATGTGACCGTGTCGGGTAAAAACACCGCCGAAGCTGTGCAGCGATAAAACGCTTTTTGTGCAACAGAAGTAACGGTATGCCCGTCAATTTCCGACGGAATGTTTACTACAGTTTCGGCACCCGTATATTTGGTTATCTCCGCTGTATTGTCCGACTTTACGGTATAGGTCAGATATGCTCCGTCGGTATCGGCAAGCACATATTCGGCCGCACTTACCTCCAAAGCCTTAAACGGCATTTTATCGGCCGCCGCAAACAAAAGCACAGCCGCCAGAACGGGTACAAATCTTTTCATTTTAAATTCTCCTTTAATTTTAATATCCTATAGACGGACTCGTCTATTCTTTCCTCTGTAATTTCGCCGCTTTCGGTCAGTCCGATGACGGTATCGAAAGCATTTTTTATATCGGTCGGCATAAGAATTATGTCCGCCCCCGCTTTTACGGCGTTCTCTATGCTCTGTGACTTTCCGTACTGCGTCACAGCGCCCATATTCATGGCATCGGTTATAATTACGCCGTCAAAGCCCAGTTCTTCACGCAAAAGCCCCGTAATTATATCGTGATTTACGGAAGCGGGCATATCATTATTGCTTATAGCGGGTGTTTTTACGTGCGCAACCATTATCATCGGCGCATTATTCTCGATCGCCAATCTAAAAGGCACAAGTTCCACGCTGTCAAGCCGCTCCCTGTCATGCGGCACTATCGCCGTACCCGTATGTGTATCGGTGTCCGTATCGCCATGCCCGGGGAAGTGCTTTATAACGGGTATCACGCCGTTTTCTCTCAAAGCGTTCATTGCAATTACGGCATTCTCCCCCGCCGTTTTTGCATCGTTTGAAAACGCCCTGTCGCCTATTATCGGATTGTCGGGGTTGGTATCGACATCCGCATCGGGCGCAAAATCAAGGTTGAAGCCCATTGCGGTAAGCGTTTTCGCTATCTTTGTATAGTTTTCTTCGACCGTGCCGTTATTCGCCATAGACCGCGCAGACGGGATATAATAATCCGCCACGGCACCCGAATCGCCCACTCTGCTGACGACTCCGCCCTCCTCGTCTATGCCGATAAAAGGCGCTATTCTGCTTATTTCCCTTAACTTTGCCGTAAGCTGCTTCGTTCCCTCGACCCCGTTTATATCCTTTGCAAGAAGAATAAAACCGCCGACATTGTTTTCCTTAATGTCAAGATCTCCGTCTTGTGCATGGACAACAAAATTTTCATCCATATCGGCAAGGTCGATAATAAACATCTGCCCTACTTTTTCGTATAGACTCATGCCCTCAATTTGTGCAGATATTTCATCCTTCGTCACGACACTTTCCGTAGTGGTCTCCGTAACAGTTTCGGCAACAGTCGTTTCGACAGCGGTCGTTTTCGTGACATCTTCTTTTAAAGACTGCTTTTCAGCCGAAGAACAGCCCGCAAACATCAGGCAAAGCAAAGACAATAAAAATATTTTCTTCATATCATAAACTCATTTTAAAAATTTATTAAAAATTTTCTTTTACAAAGCGCTCTATGCGGTTCACGCCCTCTACCACATCACGCATACTTGTCGCAAAGGAGATGCGGATATGATTTTCAAAGCCGAAAGCATCGGACGGCACGACCGCCACATTATACTTTTCAAGCAGTACATCCGCAGCATCCGCAGCGGTCTCTATCTTGTATTCGCCGACGCTCTCTCCAAGCAGTTTTGACACGTCAACAAAGAGATAGAATGCGCCCTTTGGCAAAAGATTGCTCAAAAACGGGATATCCGAGATACGCTGTGCGATATAGTCGCGCCTGTGCTCAAACTGTTTAAGCATGGCATCTGCGTCCTCTTTTGCGTTTTTAAGCGCCGCAACAGCCGCTTTCTGCGCAATGGAATTGACATTTGAAGTACTGTTGGACTGGATATTTGCAATGGCATCGGCAAGCGCCTTGTTTGAAGCCGTAAAGCCCACGCGCCAGCCCGTCATGGCATAGCTTTTGGAAAGACCGCCGATCACTATCGTCCTTTCCTTTATTTCCTCGCTTATTGAGGCGATACTGCAATGCAGAAGTTTTTTACTGTAGATAAGTCTGCTGTATATCTCGTCCGAAATTATATAAAGGTCGTTTTCGACCGCAAATTTGCCTATTTCTTCAAGCTCCTCGCGGGAATATACCATGCCCGTGGGATTATTGGGGCTGTTGATAAGCACAGCCTTTGTGTGCTTGGTAAGTGCGGCTTTCAGCTCGTCAATCGTTACGCGGAAACCGTTTGACATTTTGGTTTTAATGACAACGGGCGTACCATAGCACATTTTTATTATATCTATATAGCTGTTCCAGTACGGAGCGGGCACGATGACCTCGTCCTTGGGGTCAAGGATAGCCGCAAACGCATTTTTGAGTGCGTGCTTGCTGCCGTTTGAAACAACGATGTTTTCGTAGGTATATTCAAGGCCGTACTGTTTCAGATCGTCCGCAAAGGCCTGTCTTAATTCGGTTATGCCCGCATAGGCTGTATAGTGTGTAAAATTTTCGTCAAGTGCTGCCTTTGCCGCTTCTTTCACACACTCGGGCGTGTCAAAATCAGGCTCTCCCGCACTGAAATCTATTATGTCAATACCCTTTTCGCGCATTGCCGCCACACGCGCCGCCATGCTTAAAGTCGGCGATGGACATACCGTCTGTGCAATTTTCGATAATTTCATTTTTACCACCCCATTTATAAATTCGACATTATCGGTTTTATTTTAACATAAATCAATAGATTTTTCAAGCCGTAGTTTATTGAAGAAATTTACAAATGTTTTTAAAATATGCTTTAAATTTTGTTAAAAACATAAAAAGGACGGAGACAAATTGGAATTTAACACACTTTTGCTTTTGTAAAAGCAAAAGTGTGTTGGAGCACGGGACTGGGAGTTGAGCGCGAAGCGCGATACGATTCCCGTGCGACCACTACAACGCGCTTGCGCGCCACTGTTTATAAGTAACTACTTATTGGAATTTGACGTGGTGTTATTGGCAAAGACAGAGGGCTTCTATCCGAAGCCCTCAAACCCCTCAGTCAGCCGTTGTAGTTTTGTGTTAAAAGCCAATAAAATGGCGGCTGACAGCTCCCCTAACGAGGGGAGCCAAGAAACTCCCGTCGCAGCTATTGAAAGAACGGGCTGTCGTCCTTGCCTGCCCTTTTAGGGTAGGGGGACCGCTTGCGGTGGAAGGGTTTGCGGACTTCGTGTAGAAGTCCGCTATCCTTGTCATTAACTCCCCGTCAAATTCCAATTTACCGCAAAAAGGACTGCCGCAAAACACGACAGTCCCCGTTTTTACTCCCAGTCATTTTCGTTGAAAGTTTCGTTATAATACTGTTCTATGGTATATTTCAATGAGTTTTCTCCGGGTTCGGTCACAATATCGGGTACAAACACATCCTGCGGCGCAACCTTATCCGCACGCATTATATACGAACCCGATATCTGCACTTTTATCCCCGTTTCGGGCAGGGTATAGTATAAAACACCCGCATAAAACGACGGCGAATTATGCGGACTTCTGCCTATCACAGTACCTAACTTTCCGTCCTGCACGCCCGCACAGATAATAACGGATGCACTCATGCTGTTTACATCACAAAGGACTGCCAGATCAATATCGGGATTGACCCTGGCGGAATTCAAAGAACCCGCATTTTCGGTAAATGTCATATCCTGTGACGCTGTTTTCAGGTCTTTTTTGCAGGTTTCCCATTCATCCGTGCTGTGACGGTTTATGCTCTCGCCAACAGGCAGATTTGTACCGAAAGCCCTCATCGTTTCCGCCACTATCCATGGATATCCTCCGCCGTTGCCGCGCAGATCCAGGATAACTTTTTTCACGCCGTTTTGCGCATGATCCTGTATCCGTGCAAGCGTTTCGGCGTATTTATCGTCTTTTTCCCTAAAAGAGTTTACGTCTATGTACAAAATATCGCCCACAAGCCTTACATCCGCCGTATCGTGCTTGACATCATCCTCCGACTCCTGCACCCCGTAATCAATAAATTTTACCGTCAAAGTCTTGTCATTGCAAACAACCTCGGCTTCTTCGCTTTCAATTTCAAGATCACAGCCGCATAATTTAAGCACACCGCTGTACATAGGGGCGTTTCTGTAATAAAATGCCTTTGATTCGCTGTTTTCAAACGGGTAATACTCTTCCACGGTCTCAAATATATGCTCTATGTCAACACCCTGTATCGCAGTGATATAACTTTCACTGCTTGTGCCGTCCTCATTTCGGATATACAGTTTGCCGTTTTCGTAACTGCACAGCAGATCAAGCTTGCATCTCGTCAAATTTTCAAGAGATTCCGCGCCGTCAGCCCAAGGCTGAGTATGCTCATCATCCAAAGATACCATGTACTTACGCACCATCAATGCAAATTCGTCCTTGTCCTCAGCATTGGGCGCATTTTCCAGAAACTCCGCCTCGGCAGCCTCATACTTCGGCGTTACCTTGTCCAGTACAAACACGGGATGTGCCGCGTGAACGGCGTAAACAAGCTGCTGTGCATCCTCTGCGTAAATGTTTGTACTCTCCGCCGTTTCATTTATTGTTTTATTCGGCGTTTCCTCTGCCCGACCGCCGCAGCCGACAAGCACAAGCACCGCCAATATCCCCGCAATTATTCTTTTCATGATACATTCTCCTATTTCCAAAATAACTGTATTAAACTTGCCTCAAACACAGCCGCGATTTCCGCAAGCCCTATAAGGCAGAAAGTCAGTATGCCCAGCCTTATCACGACCTTATTTCTGCTGTAAAGCGTTGTATAAACACTTGCCGCCGCGGCATAAGCGAGTATGATGAAAAACAGCACTATAAGCCCCGTTCCGTTCAGCGCAAGTCCTATCAGCGGCAGAAATGCAGGCACAGCTAAAAGAATCAAATCCATCCTTGAATATTTTTTTGAATATGACGATTTTGCAACAACGGCAAAAGTGACCGCAAGTTTCAGCGTATAATATAGAATAGGGTTTGCCACCGCATCTCTGAATAATCCGTCTGTGACATAAAAGCCCCAGCGCAGCAAAAACAGTTCAAACAGCGGATAAAGCAGCACCGATGCTGCCAAAACAGCAAAGAAAATGATGATGTTTCGCCTGCACAAAAAGGGCAGATATCTGTCAAGACTGCTTAAACAAAGCGAAAACACAGTCACAGCCATAATACAGGCGATACCCGACACCTTTATAAACGGTTTGTCGTTCACACCTGCGCCGTAGCCGATAAAATTAACAAAATTCCACATAATTATAGTGTAAAACAGGATAAAAAGCCTGTAAAAAAGCTCTCTGAATCTGACTTTGCCGATATTGTTGAGGGCAGTATTCCAACCGCTGTATTCAAGCTGTGTTTTAAGCCGAAAATCACTTACGGTATCTATCACTTTTTCGCTTTCATGCGGTATCTTCTCGCCGTATTTTTTCATTTCCCTTGAAAGCAAAGTCACCGACCCCATTTCCTCTATAGCAATAAGTTCCGCAGCTTCGGGCAGACAACCCTCTTTTACAAGGCTTTCCGCCTGTTCCTGCAAATGCTGTCTTATCTCCTCCACTATCTCGTCTTTGTTTCCCAGATCTTTCAGGCTGTTTTCAAGCCTGCCGCAGTAACGGTTTATCGTATCATAACCTTTCATACAAACACCCCGTCAGTTCAGCACCTTTGAAACGGCTTTAAAAAAATCCGTCCACTCGCTTTTCTGCCTGTCATACTCTTTCGCGCCCTCATCCGTTATGGAATAATATTTGCGCAGTTTTCCGCTGAAAACCTTTTCGTAGGATGTAACATACCCGCTCTTTTCAAGCGAATGTAAGATCGGGTAAAGTGTGCCCGCCTTTATGTTAAATGTCTCGTCCGAGCGCTTTTTAAGTTCCTCCGTTATCTGATATCCGTACATATCCTCGCGGTAGATAAGCCCCAGCACCATCATTGATGCACTGCCCGCCATTAAATTTTTATTCGGCATATATATTCCTCCCGTATGTATAGATTATCTATATATATGATTATATATCGAATGTCTATATATGTCAAGAAGATTTTATATTGACATGATTTGTTTTCTGTATTACAATGTATTACAGAGAGGGGCGATTTTTATGACTATATCAATAAGACTGGACGACAATGATTCAAAACTGATAAAAGCTTACGCGGAATTAAACGGAATGACGGTCTCCGAAGCCATAAGAAAGGCAATGCTTGAACGTATTGAGGACGAATTTGATCTGAAAGCTTACGAAGAAGCTTTGGCGGAGTATCAAAATGACCCCGTGACCTATTCTTTGGAAGAAATGGAAAGGGAAATAAATGAGATACACGGTTAAATTTACGGAAAGAGCAAGAAACAATCTGCTCAAGCTTGACAAAAGCACATCAAAGCTTATTCTTGCCTGGATAAGAAAAAATCTCGAAAACTGCGAAGACCCACGCCGTCACGGTAAAGCACTGACAGCAAATTTAAGCGGACAATGGCGCTATCGCGTCGGCAATTATCGTATTCTTGCACAAATAGACGATAACGAGATAACGATACTCGTTCTTGAAATAGGACACAGACGTGATATATACAAATAAAAGCAGAGGCACAAAACCCCTGCTTTTTTTATATTTGATCGGAAAAGTCCGTGTTCTGACTGCTTATTCCGTAGCGACCTATCGCAATTAAGACCAGCATGGCCGAAACAGTCGTAAACGGAGCTGCCAGCATACCGATATTTGATTCAAGCAGGGCGGCTGCGCCCATGACCGCGCTTCCCTGCCGTGAATAATAGAGATTTGAGATAATATGTAAATACGGCGCGGCAATTCTGAATACCGCATAAACAACCAATATCACAACACTTGCCGTTCTTCTTGAATTGCCTTTGTATTCGAGCATTATATACAAAACCAAGGCATAAAAAAACAGCATAATTATCTGCTCCGCTATAACAGGCGGAATTATCACTTTATCAATATCGGTATGCCGCATTTGAGCAAATATCATATTTTTTTGCAAAGCAACACAAATAAAGCCCAAAGCAGTTGATATTGCCGCCAAAACCACACCTGCGGTCATAGGTGTTTTTATATCTTTTGATACCATACTTTCCTCCAAAAAAATGAATCCACACAAAAACAGGGCTGAGCCACGAAAGTGAAACAGCCCTTTGGGATTATAATCTGATATGTTTCGGAAGACCGTTGACCATGTAAGGATAAACCTCGCCCTGGATAAGGGGACTCATATAGTCGATAGCTTCCTGAGAAAGTGCCGTGCCGTCCTCGATGATCCATTCCTTGGGAACGGTCTTTTCTACGTTGGCGATAGCGTTTACATCATAGATACTTGTGCCAACAAGGTAAGGCTTATTGGAAACACGTTCAAATACGCCGACCTTGCCTGTTTCGCCCTCTGCCGCAGCCTTGACTGCAACAGCGCCGATAAGGAAAGCCTCGGTAACGTCTGTAAGAGAACCGATATGGCTTGCACATCTCTGGATGGTGCTGAACTCGATAGGTCTTGTCTTGCAGCCAAGCTCGCCCGAAAGCAGGTTAGCCAACGTGCTTGCCGTACCGCCGAGCATCTTGTGTCCAAAGCTGTCTACCATTGCATTTGAAGCCGCACTCTCGCAGACATACTTGCCGTCTGCTGTCTTGATACCCTCGGATACACAGACAACGACCTGTTTTTTATCTTTTTGGATATCCTTAACTTTCTGAACGAATTTGGGGATATCAAAAGTTGTTTCGGGAAGATAGATAAGGTCTGCACCGGGGCAGTCATCGCCCTTTGCAAGTGCGGAAGCAGCTGCAAGCCAGCCTGCATTACGACCCATTATCTCGATAACGGTAACAATGTTTATGGGCTGAACATAAGCATCCTGGATTATTTCCTTGACTGTTGCACCGATGTACTTTGCGGCCGAACCGTAACCGGGTGTATGGTCTGTGACTGCAAGATCGTTGTCAATAGTCTTGGGAACGCCCATAAAAGTGATGTCTGTGATGTTCTTTACCTTGGCATACTCGCTTAACTGCTTGATGGTGTCCATAGAGTCGTTGCCGCCGATATAGAAGAAATGCTTGACATCAAGTTTTCTTAATATCTCGATTATTTTATCGTAAGTTTCGGGGCTCTTTTCATAAGTGGGCAGTTTAAAACGGCAGGAGCCGAGATATGCGGAAGGAGTTCTCTTTAAAAGCTCGACTTCCAGATCACCCTTTATATATTCGCTCATATCAATGTATCTTTCTTCCAAAAGACCTTCGATACCGTTTCTCATGCCGTATACAACAGGTGCGCCAAGCTGCTTCGCTGTCTTGAATACACCTGCAAGGCTTGAATTTATTACCGATGTCGGGCCGCCCGACTGACCTACGATAACATTACCTAATTTCATTTTTATCTACCCCTTTCGTGGTTAATTTGCTTATAGTATAACACTTTTTTATACACAATTCAATAGTAAATCTAAAATTTGTAAATTTCTTTTAAGGTTTTTTAACAAAAGTCGTTTTATAATTAAGGAACAAATAAAAATATTGCACAAAACAGAGGGTAGTCGAAAAATCGGGATTTAACACACTTTTGCTTTTGCAAAAGTGTGTTGGAGCGCAGCCCCTACGCGGGGTAATGACCGTAGACTGGGAGCTGAGCCGCAAAGCTGCGATGCGATTCCTGCGCGACTTCCCGCAACGCGCTTGCGCGCCACTATTTATAAGTAACTATTTATTGGAATTTGAAATCTTCCGCAAATGATAATTTGCAGCAAAATCAAATAAAAAAAGCCATTTCAAAAATAATTGCAAAATATGTAGTTTTGTGATAAAATAAAAAAAAGTGTTTTTTACACAAGGAGAAATAATTATGAACACACTAATGGCTAAAGAAATGATACTTTCCTACTTAAAAGAGGACGTAGGCACGGGCGATTTATCCACCGACCTTGTTTTCGGACACGAATTGCAGGGCACGGGCGTTTTTCTTGCAAAGGATGACGGCATAATATCGGGTACGGAGCTTATCGCACTCACCTACTCCCTTTACACCGACAAAGTAAAGGTAACGCTTTACAAGCATGACGGCGACAGGGTGCAAAAAGGCGAAGACATTGCGAGAGTCGAAGGGCCTGTTTATGTTCTTCTTACCTGCGAGAGGATAATTTTAAACCTTATGCAGCTTATGAGCGGCATAGCAACAGCCGCACGCAGAATGGTCGATGCACTTGACGACCCCACTATCCGCATAGTCGACACCCGCAAGACACACCCCGGGCTTCGTATGTTCGAGAAATATGCAGTCACCTGCGGAGGCGCATTTAATCACCGCTTTGCGCTGTATGACGGTGTTATGTTAAAGGACAACCATATAGCGTTTGCGGGCGGCATAGAAAAGGCTGTTGCTCTTGTGCGCGGCAAACTCGGCCACATGGTCAAGATAGAAGTCGAGACCGAGACCGAAGAACAGGTAAAACAGGCAGTAAAAGCGGGTGCCGATGTAATTATGTTCGACAACCGCACGCCAAATGAGATAAAGCACCTTGTGACCCTTGTGCCAAAGCACATCATAACCGAGGCTTCGGGCGGCATCACATTGGAGAGCATAAACACATTCAAAGGCTGCGGCGTGAACTATATCTCGTCGGGCAGTATAACAAACGGTGCAAAACCGCTCGACATCAGTTTCAACAGTACGGAGGGAATAAAGCCATGACAACTACAGAAGAAAATACAAAAAGAATATTTGAGATAAAAAAACAGCTTGGTGAGGATATGCTTATCCTTGCGCACCACTATCAGCGTGACGAGATAATTCAGTTTGCGGATGCGGTAGGCGACTCGCTCAAACTTGCGCAGATAGCCGAAAAGAACAAACGTGCAAAATATATCGTATTCTGCGGCGTGCATTTTATGGCGGAAACTGCGGACATCCTTACCGAAGATTGGCAGAAAGTACTGCTTCCCGCCCTTGACGCAGGCTGCCCCATGGCTGATATGGCAGACAGAGCGCAGGCGGAAATATGCTGGGATATCATCACAAAGGAATTCGGCGAGAGCATAGTTCCCATTACCTATATCAATTCAAAAGCCGAGGTCAAGGCCTTTGTAGGTCTGCATGACGGCACTACCGTCACTTCGGGCAATGCAAAGAAAGTCCTTTCGTGGGGTCTTGGCTATAAAGACAGAGTGCTTTTCCTGCCCGACCAGAATTTAGGCAGAAACACGGCTGTTGAGCTTGGCATACCCGTTGAGCACATGGCGCTTTATGACCCACACAAACAGTCGCTTGAATATTCATGTCCGAAAGAGGATGTAAAAATGATACTGTGGGACGGTTTCTGCTGTCTGCACAATGATATTACGACCGACCACGTTGAAAAGGCAAGAGCGGCAGTTCCCGATGCAAAGGTCATCGTTCATCCCGAGTGCCGCCACGAGATAGTGAAAATATCCGACGGCAGCGGTTCTACGGAATATCTTATAAAGGCCGTAAAAGCAGGCGAAAGCGGTTCTAAATGGGTAGTCGGCACGGAAAGCAACCTTGTCGAGCGCATTAAAAGAGAAAACCCCGACAAGTCGGTCTATCTGCTCGACCCGCACAGCATCTGCAAAAACATGAACAAAACAAACACCGCAAATCTGCTCGATACCTTAGAGGGCATACTCAAAGGCGATTTTTCAAAGCAGATAGTCGTTGACAGGGAAACGGCGGAAAATTCTATAAAATCACTTAACACAATGCTTTCATTAAGCTGAAAAGGAGAACAATATGAAACTGGGATTTATCGGCGCAGGCAATATGGCAGGCGCAATATTCAAAGGAATAATAGCATCGGGCGCCGAAAAGGCACAAAACATCTATATAATAAGAAACAACAGGTCATTGCAGGACAAACAGGCGGAAGAACTCGGCGTTGTAAGCTGTGACAGCTATGACGAGCTGATAGAAAACAGCGATATCGTTTTTCTTGGCATTAAGCCCGCAGGCTTCCCCGCTCTGCTTGAACAGATAAAGGACAAGCTTGAAATGCACAAACCGCTTGTCGTATCTATGGCGGCAGGCATGAGTATGCAGTCCATACAGGATATGCTTGGTTTCAAACCCTCACTTATACGCATAATGCCAAATATCAACGCGGAAATTTTAATGAGTGCAACGGCATACTGCGGCAATTCAAACGCATCGAGCGAGCATCTTGACATAGTTAAAAATTATCTTAACGCCATAGGCACGGCTTACGAAGTTCCCGAGGATAAATTTGCGGTATTTACGGCTATTGCAGGCTGTTCGCCCGCCTATGTCTATATGTTTATAGATGCCCTTGCAAAAGGTGCTTTAAAACTCGGCATGAACAAGCAGCAGGCTCTTGACATTGCGGCACAGGCTGTAATGGGCAGTTCCGCAATGTATAAAAAAAGCGGTCTGCACCCTGCGGAACTCACCGACAAGGTTTGTTCCCCCGGCGGCACCACTATCGAGGGCGTATGCACGCTTGACGAATACAAATTTACGGCGGGCGTAGTCAAGGCCGTGGAAAACAGCGTTATAAAAGACGCACTTTTAAACAAGAAATAAGGTGCGGAAGATGTCTAAATTTTTTAAATCCGAATATTTTATTTCGTTTTTTGCGGCTGTCGTTGTTATAACGCTCGCCTTTGCCATTGCTCATGTCTATCCTTTCGGCACATATACCGCTGCCTGCTCGGATATGCGTATGCAGTTTCTTAACCTTACGGCGGCGCTTTTTGACAGGATAAAAGGCGGCCGGAGTATTTTTGTGACCTACAGCGGCGGTCTTGGCACAAACCTTTATGCCTTTGCCGCTTACCTGCTGTTCAGCCCGTTCAATATTCTGTTTTTGTTTTTTGACAAGACAAACTATCAGGAAGTTTACCTTGTTATCACCATATTGAAATTCGGCATGATAGCCTGCTGTGCTTCTGTCTATTTAAAGCAAAGCAGACTCACAGCACTTTCAGGCGCAATGAATATACTGCTTGCGCTGATGTACGCTTTTTGCGAGTACAATCTGCACACGGTCATAAATACCATGTGGATGGAAAACACGGCCCTTCTGCCCATAGTTCTGCTCGGCATAGAAAAAGCGGCGGACAGGCAAAAGATAAAACTGCTGTTTATTTCATACTTTTTCTGTGTGCTGACAAACTACTATCTTTCATTTATAACGGGTCTGTTTGCGGCCTGCTGGTTTGTTTTTTACACGGCTTCAAGGGCTGAAAGACCCGATATGAAAAAATTGCTTAAAAGTCTGTTTCTGTGTGCGGCTGCGGCAATATGTGCAATAGGTATGTGCTCGTTTATCATACTGCCCGCCTTTGCCAATATCTCGTCGGGCTACAGCGATACTTTTATACCCGATTTTGCGCAGGTCATTTTTAAATACGATCCCCGCGACCTTGCCCTGTTTTTTACGGGCTTTACGCAGACACTTTCCATAAGCGGGCTTAACGGCTATATGGGCATTGCACTTCTGTTTATAGCGGTTTTGTACTTTGCGGACAAAGAGGCGGACAAAAAAGAACGCATCGCCTTTGCGGCACTGCTTTGTTTTATGCTGATAAGCTTTATTATAAGGCCATTATATCTTATGTGGCATATCTTCCGCGAGCCTACGGGCTTTTACGGCAGATTTATATACACTGTTGCCTTTTTGCTTACGGTAATAGCGGCCAAATTTTTCAAATCGGGCAGAAAGCCGCAAAAAAAGGCTGTTCTTGCCGCCTTTGTCACAATTATTTTTATAATTGCACTTGCTACATTCAAAGGCATTTCAGACGGACTGTTTTTCAACATTAT
Source organism: Bacillota bacterium (assembly GCA_017460805.1). Taxonomy (GTDB): domain Bacteria; phylum Bacillota; class Clostridia; order Lachnospirales; family CAG-274; genus RGIG4310. Next base: position 70,589 of record JAFUAF010000013.1, on the reverse strand, counting down.
CTGGGATATCCTTATTGCCGCCGTATATGCTTTTGCGTTTTCAAAGCAAAAAAAGCGGCTTACGGCAGTATTGCTCGGTACAGAGATCTTTATTCTTTCTTCGGTCGGCATGCTGATGTTCCGCAGTCACAACAACTGGTATCAAAGAAATGACTTTCCCGACCACCTTAATGCCGCAAATGAAGTTATCGCCAATATAAACGATGACGGATTTTACCGCATGACCGATGTCACAAATGATGACATCGTTGCCGCACTCGGCATAGGCTACAACGCACTTGAAACATTTTCGTCACAGACAAACCAGAAAAGTCTGTCGGTAATGTCACAGCTTGGTATATGGTGTCCTTACGACTACCGTATTGTAAACAACTACTACAATAGTATCGTAACCGAAAGTCTTTTCAATATAAAATATGTAATGGCGACGAACAAAGCCTGCAAGGTAAAAGACGGTCTTGGCAGGGAGTTCTATGCAAAAGGCGGTCTTACGACATCCCAGCGCCTTGCTTCCGACAACTACAAACTTGTCTTTGAAAACGAAAACTCCGCCTTGTATGAAAACACCCATGTTTTCCCGCTTATGTTCGCAGTAAACGAAGAAGCCCTTACAAGCAATACGCGTTTTTATGACAAGGTGGAAAACATCTCGGGCGCTTACAAAAATCAGGCAACATTTTTAAATGATATGTTCGGCACGGACTACAAACTCTATGACGAGGAAATGCTCAAAGACGATAAGCCGCTCAATGCTTCGGTACAAAAAGACGGCGGCAGCATACGTATCGGCGTGATGCCCAATGAGGGCGGCGGTTACGAGGGTTTTGACTTCAAGGTCGAAAAAGACGGCGAATACCTTATCGACCAAAGAATATACAATAACAGCGACAAACCGTTTTTATATGCGGCCAACACCTATGCCATAGATTTTGACAAAAATATCGAGACCGATACCGTTTTCAACACCGATATCGGTCCTTACAAAAAAGGCGACAATATCAATCTTATTTTGCAGGCTTCCGCACCGCTCGATATGAACTATCCTCTTTTGCTGAGACTTCGCAGCGAGGAATTTGACGACCTGTCAAAGCGGGCAAATGATGCGGCTTTAAACGATATACGTCTTTCGGACGACAATATAATTACCGCCGTTTCCGATTATGACGAGGAAAAGCTTATTTTCTCCTCTCTTTCCTATGACGAGGGATTTCATGTATACATAGACGGCAGCGAAGCCGAAAAGATAAGGATAGCCGATGCTTTTCTGGGCTTTGATGTTCCGTCGGGCAGACATGATATAGAAATAAGATATGTAAGCCCCTGGTTTTACAAAAGCCTTGCCGTTTCGGCCGTATTTGCGGTATTGTCGGCAGTTTTGCTTGTCTTTGACAAAAAAAGGAGAGTAATATGAATATCAGACCCGCAGAAAAAGATGATGCGGACGGCATTTTAAGCCTGCTTGTCCAGGTAAACAACGTACATAACGCAGCCCGTCCCGATCTTTTTATAAAAAACAGGACCAAATACACAAAGGACGAACTTTTATCTGTTCTGGATGACAAAAACAGACCCGTATTTGTGGCGGCAGACAATGAAAACAAGGTGGCTGGCTACTGCTTCGGCATTTTTCAAAGCCATAAAGAGGACAACAATTTCCCCGATATCACCACTTTTTACATTGACGATCTGTGCGTTGACGAAACGCAGAGGGGCACACATATCGGCAAAGCACTTTATGAATTTGCCAAAAACTTTGCCCGCGAAAACGGCTGTTACAATCTGACACTCAATGTTTGGAACGGCAATGACTCCGCCATACACTTCTATGAAAAATGCGGACTCAGAGTGCAGAAATACGGTCTTGAAGAAATACTTTAATAAAACACCGAAAAACAGAAAAAACTTTAACGGAGAGAAAAATGATAAGGGAATATATAGAAGAGCATATCCTGCTGACAGACGGCGCTATGGGTACATATTATCACAAAATATGCAAAGCCCCCCTGCCCTTCAGCGAGCTTGACGAGACCGATATAATATCGGAAATACACAAGCAGTATATAGAAAGCGGCGCAAAGCTTATCCGCACCAACACATTCAATGCCAACACAACAACGCTTGAATGTGAATTCGACACGGTAAAAAGGCTTGTCACATCCGCATGGAACAACGCAAAAAAAGCGGCGGAAGGCAAGGATGTTTTTATTGCGTGCAGCATAGGCCCCAACGCCGCCGACAGCGAAGAATACATAAAACTGGCCGATGTGTTTTTGGGTCTTGGCGGAAATATCTTTATTTTTGAGACCTTTGACAGCCTTGAAAAAATACTGCCCGCTATCGAACACATTAAACAGTGCGACCCGTCTTCATATATCATCACACAGTTTGCTCTTAACGATATTGGCATGACCTCGGCATTTATAAGTGCGACGCGTATCCTGCACCAATGCGCCGTAAACAAAAATATCGACGCTGCGGGTTTCAACTGCGGCATAGGTCCCAAGCACATGGAGAATATTTTATCAAATATCCCCATATGGTCTTTGAAGCCGCTGACAGCACTGCCAAATGCAGGCTACCCCGAGCTGATAAACGGCAAGGTCGAATATGTGATGAACCCCGTTTACTATGCGGATATCGTTTCGGGATTCAAGAATTTCGGTGCGGGTATAATAGGCGGCTGCTGCGGCACCACACCCGAACATATAAAACTTTTAAAAGAAAATATTGACGGGGAGACCATTTATGCTGTACAATTAGATATGGAAAAACCCGAAGAAAGTTCATCACTATTGAAAAACGATTTTCACAAAAAGATCGACGGCGACGACTTTTTGTATGCAGTAGAACTCGATCCGCCGTTCAAAACAAATGTTGACAGGCTGGTCTCGGGCGCAAAAACACTTAAAGAAGCAGGTGTTGACATAGTCACTATTGCGGACTCTCCTATGGGCAAACCGCGCGCTGACAGTGTTATAATTTCCTCAAAAATCAAACGCGAAACGGGCATGGAAGTTCTGCCCCACCTCTGCTGCCGCGACAGAAATGCCATTGCTCTGCGTTCGTCTGTTCTCGGCGCTTATATCGAAAATATAAGGAACTTCCTTGTTGTGACGGGCGACCCCGTTCCCGGCGAGGAAAGGGGCGTTGTAAAAAGCGTATTCAATATGCAGTCCTACAGCCTTATTTCAATGATAAACGAAATGAATACCGAGCTTTTCCCCGAAGAGCCTGTATACTGCGGCGGTGCTGTCAATTTCAACGTAAAAAACAAGCAGTCGGAGTATTCGCGTCTTTTAAAAAAGCATGAGCAGGGAGCTAAATTCTTCCTTACCCAGCCCATTTTTGAGGACGAGACTGTCGAGTTTTTGTCCACACTTCCAAAAGAGCGTGATTTTAAGATATTAGGCGGTATAATGCCGCTTGTCAACTATAAAAACGCGCTTTTTATCAACAACGAAATGGCGGGCATCAATATCCCCGACAAATATATCGACCGTTTTTCACCCGATATGTCGCGTGAAGAAGGTCAGGCTGTCGGCATGGAGATAGCCCTTGACATAGCCAAAAGGATAAGACCTTATGTGGACGGTTTTTACTTTATAGCACCGTTCAACAGGTATGAATATATAACAGATATCATAAACGCAATTAAAAACGAAAGGCAAATGTAAATGGAAACCAACTATTTAAGCAAGCGAATCGGCATTATAGGCGGCGGTCAGCTTGGTCAGATGATGGCTCTCGAAGCCAAAAAGATAGGTTTTTATCTTATCATTCTTGACCCGACACCCGACTGTCCCGCCCACTCCGTAACGGATGAGCACATAGTTGCGGGCTTTGAGGACAAGGCCGCAATAAAACAGCTTGCCGATAAATGCGACCTTATAACTTACGAATTTGAACATATCAATACGGAAATACTTTTACAGCTTGAAAACGAGGGATATAAGATTTATCCCACCGCAAAAAGCCTTAAAGTAATACAAAACAAGCTTACACAAAAAGAGACCCTGCTTGAACACTCTTTGCCCGTACCCGATTTTATGGGTATAAACTGCATGGACGATATGTATAAAGCGGGCGAAAAATACGGCTATCCCTATATGCTGAAAGCCTGTACGGGCGGTTATGACGGCAAGGGAAACGCCGTTGTGCACAGCAAAGACGAGACCGCAGAAAGATATAACGAGCTTGGCGGCGGCACTCTGCCCCTTATGGCGGAGCGCATGGTCGATTTTAAAATGGAGACTTCTATCCTTGCCTGCCGCGGTCTTAACGGACAAGTCGTTATCTACCCCGTCGGCAACAATATCCACAAGGACAGTATTCTTCACGAGACCATAGTCCCCGCAGATATCCCCGACACTGCCGCAAAAAAGGCAACGGAATGTGCAAAAAAAGTCATGGAAGTTTTTTCGGGCATAGGGATGTTTTGTGTCGAGATGTTTATAACAAAAGACAATGATGTTCTGATAAACGAAATTGCTCCCCGCCCTCACAATTCGGGACACTACACCATAGAGGGCTGCATAACGAGCCAGTTTGAAAACCATATCCGTGCGATAACGGGTCTGCCGCTCGGCGACACCTCACTTATACGTCCCTCGGTCATGGTCAATCTTCTGGGCGAAGGCAGCGGCAAAGCCAGGGTCTACGGTCTTTACGAAGCACTTTCCGTACCGGGTGCATTTGTGCACATTTACGGCAAATCACAGACCAAGCCCAAGCGCAAAATGGGGCATATCACGTTAACGGCAGACACACCGAAGCTTGCGCTTGAAAGGGCGGAAGAAGCATTCGGCAAAATAACAATCAAGGAGGATGATACCAATGGTTAAAGTAGGTATAATTATGGGCAGCGATTCCGATCTTCCCGTAATGCAGGACGCAGCCAAAGTAATGGAACAATTCGGCGTTGAATATGAGATAAGCGTTATTTCCGCACACCGTACACCAAAGGCAATGTATGAATACGCAGAAGCAGCGGCAAACCGCGGCTTAAAAGTGATAATCGCTGGTGCAGGCGGTGCGGCACATCTGCCGGGTATGACAGCCGCTATAACAACCCTTCCCGTTATAGGCGTACCCATAAAAACACGCGCATTGAGCGGTGTTGACTCGCTTTATTCCATAGTACAGATGCCCGCGGGCATACCTGTTGCGACAGTCGCTATAAACGCAGGCAAAAATGCAGGCTTGCTTGCAGTACAGATGCTTGCGGCTTTTGATACCGAACTTGCGAAAAAAATATCCGATTTTCGTCTTTCAATGAAGCAGGAAGTTGAGGAAAAAGCCGAAAAATTAAGCAGTATCGGTTATGCCGAATACCTTGCGGAAAAAGAATGATAAAAGGCAGGTGTGAAAATTGACTTACAGCGATAAATTTAATCTGCTGCCCACGATAGGCAAAAATATAAAAGAAGCAAGATTGATCAACGATATTACAACAGAAGAACTTGCGGCACTTGTCGGCCTTTCGGAGCGCAGTATTATAAGCATAGAAAACGGCCTTCGCGGCACAACTATCGAAAACTATGCAAAGCTGGCCGATATTTTAGGCATCAGCATTGACGAAATAGTCGGCAAGCCAAACAGACGACAGGCCGCAGGTCTTAGCGAACCCAGTCTGAAAATAAACAAACTTCTGCACATATGCAAAAATCTTTCGGACGAACAGGCAGATCTCGTGATAAATGTTATAAGCGGATTAAAGACCTACACCAAAGGTCTTGAAGCAAAGTACTCCGCAGATGATAAAAGACCGGATTAAGCAACCCGGTCTTTTTTGTTTTATAATTTTGTTACGTCCACCCATTCGCTAAAACCCGAATATTTTTCAAGCTGCGGTATAGTCAGCTCTATTGCGCTGTTGCTGCTTCCGCAGGCGGGGAAAACGGTCTCAAAGCGTTTTAGCGACTCGTCAAGGTATACTTTCACACCCTCGTTTATGCCAAAGGGGCAAACACCGCCGACACCATGGCCGATAAGCGGTTCTACCTCGTCATACTTCAGCATTTTCGCCTTTGCTCCGAATTTTGCCTTATACTTTGCGTTGTCTATCTTGGCATCACCCGCCGCAACTATCATTATCGGCGACTCGCCAAACGTAAATGTCAGACTTTTTGCAATACGGCAGGGCTCACAGCCAAGCGCCTGCGCCGCAAGCTCCACCGTTGCGCTGGACACATCAAACTCCAGCACCTTGTCTTCCATATCATAATTTCTGAAATATGCTTTTACTTTTTCTATAGCCATAATTTTTACACATTAAATCTGAACAGGATAACATCCCCGTCCTTAACAACATAGTCCTTGCCCTCGCTGCGGTAAACGCCCGCTTCTTTAGCGGCCGCGATGCTGCCAAGGCGTGTAAGGTCATCATAGGTAACAACTTCCGCACGGATAAAACCGCGTTCAAAATCGCTGTGTATCTTGCCCGCTGCTTGGGGTGCCTTTGTGCCCTTTGTGATAGTCCATGCGCGCACTTCGGTAACGCCCGCGGTAAGATAGCTTATAAGACCCAATAAATCATAGCTTGCGGTTATAAGTCTGTCAAGACCGCCGCTCTCACAGCCTAAATCTTTCAAAAATTCAAGCTTTTCATCCTCTTCAAGTTCCGCTATCTCTTCCTCAATCTTTGCGCAGACAACAAATACGCCGCTGCCCTGCTCTGCCGCAAGTTCACGCACTTTCTGCACATAAGGATTGCTCTTGCCGTCGTCTGCAAGATCCTCTTCGCCGACATTTGCCGCAAAAAGGACTTTCTTGTATGTCAAAAGCGTAAGGCTCTGAACAAAGGCTTCCTCGTCAGGGTCGGTAAACTCTATTGTCGAAGCGCATTTTCCCTGTTCAAGCACTGCATATATCTTCTTTAAAATTTCAAGTTCCTTTGCAAGCGACTTGTCATTTACAGCCTGCTTTTGTGTTTTTGCGATACGGCGCTCCAGCACTTCCATATCGGCAAAGATAAGTTCTAAATTTATCGTTTCTATATCACGGATAGGATCGACATTTGCATCAACGTGTACTACATTTGTGTCCTCAAAGCAGCGCACAACGTGTACGATAGCATCCACCTCACGGATATGGGAGAGGAACTTGTTGCCGAGACCCTCGCCCTTGCTTGCACCCTTTACAAGACCCGCAATATCCACAAATTCTATAACGGCGGGTGTTATCTTCTGTGTTTCGTACATCTTGCCAAGCACGTCAAGGCGCTTGTCGGGTACGGGTACTATGCCGACATTGGGGTCGATAGTACAAAAGGGATAATTCGCGGACTCCGCTCCGCCGCCTGCAAGCGAATTAAAAAGTGTGCTTTTGCCTACGTTCGGCAAACCTACAATACCAAGTTTCATTGTATTTCCTCCATTACATTCTGCATATCATATTTTCCCGCAGGCTTGCCCGCGATAAATTTTGCCGCCTTTACTGCACCGACCGCAAATACTTCCTTGCTGTAAGCCGAGTGAGTAAATTCTATCACTTCATCCTTGCCCGCAAAAATAACTTCGTGGTCGCCTACGATAGTACCGCCGCGCACAGCCGAAAGTCCAAGCTGCTTGTGTGTACGCTTTTCACGCACCTGTGAACGGTCGTATACATATTCAAGCTCGTCCTCGACACCCTCGTTTACAGCATCGGCAAGCATAAGTGCAGTACCGCTGGGCGCATCTATCTTCTGATTGTGATGACGCTCCACTATCTCGATATCAAAACCGTTCTCGTATAAAACCTGAGAATATTTCTTTAAAAGACTTGCTATAAGATTGATACCGACACTCATATTCGCCGATTTAAAAACGGGAATGACCTTTGAAGCATCGTCCATCATTTTAAGCGTTTCGTCCGAAAGACCCGTTGTGCATATAACCACGGGAAGTTTTTTTGCAACCGCATATTCTATGACCGCAGGCACAGCCTTTGCCGTTGAAAAATCAATAAGCACATCTGCCGCCGTGTCGCAGTCGTTTATATTTGTATAAGTCGGAAACGGCGCATTGCAGGGCATAATGTCAATGCCCGCAGCTATCTCCGCCGAAGCATCATTCTTTACCAAATCGCAAATAACCTTGCCCATTTTGCCGTTACATCCGTGCATAATTATCTTTGTCATTTGAATTCTCCTATCTGTTTTGTAATGCTTATAATTTTGTCCTTATCCCAAAATTCGTTTTCCCAATAAAAATATTCCGTCTAAATTTAAAGCTTTAGTGACCGTAGACTTTCCCGAACCATTCGGGCCTGCAAAAACAAGTATTTCGGGCAACTTTATATCAGGCATCGACATACTCCCTTCTTCCGTCGGGATATTCGAGATATGCCTTTTTTAACTCCTTATCAAACTTTGCTACAGGCACGCCCTTAATACTTTTCAATTTATTTTCCAGTTCCAAAACCTCATTAAATCTCTTTGATAATTCGTCATCCGCGACACCGAATGTTTGGTCTAAGGTTATTGTATCACTTGACATATCCATACACCCTCTTTGTCATCCTAAAAAACTTATACTTATTTAATGATAACATCTTATTCTGCCGTTGTCAAGCACCGCGGCAGCGCAAAACCCCAACACAAAAACAAGGCGGTTTAGCATTTAAACCGCCTTAAAAACATTATAAAATGCCGAATTTCTTCATGCTTTCTCTTAACTTTTCGCGGTTTTCGTCTGCCATTTCAAGCAGCGGTGCGCGGAAAGCACCTGCATTTTTACCCATCATATTGAGTGCTTCCTTAACGGGAATGGGATTGACCTCGATAAAGAGTTTCTTTACAAGGTCGATAGCGCCAAGCTGAAGCTCACACGCCTTTTTTACATCGCCGTCAAGATAGCTCTGCACCATATCATGTGTGTATTTCGGCGCAACATTTGAAAGTACGGAGATAACACCCTTGCCGCCAAGCGAAAGCAAAGGAACTATCTGGTCGTCGTTGCCGCTGTATATGTCGATATTATCGCCGCAAAGTGCCGCGATCTCGGCTACCTGTGAGATATTGCCGCTTGCTTCCTTGATGGCAACGATATTTTCCACCTTTGAAAGTTCCGCAACTGTCGCAGGAGCGATATTCACGCCCGTTCTGCCTGCTACGCTGTACATAATGATAGGAATTTTAACTGCGCCCGCCATATCCTTGTAGTATTTTATAAGGCCGCGCTGTGTTGTCTTGTTGTAATAAGGCGTAACGATAAGAAGTCCGTCCGCGCCGACAGCCTCGGCACGCTTTGCAAGCTGCATACCGTGTGCCGTGTCATTGCTGCCCGCACCTGCGATAACGGGGATACGCTTATTTACCTTTTTTACCGTGTATTCTATTACGCTTATCTGCTCGTCATCGGTCAGGGTCGAAGCCTCGCCCGTTGTGCCGCATATGATGATAGCGTCTGTTTTGTTCTCTATCTGAAATTCAAGCATTTCGCCAAGCGCATCGAAATTAACGCTGCCGTCCTGATGAAACGGAGTTACGATAGCAACGCCCGCGCCTGTAAACAAAGTTTTCTTTGCCATAATGAGATACCCCTTTCCAAAAATTCTTTCAAATTATCAATCAAAATAACCTTTAGCTGCAAGAAGTTCCGCAAGCAGAACCGCACCGCCCGCAGCACCTCTCAATGTATTGTGTGAAAGGCAGACGAATTTATAGTCGTACTGCTTATCTTCTCTTAAACGGCCGATAGAAACTGCCATACCGCCCTCTAACATTCTGTCAAGTTTAGCCTGAGGTCTGTTGTCCTCTTCAAAGTAGTTAAGGAACTGCTTGGGTGCGGAGGGAAGTTCAAGCTCCTGCGGAACGCCCGAGAATTCTTTCCATGCCTTTAAAATCTCTTCCTTTGAAGGCTTTTTGTCAAAGCTTACGAAAACAGCAGCCGTATGACCGTCGGAAACAGCAACTCTTAAGCACTGTGTTGTGATATTGGGTGTTGTGGCATTTTCGATAACATCTCCGTTTATCTTGCCCCAAACCTTTAAAGGCTCGTTCTCGCTCTTTTCTTCCTCGCCGCCGATATAAGGGATAAGGTTATCCACCATTTCGGGCCATGTTTCAAAAGTCTTGCCTGCACCCGAAATTGCCTGATAAGTACAAGCAAGCACATTTTTGATGCCGTACTTTCTTAAAGGATGAAGTGCGGGAACATAGCTCTGTATGGAACAGTTTGACTTAACGGCGATAAAACCTCTCTTTGTGCCGAGACGTTTTCTCTGTGCTTTGATTATTTCTATATGCTCGGGATTGAGTTCGGGCACTACCATGGGAACATCGGGTGTGCCGCGGTTAGCCGAGTTGTTGCTGACAACGGGGCATTCTGCCTTTGCATATCTTTCTTCAAGAGCCTTTATCTCGTCTTTTTTCATATCTACGGCACAGAAAACAAAATCTACCATGCCTGCTATCTTCTCGACATCGGCTGTCGCATCCATAACAACAAGATCTGCCACTTCTGCGGGCATGGGCTCTGTCATTGCCCAACGGCTGCCGATAGCATCCTTTAATTTTTTGCCTGCCGAACGGGGACTTGCCGCAACTACCTTTACATCAAACCATGGGTGTTTGCTTAAAAGCAGCGCAAAACGCTGACCAACCATACCGGTAGCACCGATTATACCAACATTGTACTTTTTCATTTTGATTGCTCCTTTAAAATAGTATATTAAAAATTTTTTATGTTGTTACATATAGAGTTTACCATTATAAAAAAGGACTGCGAATGCAGCCCATTAGTACACAAAAACAGCGTAATAATGATAGCACTCCATCCGTAAGATGACAGTCACAGGGCTGTTGACCGCAGCGACCGAGCCGTCCTTTGCAAAGAAACACGACCCTCGGCATTATCCCCTTTCACCGCGGCTTACAGCGCTTTGCCGCCTGTTCCGCAGTTACTGATGAATAACGCGCCTCTATCAATTTACATATTTATTTACTTTATAATAACATCTTAACACGCTTATGTCAAGGTATATTGTAAATTTTTTGTCGATTTGTATTCGGCAAAACTATAAAAATTTGACGAGGAGATAATGGCACGCGAAGTCGGGCTTTTAATAAAGCCCTCCACCCCTCAGTCGCAGCAAGCTGCGCCAGCTCCCCTTGCAGTGGAGCTTGTGTCGAAGCGCAGGCTTCTTGAATGCTTGTGGGGCAAGATTCTCGGCTTTCGACAGCATTGTGACTGCGGGGCATGTTTCTTGGCTCCACTGCAAGGGGAGCTGGCAGCCGCCGTTTTATTGGCATTGTAAACCAAACTACAACGGCTGACTGAGGGGTTTGCGGACTTCGGATAGAAGTCCGCTGTCCTCGCCGTCAACACCCCGACAAATTCCAATAAATAGTTACTTATAAACAGTGGCGCGCAAGCGCGTTGCGGGAAGTCGCACGGGAATCGCATTGCGCCTATGGCGCGCAGCTCCCAGTCCCGTGCTCCAGCGACGGTTTGCCAAAGGCAAACCGTCGCTTAGGTCTCCTTCAGCTTATCTCCCGCCGCATTTTTTCAAGTATCTTTTTTTCGAGCCTTGATACTTGGACTTGTGATATACCCAGTATTTTTGCGGTCTGGGTCTGGGTCTTGTCCATATAATACCTCAGTTTCACTATCTGCCTGTCGCGCTCTTCCAATGCGGCAACGGCAAGTTTAAGTGCAAGACCCTCCGCCATATTTTCGCCGCTGTTTTTTAAATCGGGCTGCAATGCGCCCCTGCTTGTATCGGTATCAAAAGAAACAGGCTCGTCCAGCGACTCCACACGGCTTGGTATCTCACTTGCTTCCACGATCTGACCCGTACTTATGCCAAGGAATGCCGCAAGTTCAGTCAAGGTCGGCTGTCTGCCGTTTCGTTTTTCCAATTCCTCTTTCGCACGCAGTATCTTAGCCGAGTTTTCTTTTAAAGTCCTCGAGACCTTTATCATTCCATCATCCCTTAAAAACCGCTTTATCTCGCCAATTATAAGCGGCACGGCATAGGTCGAGAACTTTACGTCAAAGCTTGTGTCAAAGCGCTGAATTGCCTTTATAAGACCTATCGTGCCTATCTGATACAAGTCCTCTTTTTCACAGCCTCTGTTTGCAAAACGCATCACAATGCTCCACACAAGCCTTGAATTTTCATTTACAAGCCGCTCTTCCGCCGCCTTGTCGCCCTGCTGTGCCTTAATTATAAGCTCACGCATCTTATCCCCTCAGCTTTTTTGTCATAGTGACCTTTGTGCCCTTGTCTTTTTCGGAAACTACCGTTATTTTATCCATAAATGCTTCCATTATCGTAAAGCCCATGCCCGAGCGCTCACAGTCGGGCTTGGTGGTAAAAAGCGGCTTGCGGGCAGCTTCTATATCCTCTATTCCCCTGCCCTTGTCGCGTATTTCTATGTATACGATATTTTCGTCGGTCTCCGCCGACATATGAACCGTGCCGCCAATGCCCTCATAACCATGTATTATCGAATTTGTCACAGCCTCCGACACAGCTGTTTTTATATCCGACATCTCGTTTACAGTCGGGTCAAGCGGCAGCAAAAATGCCGATATGCAAAGTCTTGCAAAGGCTTCGTTCTGCGATAAAGCCGAAAATTCTATCTCAAATCTGTTTTTCATCCTATTCACCTCTTAACGCCGAAAGCGCAAGTCTTGCATTGTCATAACAATCTATTATCTTATTAAGACCCGAAATTCGGAATATTTTCATCAGCTCGCTGCTGACCGACACCGCCGCAAGCGCTCCTCCGAATATCTCGGTCTCCTTGTATCTTCCGATAAGCATACCTATCCCCGAACTGTCCATAAAATTAACACCCGAAAAATCTATAACTATGTTTTTGCAGTGCGAATGTCTGAAACTGCGGGCTATGCCGTCACTTATCTCCTGCGCGGTGTGGTGGTCTATATCCCCGCCAAGTGTAACAAGCAGGGTCGCTCCGTCTTTTTTATAGTTTATGTTCATTTTTTTTCCTCCTATGATTTTCCATTTATTTCCAATTATTATGATACGCTCCCCGCAGAATAAAATCAACTTTTTTCGTCCGACAAAAAATGGCAGGTTTCGCCTGCTATAAATTTTAATAGACAATGAAATTTGAGTGTGATATACTATTTTATAGTAAACGACAAAAGTCTTTGGACTTTGGGCGTTTACTTGCGCCGACTGCGAGCCGCAAAGCGGCTTTATTCCTTGTACGCAGTCGTGTGCATGCCCCGCAGGGTTATAGTAAAGGACATTTTAAATGTCGTTTACTATATATAAAAATTTAAAAGAGGTAATTATGAGCAAAAAATATTTTGACCAGGAAATAAAGATAACCGACATAGAATTCCCGAACAAAGGCATAGGCGAATGGGAGGGAAACAAAGTCACGATAAAAAACACCCTGCCGGGGCAGATCGTCCTTGCGGATGTTAAAAGAAAGCGCCGTCAGTTTGAGGGGCGTTTAAGAGGGATAATACAAAAAGCGGATTATGAGACGGAGCCCGCCTGTCCGCAGTTCGGGCTTTGCGGCGGCTGTACATACCAAAACATAAGCTATGAAAAACAGCTTGAAATAAAGCAAAAGACAGTCAAAGACCTGCTTGACAATGCGGGCATAAAAGACTATGAATTTCTGCCCGTAAAGGCAAGTCCCGTTACCGAGGGCTACCGCAACAAAATGGAATTCAGTTTCGGAGACAACGGCCCTGAGGGCAAATTAAACCTTGGCATGAGAAAGCGCGAAAGCTTTTACGAAGTTGTGGACGCGGGATGCTGTAAGATAACCCACCCCGATGTATGCAAAGTTCTGAGCGCAACTCTTGATTTTTTCAGCCAGACGGACGAGACTTTCTACCACAGGACAAAACATACGGGAACACTTCGTCATCTGCTTGTAAGGCGCGGTTTCTTTACGGGCGAAATGATAGCCGCCGTTGTTACCACATCCGAAACAAAGGCCGATATGGAAAAATGGAAAGACAGCCTGCTTGAATTAAAACTTGACGGAAAACTTGTCGGCATAAGCCATATCATAAACGACGGCGTTGCCGATATTGTAAAGGCGGATGAGATGCGCCTGCTCTACGGCAGAGAGTATTTTACGGACAGGCTTCTCGGACTGGAATTCAAAATTTCGACATTCTCGTTTTTCCAGACAAACTCGGCAGGTGCGGAAGTCCTCTATTCCACCGTGCGCGAATTTGCGGGAAGCGAAAAATGCGGCACAGTCTTTGACCTCTACTGCGGTACGGGCACGATAACACAGCTTATGAGCCCCATTGCCGACAAGGTTTACGGCATAGAGATAGTCGAAGAAGCGGTTGCCGCCGCAAAGGAAAACGCCGCCCTTAATAATATAACCAACTGCGAATTTATTGCGGGCGATGTACTCAATATGGTGGACGACCTGCCCAAAGACCCCGACCTTATCATACTCGACCCTCCCCGTGAGGGCATAAACCCCAAAGCGATTTTAAAAATAATTGCTTTCAACGCAAAAACACTGGTCTATGTAAGCTGCAAAGCAAGCTCACTTTCAAAAGACCTGCTTGTATTTGAGGAAAACGGCTATAAGGTCAAAAAAGTTCAATGCTGTGATATGTTCCCGTCAACTTTTCATATAGAGACTATAGTTTTACTCCAAAAAGATAATACCTTGAAAAGCTGAATTTCAGACACTTTGAGTGGCATAGGTCTTTTGGGATAAAGGGCCGGATCTCAAGAATTATGACCCTGAAAAAATTCATTGAGGTTCATATAGGTATCTGTATAGTAGTTTTATTTAATAAATAATAAAGAGCTGTGCCGCATTAAATGTCTGCGGTACAGCTCTCTTTATTATCTGTTTTATTCGCTCTTAACAAAATCGCTGTTTATAGGGAAAGTAAAATACGTATCGGGATAGGGTTCATCTTCAAGAGTAAAATGCCACCATTCCTCGTCAAGCGGTTTAAAGCCATGGTTAAGCATAGCCTCGCGCAGTATCATGCGGTTTGCATACTGTTCTTCGGTTATATCGGTGTAATCGGGATGACTGAGTTCTCCGAAATAATCAAAAGTACCGCCCATATCCACTTCCTTTTCCGTTTTCATATCAAAAAGTGTAAGGTCAAGCGTGCTGCCGCGGCTGTGACCCGAATGTTCGGCAATATAGCCCTGAGGGAAAAGCACATCTTTTTCAAGTTCGGGATAGAAGTATTCTTTCATTTTTGTATCTTCCGCATCCAAAGCCCAATTCATAAAATGCGTTACAGCCATTTGCGGACGATACGCATCAAAAATTTTAAGGCGATAACCCTTTTTAGTAAGCTCGTCACTTACTTCTTTAAGTGCCGCGCCCGCTTCCTTTGTTACAAAGGCGATAGGTTCTTCATAGCCGTCAATACGCTCGCCGACAAAATTATATGTGGAATAATAGCGTATTTCAAGTATAGCATCGGGAACAGCCTCACTTAAAAGCACAAAATCCGACGAGTCATCCGAAAGTTTTACACCGTCTTCGCCTACCGTTTCGTGCGGCTCGGTTTCTGTTGTGACTTCCGCCGCAGGACTCCCCGACTCCACCGTACTTTCCACAGTTTCATTTTTGGCACACGCTGTCATTGACAGCAAAGCCGCAGTAAGCATTAAAGTAAAAATAAATTTCGACTTTTTCATATCCAATACCTCCGTATTTTTTTCTTTAATTATACCAAATACAGTCAACTCATTCAAGTTAAACTTTTTAAGCTGCCCTGTTCTCCGCAAAGACAAAAAAGGCTCCAAACTGTTTTGAATGTATGGTTTTCGGTAATTCGATTATATGTTATTTCATCATTTCCGCATCCTGTTTGAATTGTTTCAAAAACAATTCTGCGGCTTTTGTAAATACAGTGTGTTTTTTCCACACAAAATTACAGCCCGCTTCAATTTCGGGTTCTAACGGTTTAAAGCACATATTGCTCTCACCCGTTACATTTATCAGTTTGTCAAAGCAGATACAGTAACCCATTCCCTCGCTTGCCATAACCGAACCGTTGTATACAAGATTATACTCTGCGGTAATATTCATGTTTTCTTTTTCGGTGCCAAGCATCTTTGCAATCAGGTATGAATGATTTGCCTGTCTGGGGACTATCAGCGGTTTGTTTGCAAGGTCAGAGATATGCAGTTTGTCTTTTTTGGCAAGTTCGGCATCACGGCGCATAAGTACACCGAATTTGTCTTTAAGAGGAATTTCAATGCTTTCGTATTTCGTTATGTCATAAGACTGAAATATCAGTCCGAAATCAATAAGCCCCTTGTCAAGCCTGTCTGTCACATCCGCTCCGTCCGCACTGTAAATACTGTAACTTATGTAAGGATGTTCTTTTTGAAGCTTCCTTGCGGTATCGGCTATAAGTTTTATCGCATGAGTTTCTCCCGCACCGATATAGACCTTTCCCGATATCGTTTCGCTGCTTTGCTTCACTTCCTGTTCGGCCTTATCCAAAAGTTCCGCTATCTCTTCGGCTCTTTTTCTTAATATCATACCTTCTTCGGTAAGCGTAACACCTTTATTCGAGCGTATAAGCAAAGTTTTCCCAAGTTCTTCTTCAAGTTCTTTCAGCTGTCTTGAAAGTGTAGGCTGCGACAAATGCAGCCTTTCTGCCGCTATTGAATAACTCTGTTCCCTTGCGACCGCAAGAAAATATTTAAGTACGCGAATATCCATAAATAACCTCCTTTTCTTTTTATCATACCACAAAATCATATTACTTTCAAGCATATACATATATTCAATATAGGTATTTGTAATTTATATTCCGATGTGCTATAATAATATCAACAAATAAAAACAGGAAAAACTAAAGACAGTATTCCCGATCATACAGTCTTGTCAATAAAATCAAGGAGGAATTTATCGACCGATTGGGAAGTACACATGATAGGTCAGGCGATAGGTGCTTATACCGATGCTACACACGGCATGACACTTTCGGCAGCTTCCCTCCCCTATTACCGTTATATTATGACAAACGGTCTTGCGAAATTCAAACGCTTTGCCGTAAACGTATGGGGCGTTGATACAAACGGCAGAACAGATGAAGAAATTGCCTCGGCAGGTCTGGACGAAATGGAAAAATGGATGAACGAGATAGGTGTTGTTATGAATATCACCGAACTCGGCGTAAAGGAAGATATGCTTGACGGCATTGCCGATGCAACTTTCCTGCTTGACGGCGGATATAAAACACTTACAAAAGAAGAAGTTAAAGATATTTTAAGAAAGAGTTTATAATAATGACAACAGAAGAATTTATTGAAATAATGAACAGCGGCGAGACTGTAAAAGGATTTTCCGATATCCATTTAAAAATGCACGAACTGAGTCAGGAAGCTTTGCGCATTACAAGTGAGATAAACGGAAATTATCATACCGAAGCGGAACTCCATACACTTATGGAAGAACTCACGGGCAGGAAGCTTGAACCGTTTGGACTTTTTCCGCCGATCTATACCGACTGCGGCAAAAATCTGCATATTGCCAAAGGCGTTTTTATAAACAGCGGATGCAAGTTTCAGGATCAGGGCGGCATTTATATAGGCGAAGGTGCGCAAATAGGTCACAGTACGATATTTGCCACCCTTAACCACGGCTTAAAGCCCGAAGAAAGACACGACCTTATCCCAAGGCCGATACATATAGGCAAAAATGTGTGGATAGGTTCGGGCTCGATAATTCTCTCGGGTGTAAATATCGGCGATAATGCCGTTATAGGTGCGGGTTCCGTTGTCACAAAGGATATTCCCGAAAATATGATAGCTGTCGGCTCCCCCGCAAAAGTAATAAAAAGTGTTTTTGAGTAGGTGATGTATATGAAAAAAATAATTCTTACCGTATTCGCTGTTTTTATGCTTACAACAAACATATATGCCGATACATTTGATTTGCTCGATGCAATAGCAGTACTTAAAATTGCCGAAAATCATCAGGCATACGATAAGCGTTTTGATATTAACAGCGACGGAAAAATATCTCTCGAGGACTGTGCTGCGATATTGAAAAATATTTTTTCGGAGCAGCCCGAAACGTCAAACCCCGCCGTCACAATAAACGGCAAAACATTTTATATCGAACTCGGCGATACAACGGCTGCTGCCGAATTTGCCGATATATTGCCGCAGACATTTAATATGACGGAACTTAACGGCAACGAAAAATATATTTACACCGATATGGAATTTACAGCGGCGGCACAAAAAGTCGGACATATAAATGCAGGAGATATAATGCTTTACGGCAATGACTGTGTTGTGCTGTTTTATAAAAGTTTCGACACGCCCTACCGCTATACCGAAATAGGACATATCACAAACACCGATGCACTTGAAGAAACTGTCGGCAGCGGAAATATAACGGCGGTATTTACAAAATAAAAATATAATAAAGTCCGATTTATGCCGAATAATATTTGTTCTGCCAAAACAGGGGATGCTGTACTTATGTGCTTCATTCCCTGTTTTTTTATGCGATGGTGTGATAATTGCTGCGGCGGGTTATTTTATTTACCGCGATAGCCGCAATTCACTTACACAGGCCGGCAAATTTTAATAGACAATGATTTTTATGTGTGGTATACTATTCTATATAGATTATTATTTAAGGTAATTATAAGCAAAGATGCGGCAAGTGCGCCAAAAGGAAAAACAATATGCAGGACAATGTTGAATATCAGATATTTATAGGATGCAGTGATTCTTATTCAAAAAAAGAGATCATCGGCGAAGAGAAACTGAAAGAACTGACAGCAGATTTTTTTAAGCGAAAAAAAATTGATTTTACCATGCTTAGCGCAAAAGGCGGATACCGTCACAACGACGGTACTTTTATAACGGAAAACACTTTGTGCATAAATATAATAGGAGCAACCGATCTTGACATCATAAAGCTTACAAAAAGTCTTTCAATGTTTATGAATCAGGAGCGGTCTCTTATTGTAAAAAACAAAGCAGAAATAAAATTCAGCTGAGGTATAAAATGATACGGAATAATCTTTTCAAACAAGGAATAAAATATGAGATCTTTATCGGTATCAAGGACAAAGACACCTATGAGGAATATCTTGACGAAAATGATTTCAAAGAAATACTGACGGAGATATGCACCGAAAAACAGATAAGTTTTTCTTTGCTGACCCAATTCGGCGGCTATACGCACAATAAAGGCTACACCACAGAAACAAGCCTGAGAGTGATAATAATAGGAATAAACGAAGAAGAGGTCGAGCTTTTGGGCGAACGGCTGAAAAAGAAAATTAATACCGATACGATACTTATAACAAAAACAGAAATAGATTACTGTTTTATGTAGCAAAGGAGCAATTATGCTGACAATACATAACAAAGACTGGGCAAGGCTGCTTGCGGACGAATTTGAAAAGCCGTATTTCAAGGAGCTTTCGGATTTTGTGGAGAGGGAATATGCTCAAAAGACGATATTCCCGCCATACAACAAAATTTTTAACGCATTGGAATCAACGCCGCCCGACAAAATAAAAGCGGTAATAATAGGACAAGACCCCTATCATACCCCCGGGGCGGCTATGGGCTTGTGCTTTTCTGTGCCAAAAGGCGAAAAGATACCGCCGTCGCTGAATAATATCTACAAGGCCATAAATAACGATTACGCTTTTGACCCGCCAAATCACGGCGACCTTTCCGCCTGGGCAGAACAGGGCGTACTTATGCTCAACACTGTTCTTACCGTGGAAAGCGGAAAGGCCAACAGCCACAAAGACAAAGGCTGGGAAAAATTCACGGATGCCGTTATTAAAAAAGTGAACGAGATCGACCGCCCCGTTGTTTTTTTGCTTTGGGGTTCGCCTGCACAGAAAAAGGCAAAACTTCTTAACAACAAAAAACACCTTATACTTGAAAGCGTGCATCCAAGTCCTCTTTCTGCCTACCGCGGTTTTCTGGACTGCGGCCATTTTAAAAAGGCAAATGATTTTCTGCGTGAAAACGGCATTGACGAAATAAATTGGAATAATAATTAAAAATAAGACAAAAATAAAAAAGAGGTAAACAACATGGAAAAACTTCAACACGAAACATTAAAATCGGAACAGGTACTGCATTTTTTTAAGGAGATAAACAAGATACCCCGCGGCTCGGGAAACGAGGAAGCTGTAAGCAGATATCTTTATGATTTTGCTGTAAAGCGCGGGCTTTTTGCTCACCGCGACAGCGCAAACAACGTCATTATAAAAAAGGCGGGTACAAAGGGCAAAGAAAACCTTGCGCCCGTGGCTTTGCAAGGTCACATGGATATGGTCTGTGAAAAGCGTGAAGACGTTATACACGATTTTGAGAAAGACCCGATAAAATACTGTGTTGAAAACGGATATATCCACGCCGACGGCACAACTCTCGGCGCAGATGACGGCATAGCCGTTGCAATGGCGCTTACTCTGCTTGACAGCGACACTATCCCCCACCCTCCGCTTGAAGTTCTTATCACCACGGACGAGGAGGTCGGTATGCTTGGTGCGGCGGCTTTCGACCCGTCCTATATAAGCGCAAGACGTATGATAAATATCGACTCCGAAATAGAGGGCGTTTTTACGGTCGGCTGTGCGGGCGGTGTAAAAACACATTCGCACATACCCGTAACAAAAGTAAAAACCACCGCTCCCGCTTATGTTTTCACCTTAGGCGGCTTGCAGGGCGGACATTCGGGCATAGAGATACACAAGGAGCGCGGCAATGCAAACAAGCTGATATTCAGATTTTTTGCCATGCTTAAAGAGCAGCTTCCCGACCTTGCACTTGCAGAAGTAAACGGCGGCGCAAAGGACAATGCCATTCCGAGAAATGCCAAAATGACAGTTTCGACATCAGCGCCGACAGACAAAATAAAAGCCGTATCAAAAACAATAGAAAACATATTCAACACCGAACTTACGGGCAAAGACAAACTTGAGATAACGCTTGAAAAAACAAAGAGCGAATTTGTTTTTGACGAAAAAAGCACAGCCGCTCTGCTTGCTTTTGCCGCCTTTGTACCGAACGGCGTGCAGACAAACAACCTTATACTCAATATGCCCGAAAGTTCAAATAATCTCGGCGTTGTAAAAACGCATGAAAACGAGGTTGAATTTATCTGTGCATTAAGAAGCGGCACGGCAAGCCTTAAAGAAATGATGCGCACGAAAGTTGAAATGCTTACAAAACTTTGCGGCGGCACACTTGACTGTGTCGGCGATTATCCGGGTTGGGAGTTCAACAAAAATTCAAAGCTTTTAGACCTTTTTGTAAAGGAATACAAGGTTGTTTACGGCAGCGCACCCGTTGTGGAGACCGTGCACGCAGGCCTTGAATGCGGACTTATCGGCAAAAAAATACCCGATATGGATATGATATCCATAGGTCCTAACCTGCTCGATATACACACCCCGCAGGAACGCGCGGAGATAGCCTCCATAGAGCGCGTATGGAAGTTTTTGCTTCATATACTCGATGTAATTGAATAATAACGGAATAAGGTGTGATTTTTGAAAGAAAAAATTTTTTCCTGCTGTCTGTATGCCGCGGCTGTTTTTGCCGCGGTGTACGGCACAAAATATCTTATTGATGCTTTGGCATATATGGTCATGAATATGGGCAGTATGTTCCGCGGGGCGGCAGATACCATACTTTGGCTTGCGCACATTTTTGCCATACTTCTCTTCGGTCTGCTTAGCGCCTATATTCTCGACCCCGCTGTTGTATATATTGCAAAAAAGACCCGCGTTGGGCGCACGGGTGCTGTTGTAATTCTATATCTGACAGTTGTTCTGCTTCTGCTTTTTTTAATTTTCAAAATTATCAATACTGTATTTATCTACGATAAAAACGATATTTCAAATGCTTTTTCACTTCTTGTAAAAGATTATCAAAACAAATTTTCAAACATAACACAACACATACACAGCCTTTCAAAATACGACCGTTTTGGCTTTATCCCACGTCTGCAAAAGAAATTAAGCACCGATGATATTGATTACATCTCTGTTTTCCGCCGTGCGGGAAGTCTGCTTGCCGACTTTTTTCTCGGTCTTATACTCGCCTTTTACTTTCTTAAAGATAAAATTAAACTTCTGCACGGCACAAGACATATTTTCCGTCTGCTGATACCGAAAAAAATACAGCCGCATATCATATATATTTTCCGCGAACTTGACAATGTGTTCTCGGGCTATATACGGGGACAGCTTGCCGATGCCGTCATTATAAGCATACTCGCATCCTGCCTTTTGAGCATAGTTCATCTGCCTTTTGCGGGAATAATAGGTATAATAACGGGTTTTACAAATATCATACCCTACCTCGGCGCATTGACGGGGCTGGTCTTATCCGTTGGCGCGGCTCTTCTTGACGGAAATTTCGGACGAGCTGCCGCCGCGGCGGGTATTATGCTTATTTTACAGCAAATCGACAGTCTTGTTATTGCCCCGCGGCTTGTGGGCGAGCGTGTCAGTCTGTCTCCTCCCGCCGTTATCGCTTCTGTCGGCATAGCGGGAAATCTGTTTGGCATATGGGGAATGGTCTTTGCCGTTCCTGCGGCGGCACTTTTAAAAGTATTTTTGTTAAAAATGATGAAGCTGATCGAGTTAAAAAAATTTGCAAATCAAAGTGATGTATGATAAAATAAAATAAAATAAAATATATGATGTACGAAATTCGTTTACGGGAGGTATGCACATGAAACAGTTTTTATTCCGCGCAGGCAGTGACAGTGAGCTTAACGAAGGCATGAACAGGCTGAAGGAATATCTTTCGGCAAACAAAGTATCCTCGACCGTTTTTCACTTGTACTGCGGGCTGACAGACAAAGAGCTTATAATGAAACAGGTAAAAACGCTTGAAGAGAATTTCCCCGCTGCACCTATCGCAGGTGTTGCATCAAACGGCGAGATCATGGACAGCAAAATAATCCCGCAGGATCTGCTTGTATCGGCTATCGTTTTTGAAAGTTCAAAAGTCGATATCTACACATACGGCAATGCGGGCGCACGCACGGACGAAATAGGCGAAGCCATTAAAAACGCAGCCGACAAGACACACGACCTTTGCGCAATAGAACTTCTTTTCCCGGGGTCGGTAATGAAGTCTATGGGTATATTGGACAGAGTGAGCGAGTGTGCGCCCAATGTTTCTATTTTCGGCGGCTACCCTATCGGTCACGACATGGACAACGACGAGCCTTTTGTTGTAACGACAAAAAGCGCCGACCGCGACACCGTTATAGCGATAATGTATTCGGGCAAAGACCTTCATGTAAACGCAGATAAAACAGCGGGCTGGGAAAAACTCGGAAATTCGTTTACAATTACCGCGGCGGACGGCCATACACTTTATGATGTGGACAATATCCCCGCACTTGAAGTTTATGAAAAATATCTTAAAATAACACAGGCGGGAAATTTTACGCGCGATACCGTGGAATTCCCCCTGCTTATAGTTGACAATAACGAGGAGATACTGCGTCATGCCGCCACTTATGCGGAAGACGGCAGCATTTATCTTTCGGGCAACGTAAAAGTCGGCGAAAAGCTCTACCTTACCTACGGAAACCCTTCGGGTATATTTGAGCAGGTAAACAAGCGCTGTGCCGCTATCCGCGAATTTGAGCCCGAGGTCATCTTCCTCTACTCCTGCGCCGCAAGAAAAGCATTCTGGGGCGATGTTATGGCAAGCCGTGAAATTGCTCCTTTCGGAGAATTCGGCAGCGCCGCAGGCTTCTTTACGGGCGGTGAACTTATAAGAATGTCCGACAGAGGCACGGTATTTGAGCACAATATAACCATGCTCACTATCTGTATGCGCGAGGGAGAAAAAAAAGGACTTGCCCTGCCCGATGCAAAAATAGACGATTCCATGCTTGTCGGTCAGGCATATCTTTTAAAGCGCCTTGCACAGCTTGTGCAGTCTACAAACGAGGAACTTCAGCAGAAAAACGAACAGCTTTTAAAAATGGCTATAACGGACGAGCTGACACAGCTTTACAACCGCCGTGAGATTGAAAAGCGCATAAACGCCGCACTTGACAATGAAGCTGATTCAAAAAACGGCGTCGGTCTTATAATGGTCGATGTAGACCACTTTAAAAAAGTAAATGATATTTTAGGCCACGATGTGGGCGACAAGGTTTTAAGAAAGGTCGCAGACATATTAAAAGCCGCTGTCGATCCTGCAAAAGGCGAAGCTGTGGGACGTTGGGGCGGCGAAGAATTTTTCATGCTGCTGCCCGATATGTCGCTTGAAGATACTGCCGCACTTGCAGAAAATACACGCAAGGCCATAGAAGAGAACAGGTTTGAAAATGTAAGACGATTGACAGCAAGTTTTGGCGTTATACACAGCAGCAGCGACAGCGACAGAAAAAATCTCTACATAAAGGTCGATGAGGCTTTGTATCAGGCAAAGGCCCGCGGCAGAAATTGTGTCATAACAGCCGATAATTGACAAGCGCAAAAAAATGTGCTAAAATAATATCGGTTAGTTGTGACTTACCAAATAAACTCAAAGGAGATTTTTATGAAAAATTATTTTGACCTTACGGGAATGACAGCAGTTGTAACAGGCTGCTCTACGGGACTTGGCGTACAGATGGCAAAGGCACTTGCAAACCAGGGAGCAAATATCGCCGTTCTTGCGCGCCGCCAAAACCTTATAGAACAGGTAGCAAAGGAGATCGCGGACGAATACGGGGTTGAGACTCTCCCCGTCCCATGCGACATTACGGACACGGAAAAAGTCGAAAACGCAGTCAAGACCATAATGGACAAATTCGGCCGAATTGATATTCTTATCAACAATGCGGGCACGGGCGCTGTTGCTCCCGCCGAACAGATAACGGACGAGCAGTTCTTCAACGAATTCAATATCGACCTTGCGGGCACATTCAAAATGTCGCGCGCAGTTGCAAATGCGGCTATGCTTTCCGCAGGCAGCGGCAGAATTATAAATATAGCGTCAATGTACGGCCTTGTGGGCAACAAAATCGCTCCCGCAGCACCCTACCACGCAGCAAAAGGCGGCGTTGTAAACCTTACCCGCGCACTTGCCGCAGAATGGGGCGATAAGGGCATTACCGTAAACGCTATCTGCCCGGGTTATTTTGAAACCCCGCTTACCAAGGAGACCCTTGACAGCGAATTCTTCCAGAACTACGCAAAGACAATGATACCAATGGCACGCTACGGCAAAGAGGGCGAGCTGGACACAGCCGCCATCTTCCTTGCTTCACCCATGAGCAGCTATGTAAACGGCTGTATCATTCCCGTTGACGGCGGATATACCGCAATGTAATGCAAAAGGCGGCACTTTTTACGGTGCCGCCTTTTTTATTTTGCCGTCTTTTCTGCGGGCAGAAGATACGTGCCGACAAGCGTTTTCTGCATTATAAAAGAAGCATCGCTTGCGGTTATTTTATTGTCGTTGTCCGCATCTATATATTCAAGCCAATTTTCAGTTTTCTTTTGGACGGGAAGTTCAAGTGTGCCCGTCATTGTTTTTTGAAGAACGAGAGCCGCATCGCTTGCGGTAACTTTCCCGTCGGCATCGGCATCGCCGTATACAAAACCCTTTCCGTTGATAACATAAGGGTCTGCCGCTGTACCCGTACCGCTTGTAAGCTTTGCTTTTGCGCTGTCAAGATAGAATGCGGGGCGCACGCCGAATGAGTCGCCGTCATAAGTCATATCTTCATAAATATTAAAATAATTATCATTTCTGCCGCGCTGTCTTACGGTACGCACATGAAAACCGCCGTTCCTGTGATTGCTCGGAGTCCTTAGCCAATAGCTCCATTCGTGGACATAAGCCATAGTCATACCGCTGTTATTTCTTACATATAACGCGGCCTTTTGTGTAGGTTCGGCAGCAAGATACTCTCCAAAATCTCTATGGAGATCATCAGCCTGCTTTACATCCAATAAAAAGACCTTGTCATCGGAGTATTCACAGTATGCGGTATCGTAATTCTGAAGAAGATGCTCTATGGGCGAGACAGAATAATAACCGTCCCTCTCTTCATGAAAAATATGGTAGTTTTCGGCAGGCTCGGTACTATATTCCCTCATGGGGAGTATCTGTTTCTGCTTTACGGTCTTTATCGCACTTTTCTCGCTGTTTGTAAAGCCGTGCAGAAAACCCGCCTCTTGGTCGTATGGCATATAGCCGTTGAATAAATGTTCGGCATCGGGCGGATTTCCGCAGCTCCATACGACTTTGCCCGTGTCCGCATCGCTGTTTAACCAATCTTTCAGATTGGAGTCGCCCCAGTAATTGCTGCCGTATCTTTTTCTGTACAGCCCGTTTTCGCTTTCTCTTTTATGGCTTCCGTTTTCGCTTTCTCCCGATGCATCAAAAGCTTTCATACAAATTATTTTGTCGCTTAATATCAGCGCACCGTTTTCGTCATACGCAATACATCTCCAAAGTATCGGATCCTCATAATATGTACCCATTTGAAAATAATCGCCGACTTTTACGGCTTTTTCGCCGACATTAAATTTATCTCCTTCTGCGGCATAGGTCGGTATTATGTTTGCCGACAACAGGCAGACCGATACCGCGGCGGAAAAAATCCTCCCGAAATTTAACATTTTTATCCCCCTTATCATGTTATAAATACTTCTACATTATAAAATAACTCTTATTAAATTGTCAACTTTTTTCAGGAAAATTCAAATATTATTTGAAATTAAAAGGCAATGTAAAGCACGCAAAAAGGGCTGCCGCAAATTTACGGCAGCCCTTTTTTTATGCAAGATAGCAATTCTCTCTGTCCTCTATCAATTTGACTTTCACTTCATCACGCAGTCTGAAATTGAAATTTTTGGACAGATAATATGTTTTTTGGTTGTATTCGACAGCGGTCAGGCTGTCTACTTCGGTGACCTTTGCCTTTACCGTCTTTGCACGGATATAATCATAAGGCAAAGCCACATCAACGCCTTTTGTATGTTTAAAAATATTGTAGCTGATAATCGCACTCACAAACGATATTATTGCAGCGCCCACAATAAAAGCAACAGCAATGTTTCCCGCGTACAAAGTCTCATCCATAAAACTATCTTCCGCCATTTTATATTCCGCATAGAACCAGAACGCATACAGCGCCGATAAAAAGGCGGCATAGAGCATCATTCTAATAAAAAATTTAACTCTGCTTACGGGTTTAAAAAACTTCACCGCAATATACGGCACAGCCACATACCAGAACAAAATGCACAGTATGCACATTGTGACAAGCGCCACTATAAAACGCGGTGTAAAGCCGTTTACAGCTATAAAATAGACCATTCAACTCACCTTTTGATCTGATTAACGGCACTTATGATGGCACGCAGGGATGATTTTGCGATATTGCTGCTTATACCCACGCCAAAGTGCGACTTCTGTTCTGCATCAAATATCTGGATATAGGTAATAGCCTTGGAGCTGTTGCCGTATTCCATAGCGTGCTCGCTGTAGTGAGCAACATTGAAATTGATGCCGAATTCTCTTGTGATTATCTTGCAGAAAGCGTCAACGATACCGTTGCCCTCGCCGTCAAAATTCTTTTCTTCGCCGTTTACAATAAGACGTGTCGAAATTTCAACCTTGTCATCGGTCGCGTGTTCCGTGTAGTATTCTACCTTGATAGGCTCACGCACATAGTAAGTGTCGATAAACAGGTCGTATATCTCCTGCGGTGTAAGTTCCTTGTCTTTCTTTACGGACTCGGATGTAACTATAGGACCGAAATCCTGCTGCATTATCTTAGGCACGCTAAGCGAATAATTCGTTTCGAGGATATAAGCTACGCCGCCCTTGCCCGACTGGCTGTTGATACGGATAATGGGGTCGTAGTTTCTGCCGACATCCAAGGGGTCGATAGGAAGATAAGGCACTTCCCAGCGGTCGGGATGCTCCGCCATTTTTGCCATGCCTTTTTTGATAGCATCCTGATGAGAGCCCGAAAATGCGGTATAAACCAGCTCACCCGCATAAGGATGACGGGGATGCACCTGCATAAGTGTCGAGGACTCATAAATATTTATCGCATCATTTATATGGCTGAAATCCAGTTTTGGATCTACACCCTGACTGAACATATTAAGCGCCATAACAAGAATATCCGCATTGCCCGTTCTCTCGCCGTTGCCGAAAAGTGTGCCCTCTACTCTGTCCGCACCTGCCATTACGCCAAGTTCGCTGTCGGCTACGGCTGTGCCGCGGTCGTTGTGCGCGTGAAGACTTACAATAACATTCTCACGGTATTTAAGATTGTCACACATATATTCTATCTGGTCTGCATAAACATTGGGCGTTGCCATTTCAACGGTGTTCGGCAAATTGATTATTACTTTGTTGTCGGATGTGGGCTGCCATACATCAAGAACTGCATTGCATATTTCTGCGGCATAGTCCATTTCCGTGCCCGTAAAACTTTCGGGCGAATATTCAAACTGAAAATGCTCCCTGCCCTCTTCTTCCGCAAGCTGCTTTACAAGTTTTGCGCCGAATACGGCAAGTTCCGTTATCTCGGACTTGGGCTTGTTGAAAACAACATCGCGCTGTAAAGTCGAAGTTGAATTGTAAAGATGAACAATAGCCTTTTTAACGCCCCTCAAAGCCTCGTATGTACGCTTGATGATATGTTCGCGGCTCTGTGTCAGCACCTGTATCACAACATCATCGGGTATCAAATTCTGCTCGATAAGCACACGGCAGAATTCGTATTCGGTCTCGCTTGCTGCGGGGAAACCGACTTCTATCTCCTTAAAGCCTATCTTTACAAGATATTTGAAAAATTCTATCTTCTGTTCAAGGTTCATGGGCTTTTCAAGCGCCTGGTTGCCGTCGCGCAAATCGACGCTGCACCATGCGGGCGCTTTTGTTATTACATTGTTGGGCCATTTTCTGTTAGGCATATTCATTGTGGGATATGCGCGGTATTTTTGATGATTCATTTTTTCTTCCTCCTGAAAATTATAAAAGCCTTTCATCTTATTACATAAAGACGAAAGGCATGATTCCGTGGTACCACTTTACTTCACCGCAAACGCGATGCACTCTACGAATACGGGCCGCAGCCGATATTCTGCCGCTGTATCGGTCGGCATCCGTCTTGACCTACTGTCATTTCAGCCAAGCCACTCAAAGGCGAGTTCACTTATTTCGACCTGCTGTCTCGCACCAAACGACAGCTCTCTGAAAAGTTTTGATAAGCTACTACTCCTCGTCATCGTGTTAAACAAAATTTCAATATGTATGTATTATATCACTTAAAATCAGAATTGTCAACCATAATTTTCAGCCCCAGCAAAGTTTGCATATAATCAAGCTTGCGGCAACACCCGCGGCATTTGCAATCATAGCCCCGACAAGGGTATAACGGCTTTTTTTCGCTTTTATGCTCATAAAATACACGCTTATGGTATAAAAAACGGTCTCGGTGCAGCACATCATAACGCTGACAAACCGCCCTATAAAACTGTCGGGTGTATATTTTGCAAAAATATCGAGCAAAAGCCCCGTTGCGGCACTTGAAGAAACAAGACGCATCAGAGTAAGCGGCAGAGCCTCGGCGGGAAAGCCTATCTTATCCGCAGCAGGAGAAGCAAGTCTGCACAAAATTTCGAGCAGGCCGCTGTTTTGCAGCACTCCCACCGCCACCATAAGTCCGAGCAGCGTAGGCAGGATAGTCACAACAATTTTCATGCCCTTTTCCGCACCCTCGACAAAGGCATCGTAAATATCGACTTTTTTGCGTGCGCCGTACAAAACTATGTATACCATAACAGCGGGTATCATCATATCCGAAAGCAGAATAACAAGTCTCATCGTTTTTTGAAAAACCTCCTGCGAAGCATAATAAAAAATATACTTGTAAGTGTGGACGCAAGGGTCGCCAACAGCCCCGCCCCTATTATCTCGGACGGATTGGCGGAATTGTACTGACTTCTGTAGGCTATCATATTAACGGATATTATCTGTAAAGATGACATATTGAATATCATAAAATCACACATCATATCACTTGCGCCGCTTTTGCCGCCGTTCAGCCTGTCAAGTTCCTCCATGGCATAGATGCCCGCAGGCGTTGATGCCCAGCCAAGCCCCAAAATATTTGCCGCAACATTGCTCCCTATATGTTCAAACGCCTTGTGCCCCTTTGGAATATCGGGAAAAAGCCATTTTAAAAACGGCATCATCTTTTTTGTGATATTTTCAGTCAGCCCGCTTTTATCGGCGATATTCATAAAACCCGTCCACATGGACAAAACGCCGAGCATGGTAATACAGGTCGTGACGGCCTCTTTTGCATTATTTATCACTCCCGTTGTGACAGCGTGCATCCGCCCCGTAAAAGCCGCACAAAGTATACCTATAAGAATAAAACCTCCCCACAGATAGTTAAGCATATTTTTGTCCTTTTCGTTTTTAACAGCTTATGCGAACAAGTTATAAATTATGATATGCCCGCATATAATTACACATCAGCAAACGGGAGGAAAACAAAATGGAAGAATACAACTACATAGAGCGCAGAAATCAGATACGCGGTGCACAAAAATCAAAAAAGCAAAAAAGGCAGAGCTATTTTATGCTAAGGCTCAATATGGCGCTTGCGCTGGGTGTACTGGTGCTTTGTGCGGATATGATAGACCTTGATATAACAAATACTTTTACCGACAAGGTAAAGGAAACGATATCAAAAACGGAAATCATCGACGATTTGAAACAAAAATTCGAGACCATGCTCAACGGCGAGGGCATATCCGTTTTTGCAGGCGAAGACCATGAAATAAGCATTGACGGCAATATAATAGAAGAAATGCACCAAAAAGAGAGCGCATACGAAAACACGCAAAAAAAAACGCCCTGAAAAACGAACCGATAAGTCCCGTTGACGAGCCTTTGGTGAGTGATGTTTTCGGCAGCAGAGTCAATCCCGTAACGGGCAAAAGTGAATTTCACAAAGGCACAGATCTTGCCGTCACGGAAAATACACCCGTAAAAGCCTGTTTTGACGGAATTGTCGAAAACTGCGGATATTCCGGAAGCTATGGTTATTTTCTTAAGATCAAAGGCGAAGAATATACCTGCGTTTATGCGCATCTTAACAAACTGAACATAACAAAGGGCGACAAGGTAATGCAGGGTCAGACAGTCGCACTTTCGGGCAGTACGGGTCAGTCCACAGGTCCTCATCTGCATTTTGAGCTTTACCAAGGAGATACCAATATCGACCCCGATTTTCTTTTTAAGGAGTAAAGCTATGTTTCCCAAAATAAAATTCAAGCCGTCATTTTTTATTGTGGCGGCTTTTTCGGTTTGTATGGGGTTTGGACAATATTTCCTTACCTTGTTTATACTTGTGATACTGCACGAGCTGTGTCATATTTTTACAGCAGGGATATGGGGACTTAAAACAAAGACCGTAACGGTAACGCCCATTGGCACTTATGCCGAGATAAACGGCATAAACGACATTCATATCACAAAACGCCTGCTTATCGTCCTTGCAGGGCCGCTTTTTAATCTTGCACTCTGCCCTTTCTGCAAAACGCCGTTAAGACAGATAAATTTTGCGCTTGCTCTTTTCAATCTTCTCCCGCTCTATCCCCTTGACGGCGGCAGGATATTTCATTATATAATAAGCTATTTTACGGGTGTACTGCGCGGAAATATACTTGCGGTAAAATTGAGCATTATTTTAAGTATGAGCCTCGTTTCGGCAGGACTTGTACAGCTTATACTCTGCCCGCCGAATATCAGTCTGCTTTGTCTCGGCGTTTATTTTTACCGCCTTAACAAGCTCAATACCATAAATCTGACCTACGGATTTTACAAAACCATTATAAATAAAGGCGAAAATAAAATAATGCCCGTAAGAAGCATAACAACAAGTTCAAAAATGGAACTTAAAGCCGTGCTCTACAGGCTTGGATGGGATTATTATACACTTGTTTATGTCCGCGATAATAACGCTCTTTACGCCGTCAGCGAAGAAAAACTGCTGTCGCATATAATGAAAAACGGGATAAAAGGGTCTATGCTTGCCCTTATTCATTCTTCTTAGAAAACCGCCTTTTTATACCCAAACACAGCGCCATGCTCACAAGTGCGATAACAGCCTTAACAAGAGCATTGCAAAAACTAATCGCAATTGTGGATAGTAAAGACGTCCTGAAATGACTTTCTTTTAAAAGCTGAATAATGCCCGTACCGCCAACATAGTCGTGAAACAAACCGAAACTCCGAAACATCAGCCTTGTCGGCACAATTATGCCATACCACAGTACAATTATTAAAAACACCGTTTTCATAAGCGGCTTGGCATATTTTTGCGGCAGGATAAGCATAAGCACCGCCGAAATGACCGCAGGCAGAAGTGTATGAAAAATAAGCAGCATTGCATATTGGTCTCTTGTCATATCCATAAAACAAACCTCATCTATAATTATTGATTTGATTTATTTTAACATAATCCCGCATTATATGTCAACACACAAAAATGAGGGCCGATAAACGACCCTCTTTAAGTTACTTTGCAAAATATCTTATTATAAAGCGAATTAAATAATTGAGTTAAGCTTGCTTAATAACAATTATTTATGAGCCTCAACTTATCGTGAATGCCGAAACATTTTTGACGTTCGCGATAATCAGATCAGTCAACTGCTACGATAGTTCTTTTGTTGTAAGAACCACATTCTTTGCATACTCTGTGAGGTCTCATTAAAGAACCGCACTTGCTGCATGCAACTAATGTAGGTGTAGCTATCTGCCAGCTCTGAGCCTTTCTCTTATCTCTCTTGGACTTTGACATTCTGCCCTTAGGACATATAGACATTTATTTGCACCTCCTATAAATATTTTCAATCTTTAAAAAGGTCCATAAGACCCTCAAACACGGGGTTTGAATATTCCCTGTCACAGCCGCATTCGCCTTTGTTAAGGTTTTGGCCGCATTTTGGACAAAGCCCCCTGCAATTATCGGAACAAACCGCTTTCATGGGTATTTTAAGCATTATATTCGCTTCCAGCGCAGGCTTAAGATCAAGTGTCTTGTCCTCAAAATGCCAGTACTCTTTTTCCTCGTCCGCATCGTTTGAGTATACTTCGTCAAGTACGCCCTCTGCTCTTTGCGTAAAAGCATCAAGACACAGGTCACATTTAAGGTTTAAGACGGCATCAAATTTTCCGCTTACGATATAGCCCTCTTCCGTAAAGCTTACCTTGCCGAAAGCGTGTACTTCAACAGGCACGTTTCTCACAACAAGGTTTTCTTTATAATCAAAATCAAGCTGTTCGCCAAGGGAAAGTTTCTTAACATCTATCAGCATATAAGCCTCCTGTCAGCATATAAGCCCTCTGTTCCGGGGTGTTAAGTAAAATCACTTGACTTTACCCAACAACACATCAGATATTATTGTAGCACCTGTCAAGCGTTTTGTCAATAGTATATTTAGTTTTTTTTCGGGAAATAATAAACTATATATACGATGCTATCGTTTTAATTGATAATTATTATCAATTAAAATACAAGTTAGGCTTGAACAACCGCTATGTTATGTATTATACTATATATATAAATAACTACCCTATTTTGGAAAGGAGACAAAATTATGAGTAAATACGCAGGTACACAGACAGAGAAAAACTTACAGGCAGCTTTTGCGGGCGAATCACAGGCACGCAACAAGTACACATACTTTGCTTCCGTAGCAAAGAAAGAGGGCTACGAGCAGATCGCCGCTATCTTCCTTCAGACGGCAGACAACGAAAAAGAGCACGCTAAGCTTTGGTTAAAGGAGCTTGAGGGCATCGGCACTACAGCAGAGAACCTCGGTGCGGCAGCCGACGGCGAAAACTATGAATGGACAGATATGTACGAAGATTTTGCAAAGACAGCGGAAGCCGAAGGCTTCAAGGCTCTTGCAGCTAAGTTCCGCATGGTTGGCGAGATCGAAAAGCACCATGAAGAACGCTACCGCGCACTTCTTAAAAATGTAGAAACCGCTCAGGTATTTGAAAAGAGCGAAGTCAAGGTTTGGGAATGCCGCAACTGCGGTCATCTTGTAATCGGTACAAAAGCTCCCGCAGCTTGTCCCGTTTGCGCACACAAGCAGAGCTTCTTTGAAGTACGTTCCGAAAACTATTGATAATGTAAACGGCTGCCGTTTAACCGGCAGCCGTTTTTTAATGTTTTATCAGGTAAATAAGCGGGATCATATACATAAAAATAATTGAGGCCGCACAGGAGCAGACACAGACAAAGCCGCATAAATACTGCACCGCCTTAAAATCGCTCCAATCGAGATTTTCCCTTTTGCGTATCTCTATCCACACGGCAAACATCAGACCGACAAGAGCCGCCGCCATGCCCGCCATAAAGCTTCGCGGAACATACTTCATTTTCACTTCACAGGCACCGCCGGGAAGATATACCGCCATAAACGCGTTATCCATAACGGGGAACACATCAACTTCACTGCCGTTTACCGTTGCTTTCCAATCGTTTGAATATTCGATCGGCAAAAACATAAGACACTCGTTTTCGGGTTCTGCCGAGATCGATATACTGTTTTTTGACACCGATATACTTGAAGCGCACTTGGTCTCATAGTCTTTTATAACATCTTCAAGCATCGAATTATCAAGCAGTCCAACCTCAAAAAGATCTTCCGTTCCCGTTTTGCATCTTATTGTAAGCGTGACCGTTTCATTTTCATAAGTACCCAGTTCCGTAAATCCGCTTTTTCCGTCCGAAAGATAGTCCATACAGCTTTTGCAGTCATTACGGACGGGACTTCCGTTCAGATACAGAAAATAGCCGTTTTTCGGGTCTTCGTTATAAAAATAAAGTGTACTTTTCTCCTTGACGGGCATAATATAGCTGACAAGTTTCTGCCCCGCCAGATCAAGTGTCTTGCCGCGGTACTCGTCACAGCTTTTTATTATCTGATCCATTGTACCCGTAAGTGCATTATACATAAGGTTTTGCATTTTTATGCCCTTTGCGGGAAAAGATGTATACAGAAAATTAAAGCCCGCAAAAAATCCCGCAGGAAACTTGTATACGGGAGAATAAATGCCATATTCTCCGTCTACCCAACATTCTTCATTATATAATGCACTGTTGAGTTTTTGTTTTGACACGGCTTCCCCTACCCCGAGAAAAGCATCGGTAAAGGCCGTTCCGCCCTCCGTGCATTTTGGGTTATAGCCGAATTTTTCCATAAAAAACTTATACCCCGAAGAAGCCGTATCCGCATCATCGCACAAGCTTGGCAAGCCCATTATACTGCCGTATATTTCGGGCAGACCATCCCCTATGGTTTTTATTCTTGACAGGTCTTTGCTTATAAAACCGTTACGCTTGACGTAAACACATTGCCTTGCTGCCTGCAAGCCCACACTTTTTTCTTTTACCGTAAAAAAATTTTTAACGTGTGCGGCCGCCTCTTTTACAGTGTCCGCATTTTCGGGCAGATCTTCATACCAATCAAAGACCGCGGGTGCAATTACAAACATCGACATAAGGACAGCCGCCAGAGTCTGCATTGTAACGGAAGCCGCCGTCTTTTTAAGTGTTTCATTTTTGTTTTTCTTAACAGTAAATGCGAAAATAACGGGAATAAGGTACAGCCATACCACAGCAGTCGGCAAAGGCGCAGAAACAAAGCTTACAAACAAAACCACCGTAAACAAAATGCCGCTTTTGCCCTCCGTTATCTTTTTATATCCGTATAAAACAAGCGGAAGAAACACAAAGGCATCCAAAATATATATCGTTGTTATTTTTTGGATAATAAAGGCCGCAGCTGTATAGGCCAAAGCTGCCTTAACATTGAAAAAAGCACTCTTTTTAAATACTTTTTTCATAAAAAACGCAACCGCCGCCGATGAAAGCGCAAGCTTAAAGATATAAAAACATTTCAGTCCTTCAAACAGGCTGTTTCTCTTTACAAACAGCAAAAACAGGTTAAGCGGGGAAAACACATAAGCCCCCGCCATCCCCGTACCGCACGCCGTATTGAAATTAAAGAAAGGCGAAGCGTTATTATGAAGAACATCATGTATAAAAGCATAGTTTGAAAAATACCTTTCGCCCGTGCTTAATGAGCAAATGCCCAAAAGATAAGCGGCCGACATAACCAAAATAACAATTATAGGTGCAATAATGATCTCTTTATTGTTTTTTATCCTGTCCATTTCATTTTATCCCACAAAAAAACTAACGGTAAACAGAGCTGACCAAAGCGCTGCCACAAAAAAAGTAAAAATAAAACATACTTTTTTAAAAAACGCAAGATTTTGCCAATATGCCTTTACGTCAATAAATTCTTTTTTCTCGTCGGGTTCTTTTTTCTTTTTCTCAACATATTTCCGTCCGCAGCTGTGGCAGAAGACCGCGCCCTCTGCCAGCTGCTGACCGCAGTATTTACAGTACATAATATCACCTTTTAATCTCTGAAATTATCATTGATATTCTCATCGGAACCGTTTTCCGTATGATCGCCGTAATGGACAGTGCCGTCTTCGTGTACGTGCATATTCTGTTCCTGCTCGCGTTTTGCCTGACACTGCTGTGCATAGTTGTCGGTCTCGCTGATAAATACACCGCCGTAACCGTAGGTCATATTGCGCTTAACACCCTGAATATCGGAAAGTACCCAGTCATAATCGCCCGTTGTGATAACGCTGCCGCAGTATTCGCACATACCCGAACTTGTTATCTGTGTAGGCGCACCGCAGTTAGGACAATTTGTAGTTGACTTGTTGCTTACCGCCGCATCCGTCAAAACGCCTTTCTTTCTCATAAAGGTAAGCAGATAACGCGGATAGCAGTCTCTGTTCGGGTCGCCCTTTAATACCTGCTCGGTGTTTGCGTCCTTGATATAATCCACCATACGCGCCTTTAAGAATACCGTCAGATATTCGTACTGGTTGTCGCGCTTGTATTCAAAGAAGTGAGCGTTGTTGATATTTATGCGCTCTATCACATTTATACGGTTGTTCTTGATATAACCCTCTATCTGGGTCTTATGCTGGTTGAAAAGTTCCTCTTTCTCAAACGGGCGAACTTTATCGAATTCTCTGTCCGACCATGCCGTCTGTAAAGTGATAAACACTTCTTTTACCCAGCTGATAAACCTTGTTTCACTGAAATTGGGGTCTACCTTTATAATTTCTTTTACTATTTCGTTGGTGTTGTCCTTTATCTCGGGTCCTGCCGAAGAAACATTGCCGCCCGAAGACGAACCGCCGCCCTTGTTCTTTCTCATGGAAATGATAATAATTACCGCAACAACTATCACCGCCAGCCAGAAATCGGCAGGACTTCCGCTGCTTTTGCCGCCTCCGCCGCTGCTTCCGTTATAATAATAGTAATCGTCGTCATCATCGTCATCCCAGTCCCAACTGTCGGAACTGCCGCCCCAATCGCTGCTGTCCCAGCCGCTGTCGCTGCTGTAATCGTTAAAATCGCCAAGGTCAGCAAATGCTTTTGTTGCAAAAAACATTGAAAATATAATAAGCATTATGACCAATATGCGTTTTCTCATAATATTGCCCCCTTCACATCCATAAAGAATATATAATTCGGATATATAATTTCTATTTTATATTTTATCATAAAACATATCAAAAATAAAGCATAAAATTATTTTTATTGTAAAATTATACTTTTTTTGATATCATATAATTATATTAAAGAAAAGGAAGATAAATATGTCAGAACAATTTACAAGGACAGAGCTTTTATACGGCAAAGAGTCCACGGAAATATTCAATAGATCGAGGGTAGCCGTTTTCGGCATAGGCGGTGTCGGCGGATACACGGCAGAAGCACTTGCACGCTGCGGCATAGGCACACTTGATCTGATAGACAGCGACAAAGTTGTCGAAAGCAATCTGAACCGCCAGATAATCGCCCTGCACAGCACTATCGGGATGTATAAAGTCGATGCCGCCAAACAGCGCATACACGATATAAACCCAAACTGTACCGTAAACACATACAAGACCTTTTATCTGCCCGAAACAGCGGATGAATTTGATTTTACACAGTATGACTATGTTGTCGATGCCATTGATACCGTAACGGGCAAAATAGGCCTTATAACGCAGGCAAAAAACTGCGGTACACCGATAATAAGTGCAATGGGAGCGGGAAACAAGCTCGACCCCTCACGTTTCGAGGTCGCCGATATTTACAGCACTTCCGTCTGTCCTCTTGCAAAAGTTATGCGAAAGGAACTGCGTGTACGCGGCATAGAAAGCCTTAAAGTGGTCTATTCAAAAGAAGTGCCGCTCACTCCGCTTCCATCGGCGGAAACAGACCCCTCTTCATCCCGAAGACAGACCCCCGGCAGCACACCTTTTACCCCGTCTGTTGCGGGACTGATAATCGCATCCGAAGTTATAAACGATATATTCAAAAAAAATATTGAATAATTATTTGTTTTATGATACAATTATTTTAATACATATCAAGAAGGAGGAATTATACTATGGCTTGTTTTATAGTACCCACAACAGAGGCGATCTTTACCACAGCCGTAAAAAAGGCTGTCGATCATAAGGCCGAAAAAACAGCGACCGAGATCACAAATCCTTTTATCAAAAGACTTAACTGGCTTAACAATATGCTTTGGGGCGGCAGTGCTCTGCTTGCCTTTGAACACGTTTGGCACGGCGAAGTTACACCGTTCTTCCCGTTTTTAACAAACGCAGCCAATCCCGAGGATCTTGTTGAAATGCTTAACGAAATGGCAACATCGGGTGTTGGCATGGCTGTGCTTGTTACCGCCGTATGGGCAGGCATGGTGCTTGTTTCCCGTTCTATCGAAAAACAGCCCGACACCGAGAGGAGCGCTGCAAAATGACACTGCTTATAACTGCATTTGCTGCCGTTATCTCAACAATATGCTGGTATACGATTCCAAACAATAAAATGAAGATAGGCACACTTGCACTTATGTACTGGGGCGCATCACTTATGTGGCTTGTCGATGCAATAGCAGAATATATCGAGCTTGGCGCGGACTACTTTGTACCTGCTGCCGAAGATATGATAAATGATGCATTTTTAGGCTCCTGCGTTGTTGCATTCGGTCTTATAATATGGCTCGTTATCGTATTGGCAAAAGACCCCAACGGCAAGATAAAGGCTGCTTTAACAAGTAAAAACTAAACCAGAGGCGGTCATTGCGACCGTCTTTTTTTACAGGAGAGCTTATGAGAACACTATTTATAGAATGTAATGCAGGTGCGGCGGGCGATATGCTTATGTCCGCACTTTCGGAAATACACCCCGACCCTGCGGGTTTTATAGAAAAATTCAACACGATCGGTATCCCCGATGTTGTTTTAAAATACGGCAAAGCCGAGCAAAACGGCATTGTCGGCACACATCTTCATGTACTT
Organism: Bacillota bacterium; assembly: GCA_017460805.1. Taxonomy (GTDB): domain Bacteria; phylum Bacillota; class Clostridia; order Lachnospirales; family CAG-274; genus RGIG4310. Next base: position 31,199 of record JAFUAF010000013.1, on the reverse strand, counting down.
GTAAACAATAAAGAAGAAGATGAGCATATGCACGAACATCATCACGAACATGAACATAACCACGAGCATGAGCGCGGGCATGAACATGAACATGAACATGAGCACGAACACCACCATTCGCACACTCATCTTTCCGATATAAAAAAACTTATCGAAAGTCTTGATATAAACGAAAACGTAAAGAAAAACGCCGTTTCTGTCTATACCCTGCTTGCTCGGGCAGAAGCCCATGTTCACGGAAAAGAGATAGACAACATACATTTTCACGAAGTCGGCACAATGGATGCCGTTGCCGATATAGTGGGTGTATGTATGCTTATAGACGAACTTGCGCCCGATAAAATAATCGCTTCGCCCGTAAATGTCGGCGGAGGTTTTGTAAAATGCGCGCACGGCATACTGCCCGTTCCCGCCCCCGCAGCGGAACAGCTTCTGCACGGCATACCGTATTACGGCAGCGGAAACGAGGGCGAGCGCTGTACACCTACGGGCGCTGCGCTTTTAAAGCATTTCGTTTCGGATTTTAGCGAAATGCCGCTTATGACGGTTGAAAGATCGGGCTACGGCGCAGGCACAAAGCATTTTTCAACTGCGAATATTTTAAGAGTATTTTTTGGCGAAACACCCGACAAAACGGACGAGATATACGAACTTAACTGCAATATAGACGATATGACGGGCGAAGATATTGCCTTTGCCTGTGAAATGCTTTTCAAAGCAGGTGCAAGAGATGTGTTCACCACACCGATTTATATGAAAAAAGGCCGTCCCGCCGTTTTATTGAGCTGTATTTGCACAAATGATAAAAAAGACGGGATAGTGAAAGCGATATTCAAACACACCACTACCCTTGGAATAAGAGAGAAAAAATGCGAGCGGTATATTCTTGAGCGAAGTGAAGATACGATCGCCACAAAATACGGCGAGATAGGTGTAAAAACCGCATCGGGCTACGGCGTAAGCCGCAGAAAGGCCGAATTTGAGGACATAAAAAAAGCCGCCGAGGTAAGCGGGCTTTCACTTGACGAGATACGAAGGGAGACAGGTCTATGACTTCCCGCCCGCAGAACAGAAAAAAAGCCATACTCTGCATTATAAGCGCCGCATTTTTCTTTGCGCTTATGAACTGCTTTGTAAGGCTTTCGGGCGACCTGCCCACACCGCAGAAAAGCTTTTTCCGCAACTTTATCGCCTTTATAATTGCGGCATTCGTACTTATAAAAAGCGGCGAAAAAACTCACCCGCATAAAAGCGACATCCCCTATCTTTTTGTTCGCTCTGCGGCAGGTACTATTGGCATTCTCGGCAATTTTTACGCCGTTGACCACATGGCAAGCATTTCCGATGCTTCAATGCTGAATAAAATGGCACCGTTTTTCACGATAATCTTTTCTTATCTGATACTCAAAGAAAAGCCCAAACTTTTCCAGACGGTCTGCGTTATACTTGCCTTTGTCGGCAGTTTGTTTATAATAAAGCCGTCTATGGATTTCAGCCGTTCAATGCCTGCACTTATCGGTTTGTGCGGCGGACTTGGTGCGGGGCTTGCCTATACCTTTGTACGCATACTTTCGGGGCGCGGCGTAGCGGGAAGCTGGATAGTACTGATATTTTCGGGATTTTCCTGCGCTGTGACCCTGCCCGTGCTGATTTTTGACTATGCACCCATGACAGGTACACAGATACTGACTTTGCTTGGTGCGGGAATTGCCGCGGCGGGAGGTCAGTTTTCGGTAACGGCGGCATACTCCAACGCCCCTGCAAAAGAAATATCCATTTTTGATTATTCACAGATAATCTTTGCGGCACTCTTCGGTTATTTCCTCTTTGACCAGATACCCGATATCTACAGCTTTATAGGCTATATCATTGTTATCGGTGCATCCGCTTTTATGTTTTTTTACAACAAAGCAAATCAATAAAACGAAATAAAAAAGCTGTCCAAACGGGCAGCTTTTTGCGTGTATGTAATTATAAACGAATTACATTTGAAGCCATAGGACCTTTAGGTCCGTCAACAAGCTCAAATTCTACGCTCTGACCTTCTTCAAGTGTTTTATAACCCTCGGAGTTGATAGCAGAGAAATGTACGAATACATCATCGCCGCCCTCCACGGAAATAAAGCCATAACCCTTATCGGCATTAAACCATTTTACTGTACCTTGTTTCATCAGAAAATCCTCCTAAAAATAAAAAATACATAGACCGCAAATAATATATGTGATATCTATGTTTTAAAAATAACATAATTTCCAACAAATGTCAATTATTTTTTTAAGCAAAATACAGTAAAAATCGCTGTTTTTCGACATATCGCCAATAATTACAGCCATTATGCAATGTGCTGATGAATATTTATATTTTTATGTGAAAAAATATAGATAAAACCACAAGGAGAGAGAATATGAAAAAATATACTGTATTAACGGCAGCGGCGGCTGCGGCATTTATGGTGCACCGTGAATATATGCACGGGCTTGACTACATCTGCAATTTAAGTCTTTGCCGCGGCAGCAAGGCTTTTTTATTCAACTGCAATAATATCACGACCGAATTGAAAGCTTACGAGAATATACGCGGTGAATTTCCGAAAATAAAAAAATGGTACAAAAAAGTTCGACCCGAAAGAATGTATATCCTCGGCTCGTCAAAACGCCCTCTTTATCTTCGCATGATAAAACAGCCCATAAAAAGCCAAAAATGGGTCATAGCCGCCCACGGCTACGGCTGTACGGGGCGTTCCATGCTTTTCTGCGCAAAAAAATTTTATGAAAACGGCTTTAATGTCATTATCCCCGATCTGCCCTGTCACGGCAGAAGCTACGGCAGATATATCGGCATGGGGCAGTATGAATACAAGGATATACTGATAATCGCCGATAAGATAAAAGCACTTTATGCCGACGCAAAAATACTGCTTTACGGCATTTCAATGGGTGCGGCGACCGTCCTTACCGCGGCAGGCACAAGACCGAAAAATATAGACTGCGTTGTAAGTGACTGCTCTTTCAGCGATGCACGTTCTGTCCTTAAATTCCAGCTCGGCAATATTTTTCATGTACCGACCTTTCCTCTGATAAACGACCTTGACAGGGTTTACCATAAAAAAACGGGATTTTCGCTGAAAAATGCAGACATTAAAAAAAGTGCCGCAGGCTCTGTCACCCCGACACTTTTTATCCACGGCGGCGCGGACAATATCGTCCCCACCTCAAATGTATACAAGCTTTACAATGCCGCTTCCTGCCCCAAAGACCTGCTTATAGTCAAAGGCGCGGGGCATGGTGTAAGCGCTTATACGGATATAGACGCTTACTGGAAAAAAGTTTTTGATTTTACGCAAAAATATATGTTTAACAGCCAAAAGCCTGTGTAAACTCAGTTTCGGTGTTATCATTCGTCTGCATAGCATCAATTATCTGCTGTCTTACGCGCTCGGGCAGTTCTTTTATCTCCGCACGGCTCAGTCCCGCAGTCTCAATGGGAGGATGTATAACGACATTTACCTCCGCGGGCGTTATTATATATTTCGGAGTGCCCTCTATGACCTTATACGTGCCGTCAAGGGTAACCGGCACAATCGGAACACCCGCTTTTATAGCAGGCTTGAAGCTTCCTGCCTTAAATTCCTTGACAGGGCCGCCCTTGCTTCGCGTACCCTCGGGAAAGATGACCATATTCATGCCCTCTTTCAGTTTATCCGCCGCCTGCATTATAACGCCTACAGACTGCTTTATATCCTTTCTGTCAAGAAACAAACAGCTGTCCATTTTCATCCAATAGCCCAAAAGCGGCACTTTCTCCAACTCTTTTTTTGCTACAAAAGCTTTATCGCCGGGTATGCAGTGCAGAAATACGGGTATATCAAAATCGCTCTGATGGTTTGAAACAAACAGCACCGTGCGGTCCTTGGGTATATTGTTAAGCCCTATTATATTCAGCTTTGCACCCGAAATAAGTACACGCCTTTTGCCCCACTGTGACACTATCTTTGTAACGGCATCGGTATATTCCCTCTGTCTGCCGTTTTTTAAAAGTTCTTTGCACTTAGGCACTTTGAACATCATTGCAACAAGGTCAAGTGCCTCGCTCAAATAGTATGCAAGACTTCTTACCAACATATTTATCCCTCTTTTATATGTCCCCTGTATATAGCTGTTACACCCCTATTCTAACACTTTTGAAAATGATTTTCAATAATTTTTTACAAAAAAATGACTGCCGAAACCGACAGTCATCCTGTGCTTTAATTAAGCAATAAAGTCTTTTAATGCTTCCTTAACTGCATCATACTCGCTCTCATCGTGAATATCAAGCTTTAAGGTATTGCTTACATCAAGACTGAAGATACCCATAATAGACTTAGCGTCTACAACGTATCTGTCAGATACAAGATCAAAATTGCCGTCAAATGTATTGATAATGTTTACGAATGATTTTACCTTGTCGATCGAGTTAATGCTGATATTTAAAGATTTCATATTATTACCTCCTCAATAATATAAGTAATTTTGTTTACAAATACATATTAACCTTAAATCAAAGATTTGTCAAATATGAGTTTAAAATTCCGTCTTGGCGTTTTTTACGATAAAATTTCCGACTGCCAACGAGATTTTATGTTCTTTTACACACAGAAAGCGTTTTTATGTACTAAAATATTCCCTTTAAAAACTTTCAAAATCTTATTCGGTTATTATTTACAATTATTTTAAATAATTTTATGCACATTTAACAAAGTTTTATTTATAAACTTTTCAGGTATTCTACCTCGTCCTCGGTAAGATAACGGTATTGGCCCTTTTCAAGTGTGCCGAGGTCAAGTTTGCCCGTAGATACACGCTTCAGATATTTTACTTCGTGGCCTATTGCAGCGCACATTTTCCTTACCTGGCGGTTTTTGCCCTCATGTATGATAATTTTAAGAGCGGTATATTTGCCTTTTTTAATTATGCTTATTTTCGCAGGCGCAGTCTTATAATCGTCTATCACAAGCCCCGATGAAAATTTCTTCATTTCATCTTCCGTGGGCACGCCCTCTACCATCGCGATATAGGTCTTGTTTACATTGTGCTTCGGGTGGGTAAGTCTGTAAGTCAGCTCGCCGTCGTTTGTCAAAAGCAAAAGTCCCGATGTATCGTAGTCAAGTCTGCCGACGGGATAGACTCTGTAGCCGCAGTCCACCAGATCAAGCACAGCGGGTCTGCCGAACTGCTCCTTTGCCGTCGTAACATAACCCTCGGGTTTGTGCAGCATTATATATACAAGTTTGTCGGCGGGATGAACTTTCTTTCCGTCAACTTCCACTCTGTCGCCGTCTTCGACCTTTGTGCCAAGCTGTGTTATTACCTCGCCGTTTACACTCACTCTGCCCTCAAGTATCATTTCTTCCGCTTTTCTTCTCGATGCCACCTGGGCATCCGCAAGATATTTTTGCAGGCGCACGCGCTCACCCCTCTTTCTCTATCGGTTCAAAGCAGACTATGCCGCCCTTTGCCTTATATCCCGTGTCCCATATCTCATGCAGCGAAAACCAAACCCACTCGCCGTAGGATATAACCTTGACCATGCAGGTATCTTCAAATTCCTTATAGCCCGCAAGCCAGAACCAATGCCAGACAAAATCTTTCATAGCCGGCGATTTATGCCGCAGCACAAGCATAGGTACGGGCATATCATTATCAAGCAGTCTTTTTACTGTGCTTAAAAACTGTTCGTATGTACAGTCCGCATAGAGATAAGTCATTTTTACGCGGTCTTCCTTTACACTTTCAAGATAGTCGTTAAAACCGTCCACAAATATTTCAAGCTTATCAATACCGCTGAATCTCGGGCTTAAAAACGGCTTCATCTGCATAGCAAAACTTTCGTACTCTTTTTTTGTGATATTGTCGGTATTGCCGCCGTAAAGCTTTTTCAGCCCGAAATACCTTGCAAAATATATGCAGCAGTCGCAGGCCGTAACAGCACCGCAGCCGCCCTTATTCATCCACCAATCACTGAACCACTCCTGGTCATAGCCCGTATGACCCTCAACATAAAAAAGCTGTAACTCTTTTTCCATATTTTCTCCCTCAGACCGTCATTTTTCCGCTGTCAAGCATTTCATAAACAGCCGCTTTGAATTCAACAACATTTTTTGCCTTTTTAATTTTTTTTATGGTTTTGGTGCAGTCCTCAAACCGCCACGACATATAAAGCGCGACCTCTTTCATCTTGTGCAGAAGATTGGTATTGCCGCTCAGAACTTCGCCGTATTCTTCAAAAATATCGTCAAAAAAGGCTTTTAATTTGTCCGCATCCGCCATTTCCCCCGTTTTTAAAAGACTTGGCAGCGCAGGGTTTGCTATTGCGCCGCGCCCGAGCATTATAGTATCGGTATCGGGAAAAGTCTCCGAAAAGCGCTTCATATCATCAACGGTAAAAATATCGCCGTTGTAGCAAAGCTTATGTTTTGAATTTTTAACGGCATGATAATACATTTTCCAATTAGGTGTGTTTCCGTATTTGTCCTTACCCGTGCGGGGATGTATTATAAGCTCGTGAACGGGATATTTATTATAAATTTCAAGCAGTCGGTAAAATTCATCGGGCTCGTTTTTGCCGATACGGGTCTTGACCGAAATTTTATATCTGCTTTTGTATATCCCGTCAAGAAATCTGTCCAATTCATCGGGAAAGGCAAGAAAGCCCGCTCCCCTGCCCTTTGACACGACAGTCCCCGACGGACAGCCGAGATTTATATTGAATTCGTCATAACCGAAATCCGCACTCATCCTGTCACACATTACCAGAAACCCCTCTGCGGAATTTGCAAGTATCTGCGGTACAAGGTGCATACCCTTATTGTTTTCGGGCAGAACGTCACGATAGGCCTTTGTGCTCAGCCCGCCTTTGTCCGCCACGGGTATAAAGGGCGTAAAATATTTATCAACACCGCCGAAGTGCCTGTCAAGCGCCGCGCGGAATATATTGCCGGTTATGCCCTCTAAGGGCGCAAGATAAAATTTCATTTCCATTCTCCTTCTTTTATATAATAACATATTATCTTTTGCAAGTAAAATATTTTTTAATTTTGGGTACGCAGAAATTTTATTTTACAAATTTATAAAAATTAACAAAAATTACTATCATTTTCGGTAATTATGTGTTATAATCTTATTAAGAATATTCATTTTTAAATTTTACATATACGGAGGATAAAATATGAGCCAGAATTATGTTAATGTGACAATAGGCGGCAAGAACTATCGTCTTTCGGCAAGCGACAAAGGCGAGGACTTTGTAAAACAGCTTGCGGAATATATAGACAACAAGCTCAGCACCATTATTGAAGAAAGCGGCAGAAACATAACACGAATGGACGCTTTTCCCATAATGTTTGCCCTTAATATAGCCGAAGATCTTTTTACCGAAAGGGAAAAATACAACTCGGGGGATGCGGCTGCGCACGAAAACGAACTTAAACAGGAGATAGAGTCTCTCAACGGTAAGATAGAATTCTACCGCGAGCAGGACAATAAAAACAAAGTGCGCTGGGATGACCTTATACATCAGCTGCAGACAAGTGCTGCCGAAAACAAGCAGCTTAGTGAGGAATTGAACGAAATAAAGGAAAAATACGCAAAAGCCGACGAAACCGAAAAGAAATACGAGCAGGAAATTGCGGAAAAAGCCGAGGCTCTTGAAGCGGCCGCAAAGAAAAACAATGACAAAAACCAGGAACTTAACAATCTGAGCGTTAAGCTTGCCGAGAAAAACCGTATTCTTAACGAGCTTAACACCAAGTCCGCAGAAAGAAACCAGAAACTCACTGCCGTTAACAAAGAACGTGATGAGCTGGCAATAAAATTAAAGGAAAGCAAAAACAAAAACCTTGAACTTGAAAAACAGCTTGAAAGCATGGAAGCAAAAATGCACTTAGGCTCAAAGGGCTACACTTCTCTCCAGAAAGAAAAGACCGAGCTTGACCGTGAGTTAAGCGATATTGCGGCAGAAAACGCCCGTCTTAAGGAGACCTGTGAGGCTCTTCAAAAAGAAAACGCCAAGCTTTCCGAAGATTACAAGGCTTTAAAGTCAAAAGGAACATCAACCGGTACAAAAAAGAAATAAAATTTGGTGACTGAAATGAAAAACAAAACGGAGCTTCTTGCTCCCGCAAGCAGTTATGCAAGTGTCGTAGCCGCGGTAAACAGCGGCTGCGATGCAATTTATATAGGCGGCCGCACATTCAATGCGCGCGCCTTTGCCGACAGCCCCGATGACGACGGGCTGAAAGAAATAATCGACAGCTGTCATCTGCGGGGAGTTAAGGTCTTTATCACGCTTAACACCCTCTACAAAAACAGCGAACTGCAAGAGCTTATGTCCACCGCACACAAGTATTACGAAATGGGTGCGGATGCTTTTATAGTGCAGGATATGGGCTTTTTTCTGCTTGCAAAAAAATTCTTTCCCGATATCGAGATACATTGCAGCACACAAATGACGACACACAGCACCGCCGCTTCCGTTTTTTTTGATAAAGCGGGCGCCGAGCGTGTTGTATTGAGCCGTGAGCTATCCCTTGACGAGATAAAAAACATAACTTCAAACATAAACTGTGATACCGAGTGTTTTGTACACGGCGCTTTATGTGTCAGTTATTCGGGGCGCTGTCTTATGAGCAGCATTATAGGCGGCAGAAGCGGCAACCGCGGCCGCTGTGCCCAGCCCTGCCGTATGGAATATTCTCTTGTAAAAGACGGCAAAATACAAAAAAGCGGCTATCTTTTGTCGCCAAAGGATATTTCAACGGTCGATATAACAGACAAGCTTTGCGAAGCGGGCATCTATTCATTTAAAATCGAGGGCAGGATGAAAAGCCCCGAATATGCGGCACAGGTCGTATCTTCCTATCGCTTTGCCATTGACGGCAAAAAGCTTTCTTTTGAAGAACTGACAGATCTTAAACAGGTCTTCAACCGCGGCGGAAGCTCCACACACGGATATTACGACTGCTTCGCGGGAAATAATATGCTGAGTCCCTCGCCCAAAAGCAGCGGCGTTAAAATAGGCTCTGTTATCTCCGCCGACAAAAAAGGCTGTGTCATAAAGACCGACATCCCTCTCCATTGCGGCGACGGAATAGAGATATGGAACAAAAAACGCGAAAACACGGGCTGCGGCATATCCCGCGAACTCTCTGCGGGCAGTACGCTTCGGCTTGATATATACGGCGAAAAGGGCGCGCCCGTTTACCGCTCGTTCGATAAAAATTTAAGTGACAGACTTAAAAAGGCAAGCCAAAAATTCACAAGGCAAAGTGAAATAAAGGCAAGTCTTACAGCCAAAACCGATATGCCGCTTAAAATAACGCTCACGCTTGACAAAGAGATCGAAATAACGGGCGGCATCCCCATGCAGGCACAGAACAAACCCATGACGGCGGAGGATATTATTTCACGTCTTTCAAAGACGGGCGACACACCTTTTAAATTTACTTTTACAAAATATGAGGTCGATGACGGACTGTTCATTCCCGTATCGGTACTCAATAACCTTAAACGTGCGGCAGTCGAAGAAGCCGAAAAACATATTATCTCTTCTTACGAAAGAAAAGCACAGCTGCCTGCGGTAACAATAAACCGGCGCGGACTTACAAAGCCGCAAAAGCTTACTGTTTTTACCGAAACGCTTGAACAGCTTGAAGCCGCACTCGACTATGCCCCCGCAAGGATATATGCCGAACTCAATGCAGACACGGCTGACGGCATAATTACGGCAGCGGAAAAGGCGCATAAAAACAATATTTCGATATTTGCGGCACTTCCTCGTATAGAGCGCGACTATTATCACAAGGAAATTATGCCTTTGCTGCAAAAAATCGAAAACAGTACTGTTGACGGCTATCTTTTGAGGAATTTCCCGCCGCCCGAAACAAAAAAGCAAATAATGTATGACTACACTTTTAACGCTTTTAACACTATATCGGCGGACTATTTCCAAAATATCACCCTTTCGCCCGAGCTTACGGCAAAGGAACTAAGCCCGCTTGCAGGCGACGATACCGAAATAGTCGTATACGGCAGACTTGTGCTTATGAGCACACACCAATGCCCCGTCGGCAATGGTACGGGCAATAAAAACGGCAGATGGTGTTCCAAAAAAGGCAATATCGACAAATATTTCCTTAAAGACAGAACGGGCGAAATGATGCCGATACTTACCCATTGCCGCAGCTGCACTGCCTTTATACTCAACTCAAAGCCTTTGTATCTTGCACACAAAATGCAGGAGATAAAAGACATCGGCTCGGAGTTCATGCGGCTTGACTTTACAACGGAAACTTATGACGAAACAAAAAAAATAATGTCGCTTTACACCAAAGCCCTTGACGGCGAAATAAATTCTCCGCCCGACTTTGACCACACAAGCGGCCACTATTTCAGGAGGGTACAGTAGTTATGGCACAGATAATCATCATTCTGTCCAAATACCTTTTTATATTTTATATTCTGGCTTTTCTGTGGCATGGCTTTATTGCCGCCACAAACAAAAACAACGCCGAAAAATACGAACATTCACTTTCGGTCCAGCGCATAATGATGCTTCTTTTTCATATCAACGCCTCGCTTATACTTGTAATGGCAGACCCTGTTGATATTACGCAGATAATCAAAAGAAGTGTCGGCATATTTGTCTTTTTGTGCGCATCCTGCTTTATCACAAAAAAATTCTATCCCAACAGCAGTCATATACTGTGGAACGGTGTATTTTTCCTGAGTGATGCGGGGCTTGTTATTCTTTATACTCTTAACCCCGACCTTGAGGGTAAACAGCTTATATGGCATATTGTCGGCATAATCGCCGCACTTTTGCTGCCCTATATACTGGACAGACTGCCAAGGCTTGACAAATTCAAGACATTTTATATAGTTTTTGCGATAATCCTGCTTGTTTCGACACTTCTGTTCGGTAACGAGGAATTCGGCTCCAAAAACTGGATAACAATAGGCCCATTGACATTCCAGCCTTCGGAGGTCGTTAAACTGCTGTTTATTGCCTATCTTGCATCGGGATTGAGCCAAAAGCCGAATTTAAAACAGCTGCTCGTGCCTGCGGTGCTCTGCATGATCGTTATGCTTTGCTTTGTGGCACAAAAAGACCTCGGCTCGGCGCTTATATTCTTTATGAGTTTTATGGTGGTAGTCTATATCGCCACATCAAAAATAAGCTATTTTCTGACAGGTACGCTGACGGCGGCAGCGGGCGCTTATATCGCCTACCGCATTTTCCCGCATATACAGGTGCGCGTTTCCGCATGGCTCGACCCCTGGTCGGATGTCGCAAACAAGGGCTATCAGATAGCTCATTCACTTTTTGCCATTGCGACCTACGGCCTTACGGGCGCAGGTCTTACACGCGGCTATTCCACAAGCATACCCGTTGTTGACAGAGATTTTATCTTCTCTGCCGTTTGTGAGGAATTCGGTGTGATTTTCGGTATAGGCATAGTTCTTGTTTTTCTGATGATATTTTTGGAGGGCGCAGTCGGCGCATTGAACGCGCATAACCGTTTTTTATGCCTTTTTTGTGCAGGATTGACTTCCCTGCTCGCTTTCCAGAGTTTTGTCATACTGGGCGGCGTGACAAAACTTATCCCTTTGACGGGTGTAACTTTGCCGTTTTTAAGCTACGGCGGCACTTCACTTTTGATGTGCTATGTGCTTGTGGCAATAATACAATGGATATACCAAAGCTGCGTACAATATGCCGATCTTCCTCCCAAAAAGGAAGAACCGGAGCCTAAAAAGCCGCTCAAACCCAAGCGCCGAAAACAAGCGCCCGAAGAGGATATAACCCTTGACGAGGTGCTTCAATATAACAGAAAAAGGAGAGACGGCAGATGAAAAAATCAGTCAAAACAGTTTTTTGGATATATGCGCTTCTCTTTTTTCTGATAATCGCAAATCTTATCAAAATAAGCGTATTTGACAGGGATAAAATAGTAAATAACCCCTATAACCCGCGTATATCAAACTCGTCGCAGACAATAATGCGCGGTACTATCTATGATGCAAAGGAACGCCCCATAGCCGAGACTGTGCGTTATGACAACGAAAACGACCCTTTGGGCAGGGGCTACAGCTATTGGCGAAAATACAATTATCCCTACTCTTTTGCACATATAACGGGCTATACGGGCAAGGGCAAGACGGGTGCGGAAAAAGAATACAATTATATTCTCGAATCCGTCAGCAACGAACTTTATCAGAGCCTTGCTTCGGTCATAGCAAAAAAGGATATAAAGGGCAACGATATTGTGCTGACGATAGATGCGGACTTGCAGCACTACACGGCAGAACAGCTCGGAGAAAGCAAGGGCGCAGTAGTTGCTCTCGAACCCGATACAGGCAAAATACTTACAATGGTATCTTACCCGAATTATGACCCGAACACGGTCGCACAAAACTGGTCGGAACTCAATACCGACACGGAAAATTCTCCCCTGCTCTCACGCGCGGCGCAGGGACTTTATCCGCCGGGTTCTACATTTAAAATAATAACGGCTGCGGCGGCTCTCGAAAACGACCCAAACCTATTGAATTACGAGTATTACTGCTACGGCGAAGAGGATTTTCAGGGCAAAACTTTACACTGCTACAATTCCTACAGCCACGGCAGCGAGAACATGAACAATGCCTTTGCACAGTCGTGCAACACATATTTTGCACAGATAGGCATGATGCTCGGTGCGGATAAACTGAAAGCTAAGGCCGACCAATTTTTTATCGACCCCGACTTTCCTCTGGAATACAGCAAACCGCTGTTTTCACTCAATTCGGGCTCTCCCGTGCATGAACTTGTAGATACTTCCATAGGTCAGGGCAAGACCCTTGTTTCACCGCTTTTTATGGCAATGGTAACGGGTGCTGTCGCAAACGGCGGCACGATGATGAAGCCCTACCTGCTTGACCACAGCATTTCAAGCTTCGGGTTAAAAAGCAATGTAACTATCCCCGAGAAGCTGACACAGGTAATGAGCGCAGATGATGCGGCAAAGGTCACAAGCCTTATGAAACAGGTAGTTGATTACGGTACGGGCGAAGATGCGGCATTTTCACTTGAAAGCGAGCAAGAATACGAAGTCAATGACTATGTGGAATCGGACGGAGCGATATCGGGCGGGGGATTTTACACCGAGACTTATTACGAGTCCTACCCCGTTACAGTCGCAGGCAAAACTGGTACAGCCGAAAACAGCGGCGGCGATGACCATGCGTGGTTTGTGGCATTTGCTCCCGCAGACGACCCGCATATTGCCGTAGCCGTTCTGCTTGAAAATGCGGGCAAAGGCAGCAAAGCCGTTCCTATCGCCCGAAATGTTATGAAATACTATCTTTCCGAATGTTATGAGGAATAGAAAAACAGGTTTAAAAAGAGGTTTAAAATGAAAAAAATTGGTTATTTAAGACTTGCACAAATAATTTTAGCGGTACTTACACTTATCTTCCTTTCTGTATTTGCCGTTATTGTATCAAAGGAAAGCACCAGAAAAAAGGCTTTAGAAGCAGATCTTCAGTCTGCAATAGACAATGCTGTCACTGTCTGCACATCCTACGACCAAAAAATCGAGATAAACGAAAATTTAAAGGCCGACCTTGATATCTACACCGCCAATATACAAAACACCGACAGCATGGCACAAAGAGCCTACTACACCAATATCATGCTCACTTATGTGCAAAACAGGGTCAATATGAACGACCCCGAAAGCCTTTACGAGCTTGCGCTTGAACTCGGCAATGCCTACGAGGCCTCGGCAGAAGATATATCAGCCTACAGAATGTACAAAGAAGAACTGACAAACGCCTTTGATAAATTCAAAGAAGCCTACAACAATTATAATAACAACAACTAAAAAAAAGCCATACACAAAAAATTCAAGTGTATGGCTTTTTTATAGTAAGCGAATTAAATAATCGGACTTAAGCTTGCTTAAGGCTGATTATTTATGAGCCCCATCCTATAGTGAACGTCCAAATATTTTTGACGTTCACTATACTATGATAAAACAGATATCATGCCGTTCTCTGTCCCGTGTATATCGGCACCCTGCGCAATATATCTTTTTATTGCCGCAATGCTGTTTTCTGTTATGGTCTCGCCTGCTATAACAAGCGGGATATCGGGCGGAAAAGGTGTTATATGCTCTGCCGCGGTAAGTCCGACAGCCTTATCGAGCGGCATTTTTGTTTTTTTCGCATAGAAAATCTTTCTTTGATTTATCGGCTTTGAAACAGGCAGAATATCAAATCCGCAATTCCCGCGTTTTTTATATGTAAGCGTTTTATCAGTTTCTTTTACAGCTTCAACAAACTTATCAAGTGCATTATGATCATCCGCGACCGAAGTCATTGCCAAAAGATAGAAAGGCGCAGTCATTTCAAGCTCAAAGCCTTTATTTCTGAGCCTATCCGCTATTGCCGCCGTATCTTCCGCGCAGTCCGCAAGCAGAGTCAGTTTTGATATATCATCACTTTCAAGCAAGCCAAGGCAGTTAAGCCCGCCAAGTTTTGCTCTTATTTCTTTCATTTTATCCGCATAAGCCGCAAAAAGATGTGTATTTTCGGTATAAAATGCCCGAACTTTATCCATAAGCCCCATAAAAATATAAGACGGGCTTGTGGTCGTTACCATGGAAAAAGCCTGTTTTATACGGGTTTTATCCACTCTGTCGCCTTTTATATTTATCAGTGCGCATTGATTTGGCACAGGCATGGTCTTATGCCAGCTTTGTATGGAAATATCCGCGCCGAGCCTTGCCGCATTTTTGGGAAAAGCCGTATCAAACGGAAAATGTGCGCCGTGTGTTTCGTCAACTATAAGAATTTTGCCGTATTTATGTACAGTTTCGCTTATCGCCTTTATATCGGCACAGCAGCCCTCATAAGTCGGGCTTACGATAAAAACGGCCTTAATTTTGGCATTTGTTTTTAATGCCTCTTCTATTTCGCAGGCCTGTGCGGGCAGAGCAAAACCATAACCATTCGACCTTGTTGAAAAGTACATGGCATCCGCCCCGCTTAAAACAAGTGCGTTATGCAGACTTTTATGTGCATTTCTGACCGTCAGCACGGCATCGCCCTCTTTGCAGGTGCCAAGCACAGCCGCAAGCACGCCGCTGCTGCCGCCGTTTACGCAAAAAATACACTCGTCACTTCCGTAACTTTCCGCCATTTTCCGCTGAGCCCGATCTATCACACCGCTCGGAGCATGCAGATCGTCACTCCCCTTTATTTCCGTAATATCCAGCAAAAGAAGATCTTCTTTAAAAGGAGCACAGCGCTTGTGCCCCGGCATGTGCATAGGATAAGCGCTGTGTGATAATTGAATTATTCTGTTATATAAGGGTGCATCCATCAGTCTAACCCCAACATTCCCGCAATACTGCCGAGATTGTCCTTAGCCTCGTTATAAAGACCAAGCGCCTGCATTATGCCTATCTCGCTGACTTTATACTCTGTCGGTGAATTTATCTCGCGCGGGTCTTCCGTTCTTTCCCTGAATGTATAGTCGCCGTCGAATACAAACGATACTTCCCCGTTATCCATAGAAAGTTTGTCGGCCTTTACCTCCAGTTTTTTGTCCGATTTCTGAGCTGTACCCTCAAAATCAAGTTTTACTGCCTGTTCGCCTGTGTTCATTTCAATATTGGATTTTAAGCTGCTGTCATTTTTGTCGTAGTCGCTGTTAATGGTAAATACAGAAACCGAACCGTCGCTGCCTACGCTGAATGCGCGGTTTTCGGTCACTATGCCCTCGACCGTATTTATACTGTCGTCATAGTCAAACTTAAATTCCTTGCCGTCTTTTGCAAATTCACTGTTTATTTTAAGGACATTTGCCTCGCAGTTGTATTCGCCGTCAATTTTTACGTTCACACCTGCAACAGGCTGATCCACGCCAAATACAATGCCGTCTTTAAGCGGGATAACATTTATTTTTATATCCTCGGTCTCCGCATCATTTACGGATTGGATAAGCTTGTCAAATTCACTGTTGCACTCTTGGATAAGGCTTTCCTTATCGCCGTACTTAGCTGCCGCGTCGGGCTTTGACGAAAAGGCATAATCGGCAGCGGAATTTAATGTATTTGCGTATTCTTCACTGTTTCTTACATTGGTCAAGAAACCGCCAAGTGCCTGCTTTGCAGCGGGCGCGGGCAGGGTCACGATATAGATATCGGCCTGTGTACCGTCGGGTGCGGTAGTCTTATTGCCTTTTTCGTATGTGAGATTGGAGTCCGCCTCCTGTAATGCCGCTTTGCCGTATTCCTTGACTTTATCTTTAAGTGCATAGGCCGCCGAGCTTGTTTCTATGCCCGCAAAAGGCATAATTGAGAAGTCGCCGGTTTCTTCCAGTGCTTCTTTTGCATATTTACTGAATACCTGTGATTTTGACAGCTGTGTAAGCACGTTTTGGTTTTCGACCGAAAAACTTTCACTGAAAAGCTTAGGTATATGCACTCTTGTCGTATTTTCATCCATTGTAAGCATTATTCTTACAATATCCGCCCCATTGTAATTGACATTAATGTCGGATGAGATCTTCTTTTTGCTTGAAGCCACCACATTTGAAAAGCCGATACCAAGCCCGTTTGCCTTGTCGGAAGAAGTATTTTCGGTAAGCTTTATATTACCCTCGGTCGTATAATCGCCGCTCACAAGCACATCTTCAAGTTCCTTGTCAAAAATAAGACTTTTTATGGTCTCACGCGAAGAATAATCCTCCACGCACCTGCTTATCTCGTTTTTAACATTGGTCTCGGGCGAGGCAACGCGCGTTACAGCTGCCGTAATACCAACACAGGCCGCAGCAACACCTGCCGCCACCAGCGGAAGCGCCGATTTTTTCTTCTTTTCGGGTATCTCAAACGCCGTATCTTCCGAATTTGTCACAGGGTTATCCAATGATGAACCCGCAGTATCATTAGTTTTATTCTCGTCCATATTTTTTCTCCTTATTTTTTAATATAAAACGTTACATTGTAATTTTACCACAAAAATTTATATATGTAAACAACAAAAAAGCCCTTTTATGACAAAGGACTTTTTGATATTTTTACCGCTCTGCGCGGATATATATTCGGCGTAGACCTGACTTTGGCAACAAACACTATTCTGTGTTTAAGACCGCTGCCCTCTATCTCCACTTCTTTGATGTCGCTTATCTCGCCGCCGAGCAGTTTGACAGCACCCTGCGCCTGTTTGACTTCCTCATCGGCAGCAGGCCCTTTCAGTGCTATAAACTCGCCGCCAACCTTTACAAAAGGCAGGTCGTATTCCGCCAGAACATTAAGCGGTGCTACGGCACGGGAAAGCGCAAAATCAAATTTTTCGCGGAAATTTTTGTCTCTGCCGCCCTCCTCCGCTCTTGCGTGTACGCATTGTACATCTTTAAGCCCAAGCGTGCTTACGACCTCATTAAGGAAATTTATACGCTTGTTAAGTGAGTCAAGCAGGCAAAGCTTCATTTCGGGAACGGCAATTTTAAGGGGCAGACCGGGAAAGCCCGCCCCTGTGCCAACGTCAATAACGCTTTTATTTTTGAAATCACGAAATTCAAGCGGCGTAAGACTGTCCATAAAATGCTTTACCGCAATTTCGTCGTGATCGGTTATTGCAGTAAGATTTATTTTTTCGTTCCACTCAAGCAAAAGCTTTTCGTAGATATCAAACGCCTGTTGGTTTTCGGTCAGATATCTCATAACTTGCCGCCGTTGTCAACAAACTTGACAACATTGTTCATAAGAACTGCCATCTGAGCGCGTGTGATATTGCTTGTCGGGTCGATGGTCGTATCGGATGTACCCGTAACGGCCTTTGCATTGATAAGTGCCGCAACAGCCTCTCTGCTCTCGGGTCTGAGTTTGTCAGCATCCGTGTAGTTGGCAAGTACGCTCTGGTCTGTATTGAACTGGTAGCCTTTCTGAAGAAGACCCTTGTATGTCATAACCATGATATCTTCACGGGTTATCATATCAAGAGGACGATAGGAATCAGCGCTTACGCCCGATTCAATACCGTATTTCTTGGCAACACCCACATAATTGTAGTAGTATTCGCCAAGTTTAACATCGGAATAGTTTGTAGTTGCTATCTCGCCGTCAAGACCGATTATCTTAGTAAGAACGATAGCAAAATCACATCTCTTGCAGTTGTTGTCGGGATCGAACTTGTTGTTGCCGATACCGAGGATAATGCCCTTTGCAGCCATAGCGTTGATAGCCTCGATAGCCCATGGTCTTGATGAAATATCATCGAAAGCGGGTGCCGAGCTTACGGGAGCCGTTCCCTGCAAACTCTTTGCTGCACTTGCCGCATCTGCAAAAGTCGTCTTTTCACTGCTTGTTGTAGTTTCTGTTGTTGTTTCCTTTGTGCTGCTTGAAATGCCGCTTACCGTAACAAATATCTGTACGATATCGCCGTCCTCATGCTTGCAAAGTATATAGCCCACACCATTTGCAACTGCTGTTACCTTGCCGCTGTCTGTGACTGTAACAACATCTTTTCTGCCCGATGAAATGGAGTATTCGTCAATATCATAATCAAGATAGCTTTCAATGCTCTTTGAGGACTCGCCGCTCAGTTTGAAGGTTTCAACCTTGTATTCCTTTGCAACTTTCACATTGAATGTATAATCGTCATCGTCGCCCTCGGCTGTGATCTTTGTTGAACCTGTGCCTTCGGCTGTGATAGTACCGCTCTTTTCGATAATATCGGCAACCTCTTCATCCTTTACTGTCCAATCGTATGAAGAAGCCTTTTCTTCAAGAATACCGCTTATATCAAGTTCATCACTTGTACCAAGATAAATATCCCATGAAAGTTTCTTGGAAACAGTCTTGCTTGATGAAGATGAAGAACTCTTCTTTGATGACGAACTGTCATCATCATCGTCATCATCGCTGCCATTGCCAACGGTAACCTTGAACTTGTAGGAAACATCCTCGTCGTCAATTACCGCTTTGATAGTTGCAACACCGTCATCCTTACCGGTAACAACACCCTTGTTTGATACCGCTGCAATGCTTTTATCGCTTGTTGTCCAGTCGTATTCCTTTGCGGAATAATCATCATCAACATAATCATAAAGGTCAAGTGTCTTATCTACCTTGATAGTAAATGTCTTGTTGTAAGAACTGCTTGAAGAAGAACTTTCGCCCTTTACAGTCACATTGAATGTATAGATATATTTTGCCTTGCTTGATGTGTAAGTAGCCGTAATAGTTGCTTCGCCTTTCTTAACACCTGTGATCTTACCCGCTGATGTTACGGTACAGATCTTTTTATCGTCGGATGACCATGAGAAATTACTTGGGTCTGTATCGCCCTCAACATACTGTCCGAGGTTTTTTGTATCATCAACATTAACAGTAACAGCAATAGTCTGCTCATAATTCTTTACACTTGAAGAACTGCTGCTTGATGAACTGCTGCTTGATGAACTGCTACTTGAAGAACTGCTGCTTGATGAACTGCTTGCCGCAGTAGTTGCCTCTGTAGGAGCAGTTGTAGCCGCTTCTGTTGCCTTTTCCGTTGAAGAAGACGAACTTCCCGAATCGGATGATGAAGAACTGCTTGAAGATGAATCCGATGAAGATGAATCACTTGAAGATGAATCACTTGATGATGAATCACTTGATGCATCGGATGAAGAGTTGTCGGATGAAGAAGTATCCGCTGTATCTGTCGTCGTGGTTGATGCTGCGGCATCACTCGTTCCATCCGCATAAGCAAAACTTACGCTTGACAATGCCATTGCTGCTGCAAGAGCAAGTGCCAGTAACTTTCTTTTCATTTTGTTTCCTCCTTGCCCGAAGATATGACTTCGGATAAATTTCATAATAAACCTAACAAGTATAGTATAATACTAAAATGCCCGAATTTCAATCCTAAGTTTAAAAATCGGGCATAAAAATTTTTAATAATCTTCTGCGGGCACCTCTTCATGCTCGCTTATGTCGTTTACGGGCTTTTCAAGACCCTCTATCACAATACCGTTTTTCTGCGCATAGTCCCAGAGTGCAGCATGAAGAGCCTCTTCCGCAAGACATGAACAATGTACCTTGATAGGCGGAAGTCCGTCAAGAGCCTCCATAACGGCCTTGTTTGTTATCTTTAAAGACTCCTCTATAGTCTTTCCCTTGATAAGCTCGGTAGCCATAGAACTTGTCGCAACTGCCGCACCGCAGCCGAAAGTCTTGAACTTGGCATCTTTTACAATGCCGTCCTCTATTTTAAGATAAACTTTCATTATATCGCCGCATTTTGCATTGCCGACAGTACCGACACCGCTTGCATCCTCTATCTCGCCCACATTTCTGGGGTTCATAAAATGATCCATTACTTTTTCGCTGTACATCATTTGAATTATCTCCTTAAAAATAACTTTACTAAAATAACTTTACTAAAAATAACTTTATTTATTTGCGTTTTTTATCTGTTCGTACAAAGGTGACATTTCTCTTAATCTTTCTACGATAGGCGGAAGTTTTTCAAGTACGAAATCCACTTCTTCCTCCGTAGTGAAATGACCCATTGTAAGTCTTAACGAGCCGTGAGCCTTTTCGTGAGGCAGGCCGATAGCCAAAAGAACGTGAGACGGGTCGAGCGAGCCGCTTGTACAAGCACTGCCGCTGCTTGCGCATATCTCGTTCATGTCAAGCAAAAGCAGGATGCTCTCGCCCTCGATATATTCAAAACTGATATTTACGTTGCCCGGAAGTCTGTTTTCGGGATGTCCGTTAAGACGTGCATAAGGCACTTTGTCAAGAATACCGTTTATAAGCTTTGTCCTTAAAGCGATAAGACGCGGCATCTCGGTATCAAGCTCGGAAACGGCAAGTTCAATCGCCTTGCCTATACCAACGATACCCGGTACATTTTCCGTACCTGCGCGGCGTTTTCTCTCCTGAGCACCGCCGTGTATAAACGACGGGATCTTTATGCCCTTTCTGATATACATTGCACCGATACCCTTGGGACCGTAGAATTTATGACCGCTCATAGAAAGCATATCAATATTCATATCCTGTACGTCGATGGGTACATGAGCCACAGCCTGAACAGCATCGGTATGGAAAAGCACGCCTGCTTCCCTGCACACGGCACCTATCTCCTTGATCGGCTCTATCGTACCTATTTCATTGTTTGCAAACATGATAGAAACAAGTATGGTATCGGGGCGGATAGCCGCCTTAACGCTTTCGGGCGAAACAACGCCGTATTCGTCAACGGGCAGATAAGTTACCTCATAACCCTTTGTTTCAAGGTATTCGCAGGTATGAAGAATAGCATGATGCTCGATAGCACTTGTGATTATATGCTTGCCCTTTGAAGCATAGCTGTCGGCAATACCCTTTAAAGCCCAGTTATCGGACTCCGAGCCGCCCGCCGTAAAATATATCTCGTTTGCATTTGGTGCATTTATCGCCTTAGCGACCTGCTCCCTTGCCGTTTCGACTGCCTTTTTGGTCTTTTGGCTTATTTTATATATACTGGAGGGATTGCCGTAATTTTCCGTAAAATACGGAAGCATGGCCTCCAGCACCTCGGGGCGTACCTTTGTGGTCGCCGCATTATCAAAATAATATTCCATTTTTAACATCTCTCTTTCAAATTTATTTTAGTCCTGTGACATACTTTGTCTGGCAAGCATTTCAAGGGTTATGCTGTCCGCGGTCTCATTCACGCTTTCGCTGAGTTTTTCCCATACGTTTTTTGTGACGCAGTTTTTGCAGCTTGCGCTGCCGCAAGATGCCGTACCCTTGTCACATTCCACTATGTCAAGCGGACCTTCAAGCGCCCTCAGTATCTCGCCCACCGTTATATCGGCGGCACTTTTTGCCAGCACATAACCGCCCTGAGCGCCCCTTGTGCTTTTGACTATGCCTGCCTTTTTCAGCGGTGAAATAAGCTGTTCCAGGTAGCTTTCACTTAAATTCTGACGGTTGGCAACGCTTTTCAGCGACACACATTCGCCCTTGCCGCAGTTCACGGCAATATCTACCATTGCGCGCAGGCCGTACCGTCCTTTTGTTGACATTTTCATAGCTTTACTCCCGATTTTTAATTCCAAGTATTTTTGTATGAATTGCTTTCAACTTATATTATCACTTTAGTTTATGCTTGTCAAGTAAAAAGAGTTAAAAATATGAATAAATCTTTTGCGCTGTCAATAAACTTATAAAAAAACGTGAAAAACCGCCATGAAAACTGTTTATACCAATTTAGTTATAGTAACGATATTTGTAGGGGCATATATCCTTGGTTCATTCGGTGCGGCAGTAAGCTGTATGTCAAACCAAAACTCGGGAAAAGTCCCTCTGCTTGTGCTTATGTATCACAATATCACCGCAAAGCCCGCCCTGCGCGGCAAATACTGTGTTACCGTGCAGGAATTTGAAAATGACCTTAAATACCTGCAAAATAACGGCTATACGCCCATAAGCGTAAAACAGCTGACGGCTTTTGCCCACAACTCCGCTCCCCTGCCCGACAAGCCCGTTATAATAACCTTTGACGACGGCTACGGCAGTTTTTATACATACGCCTATCCCCTGCTCGAAAAATATGATTTTAAGGCAGTCGTAAACAATGTCGGAAGTTTTACCGAAAAATATACCGACCTTGAAGAGCAAAACCACCCCGACTGTCACAATCCCGATTACTGCTATCTGACTTTAAGCGAAATAACAAAATTGCAGGAAAGCGGGAGAATTGAAATGGGCTGCCATACCTACGATATGCACAGTCTCGGCAAAAGAAAAGGCTGCGGCCGCATAAAAAGCGAAAGCCCCGAAGCCTATGAGACCGCTCTTGCCGAAGATATCGCAAAATACAGAAGAGTAATGCCGTATTCCACATCTATTTTTGCCTATCCTTACGGCATATATTCAAAGGAAAGTCCGTCCATTCTGCGAAAACTGGGTTTTACGGCTGTTTTTGACTGCACCGAACGCATGAATTATATTGATGATAAAAATATAGACTGGCTTTTCAATATTCACCGATACAACCGCCCAAGCGGGATAAGCAGCGAAAGTTTTTTTGCAAAAATACAGTAATGTAAAGAAACTGTAACTGAATTTTAATAATAAATAATATAAACAAACGGGAATAATATGATAAAATATGGTTGAAAATTAAATAGACAAACTAAGGAGGTTTGATTTATGGGTAAAAAATGTTTAGCCGAATTTATCGGCACGGCTGTACTTGTTGTTTTTGGCTGCGGTGTTGCCGCTACCAATGGTTTTGGCACAGGTTATGTGGGCATAGCGCTTGCATTCGGTCTTGTAATTATTGCTATGGCTTATTCTATCGGCAATATTTCGGGCTGCCACATCAACCCTGCGGTTTCTGTCGCAATGCTTGTCAATAAAAAACTTACACCTCAGGAATTCTGCGGTTATGTTGTAAGCCAGTTCCTCGGTGCTATAGTTGGCGCGCTTATACTTTATGTTATCCTCGGCGCAGAGGCATCCAACCTCGGTCTCGGTACCAATGGTTTCGGCGAAGCATCAAATATAGGCATTTCCATGGCAGGCGCATTTATCGCGGAAGTTGTACTTACATTTGTATTTGTACTTGCTATCTGCGGTGTTACAAGCAGAGAGAGTTTTGGCAATAACGCCGGCCTTGTGATCGGTTTCTCGCTTACACTTGTTCATCTTTTCGGTCTGCCCCTTACAGGCACATCCGTCAATCCCGCAAGAAGCTTCGGCCCCGCGCTTATAGCTGCATGCACAGGCATCAATTCAACAGCATTCCCACAGGTATGGGTATTTATAGTTGCTCCCCTTATCGGCGGCGCACTTGCTGCACTTTGCTACAGCGCACTTGATAAAAAATAATATACAAAAAAGGCGGAGACCCCGCCTTTTTTTATTGTGAAAAAACTTTGTTTATATCGTCAACTATAGTTCTGTCTATCTCGTTTTTATCCGCCATGTCATACATTATTGCCATTGCCTTTTTATGCGAGATAGGTGTTTTGTACGGGCGCGGCTCGGTCAATGCCTGATAGATGTCAAGGCACGCCATAAGTCTGTCCTCGTGAGTCAGTCTTTCCGCACCTATGCCGTAGGGATAACCGCTGCCGTTAAGCTTTTCATGGTGGTTGCCCGCCCATTCGGTAATATCTTCAAAGCCTTTTATCTTGCTCAGAATAACACGGCTTGCAAGCGCGTGAGACTTCATGTTTGCAAACTCCGTTGTGTCAAGTCTGCCGCGTTTTTCAAGAATATCATTTTGTATGATAAGTTTGCCTATATCATGCAAAGCCGCCGCCAGATAATACCTTATGCGTTTTTCATCATCAAATCCGTAATATTTTGCCATTATCTCTGCCTTTTCCGCCGTGCCGATACAATGACAGCGCGTAAAAGATGACTTGCAGTCAACGATATCCGCAAAGAAATGAGCTATATTATGTATCTCTTCATCCGAATAATCCTTTTCGACTTCGGGGATTACTTCACGCAGTACGGTCTCGGGCGCACTCTGTCTGAAATGCACCAGTTTTTCAAAGGTAACAGCTTTCTTAAAAAGCTCCACGCTTTCGGGCGAAAACATAACGCCCGACAAAGCGCATACCCTTTCATACATTTCCTTATAATCTTCTTCGCTCACGCTTAAAATATCCCAGATAACATCTATGGTGTCCGCAAGATGCACTATCTGTGAATGAAGGTTTGTTTCTGCCATTGTTTTGCCGAAAGGCCCCGTGCCGTCGGCGTTTTCGTGGTGATACAGAATTATCTCGGACACATCCGTACCAAAGGGGATAAGCGCAATATTCTTTTCTCCCGCCGCCGAATGTCTGCTTCCGCTGATAAAACACATATATTCTTCGCTGTTGAGCATTTCGGCACGTTTTCTCAGTTCATAGCTGTCCACCACATTGCCCGCGGTAAACTCCTCGCGCACATACTCGGTAAAAGCATTGTCATGCAGCATCGCACAGCACGCAAGGTCTGACAAAACCTCCCCCGAAAGCCCATGCTCTATGCCCATAAGCGCCGTAAGATAGGCAACGTGTTTTCCGTGTGACGACTTTACACCCGTCATTTCATGCTCCACTATATCAAGCGCATCCGAAAGAGAAAAAAGCATATCGGTCAAATTTAATCTCATTTAAAACTCCTTTAATAAAGCTCATTTAAAACTTCCGCATCTTTAAGCACATTATAAACTTCATCAACAAATTCAAAATAGCCTGCGGGATAGGAATTTGAGCCGTGTGCATAAATGGTTTTGCCGTCCGCAAGTTCTGCCTCGACCATTATAGACTGACCGTCAAGTACCTCCATATCCACACCGTCAAATCCGTCCCAGCCCTTTACATTGCAGTTTGCCGCAAGTTTCGCAAACTTTTCATACATTGCTTTATCGCCTTCGACTTTTTTGTAAAGACATTCCTCACGTCCCGCACCGTCATATAAACTCCAGCGGCCGAAATACTGCGAAACGGTTATACCGTCCTCGGTCTTTAAAAGCTCATATTCCGTAACCTGTGCCATCATGCCCGATTCTCTTATCGTTATTCTTTTAAAATCCGTTTTTTCCATTTTGTCCACGCTCCCCGTCTGTACTGTACTTATATACGGTAACTTTGCCGCCGCTTCAAAGCAGCCCGAAAACCCGACCGCAGCGACCGCCGCAGCAATAACCGCCGTTATACCCGACATAAAGACCCCTCCTTCGCTATATTATACTTTAATTATACGATTTTATATACCGAATGTCAAAATATATTTTCAATAAAACGCAAAAAAGGGACTGTCTTTCAACAATCCCTTTCTCACATATTGGTACCTAATTTAAGTTATAAAATTAAAATTCTCATCAGATTTGCGTAAACTTAGCCGAAGGGAAGTGTTTTAATTTTTACGCAAATTCGTACGCAAATTTTACGCAAATTCCTACGATAAATTACACAATTTCCCGATAAGTTATGATACTTTACGCAAATTCCATAATGCAGTTATAAATCTCTTGTTTGCCTTTATTCAAGCATATTTTACAGCCATCAAGTACCGAACTTTGCCGATGTAATCAGCCTTTCATAGCCTTCTCGACCTCAGCTGCGAAGTCCTCTTCCTTCTTTTCGATACCCTCGCCTGTTTCAAAGCGAACAAATCTCTTGATGGAAATGTTTGCGCCAAGATCCTTTGCAACCTTTGCGATATACTGGCCGACAGTTTCCTTATCCTCTGCCTTAACGTATTCCTGATCTACAAGGCAGATCTCCTTTAATTCTTTGTTTAACTTACCCTGGATCATCTTTTCAAGGATATTATCGGGCTTGTTAGCGTTCTTGGGATCGTTCTTTGCAGCTTCGATAAGGATCTCTTTTTCCTTGGCAAGGAACTCTTCGGAGATCTCGTCACGGCTAACATACTTGGGGCTCATGGCAGCGATCTGCATTGCAACATTCTTGCCTGCTTCAACAACAGCGGCATCCTGCTTGTCTGTTGTAAGTTCGATAAGAACTGCAACCTTGCCGCCTGCATGAAGGTAAGAAACAAGGCAGCCCGAGCCGTCATTTTCAAACTTAGCAAAACGTCTGATGTTAAGGTTTTCGCCGATAACGGAGATCTTTTCTGTAAGAGCATCCTTAACAGTCTTGCTGTCGTCCTCGATCCACTTTTCTGTGAAAAGAGTTTCAACGTCCTTAGCATCGGAATTAACTACCTGCTTTGCAACACTGTTTACAAAGCCCTGGAACTGAGCGTTCTTTGCAACGAAGTCTGTTTCACTGTTTACTTCTACAACAACACCGACTTTGTTGTCATCTGAAATGTAAGCATAGCTGAGACCCTCGGCAGCAATTCTGCCTGCCTTCTTCTCTGCCTGTGCAAGACCTTTCTTTCTTAATACTTCAATAGCCTTTTCTATATTGCCGTCAGCCTCTACAAGAGCCTCTTTGCAAGTGCTCATGCCAACGCCTGTAAGTTCTCTGAGTTCTTTGATCATAGCAGCAGTAACAGCCATTTTTTTGTCCTCCTTAAATAAAAAATATAAATTTAGAATAAAAGAGCCTCAGCCCCATGGCTGAAGCCCTTTTTGATGTGATGTGTTTACTTCTCTATACTAAAAATTATTCTTCTTCTACCTTAGCTTCTTCTTCAGCAACGATCTCGCCCTGCTTGGACTCGATAACTGCATCTGCGATACGGCTTGCAATAAGCTTTACGGCGCGGATAGCATCGTCGTTACCGGGGATAACGTAATCGATCTCTTCGGGATCGCAGTTTGTATCTACGATACCAACAAGAGGAATGTTAAGGTTGTGTGCTTCCTTAACTGCGATTCTTTCCTTGCGGGGGTCAACGATAAAGATAACATCGGGGATACGTGTCATTTCCTTGATACCGCCGATATTCTTGTCAAGTTTTTCCTTTTCGTGCATAAGCTTAGCAACTTCCTTCTTGGGAAGTACATCCATTGTACCGTCCTCGATCATTGCGTCAAGCTCTTTAAGTCTCTTGATACGAGTCTTGATAGTCTCGAAGTTTGTGAGCATACCGCCGAGCCATCTTTCGTTTACATAGTACATACCGCAGCGAACAGCCTCTTCCTTGATGGAATCCTGTGCCTGCTTCTTTGTACCTACGAAAAGAACTTCGCCGCCGTCCTTAACGATGTCGGCAACAGCCTGGTAAGCCTCTTCTACTTTCTTAACTGTTTTCTGAAGATCAATGATATAAATACCATTTCTCTCGGCAAAAATGTATTCTGCCATTTTGGGGTTCCATCTTCTTGTCTGATGACCGAAATGAACGCCCGCTTCAAGTAACTGCTTCATTGAAATAACTGCCATTATTTCGTCCTCCTTGTGTTTTTTGGTTGTCAGTTCCTCCACAGTTTTACCCAAGGACCCGATATTTCGGGCACCGGCTCGGATAAAAAGCCTGTGTGTGTTTTTTACACCGCTTGCTATTATAACATATATTTTACACCAATGCAAGCATTTTTTTCAAAATTTCAGACTCCGTAATTTCCTTTGAAATATTCGCCTATTGTTATTTCTTCCGTTTCTTCTTCTCCGCTTGTGTCTTCCTTTATAATATGCTGCACTATTACATCCTGAAGTCCCACTTCTTCGGGCACATCGGGGTATTTAAGACGGGCAAAAAAATATATGCGATATCGTTCTCCTTTGTCGGTCGTTATATCCCATATGCAGCCGTCTGCATAGAGATCTACAAATTTTCCATCCTCTGTCGCCCCACCGCTTGTACTTACATGCCTGTCATCAAAATAAGAAACTATATTCCCATCAATAAAATCAAATGCCGCCGCTATCTCGCTGTCAAGGTCGTGAGTATCTTTTACTTTTTGACAAAACAGTTCTTTCATTTTTGTCGGATATTTCTTTTTAAACGCATCCGCTGTCATGTCGTAGTACTCCTGCGCAGAATATTTACTTGTGTAATGCTCCCAATAGTCATTTTTTTCGGGTGTTATCTGTTGGAGCTGCGGCGGTACGGGCATTGAACCCAAACAGCCCGTTGTCGTTATCAACAGACAAAATATCAATAAATTTTTCTTCATATAAAAACACTCTCACTTTATCCCGCAGAAGAAATTATACACCTGCTCCGCCGCTTTTGCGGTCATGCCGTCGGCTTTGGCAAGTTCGTCGACCTCGGCGGCTTTTATCGCGTTTATATCGCCGAAGTACGCCATAAGTGCCTTTCTGCGTTTCTCGCCTATCTCGGGTATATCGTCAAGAATACTGTGTATCTGTTTCTGTGCGCGCAGTTTGCGGTGGTATTCTATCGCAAAGCGGTGAACTTCGTCCTGTATGCGGGTAATAAGCTTAAAAGCCTCGCTGTGGGGCGACATGATGTATTCTTTGCCGTTGTAGATAAGACCTCTTGTGCGGTGGCGGTCGTCCTTTACCATACCGCAGACAAGCACATTCACACCCACATTGTCAAGGGCGGTCTGCACGGACTTCATCTGACCCTTGCCGCCGTCGGTAAATATCGCATCGGGCAGTTTGTCAAATCCCGTCTTTTGTGTCTCGCCGCTGTTTTCATTTACATAGCGGGTAAAACGGCGGGTTATGACCTCTTCCATAGAAGCATAGTCATCCGCACCGATAACACTTTTTATCTTGAACTTGCGGTAATCGCTGCGTTTCGGCTTGCCCTGTTCAAAAACGACCATTGCGCCGATATTCTGAAAGCCCTGTGTATTTGAAATATCGTAGCTTTCTATTCTGTTAAGGTCAAAATCAAGCCCTAAAAGCTGCTTTATCTCTTCAAGCGCACCCAAAGTCTGCTTATATTCGCGTTTCAGGCGGTTGCCCGTGCGCTCCAGCACTACCTTTGCATTTTCTTTTGCAAGATTTACAAGATTATGCCGCTCGCCTTTCTGCGGCACAAGGATATTTACCCTCTGCCCCTTTGTCTGTGACAGCCAGCTGCTTATCAAATCAAAATCATCTATATCACATTGTAAAATAATTTCTTTCGGGATATACGGTGTTCCGCTGTAAAACTGCTTTACAAAATCGGTCATAAGCTCGGTATCATCCGTATCGGGCGTACATTCGGGCATAAAGCTCTCCCGCCCCGTTATCACGCCGCCTCGGATAAAAAACACCTGGAACACAACATCCGCATTTTCGCGAACAAAGGCAATAACATCGCGGTTGTTTTCCGCCATGTTTTCTATTATCTGACGCTCCGAGACCTTCTTTACCGCCCCTATTATATCGCGGTATTCCGCCGCCTGCTCAAATTCAAGGTTTTCGGAAGCGGTTTCCATTTTTTCTGTCAGTTCGGCTATTATATCCTTGGTCTTGCCGTTAAGAAAATCAAGGACTTTTTCTATATAAGAATCGTATTCTTCCCTGCTTATCATATTATTGCAGGGCGCTTTGCACTTGCCGATATGATAATTAAGGCACGGGCGCTCCTTGCCTGTATCCCGCGGAAACGACTTCTGACAGCTTCTTATCGGATAAAGCCTGTGTATCAGCTCTATCGACTCTTTGACCGCAAGCCCCGACGTATAAGGACCGAAATACTTTGCCTTGTCTTTCAGATGCCTGCGCGTTACCGTCACACGCGGGAACATCTCGTTTACGGACACTTTTATATAAGGATAGGTCTTATCATCCTTTAAAAGTATGTTGTAATGCGGGTCGTACTTTTTTATCAAATTGTTTTCAAGGATAAGCGCCTCGACCTCGTTATTGGTAACGATATATTCAAAAGAAGCTATGTTTTCCACCATTTTAAGCACCTTGACAGAATGCTGTTTGTTCTTTTGAAAATATTGGCGTACCCTGTTTTTTAATATCTTTGCCTTGCCGACATAAATTATCTCGTCATCATCGTTTTTCATCAGATAAACCCCCGGCTGATCTGGCAGTTTCTGCAATTCCTCGGCAAGATTGAATGTATTGTTTTTCTTCAAGATTCACTCAGCTCCCACTCTGCTGCGGTATCATTTTCATAAGTTATGGTTAGTACATACGGATCGAGTGCGGGGAAAAAATATCCCACAATGTAAGTATCTGTCTCGTCTTTCTCATATTCGGGCTGACCCAGTACTGCGCGTATCTCACCCTTTGTCATGCCCTTGAATTCGTATCTTTCAAGCAGGTTATCCATCATATCCGCTCTTTCGTTTTTCTGCGCATTGACCCACCTTGCCGTACTGAAATAACGGTCGTGATGATATTTGTAAAAGCCGAATAACACGGCAAGCACAATTATAAACAGTATAAACAAAAACACAATTATTTTTTTCTTTTTCATTTTTTCCTTTATCGCTCAAACAGATACCAAAATGTCACTTTATCGTCCCGATATTCCATCTCCAAAGTATATGGGTCGATAGGCATAAAGCCCATATACCCCACATAATACGATTCTTCAAGATCATGGTCAACTTCGTTGACCGAATACTCTTCCATAGGCTGTCCGAGCATATTATGTATCTCGCTGCGGGTTATCCCGCCATTTTTATATTTTTTGATTTTAAGCCGAGACAAAAGATCATCAATTATCTCAACACGCTCGTTTTCCTGTGCCGACAGCCATTTTTCGGTCGTGAAACGATGCTTATTGTAATGTATGCCGAAAAAAACAGCACCCAACAAAACAATAATAATAATAATAATAATA
>JAFUAF010000012.1 GCA_017460805.1 Bacillota bacterium | reverse complement strand
TGATTTATCATATATAAGGTTACGCTCCGATTCTTCTCTAAGGATAGTCCCTTTACCCTGAATAATTGTAAGCGGAGGTAGTTCATCGTGACCTTTTTCGGAGTATTCTACGAACACATCACCCAACTTACGCTGTTCCCAAGCATCGGTAAATCCGGCAAATCTAATCTGTGGTGTATTGCTCATAATATCCCCTCCAATACTTTCATCAGATTAGCAAGCTCGTTCTTTGTATCTTCGTCAGCGGCAGTCAATTCTCCCATTTGGGCAATAAGGTCGTTTGCCGCTGTGTCTGTTTCAGCCGAAATGTCCGAAAATTCGCTTGCCAGGTCGCTAAGACTGATCTGTTCTTCCTGCTCAAAAGTATCGACGTAACGAGGAATATTAAGGTTATAGTCGTTTGCCTTGATCTCCTCATAGCTTGCGAGGTGTGCTTCTTTCTCCACGTCCTTACGGTTTGTGTAAAGCTCTATGATGTGGTCGATGTTTTCGGGGCTCATAGAGTTCTGCTTCTTGCCCTTGACAAACTGCTGTGAAGCATCAATAAAGAGAATATCACGTCCGTCACGGTTCTTCTTCAATGCAATTATCGTTGTCGGTATAGAGGTATTATAAAACAAGTTTGCAGGCAGACCGATAACGGCATAGATAGCACCGTTGTCGATGAGTTTCTGCCTGATCTTGCCCTCCGCCGCACCACGGAACAGAACACCGTGGGGCAGAATGATAGCCATTGTACCTGTATTTTTCAGATGATAGAAGCCATGAAGCAGAAATGCGTAGTCTGCCTTCGACTTCGGTGCAAGCACACCATAGTCGGAGAAACGGCTGTCATTCAGGAATCCCTGTGCCGCAGACCACTTTGCGGAGTACGGAGGATTCATCAGTACCATATCAAAATCTGTTTCTTCGTCCGTGGGCCAGTCCGCATCGAGCGTATCAGCATTACGGAGCGTTTGATTTTCGGGATCAACTCCGTGCAGGAACATATTCATTCGAGCGAGGTTGTATGTAGTCGTACTGAGTTCCTGACCGAAATAGCGGATATAGTCGGGCTTGTGTGAGAACTTTCTTGCGTTCAGAAGCAGAGAACCCGAACCCATAGCAGCATCATACACCAGAAGTCCCTGCTTGTCCTCCTGTCCCTGAATAGCAACACGGGTAAGGATCTGTGAAACTGCCTGCGGTGTATAGAATTCTCCGGCTTTCTTTCCTGTTTCACTTGCAAACTGACCGATAAGGTATTCGTAAGCATCACCGAGAACATCGCCCTCATGGTTCAGCAGGTCGGCTTCGTTGATCTTCTTGACTACCTCTGCAACGGTAGCAGACTGCTTCTGCTCACCGGAGCCGAGTCTTGTGGAGTAGAGGTCAACATCAGAGAACAGATTTGCAAAGATAGGATCGGACTGTTCAACATGATTGAATGCCTTTTTCAGTATTTCACGCTGAAATGCGTTCTTGCTTGCGGCTTCTGCAAGTTTTGTGTATGTAAGCTCAGGCTCGATAGTATAGTGGTAGCTTTCTTTGATGTCCTCTAAAAGCTCCTCGGCATCTTCGGTGCTGTAAACTTCTTCGTATGCTGCCTGTGCTTCTGCCATAGATTCAGGCTTTTCATTATTGAGAAGGTCATAAACGTGTGTCAGAAACGTATCGGACAGATACTTATAGAATACGATACCAAGCAGATAGTTTTTATATTCATTAGCGTCCATTTTGCCGCGCAGAATATCCGCACCTGCCCAAAGAACGCTTAAAAGGTCTTTACTGTTTTCATTTGCAGCCATTGCCGTCTCCTCCCTGTTTTGTTAAGTTCTTTTTGTTCTTTTCTCAACGAAGATGATGTTATTCCGTACATTGTCCGAAGAGATAAATATAATATTTGTTATATATTTAATTGTACCATATATTTAACAAAGTATCAATCACAAAACTGCAATTTGTATACAAAATTTACAAAAAAATAAGACAGCGGGCAAAATGCCCACCGTCTTATACTATCGTTCAACATCTTCCGCCTTTTGCGGCTCATCCTTTATAATTGTTTTGATATTACTCATCAAAATCTCGTATTTTTGCAGTTCTGTTTTCAAATCTTCCTTGTTATCATAATTAAGGCCTTTGGACTGCTTATATTCGGCTATTTCTGCTCTTAACTGATCCGCCTTTGGTAGCGTGCCATCGGGCAGCTTGTTTGCGTTCAGTATTTCTGTAACCTTGTTATACTGCTCAATATCAGCCATATTTTCAACATAGAACAGTTCCTTTGTTTTGCTGTCCGATATAGCTTTGTATTTGGCTATTATCGGTTTAAGCCGCCAATATTCACGCATAGCATTTACTACAGTCTGTCTGGACTTGATTTCTTCATTAGCCAGACTTATATTACTGTCGCATACTTCGATTTTCTTGCTCAAGCTGTCGATTTTTGCCTGCAAATCATCTATGCTTTTGATATTATACTCGGAGAGCATATTAAGCATCCTAATCTCCACATCAATATTGCGGATCGATGTGTATCTGTCGGTATAGGTGCGCTTTTTCTGCAAATGCTCCTGTTTTACGGAGTTTATCTCTGTTTTAAGTGCATTGTAGCCTGCTTTATTATCAAAATAAAAGCGGAGCATCTTCTCGGAGTATTCTTCACCGATGCTTTCGGTACGGATATACCGCTTTGCTATGGGCAGTTTCATTGCGAGGTGTGCGCCTTGCTTAATTTCTATGCCCTCATTGCTTAAAAGTCCTAACAGCTCATCATAGCTGTTGGCAGCTTTCAGCATATCGTCAATGGCAAATTGGAGCCTGCGGTGCAGAGATATTCTTATCGTTTTATCGGCATATATACGCCTTTTGCCCCTCGGTACATCAATGCCCTGCAAACGCTGCTTTATACCTATCACGGAATAGGCATCGCCCATAGTGTCGCTACGGCGGAAGTTTTCCTCATTTTCGCCACGGAAATAGAGGTATTTATCAATCTTTACTTCATATCCCGCAAGCTGCATATTTTCTATAAAATCATCAAAACCCGAAGATTTCTCTATTGCTTCATCAATACTTGCAATAAGGCGTTTTCTGTGTGCTTTGGTTTCCTTTTCGATAACAGACAGCCCTCGTTCTTTGCACATTTTATCACATATATCACGCATTTCCCGAAGGGATTGTTTATTGCTGTGTATCTTCTTATAGTTTACATAATCCACCGCATTGACAATGATGTGTGCGTGTAAATGCTCCCTGTCGTTGTGTATTGCCAGGACATACTGATTATCGGGGTATATCTTTTCCATAAGTTCCCGCCCCATATCAAGGGCTTGTTCAGGTGTGATCTTATCTTCCGGTGAAAAAGACAGGGTTATCTGATGTGCAACATTATTTCCTTTATGGATAGCCTTGTCATAAATCGTCTTGAAATCTTCCGCTGCCGTATCCTTATCACACATATAGGTTGATACATACAGCATTTCTTCGGTCTTGTCGGGATTTAAGATGTAGTGTATCGCTTGTTCAAGGTGCGTTCCCGTTTTTATCGGTACGATTTTCGTGTATGCCATCTTCCGCCTCCTTTGTGAACGCCTTGTTGACTATTGTCCTCATTTCATCAATGCTTTTTTGAAGTGAGAGCAGCGTAGCATTATCCACATTTCGGGTGGTATTTGCTATTTTGGCGATCTGATTTATATTTACACCGATTTTGTTCAGTTCGTTTTTGACAGCCAAAAGCGGCATAGTATTTATTACCACGGTCTTATGCTTGATAATGCACTCGATAAAAAAATCTGTTACATTGCGCAGCCCATTTTGCTGCATATTTTTTATAATAAAGTCACGCTCGGCTTCTGTAACACGTATGTTTAACCGCTTATCACGATGCCTTGACATAAAATCACCTCCAATAAAAAAACTCACGAACAAAATCGTGAGCAGTGTGGTAAATTGTATTTTTTATGATATTGACAAACACCTAAAAAAGTGTTATTATTGATTATAGAAAAAGGAAACACCGCCCAATAGACGGTTACTCCCTTATAAGTTGATTAAATAATCGCCTTATGTTTGGAAGCTGGGGCGATTATTTTTTTGAGCCAAACATATAGCCGAGAGCAAAAACTCCGACTAATAAGCTTACAATGGCAATAAAATCCATAACGCTCATATGTAATCCCTCCCTTCTGTGTGTATTGCTTTTTTCAAGCGCCACATTACATCAGGTACAGGGAATAACCGCCTACCGTTTATAAATGCGATGTTTCCTCAAGTAATAATTATACCATAGTATTTCTGCTATGTAAAATTACATTTTTGTTACAGAACCTTCGCGTTTTGTTCAAAATAGCAATCCCCCAAACCGTATGGAATGGGGGATTTTACTATCTGCAGATTGTATTTTTTTATTATTTGTTGAGTCCGAGTGCCTCAGCAGTATAGTCGTCATCAATGTCATCCATTGACATAAGATTGACACCGCTTAATGTTATAATATCTGTGCTGTCAAACACTTCGATTTCGGCAACAGGTTTTGTATATTTCTTCATTTTGTAAACCTCCCCATTAGTTAGCGACACTGATTGTGGCATTTATACTTATATATGTATTATCTTCATCAGTAAATTTAAACGCATAATAAAGATGATCATCATTTCCTATCGCATCATCTCCATCAGCATCAAATTGAACACCTGTGTAGAGGGTGTTAATTGTTATGGGATTTTGTCCTGTTACACTATATGTAAGTGCATTTGCAGCTGCTAAAGCCTCATTTTTTGTAAAGTCAAGTACGAGATAGTGTGTACCGTCAACCTTTGCGTATTCAGCTGAGCAGGTTAAATCGTCGTTTACTGTAAGTCCGTCGATTGGATCAAGGGTTTCGGAAATAAGTGTTGCCTCGTCTTCATATTCAAGAGCCATCTTATATAATATACAAGCGGTATTACCATAAATTACATATTTATTTCCTGCTGTTACTTCAAGCTCTATGGCATCTTGTGTAAAATTGTTCTCAACATAATCTCTGTGTTTTAATTCAATATTATCACCGATTTGAGTGCCTAATTTTACTGTACCGGCTGCAGCACCAGCTTCCGATGCCTCTTCGCGTATTTCAGCATTATAAAATCTTAATCCGTCTGCTTTGGTAGATGAGTTATTTGAAAATATATAGAATTTAATAGTTCCGCTTTTTGTTGGCGAGAAAAAAGCATATTTACTTGTAGCATATGCAGTACCATCATCTTTTATCATATAGTTATTGGTGTTGGTATTTAAATTATAACCTGTTTGTTTGGCGATACATCCTGTTGTTCCATCAGTAGTAGTGAAAATTGCTTCGGTAAATGTACCTTTTCGTGATTTATCGGCAGTAGTTGTTGTATTTAATGTACTGATATTGTTAAGGCTAAATCCGAATTCCGAAGGCACTGTTGTTGTGTCGCTTTGATAACTCCATGTGACTGTATTCGCCCACGCACAAACACCACTCATCGCCATCGCACTAATCATTACACCCACAGCTACAATAGCTTTTGTAAAAAACGATTTTCTCATTATTTAATTTTTCCTCCTATATTTTTATATATTTGGGTTAGCCGTACCCATTTCACAACTTTTGGCTGCGCCAAAAGCCAATTGCTGCGCAATTGTCCGCATTTATCTTTGCGGTTGATTTTACGCAAGCGGGCAGAGGCGAACCTCTGCCCTATAATTTGCAAATCGAGATACTCCAAAACTCGGGTCTATTGGCTAAACGACCCACCGTAATGCGGTAGTAGGCTTTTGTGCATTTAAAGCTGTTTCCCGCAAGGCTTATGAGCAATCTGCAGAACAACTCAAAGAGTTTGGAGAACACGCCCCTGAAAAACTTTTTAAGCAAAACGGGTCGTGAGAAGTATCTCACTTTCTATTATAACTTCGTTTTTTTTTTGTCAATATTGCGTGGTTTTGTAACAATCTTTTCTTTGTGCAAATTGCAGACTCTTAATTTCTCTTGCTTTTGCGGTTTCAAGGGCTTTTTCACGCATTTAAACATTTCAAAGTTGCAAAAACAACAATAAAATTTTGTGAAAATTGCCTATACCAAATTTCGCCATATTTCTGCCGCTTATATCGCTATATCATCCCTTTCGGTCTTGTTAGGTTCATCGGGCAGGACTTCCGACTCCTCTTGCTTATCGAGCGACAGCTCCTTGTTCAGTTCGTTAAGTCGTTTTTCCTTTGCTTTCAGTTCTTCCATCTTCGGGAAAGGCTTTTCAACTTCCTGCTTTGCGATTTTCAGCTGATTTTGAGCATCCGCCAATCGCTCTTTTACGGCAGCAAGTTTCTTTTCAAAGGAATTAAGCTCGTTATCAAGCCTTTGAATATTACCCAGGACATCACCGCCCAATTCTACACGATGAGAGAGTGCGCCTTTAAGGTTTATCTCAAAAGCACCCTTTGTCTTGTTAAAGTCCACAGCCATATCGAAACCCTTGTATGAGCCGATAACTTTTCCGGTCTGCTGTAAGCCGACCGCTTTGACAGCATCCAAAAGTGCTTTGCCTGCTTCTTTTTTATCATCAAAGAGCTTGCCGTTTATCGTCATACCGCTAAATCCCTCGCTTGTGTGTGCCTTATAGGTGGCAATATCCTTTTCGAAGCCCGCCGCAGCTTCGCTCCTTTGGGCTATCAGTTCGGGATATTTCTTCACAATATCCGATTTAAGATTACGGCGATTGTCAAGGAAATTGGAATAAGCGGTTCGGAGAGAAGTGACTTCCAAATCTAAGTCCATTTTTTCTTTTATACGCTCATCGCCTGCCGCCAATGCCTTTATCTGTGCATAGTTCAGTACGGCTTCGTCAACATCCTCGGCTATTCTTTGCGGCGACTTGCTTGTCATTATCTGCGAGATGAATTTCTGCTTGTTTTCCACAAGCTGAAACAAAAAGGCATCAAACGTGCCGGCGGTAACATAGTTATATATGTTTACCTCCTTGTTTTCGTTGCCTTGTCTGATGATACGACCATTTCGTTGTTCCAGGTCAGCGGGTCGCCAGGGACAATCGAGATGATGAACCGCTGTCAGGTGCTTTTGACAGTTCGTGCCTGCACCCATTTTGTTGGTGGAACCTAACAGAATACGAACATCTCCACGATTTACCTTTGTGAAAAGCTCCTGCTTCTGCACATCGGTTTTCGCATCGTGAATATATGCTATCTCGCTTTCGGAAACACCTTTGGCTATCAGCTTTTGCTTGATGTCATCATAGACATTGAATTCATCGGGTTTAGGCGTGGACATATCACAGAAAATCATCTGCGTGCCGTAACTGTCCGCCGTTTTCTCCCATATATCAAGCACATTTTCTATACACTTGTTGACTTTGCTATTCGGGTCGTCGGGGAGAGTGTCATTTATCAGCCTTTGGTCGAGTGCCAACTTCCTGCCTTCGTTGGTTATCTTGAGCATATTGTCAACACGAGGGTCGACGCAGCCGGTTCTTATACTCGAAGCACGTTCCGCAAGTCCGTCCACAAGTTCTTTTTGGTAGTCGCTCGCTTCGGTCTTTATCGCTTCATAGTGTGCTTCCGGTACGGGTAAATTCAGATCTTCCGGCATTTTTATGTCGGCACACAATCTAAACAGGTTCATAAGCTCCGGCAAGTTAAAGAACTTTGCAAATCTCGTTTTTGCCTGGTAGCCCTTGCCCTCGGGTGCAAGTTCCAAAGCCACCTGCGTTTCGCCAAAGTTTGCCGCCCACGCATCAAAGAGGTGTAAACCACGCTTTTTAAGTAAGTCCGCCTGCAAATATGTCTGCATTATATATAGCTCCGACATACTGTTACTGATGGGCGTACCCGTCATAAAGACCGTACCTCTGCCGCCCGTTATCTCGTCCATATATTTGACCTTTAAGGCAAGGTCGGTGGCTCTTTGCGATACGGATGAAGCATTGATACCCGATACGTTTCTTCCCATTTTTGTGATAAATTGCAAGTTTTTGAACAAATGCGCTTCATCTATAAACATTTTATCAAAGCCCATATCCTCAAAGAAAATGTTGGTATCATATTTTTCTTCGTTTATCAGCTTTTCGAGCTTATCCTCAAGGTTTTGACAAGTAATTTCAAGCTGCTTTACGGTAAAACCACGCTTGCCCTCCATACGGCGCATATCATCAAGTGCGGCAGTTACTTCTTCTATCTGGTTTTGTACATACTCAATGCGGCGTTCGGGCGATATGGGCAGCTTTTCAAGCTGTGAATGGCTGATGATAACGGCATCGTAATTTCCGGTGGCTATACGGCTGAAAAATCTTCGCCTGTTCTTCTTTTGGAAGTCCTTTTCGCTTGCTACAAGTATATTTGCATTGGGGTAAAGCTGTAAAAACTCCTTGCCGAACTGATTTACTATATGTTTTGGTACACATATCAGGCTCTTTCTGCATAGTCCCAGCCTTTTTGCTTCCATTGCACTTGCTACAGCCTCAAATGTTTTGCCTGCACCTACGGTATGTGCTAACAGCGTATTGCCGCCGTAAAGCGTATGGGCGATAGCGTTCAGCTGATGAGGTCTTAACTGTATTTCGGGGTTCATTCCCACGAATTTTATATGGCTGCCATCATACTCACGGGGTCTTATGGAGTTAAAATTCTCGTTATATATCCTGCATAGTTCCTCGGTACGTTCGGGGTCGTCCCATATCCATTCACGGAATTTTTCTTTAAGCTCCGATTGTTTCTCCTGTGCAAGCATTGTTTCTTTCTGATTTACAACTGCACGTTTTTTGCCGTCGGGTTCTTCGATGTAGTCCTTTACGGTTATTACCTTGTTGTTCAAGGTGTCCTCAAGTATCTTGTAGGCATTCACACGGCTTGTGCCGTATGTTTTATTGACCTTTATGTTTGAGGCATCCGCACGGGACGAACCCTTGTTTGATATGCCGTAGGTCGCCGTCCTCTCGTCATACTGTATTGTTATGGTTTGTGAGTTGTACGTTGAAAACGGGTCGGTGTGTGCATACCAACTGCTGCTTTGGCAGCGATACGGTGTATCGAATGTTTCGTACATAAACTGTTCGTAATACTTGACGGGTATCCAGGTAGAGCAGAGCTGTATGGAAATTTCCGATGGCTTTAATTCCTCGGGCTGAACCTCACGCAGAGCATTAACATTTACCGCAAATTTATCGTTGTTTTCCGCCATAACCTCCGCAATACGCAGCTTTTCACGCACATCTCCGGACAAATATTCGTCTGCGGTCTCGTACTTGCCGCTTACGGGGTTTTCAAATATCACACCCTGCATTTCGGATAAAATGGTATCTTTATCCTTGCCGCAAAGTTTACTCATATAGTCGAGGTCGACCCTCGCTTTTTCGGCAATGCTGATAGTCAACGCATCGCTTACGGTGTCGGCGTGTGTAGGTGCAACATAAGGCACGATAGTTCTTTTTGTAAAAATATCCGCTTTGCTTACAAGATTACCGTTTTCATCAATGTTTTCAAGTGAAGAAATAAGCTCGCTTGTATCATCGTCACGGAAAAGGTTCATATTGGTATCACTGCTTATCAGCCCGAATTTCTTTGTAAATGCTTCATACTTATCGTTCAGAACTTCCTGCTGTGCCTTTATCTCATCATCGGAATAGCCGTCACGCTGCAAGCGTATCAGTTCCTGCAAGATGTTACTGACCTCTATCATACCTTTCATTCTCTCAAGTTTCTTGCCCTCAAAGTCCTGGGGTATCATCATTTCATTTTCACGGAAATATATTTTTCCGTCTACCTCGCAATAGCAGAAGTTACGGTGTCCCTGATAGTCTACCTCCGTAAACTCCGGAGGTATTTCTTCTTCCACGCTGTTTGCGTGTTCGTCACGCTCGAAAGTGCCGTTAAGGTGGCTTATTGCTTCGTTTAGCTGCTCTTTAAAATCGCCCTCGACAGGTTTACATACAAGGCGGTAGCCATAAGGCCCGCTTTCTTCCTGCATCTCTCCGACTATCATTTCGGGGTGATCGACAAAGTATGAATTGATGATATTTCCGTTTTCGTCCTCTTTGGTCTGCACCCAATCGGGTGTTTGCTCGGGGTTCTTTTCAAAGTCAAGAACAGTATCACGCTTTTTAAGGAAGATTATATCGCTTGTCACGCTTGTATTGGCGTTTTTAAATGCGGTATCGGGCAATCTTATCGCACCGACAAGCTCCGCACGTTCCGCAAGGTACTTGCGTACCTCCTCATTTGCTTTGTCCATAGTTCCCATAGAGGTAACAAGGGCAACAATACCGCCGCTGTGTACCTTATCAAGCGATTTTTTAAAAAAGTAGTCGTGTATCAGGTCGTGACATTGTAATTCGTTGTCGTATATCTTGGTAGTGCCGAAAGGTACATTTCCGATAGCAACATCAAATGAATTGCTGTTGAAAGTCGTTTTCTGAAACCCTTTTATCTGAATATTGGCTTCGGGGTAGAGCTGTTTTGCTATCCTGCCCGTAAGGTCATCGAGTTCTACGCCGTACAGTTTTGAATTTTTAAGGCTGTCGGGCATTGCACCGAAAAAGTTACCGATACCCATAGAGGGTTCGAGAATAGTGCCGCCCTCAAAGCCCAATCTTTCAAGTCCCTTATACATAGCCTGTATGATAACGGGACTTGTAAAGTGCGAGTTCAAAACCGTAGCACGGGCAGATGAATATTCCTCCGGGCTTAACAGGTCTTTCAGCTCGTTATATTCTGTTGCCCAACTGTCCTTGCGGCTGTCAAAAGCATCAGCAAGACCTCCCCACCCCATATATTTGGCAAGTACGACCTGCTGTTCGGGTGTAGCCTGTTTGTTTTCGCTTTCAAGCTGTTTCAGCATTTTTATAGCCTCGATATTAGCCTTGAACTGCTCTTTGGGACTGCCCATATTCATATTTTCCTCGGTAAAGGTAAAGTTTACGGGCTTTATAACTTCTTCATTTTTATGTATCTCGTTATATTTAGTCCACATTTCATCAGTAACTTCGGTCAGGTCGTTGAAATCAAGGTTTTTAAGGCACTCTATAAAGTCCTTGCGGCTGCCGTAAGCCTCAATAGCTACCTTTTCATTGTCAAGATATTTGTATATCTCACGGGTTTCAAGGTTTACACGGGCTTCGATAATGTGATTTTCATCGTTTGCATCTTCAACGGAAGTATAGGCAAGTCCCATATCTTCAATATCCGAGAAGTCGGGTTCCTCGTCAAACTCATCGTGCATATATGCTGTAATAAGGGCTTTTTCAACGCTGTATGGTTCAGCTGATTTTTCGGCCTCGGTAACACGTTCGTATTTTGTTGTATCAAGCAATTCCGAGTAACCGATATTTTCGGTTATCTCAAAACCACCCGATTGACGGGTAGCTGTGCATTGGTCGGTGTAGTACGGCAATGCTCCCGTAAGAGAAACTATCTCTATTTCCTCGCCCGTAAGAA
This sequence comes from Bacillota bacterium, assembly GCA_017460805.1. Lineage (GTDB taxonomy): Bacteria > Bacillota > Clostridia > Lachnospirales > CAG-274 > RGIG4310. The sequence continues at coordinate 42,482 of JAFUAF010000012.1, read as the reverse complement.
GATTTTTGAATTTGTCGCCAATAGCAACAGCAGGCTCATTTTCGTTTTCGACAGTAGGTTCAGCTTCAACTTCTGCATTTTCTTCAAGATTTAAGACATCGTCTTTTACATAATCTCCGATAAGGTCAACATTTTCCGATGTAAAGCCCTCAAACAGCGGTATACCGTTCTTGTATTCATTATCCGCCGACATATAGAAAAGCGTATCATCGCTGACAGTCTCCTTTTCGGCATAAGCAAGAAGCATTTGATAGAAAAGTGAGGTATCAAAGGTGTTGCCCGTATCCGCTATGATGTATGCGGTGTTGAAAACCTCTTTATCGACCGTTGCCGAAATATAATCGTGCATATTGGGCTGATAGAGAATTTTCAGTTCATTGTCGTTTCCTGTTCGGAAAAACTTATAAAGCGGTTCTTCTTTTTCTTTCTTTTCGGGATCCACGGCAAAGTCCGTTTTCTCCAATCGGTAGTTGTCAATAAAATAATGCGGTTCATCCTCATTTTTGCCCTGTATGGTGTAACAAAGCTCCGAGTCGGGATTATCGGGATATACTTCGATCTTACTGTATCCTGCACATACAAATTCAAAATTTTCGCCGTTTACAGTAAACATATCGCCCTCGGACATCAGCTTTATTTTTGACTTGACAAACAATTCCTTTTCGTGCTTGTCACGTTCCTGCGGGCTGATATAAAGGTCTTTTTCTATGAGCTTTTTTATCTCTTTATCGACTGCACTCCAGGTAAGCAGATGTTTTGCTTTCCCGTCCTCGGTCGTCCATTCAACTTCAAACCCTTTGCCGTCGTGGTTGGTACCGCTTATTTCGCCGGGACCGTCTGTAGGATGACCCGTGCCGCCGATGCCGTATTCGTTCTTTAAATTGGCAACTCGCTCTTTAGCCGTCAAGTTCGTTTTATACCATTCCTCAACACGAAACCTTCCGTTTGCAAAACCCGTGCCCCGGGTAAGTGCTTCAAAGAGTATAGCATCGGGGATTTTATCCGCCCTTATCGGTTCCGTATAGCTGTAGTCAAACTTCGGTGCGGGTGTTTTCTGTTCTTCAACTTTCTCCTTTTCCGGTGCTTTTTCGGCTTCTTGTTCAAGATACTTTTCCCAAGCGTCCGTTTCTATACCGTACATACCCCTGTGGTTTTTTATATCCTCCACGGAATATGCAAAACTCTCGGTATTATCCTCGTGCAGCAGATATACGGGCAAGTCCTTATTTTCGTAAAAATCAAGGGCGACTTCCTCGCTTAACGGATACATCACGGGGTCGGTATAACCATATTCGTGCATTTCCTTTTCGGTTACGCTGTCATCGGGGAAAAGCGGAAACTTTTCACGGTTAGACACCGTTTTTTCAAGATTATTTTCCTTTGCTGTTACCGTTTCTTCCGAATGTGTTTCCTCAACATCTACCGTTTCTTCCTGCTTTTCAAAATCCTTAAATATTGCTTCAACCTTTTCCTTATCCTTTGCGGAGTAGGTAATGGTCACGGTATCATCATCGTTTATTCTGCCGCTGTGCTTTATATCCTCGGATGTCAGCCTGTCGGAAACGGTTATGCCGTCAACAGCGGGAAACTTTTTATACCGTTTCTGAGGTATATAGCGATAGACCGTATTGCCGATGATATTTTCATCAATGTTTTTTGCCTGTGTTTTTATCTGCTTTTGCAGATATTCTTCGGATCTTTGCAGAAAGTCCGAAAGCCTGCCGCTTTCTTCCTCACGTATGGGGTTGAAGTCCACCTTTAAGCCCTCAAAGTTATGTTCATCCTCGTTCAAGATGTTAAAAAGTGCATCTTCCTTCATATCGCCCTCATACTCAACTACTATGTCTATATCGGAATTGCCGGTTTCAAGTCCCCTGCTGCGTGAACCGTAGAGTGCCAGTCCCTTTATGTTTACATCAAGCTCATTTGCATCAATCTTGCCCTGTACTATCTCGGTCATTATGGCTTCAAGGGTATCAAGGTCTGTATCGGCAATGGTATTGTACGATTTACGGGTCTTATCACGATATTCCTCGACGGCAAGCTGTTCAATAACATCACTAATGATTGCCTGGCACTTGTCCTTGTCGTTTTTGCTGTAAGTAAGTGTTATTGAACCGTTGTCCTTTATCTTGCCGCTATATTTTATCCCCTCGCTTTCAAAACGTTCCGATACAAGTTTTGCGTTCTTTTCAGGCATTGTGGCATAGGTCTTATCCGGTATAAATTTATACGGTGTATTGCCGATAATGCCTTCCGGCTGTTTCTTTGTTTCTGCCTGCTCGGGCTTGGTTTCTTCGGCTGCTTTTGCCTGATGCTGTTTTATATATTCGGGAGTGGAAATGCCCTCACGCTCAATTCTTCTGCCGTTGCTGTTCAGCATAAGGTTACATTCCGTTGCAATATCGCCCATACGCTTAAAAGCTGCATAGTTATCTTCCAGGGTCTTGCCCGTTGCAAAGTCAACAATGCCGTCTGCTGTTTCCATAGCGATGTCAAGGTATATTCCCTCGCTCTCACCCCAAGAAGGCTGACAAATGAACTGTACATATTTAGGTACTTCCATATCTTCGGACACTCGATGGCTCATTAAAAAATAGTCATCGGGTAACATACCATTGTCTTTAAGGTGCTTTTCAAGTTTATCAAAAATCTCTCCTGCGGTAGCCATACCGACACGTTTGACCCTGCCTTTTTCATCGGGTTCGGAATACTTTTCCATTTCTATGGTCTGTATAAATGCAGAAACGGCAGGGGTTTTATCCTCTGCCGTCTTGCCGTTTAAATGTATATCACTTCGTTTGCTACTATCTCTCGTACTCTCTGTTTGAGATTGTTTCTCCTTGCTACCCAGCCCATCTGATCTTTCGCTTTCAGCTCCTCGGTTATCCCCTCGGCTTTGCTCATTTCTTTCATCAGGCTGTTCTCCATCTCGTTCGCCTGTTTGTCCACGCTCACCAGATGTTCCCATAAGCCCTTTATCATCAGTCTCTGATAAAAGCCAGGTTTGTTCTCCTTGATGTAACTCAGTCGCCTGCGTCCCCAACTCGTCAGATTGTAATCTTCCTCCTCGTCGAGTTCTAACATCGGCAGATACGTCATCGTTTCCTCGTTCAGCCTGTATTCGATGCTGTTCTCCGTCATTGTTTCGGGCAGATACTTCTGAAGTTCCTCGCTGTAAATGTGCCTCATTCCGTCGATCATTTTCTCTTTCATAATAGTTTTCCTCCTTTGTGATATGCTTTTCACAGTTTCTTACCTCTTTTTCTATCTCTCGCAGTATGACCTCGGTACCGCCGGTTATCAGTTCACCGAGTTGAGTAATGGTGTCAACGGTGTTGAAATCGCCTATCTTACGCAGGGCATACTCGTCATAGTCACGGTTTATGCCACATCTGCCGCATACGGCTATTTCGATACTTTCCTCGGCTATCTCCCTCAAAGTATGTGCAAGGTTGTCCCGGTCGTACTCCTCCAGGAGTGAGTCCTGCTTGTACAGTTCCAATTCTCTGACATACCTTTCGATATTTTCATCAAGATAGTTTGAAACACGCTCGTCTATAAGCGTTTCAAGGGTGTAGTTCTCGCTTTTCAGTCCGTTGTGCGCTTTGAACCCGTCGGCAACGGCTCTCTTGAAATCATCCTTGACCGTCCATAGGTGTACATCCCATGATTTAGCCGTTTTGACGGTGTCCGATATGTCATAAACATACCAAAATGTTTTTCGTCCGTCATTGTCACGCAAGAGGGGAATACCCTTTGTACCCTGCTTTATGCGGTAGCCCAGCTTCTTTGTCCAGGTATCGAAATCGGCACACATAGTGGCGTTCTCCCTTTGAGCATTGATAATAAGATTATCCTTGAAACTGTACTTATACAGCTTGCCCGTATTTTCAAGAAAGTTAAGCCAGCTGCGCCCGTTTTGGGTCAGTTTGCGCACTTCGTCAAGAAGTAAGTCGCTGATATAAGCATATTTATCATCTCGCATTCATTTTACCTCCTTCATTATACTATACATTCGATTATATAGTCAATAGAAACTTATATTTTTTCAATTAAAAAGTGCCATAGAAAATCACTATGACACTTTTAGAATTATTTATTCTTATTATTGTTTTGAACCGATTTTTTCATTTCTTCGTTGGCTTCTTCATCCCATACGGTACTCTCCGGACCGAGTGTTCCATACATTGTGTTTTCAAACGAGTATGTTATTTTGGCGGTCTTTATAAGCCTTTCGTTTTCAATATCATCTTTGAAAGTGCCAAGCCTGTCGTATATATCCTGCGTGATCTCATAATTATACTGCTCACGTCCCTCACGACTTGTATACATAATTTCGGCGAAATACCGTCCTGAGTCAGCGGCATAAAATGCACTCCAATTGTTTCCGTGTTTTTCTGTTTTCATTTTCGCTCCTTAAACTTTCCATTTGGTAATATATTTACAAATTATCAGCCTGTATATGCGTCATCAATAGTATTCTTAAAATTTTGTTTTTCTAACCATAGCCTTTCTTCATCATTCTCCGGAATATCAATTCTTTCTATTTTAAAAATAACGGGTCTTGTACCATCATTGCAGCAAGCTATCATCATTCTGTTGTCATTTGTCCAATTTTTCATTATAGAACCGCCCTGCAATGCTGTATATACATATCTGCTGATAGCATCCCACGCTTCACCGCAAAATTTACCGTCCATAAGATGATAAAAATCATCTCTTTCCGGTGTGCGTTTTAAAAGGAATGTATCACCCGCTTTAAAGAACGGACACGGACCGGACTTTGGGTCGGCTAAGTATTTTTCTTGTAATTCCGGAAATACTTTTGTTTCTAATACGGTTATTTTGCACTCATAATTCATTGAAAACATCCCCCTGACATATTGTAATTTGCGTAACTTTGATATATAAATTATAGCACAACCAATAAATATATGCTATAATAAAATCATAAAATATGAAAGGAAAATTATTATATGGCATCACATACATACTCCCCGCAGGCTCATTCACGGGCTATTACCAAATACACAAAAGACAGGCTCGACCGCATAGAAATACGCATACCCAAAGAAACAGGTTTTAAGGCACAAGTGACAGAGTATGCCCATTCCAAAGGGTTAAGCGTAAATGCTTTTATTATCGAAGCGGTCAAAAAGGCTATGGAAGAGGGCTCAAGAAAAACTGAATAATAGGATACCAAAAATAATTTTACACATTTGCTTAACGGCTCTGATTGCTATTTTCCGCCTTTTCGGCGGAAGAATACGCATGGTCGCCTACAAATGTGCCGCCTTTCGGCTAAAATTATTTTTGCTTTTTTGATTTTATCAGTGTTTTCTTACTCCTCAAAGTAAATATTCACGCAGGACTTATACATCCTCTCGTCTATATCGCCGTTTTTGTAGGATTTTAGAACTCCGTACCATTTTGCGGCAAAGCCCGATATTTCGCTGTTGCTGAAACAAATATAAACATCGCCGTTCTTTTTTGCAAGACGGATATGTTCTTCGGCGGCTTCCGTCAGTATAAACTTGATGAAAGCCTTTTCGACTTCGTTGTTTTCTATCTCCTCGGACAGTTTTTGTTTAACGGCGGGAAAGGTTTTCTTTTCGGTTTTTGGTGCTATGTTTTTCTTGATGTAAGCAAACATATAGCCCATTATGCCGAACATAGCCCCCAAAAGGATATAAATTCCTATCATCGCTCATCCCTGCCTTTCTCGGTAGCTGCATTTTCTTTCGGTTCGTCCTGTACTCTGTCCTTTAAGGATAAAATGCGGTCTAACTGCTTTTTACCGACCCTGTCCTGCATATATTCAAGGTTTACCTTTGCTGTCTTATCGCCGAGTTTTGCGGCACGCTTGTATAATTCAAGCGACCTTTGTGCATCCACATTTTCAAGTGCGATGGCAAGGTTACGCATAGCGGCGGTATGGTTTTGTTCTATGGCTCTCTCCATAAACTCCATACCCAGGTCCTTGTCCATTTTGCAGCCGTTGCCCGTGTACAAGCATACACCCACGATATTCTGTGCATTTGCGTTTTCCTCATCCGAGAGAGTGTAAAGCATATCCATAGTGTCAACATTTTCAAAATCGGTTTCGGGGAACATCCTGTGCAGCTCGTTATTTTTGATTATGTCAAAAATATATGCGTTGGCTTCGGCAAAGCCTATATGCGGCTTTTCTGTCACAACTTCGGGTTCTTCCTCGACAACAAGCTCCCGAACCTTGCCGTAGGCTTTTGCAAATACTTCCGTATTTATTTCATCGGCAAACTTCGGGTTGTCCTCAAGGTCAACATCGGGAACATTGTTTTTAAGGTAGTCAAGTTCGGTATTCAGACTTTCAGCCATTCGATCACCTCCGTTAATTCTTTATAGTTTCTTTGATAAATTCCTCTATGTTTTTCATAAAACGCTCATTATCCGCTTTCCCCTGTGCTATCTTTGACAGTTCATTTTCCCATTCCACGGTCATAGCGGGTGAGGTAAGTGTTTCGGGTACTGCGTTTATCAGCTCGTTGCCTAAAGCTGTTGAAACAAGGCTTTTCCCTTTGCGTTCAATATATTTACGCTTTACAAGCGTTTCTATGATACTTGCTCTTGTTGCGGGTGTGCCTAAGCCCGTTCTTTCGACATTTTCGTCAAAGTCTTTTCCTCCGGCTTTTTCCATAGCCGATAAAAGCGTATCTTCGGTGTACGCCTTTGGCGGCTGCGTTTCGTGTTCCGTAACCTTTGCCGATACATCGTATGTATTGCCCTTGGCAATATCGGGCAGAGCGGTTTCCTTTTCTTCTCCTGTTTTGAACTGCTTTTCAACGGCTTTGAAACCATCGTTTATAACGGTCTTGCCTGTGACGGTAAATTTTTCGCCGCCGCTTTCAAGCCCGACCTTAACGCTTTCGTACTCCTCTTTGGGTGCGGTAGCGGTCAAAAGCCTTAATGCGATAAGTTCAAGCACCTTTCTTTCATCGGAGCTTGTACTTTCCAATGTTGTTTTATTGAGGTTGACTGTAGGGATAATGGCGTGATGATCCGTAACCTTTTTATTGTTCATAACGGGTTTGATATTGGGTGTTTCGGAAATCTTGTAATCCAGGGTGTTTGTTATGGTGTTTATAACTGCCTGTGCCGTATCTTCCATATCTTCCGTAAGAAAACGGCTGTCTGTCCTGGGATAAGTAACAAGTTTGGCTTCGTATAGCTTCTGTACAATGTTAAGTGTCTGCTGCGCCGTAAAGCCAAAATGTTTGTTTGCTTCACGCTGTAAGGTGGTCAGGTCATACAGTTTTGGCGGTGCGGTAAACTTATTTTCACGCTTGACGGAAACGGCCCGCGCGGTATCACAAACAGCACATATTTTTTCGGCTGTTGATTTATTTTCTATTTTGTCACTTTTGGCAACAAATTCATTACAATCCAAGTCCACGGTGTAAAAATATCCTTTCTTGAAATTCATTATTTCCTTATCCCTTGCCGCTATCATCGCAAGCGTGGGAGTCTGGACTCTGCCTATGCTGAACACCTTATCATTCCTCACAGTAAAAAATCGGGATAAATTCATCCCGATCAGCCAGTCGGCACGTTCACGACACAGTGCCGATCTATATAAATTATCAAAGTCAGAACCTTTGTGCAGGCTTGCAAAGCCGCTTTTTATAGCGGTATCTTCAAGTGAAGATATCCAAAGCCTTTCAATGGGCTTTTTGCACTCGGCTTCGTTATAAACAAGTCTGAAAATGAGTTCTCCCTCACGTCCCGCATCGGTAGCACACACGATACCCGTTACATCCTTGCGGTTCATCAGCTTTCTTATAACATCAAACTGCTTTTTCGTGCCGGATAAAATGTTATATTTCCACTCGGTCGGCAAAATGGGCAGTTTGTCCCATTTCTTGTATTCCTTGCTGTATTCTTCGGGCAGGGCTAAGTTTACCAAATGTCCGATACACCAACTGACGATATGATCGCCGCACTCGATGTAGCCGTCTTTTCGGCTTTTAACCCCTAATACTTTCGCCACGGTGTTTCCGACCGAGGGCTTTTCGCATAAAACTAATTTCATTTACATTCTCCTCTCATAGAAAAAGGCAAGTATTCGAGGGAACACTTGCCTTAATCATAATATTGTTCATTGTTCTTTTGTAATTTTAAGTATTGCTATAACATCAAGCATATCGGGCTTTTCCTTTTTGCTGTCGGTAACTTTTGCCGCTTCAAGCTGCAATTCTGAAAGCACAGGTTCAACACCTGTTATGTATTTCATAAGCAAAGCGGCATCGGCATCTTCGACAAAGCCGTTTCCATCCACATCACCTTTAACGGGTATATCATAAAAAACCTGAATAAGTTTGTATTTGGCACTGTTTTCGGGAGAGATATAGCCTTTCAATTCAACTCCGTTTACACTTGCCGTCATTTTGTTTACAAAAAGGTAGTTTTCATCGGGTTTATAAAATACTTCCATAATGTAAGAATGTCCCTCTTTGAATACATCGTTTTTGTCCAGATAAATGTGTTCATCGCTGTCATACCAATCTATGCCGTAGCCTTTTTCAGATTTGTCTGCATAAAGTACGCACCCTGCGTTGGCAGTCGGTGCAAAATCGGGTGTTTTGCCTGCCTGCGGTATACCAACCGTAATTTCGATAGCTGAAATGGTCATTTTTTGCAAAGTACCGAAATCATAAGATAAATTTATCACTTCATCTGCCGCCTGTTCATACGCAATTCCTATTGTTGCAGATGTACCGTTAAGGCTGCCTGTGACCGCAGGAGATAAACTTTTATCTGTTGCGAAATAATAACCGTCCTGTGCTTGCAGCCATACAGAAAGAGTGTATTTGTGTCCGACTTCAAACACATCGGTATTTTTCATAATATCTCCGTCTTTATACCACGTTATGGGGTCGTTTTTGTAAAGCGTTACACCGTCGGTGTTTAGTTCAGCCGACACAGCGGGTGTTTTTCCTGCTTTGGGTGCGGTTATGTTCACATCAACAGCGGAAACTTCGATAGGAGCTACTATTTCATAATATTCTTCCGTACCTGCCTTTAATTCTTTTACATCGGCATTTACTTTTTCGCCGTTCTTTACAATATAACCGCCTTTGGGCAGCAAATCGGAAATATTGTATTCCGAAGATTTGACCAAAATATGCTGAAACCTTCCGCTTGATAAAGTTATACTATCTGCCGCCGTCTTTTCGCTTATCTCAAGGTATTCAATACTGTAACCGTTAAATTCAAAATCTGCTCCGTCAATTTTTAAAGGATGATATTTATAGTTACTTTCGGGTATTTCCAAAGCATCCGAAAGAATTGAACACATGAAGTGACTGTTATTTACGGTCAGTTTTCCTCCTGAAATATTAGCATCATCCAAAAAAGCTGAATTGACTGTTACTTGTGAGTCTGTAGCAATTATTGTTTCATCCAAGCGACTTAAATATGCTCCGCCATTTAATGTCAAACTTCCTTTGCCCACATGAAATAAATAATTGGAATCGTCGGCTATTATGCCACCCTCTACGGAAGAAATTGTGACATTGGCATTATATATGACCATATACCAAGTAAATAATCCGTTTTGCATATGAACAACGCAATCTCCCAAGTCAACATTAAGGTCTTTCTCAATGTTTATCTGGGTACCGTATATATTCAGTTCTTCCGCTTCAACTTTGATATATCCGCCTTGCTGACAATAATACACAAAGCCCGGCTCATCTGTTACGATATAAGGGTCATCTTTCGTTCCTGTTCCCTTTGCAAATACCGCCGTACTCATCAGCATAACCGCCGCAAGAGCAAACATCACCGCAAACACCGTGCGAATATGGCACTTCAGCCGACCTTGCGATACCCCCCCCGCTTTATTTTTGCGAATACGCATATTGTTTGTCAGAACACTCATTTGCATACCTCCTTTTTGTTGACTTAACGTACATTATATATTATATATTATAAATTATAACATCTATTTACCGTTTAATCAACATAATATTTACAGTAAAGTCTAAAACTTAAAAGGTATGGAGCTATAACAAACGATTTTTTGTTTGTAAATTATGTTATCTAAAGAAACGCCCTCATCTCCGCATCGGGAAACCCCGTATTATAAAGCCTTATGCCCTCGGTTATATCTACCTTCTGCCACTTGCCGTCTATAAAAACCTCGTTCCATTGGTGAGTATGGTCGGCATTTACCGTCATTTTGCAGGGAATATTCAGCCTTGTCATTATGCGGTAATACGCAAGGGAAAAGCTGCAACAAATGCCTTTGTTGTTTTTGTACAGATAATAGAGGTCTGCATTCAAGTCATCATCATAAGTGTAGTTATGCACCATATATTTGTAAATATACTTTGCCTGTTCCTTTTGGCTCATACCCTTAACGCTGTCGATAAGTTCCTGTTCCTTTTCGGCTATGAACTGCGTTATTGCTTCGTTTTCCTCTTTTGTGTACTTGTAGTTAAGTTCCAGGGCATCATACAAGCCGTTGTCGTCCTCATCATATACCATCACATTTTTGTCGATGAATGATGCACTCATATTCTGTCCGTAGTAGAGTGACAAAAAGTCGGATATATCGTTTACGGACATCTGACAATCCCTTAAATCAACGTATGTATCATAGTTTCGTATCGCTTTGTTTATCCTTACGGTAGGGTCTGCCGCATAAGCGGAAGTTGCAAGTACGGCAGTTGCTAAAACAGTAGTTAAAATTTTTTTCATTGGTTGAATTCTCCTTTGTTTTCGTTATTGTTCGGTCTGTTTGTTATTTCGGGTCTTGAAAAAGGCTGTTTTCTCTTTTCTATAAGACCCAAAAGTTCTTGTAAATTCATTTCGTTTTCTTCAAGAGCCGAGGTCACATTTTTTAAAATGGTTTCGTTTTTCTTCTGTACCAGGTTGTCTATCTGCTCCTGCAAACGGCGTATCTTTTCATCATAAGCCGCCAATTCCTCGGCAAGTGATTTTGTTTCCTTTTTAGTCATCTTCATCCTCCTCGCTTGAATAGTCAAAAAATAATTCCGGTGCCAAAATATTTTCCTTTATGCTGTCCTTATCGCCGAAATCGCAAGGCAGAGCGTACAGTTCAATATGTAAATGAGCCTCGCTTTCGGGCGGATATTCGTCAAAAAAATCGCCGCCTATCTCGCTGAATGTGGTAGCAGTACAGCAAGGAAAAAGTACATCCGCAATTATATCCTCGTTTTCGGTATCGTTATCTTCACTCGGTGTTTCATAGTTGACGGGTATATTTCCCGCAACCTTTCCGAGTGCCTGTCCCTGTGTTACTATCGTAGGAACTCCCGGGCTTAAAAATGTTGAACCCGAACAGGACATTTTTACACAATAGCCGTAGCCGTCAAATTTAAAGTCCGTACCCTCATACGAACTTGATATGACATACTCAAAACCACGCCCCTCACGCTGTTTTACAACGCATAAGCCCGATATGGGTGCTTTTATAATATCGCCCGCTTCTGCGGAAAGGTCGTTTGCCCAATGGGTCGTTTTCTTGCTTGATACCGTTCCATATACTGTTTTATCGGGGTTTGCCGTCGGCGGTTTGTATTTCAGAGCAAGCTGAACACCGAAATGTTTTGAGATACGATCGGATATTTTTTCATCTCCGCCCAATTCCAAAGGGAAAGAGAGCGCCGCAACAGCATAGTTGCCGTATTTGTAGGTGTAGTAAAATCTTTCTTTCTGTGCCCGCTGTTTGTCCTCGTCATTGCTGAAACGCAAAATATCATTGTCGATAAGGTACTTGACGGAGTATTTTCTGCCAAAATAGTAGTAGTCGTGTTCGTTATTGTGTGAGTAACTAATATCTATCTCGTATGATGCCGAACTGTACGTCGATACTCCGTCGGCATCCCGTTCTTCCCGTATGATAGGTGCGTTGTATGTAGCAGATACAAGTTTTCTTGCCGCATCTTTTAACTTTTGGTCGCCCACAAAGCCGATATGCGCACCGAGCCAGCCCAGATTTTCACATTTGACCTGCATATAAGCAAGTGCCGCACGGTAGTCCTCGGTAGTCCAGCGGCTGTTTTCCAAAAATTCATCTGCGGAGTGGTAAACCTCATTAAAGCCCCTATACGTTGGTTTCAGCTGTTCGCCGTCGCTGTTTTCCGCTTCGGTAACAAGCGTGTTGGGTGTAATGTTTTCCGCAGCCATTTCATCCTCGGTCTTGCTTATAAAGTATGGGTCGGCAGGCACATCCTTTGCAATAAGATAATAATAGCGGTATGAACGATTGCTATTGTTATCATTCTGATTGTCGATAGCGACTGCGGTCTTGCCTTTGTTGAACCATTTTTTCTGCTGTTCGTAATCAAGGGTAGAAATGTATTTTATAATTTTGGTAGTATCCATTACGGCGGAAGTGTCCCAAATATAGTTGCCGATAGCTGCCACGACCACACCGCAGACGGCAACTATCAACACAACAAACGATAGAATAAAAGCAACCGCCTTTATTGCTATATCCTTTGCCGATTTAACCAGGACGTCTGCCGTTCTTTTAGCCGCCTGCTTTCCTTTGTTTTTTATTATTGTCATACGCTGTTTGGTTTGCAGGCGTTTAAAAGCATTATAGCGTTGTTTAAGCTGTCTGCTTTTTTCTGCGGTGTTTGTGATGTTTTGTGGGGTATTCTTTATAGCGGTGACGGCAGATTTTCCCGTGCTTATAACATCTTTTGCTGTATTTTTCGTTGCCGAGTAAGCCCTTGAAACATCTCTCACGGTCTCCGCACCCGTAATCACATCATCCGCCGCTTTAAATGCAAGGTCGTCCTCGCTTCGTGTTTTTATATCGCTGCGGAATGTTGCAATAGCGGCAGAACTTGTACTTTTTAAAGCTTTCTTTGCCGATGCGTTCATATCCGATACCGCTGTTGTAAGCTGTTTGCCCAATTCCTGCCTTATACCGAGTTTTTCTATTTTTTCGGCTGTTTTCGCCTTATTATAGACTGTACGGCGTTTCGCTTTTTCTATGCTTTCAGGTTTGAGTATATATGCCGCTGTTGTTGCCGCCGATATAGCTTTTTCACTTGCTTGTAATGTTTCGTCATCGGAATTTTTTAGGGCAGATTTTACCGAGCCTTTGATTTTATCCGATGTAAGGTCTTTCAGACTTTCCCCACGCTTAATGCGGCGTAAAGCCTGTTTGTATTCCCTTGCGTAAGCAACATCAATATCGCTTTTATCCAAAACAGGGCTTTTCACATCATCGGGAAGCGGTAGTTTATCGGTAACCACCATTTCCGCATTAGCCCGTACCTTATCTTCCGTAAGATCGGAACGGTAGGTAACGGGTTCAATGCCATTATTGACATTTTTCTTTACCATAGCCATTTGCTTTTGGTGTATCATTTTTTCAAAAGCGGTAGGCTTGATTTCCGTTGCGACAGGTTTACCAATATAGGTTTCCACCGTATTCGAAAGTGCCGCTTGTTGGTTGTTGTCAATTATCTGCCCCTCATTTGATAACTCCCTTATAGCATTGTTGCTTTGTATGGTATCGGGTTTTATAACCGAAGATTGATGTTTTGCCTTGCGCTGTTTATCCTTAACAGCTTGACGATACCTTTTGTTGATGTGTGTTCCAACCGTAGATTGGTGTACAGTATGGGTATCTCCTTTAATAATGCCGTCAGAATTGTTTTCTTTGATAATCCCGCTTGCTTGTTGTGGTTTAACAACGCTTGCCTGCTGTTTTGCCTTTCTTTTTTGCTTAACGACCTTTTCAAAGGCTTTCGGGGTTGTGGGTTCTGTAGTCTTTTCGGACTCACCGAACCTTATTCTTCCCGAATAATCCCTAAATGTAGCCTTTTCTTCGGCTTGCTTGACAGCCTTTTTCAAGCTGTCCGCTACCTGTTCCTTATTTATAAGTTCCTTTTCGGTGCTTACAGCCTTTGAATTGTCACTATCAAGTATCGGGCTTTTCATCGGCGTTCACCTCGTTTTTGTAACTCATTATGTCGGACAGCTTACTCGTCATCATACGATAGAGCTTTGTGTCGTTCGGGAACTTATCCACGAAAGGCACGATACTGTTGCCCGCAAACAAAAGCCCCTGTCCCGGGTTTGCATTTGTCACAAAACTCAACTGCGTGGGGCTGATATTCAGCATCTCGGCAAGTTTTACTCTGTCTTGCGGTGCTTGATTAAGCATAAGGATATATTCGCTGTTGGCTAACATCTTACTTGCAAGAGGGCTTTCAAGCAGGTCGCCGATGTTCTGCGTGATACCCGTACATATTGCACCGTATTTTCTTGCTCTTTTCCATAATGAAGCAAGAAATTGAGCCGAAAACGGGTTAGAAAAAAGCAAATGTGCCTCGTCAATTACTATCCAGGTAGTTCTGCCTATAAGTCTGTTGGAAACCACACGGTTCCATATCTGGTCGAGAATGACCAACATTCCCAATGTTTTAAGCTGATCGCCCAATTCCTTGATGTCAAACACCACAAAGCGGTTGTTGACATTCACATTGGTTTTATGGGCGAAAAGGTTGAATGAACCCGATGTATACAAGCCAAGTACCTTGATAAGATTTTCTTTTTCGGCTTGAAGCTCTTTTATATCGCATTTTTGAAGTGCATTGTAAAAGTCCACAAGTGTTGGCATCTCGGCGTTTTTCTTCTTGAAATATGCCTTGTATAAGTCCGTCAGAACCTTGTCCACGAGGGTACGTTCCGCACCCGATAAGCCAATACCGCTTTCTTTGGTAACAATGACATCCAAAAAACTGAATAAGAACTCCGTTTTAAACGACAACGGGTTATTGGTGTTGCTCTCGTCATCATCGCCGCCGGAGTAGTCGGTGCTTATATCAAGCGGATTGAAAAAAGTGTCGGTGTCGTTGGATATTTTTATTATCTCTCCGCCGAAGTTCTCAAACAGGGTCAAATACTCGCTTTCCGGGTCGATTACCAATATCTCGTCATCTTCCGAGTTAAGCATTACATCAACCAAACATCTTTTAGTGGAGAAACTTTTGCCGGAACCGGGACTGCCCAATACATATCCCGCAGGGTTTTTAAGTGCCTTCCTATCCAGGAAGATAAGGTTACGGGATAGTGCATTCAACCCGTAGTACATACCGCCTGCATCGAATAACTCTTGTGTTGTAAAGGGTATAAATATCGCCTGTGCCGCTGTTGTCAGCGTTCGTCTTATCTGTATATCGTTTTTCGCAAACGGCAGCGTAGCATTCAAGCCTGCTTCCTGTTCGCAAGCGATAGGCGACAGCTCGCAGCCGTAGGCACGGGCTTTGCCCTTTAGCTTTTCTACATTTTCTTCCAATTCCTCATAGGTTTTGGCGGAAGTAAAAACAATGACCGACCCCTGGAATAAACGCTGATTTTTATTCTGCATATCATCAATAAGCATATTTGCTTCCTGCAAATGCCTTTTTAAATGCTGCGGTATCATTTCGGGGTCTGTTCCCTGCTGCAACAGTTTTTGCTGTCTTGTTGCCTTGTCCTGTTCCATAAAGGCAAGTTTGGTCTTGACCATATCCGTGGCAGTTGCATTATCCATAGCGTTTGTATGGATATTTATGGTGCTGTTGCAAGGGATCTCCGCTAATGCGTTAAGCAACTTGTCGCTTAAATCTGACGGAAGTTTCTTTATCATAAGCACCTGACCGTAGTAGTCACCGAATTCAAAGTAATTCTGCTTGCTGTTGGGCTTAAAATCGAAGTAATACGGTGCTATAAAGTCCTTTGTGCATAAGCCCGTACCCACAAGGTCAGCATAGTTGAATTTCAACTGCTCGTTCGGGTTCAGTATGCTGTTCATATATTCAAGCCTTTGCGCACCCGAAAGATTTGTTGCATCACACCCAAGACCTTTAAGCTGGCTCATTATATCGCTTTCTATTCGCAACAGGGCTGGATAAGCGACATCGTAATTTTCGGCTTCTATCCCGAAAGTGATATACTTTTCTCTGATAATGGAGTTTTGCCCCTGCAAAGCCTTTTGTTCCAACATCCGATTGTATTCTTCTCTTAAATCATTCCTACCGTCATCCCGCATAGGGAAAAACATATTTTGCTTGAAATCATCAATATCTATCCTGCGGTTATGTACGGTTATCTGCACATTTATCTCGGGGCTGAAATAGTTGAGTATTTCACAATATCTTGAAAAAATATCTATCTGTTCATCCCTCTGTGCCACCTGATAATTTATGTCCGAAAATTTTACGGTCTTTGAAAAGAAGTTATCGCTTACCTGGCAGACACCGTTCCCGAACATATATTTATATTTCAGTGTGTCCTGGCAGCTCTTCGGTGCCGCTTCCGCACGGAGTTTCTTTTTCTTTCGCTTGTTTTTTCGCTCTGTTGACTCTCTCTTTATTTTTAATTGCCTTATACGCTGCTTTTCTTTTTCTCGCATCGCTTTGCGCTGTGATTTCAATAATCTCAGACTCTCTTGCTGTTTTTGCTGAAACTCGTTTCTTCTTGACAACTTTTAATTCCCCCTTATTTTTCTTAATTCCCTCATTTTTTTCGGCTTCCGCCTGTTTTTGTAAAATCTCCCTGTATTCCTCGACCTCTATGGGCGGCAAATTGCCCTTTGTTTCGTAGGTGCGTTTGTTCCTCCCAAACATCGCCCTAAACTTTATCTTGATATATTTCTCAAAGGTGTAGCCGTTTTTCTTGATGAAACCCACACAAAAGGCGGGTACAGTAACCGCCATCGTGCAATAGGTAGCAACATCATTATTGATATTTCTCATCAATAAAAATGTCGGTATACCGCACCCGAGGGCTATCGCCCCGCAAGCAAGCTGTCTTATGGACAAGCCCGCTACAATACTCTCTTTGTAATCTTTAATTTCCTCCGGTACTCTTACTTCTATACTCATTAAACCGCCCCCATTATCTGCTTAACTATCTTTCCGCTTGAGAACACCGATACCGCAAGAACCGCCGTATATATGATGTTCTGTAACAGAAATGAGTTTATAAATTGACTTATTTCCATTGTGGTGGGGTCGTAGGCTTGTACGAAGCTGCCCATTATCGCTTGATATATCAGAAAACAGGCAACTATTGCCGTTCCCTGCAAACAAACGGCAGCAAAACTTTTAAGGAAGTTTATTGCCGTCTGTCGGAAGTCCTGGCTTGCAAGTGTCGCAAGCGGTATCGGCGATAACAGCAGCATAAGCCATAACTCAAACATTCTGAAAGCGACCGTTATAGTAACTATACCCGCCACAATGTGGACAAAAAGCCAACATACGAACACAACTATATAGGTGAATGTTCGGTTGAAAAAACTTAGGTTATCAATAGCGGTAGCCATTGCCGCAACCTGCGTTTCTTCAACACCCACACCAAAACCAAAGTTGGCGTTTGCCAACATATTTGAGCCTATACTTGCTGCGGTGGCTTCAATACCGTTCAAAAGTGCGGGTATGTTGCAGAAAAAAACGGAGAAAACGGCAAACTTTATCAGTATGTGGGCAGGCAGTTTCAGACTGCCAAGTCCTGCCTCTCCGCCGTTTGCTCTGTTTACCATCGCAACAAGTTCAAGCAGCATAAATAATGTCAAAAGTGATGCACCCACCGCAAACACGCTGTTTTTCATAAGGTCAACAATGGTCGTGTTGGCACCGGAATTGTATTGAGCCAACGTTTTTGTCAGCGAGTCCGATATAGTGCCGCCCAAAGAGAGATTACAGAGGTCGGAAAGCATAACTTCAATAAAACTCAATATCATCCCTCCAATAAAAAAGGGGCTCGAAAGCCCCTATATACGACATTTTCATCAAGTTGTAGACATTGTAAGGTCAAGTGCGCCGATGGCTACACCTGCGGCGATAATAATCGCGCCACCCAGGATCTGCCAAATTGCGTTGCCGATGCCGGGGCCGTTACTATCCTTGATACTCATACCAAGTGTAACAAGACCCCACACAGCCCACAAGCCGCCACCTGCGGTAGCTGCCTTGCTTAACAGGTTCTTTGCCGTAGTAATGGCATCACCGCCGTCTGCCGCAAATACATTCATACAGAATACCGTCATCATAAGTACGGCAGTAGAGCCGATAACTTTTAAAATTCTTGCTGTTCTCTCATCCTTCATTTTTCTTTCGCTTATCATATTTTTCATAAATAAATTCCCCCTAATATTTTATAATAATTTCAGGTCATCCCCCTCGACCGTGTAATCATCGAGGTCAATGTCCTCGTTTGATTTGTTTTCTTTTTCCCGATATTTGTTAATATCGAAGATAAATTCTTTTTTCGCATCTCCCGTAAATTTATAACGGGGATGCTTTGGATAGTTGTATTTCTTTGATTTAAAGGGTTTTAACCCCCTTACAAACAGTATACATTCGCTGTTGTCAAGCCTGCCCACTTCGTCGGGCGTTATAAGTTCTCTTCCAAGTATCTGGTTTTGTTGGCTAAAGCTGCCTTGCTGTCCCTTTGTGGTTGAGCTTGACTTATGGCTTACAGTGGCTTTTCCCACACGTTCCGATATGTTTTTCATTGTCCCGTTTTCCCCTGAACCCAGGAACAATGTTGTATCGCAGTTGCCGACTATCGTGCCCGCCTGTTTATCGTACAAAGCCTCAATTTGAGCCATATTTTGCACGATAACATTGACAGATATTTCCCTTGAACGTATGATAGATATGATTTTCTCAAAGTTCGGTATCTGCCCGATATTCGGGAACTCGTCAATAAGACATCTGACGTGTACGGGCAACCTGCCGCCGTAAACATTGTCGGCTTTGTCGCATAATTCTTTAAAAAGCTGGCTGTACATCATATTTGCTAAAAAATTAAAAGTAGCAACTTTATCGTCAATGATGATAAACAGTATAGTTTTCTCATCCCCCAATGTAGAAAGCTCCATTTCATCATACATTGTCATTTCCCGTACTTCCTTTATATCGAAAGCGGAAAGCCGCACACCGCAGCTTATCAGGATAGATTTAGAGGTTTTGCCCGCAGCCAACTTGAATTTGCGATATTGAGAAACGGCAAAGTGTTCCGGCTGTGGTTCTATAACCTTATCGCCGGGTTCGGGTGTTACCTTGTGTTTTTCGTTGAAAGCCTTTGTACCTATTTCAAGTTCCTCAAAGGCAAGGTCTATGCTGTTTTGGAAAGTTTCATCGTTTTCACGCACCTCCATAGCGTTTATCATACGAAGAAGTGAAGCGAAGTTGTGTTCGCTTTCGTCAAGTTCGTAGTAGATGTAACCGATAAGAGCCATATACAGCAGTCTTTCGGAGTTTTCCCAAAAGGCATCTCCCGATTTTTCGCCTTTTTCCTTTGTAGAAGTAATAAGTATGTCAACAAAAACTTTTATATCAGCTTCGCTTTTAATGAAAGTAAACGGGTTATAGTGCATAGATTTACTGAAATCCACGGTATTAAAGGTCTTTATCTTGTACCCGTTGTCGGCAAAAACTTTGCCCACCTCATTAAGCACCGTTCCTTTCGGGTCTGTCACCACATAGGAAGTGTGCAGCTGTAAGAGGTTGGGTTTTATATAGAACCTTGTTTTACCCGAACCCGAACCGCCTATGACCAAAACATTATTATTTCTCATAGTTTTACGGGTGTTTATACTCATATGTTCCGTTTGGGTGAGTATCATATTTTGGTCGGGCTTGCTGTCACGGTACTTTGCAAAATCTTCGGGCTTGCCCCAGGCAGCGGAACCGTGTTCTATGCCCGGCATAGTTACCTTGTTGTTGAAAATCTTATAGATAACAGCCAAAGCGTAGAAGAAAGCACAAACCGCACCTACAGCCGCAGATTTAAGGTCGACATTAAAGGCAAATGTGTCGTAGGCACTTGAAATCGCCTCCAACTTTGCATTTATATCGCCGTCACAATGGAAATAGGCATATCCGCCAATAGTGCCGAGATAAAAGGGGAGAGCTGCAAGCAAAAACATAAATATGTATTTTTTTCTCATCGTTCTTCCCTGGATACCTCCTTATTCTTGATTTTCTGTGCTTCCTTGCTTGATATTTCCTTGTTGCGGTTTATCAGTTCCATAAGGCTTCTTTTGGGCTTCAGACTGTTGTTCAGAACATTACAAATGTTCTTTTCCACCAAATCGGCATCCTTTTTCTTGTAAAGCAGCTGTCTGTCGCCGTTTTCTTCCTTTTTTATGGCAAAGGCTATATTCTGCCGCTTACATTCGATACAAATCGCTTTCAGATGTGCCTCATCCTTTATGACCTCGCTTAATTTAAGGTCTGCGCCGCTTTTTACCATCTCCTTTACGGATTGTTGGGTCTTGGTCATTGTGACCCTTGTTTTCCTGTGTATATCTTCAATGAATGGTTTGTAACTGTTGCCAAGCAGTTTTAAAAGTTTAAGTACACCGCTTTTTATCAGCCCGTTACCTTGTTCTTCAAGCATAAATATCCCCCTTTATATTTATTTTTGAATAGGGAGGCGGTCTTGGAGAGTACACATCAACCACCTGCCTTTTCTTTCATTTTTAAAATTCTGTCTATTGAGTTTCCACCCGTTTTTGCTGCCTTCGGCTTTTCGCCTAAAAACTCCATTTCTTTGGTGTCCTGAAATACGGCTATCTCATCATTTGCCTTTTGTATTATCTCGTCATATTCGCCCATCTCGTCCAACAGGTCGGAACAAAGGGTGTTGATGAGAAATTTTACTTTTTTGATGCTGTTTACGCTTTTGGCATAATTATGAATAAATGTTTTATCCGTAAGTACCCTGTGCAGTTTTGCCATATCGTAGACCTCATTGCATTGCTCCTTGCAGTAGCGTGATATTTCCGCTTCCATATCGGGAAAGTTCAGCTCGTAGTCCAAAAGCTGCAATAAAAAAGCGACTTGACTGCCATATTCGTGTAGGGTGTCAAATCGCTCCTGTAGTTTTGGTATTATTAAATTGTCAATGAAAAACATTATCGGGTCTTGTTTACCTCCTCATAAATGCTGTTAATAAGCCTGTCCAACTCATCCACATCGTTATCGTTCTCGGTTTTTTCTTTGGGTTCACTATCATAGATAGTGGTTATTTCGATAATTCTTTTTAAAACACCCATAATTAAGCCACCTCCATAGTCGGTAATATGCCGTCCTTCTTTAAGAGTTCATATATGAACAATCTGCCTTTTTGTGTCCAAAGAGTATTGGTACTTGCGTGGCAGTAATTATAATAATCTTTGTATATAAAGGTTTTTGTGCCCGTATAGCCTTTATCAACGTACTTTTGATTTAAAACATAGGTTTTATCCATCCTATACTGTATCTTTTTCTCACAAAGATAGCTGTTAAGCCACTGTGCGGTTCTGCCGTAGTCCTTTGCTATAAGCGTAATGGGTACAAGGTCGGACGTGCCGAGGATAATGTCACAATAGCTTGCTTTGGGAGCAAGTTCTTCAACGGTATCAGTAAGAGCCGCTATCTGCTTCTGATTTGCTTGCAGCTTATGTGCAACATCAATAAGGAACTGCGGCGACTGTAAATAATCAATGGCTGTATACATTCCGGTCTTGCGAATGGAGGGGATGACCTCATCGAATACCCATTTTTCAAATTTTTCTGCCGCAGGTAACTTACTATGTGCTATCAGACGATATACATTGCCCTCAGTTATAAATTTTGCTTCTTGCTGTCTACCAAGATTGTCGATGACTGGGCAAATTACCCACCCATCTTCTTTGCAATGTAATTTTATTGCTTTTGGTGTATCTTTATAACCAAGTGCTTTTGCCACATCGTTACCACAGAAATATACCTTTTCCTCGATGGTTGTTGTTCTTACCTTGCCAAAATCCTTGTTTTCAAAAATCTGTAATTCATTCATATATCTTTCCTCCGTATTTTTATGCACTGCGTAAAATATCCGCATATATTCTGTCTATCAGCTTGTTTGTATCGTCGATATACTCATCTTCGATCTCTTTGTTGTAGTTGCGGTAGTAGTCATCCTCACATTCGCTGTTCATACCGCTTAACATTGCATTAATTTCCTCAACTGTGGCATAAATATCCACATCTTTTCCTCTTGTTGATATTTTCATAGAATTTCTCCTTTCGTTTTTGTTATCCTCCTTAAAATTTATCGGCACATAGTAATCACCTCACTTATAAGCCGATATTTACCTTGCACAAGCACGGTAATCGCCGTAGTAAGTTGCGTTAAAATAGTTCTGAAAGCCCGTATTTCTCGTGGTCTTGCAGTTAAAAAGCATAGCTGTCATATAAGCCCTTATATTTTTGATACGCTCCAAAGCACCGGTGGATGCCTCGGGCGAGAAGAACCAATCTATTATGCTCTCAATATCGGCACAACCGAGTTTTAAAAAACGGCTTTTTACAACTTCCGCAGGATAAAGTGATCCGTTTATCTTTACGGGCTTATTGTTAAAAGTTACGTTTTCCGCCATAAGCGTGACCAATTCATCAAGGCAATCACGCTGTGAGTCCTTGTATTTGTTGCACAAGTCGTCATAGTTAATGTTATCGCAGATAAGTTCCTTGTAATTTTCAAAATCATCTGCTGTGGCTTCACACCTATCTGCCTGCCCGTCATAAGACAGATTGGTATGATTGAAATATATCTGACTATTATTATTTTTATTTATATTTATCTTATTATTGTCGCCCTCTGTAGGGGTTGACCGTAATCCCGAATTTCGGGAGTCCGTCACCACGATTTCGGGTTGACCGTCACCCTCTGTAGGGGTTGACGGGGAAACGCAGTATTCTTCGGCGTTTGCGGCAGTTTCGCCAATGTTTGCATCACAAGCAGGCATTTCGACCTTAGTTTCTTTGGTCTCATTGCCGGGTTCATTTATCATCTGCATAAAGTTGAATACATATATGCGGCTGGGTCTGTTAAGCACACGGACCTTTTCAATAAGTCCCATATCAACAAGCTCCTTGAATATAGCGGTCGTCTTATTCTTGCCGATATTCATTTCTTCCATAATGCTTTCGTTACTGTAAACTATGTACGTTCTGCCTTTTTCATCGCTCCAACCGTTAGCGACAGAAAGTCGCATACGGTTGAAAAGGAGCATATACAGTATCTTTGCCGAGTCGGTTATTTTGCTGTACTTCGGATGCCTTATAATAAAAGCAGGCATCTGATAGAAGTCAAAGTTCTTTGATATTTCGCCGTGAAAGTAGTAGTTTTCCGGTATGTTATTAGCCATTGTGTGTCACCTCATTTTCCCTTCAAAAATTTGTATATATCGCCGAAACGATACATATATATCCTGTTCTGTTCGTCAACCTGCTTTATAAGTATCAGCCCGTTGCCTTTGCCGTCAACATCCGTCAGTTCCGAAACATACTTGTTCATATCGTCCTCACTCATATCAAAAATGTCAGCAAGGTATTTCAAATTGAAATTGACATAGCTCTTACCGTCCTTGTCACGGAGATTGTTCATTTCCGCTATCTCTATCAAGTCGGAAATAACTCCGTACAGCAGCTTGCCTGTGGGACTTATTCCCTTGAAAACCTTGTCCTGTACCAATGCCCAGGGTATCTTTATCCCGAACATCGAGTTTACATCATCCGTGTTGTAATATTTGTTCATTTTATGTTCTCCTTGTAGTATTCAAAAATCTGTTCTTTATCTGCCGTTATATCTATGTGTTTGCTTATCTCAAAAGACTTTAAAAACCTTTCTATAAGTCTGTTTACCGCCTTTTCCGTGTTGTATTTGGGCTGAAGATTTACACAATCCTCAAATTTGCTGTCATTGGTGCGAAGCACTCTGAACAGCTTAACACCGGCTCTTTGGCTCAATTCATTTATTACATTCTGCCTGCGTCGTATTTTAGCAATGTTGAACTGCGGCTTGCTGAATATGATCGCCGTCTTTGTTTCGGGAAAGTAGAGGTCATACGGCACCCCGATAACGCTGTCGTCATCGGTCAAAAATTTCAAGCCGTTTGCTGTGGCGTAGTAACCGAAAGCAGCCTGCGGAATAAGTCTTGCAAACTTCCGTCGCAAGGCTCTTTCTTCCTTGCTGTGTTCCCGGCAACAGTTAGGACAGCTGCTGTCCTTTATTCGATGATGTGTGCTTGACTGCCATTCATAACCGCATTTACTGCATTTCCACCATCTTTGAGTTCTTGATAAAGGCTTTACCTTGCTTGCGGGAACATTGTTTTTATCGGACCATTCCGCCGCTAAATCGGGATACTCCTTTTCAAAGTCGTTGTATCCCTCCAACAGCTTGCCCGCACAGTAGGGACAGCCGTGTCCCTCTGTCCTGTCGGCAATGCGGCTTTTCCATTTGTGCCCCTTATCACACACCCAAACGGCTGTAAAGTTGCTCCGGGATAAAAACTCGGTAGGCTTATGAGGATAATTCTCATCCGCCCACTGGTTAGCTATCTCGGGCTGTTCGGTGGCTAAATCGTTAAAGCCCTCCAAAACTCTCCGCCTGCCGCAGTAGGGACAGCCGTTGCCGTTCTTCGCTCTGCTTTTAATGATCGCAGACCATTCGTTACCGCACTTACTGCATTTCCAAACCGCCGCTTTCCTCGAACCAGAGGTCACTTCCGCAGCGGTAAACTTGTTTTTGTCCGACCACTCACTTGCAAGAGTGGGGCATTCCTCGGCTAAACTTTTCTTATCCAACTTTCTTACCTCCTTTGACCTTGTAGTCGACATCCATATACAAATGCTTAAATCTTTCGGAACCTTTATTATTGTATATTTCCGATACGCTGATTAAATCTAACCTGTTATCAGCTTTCAGCAATCGTACATATTTCTTGATGTCGCTGATTTTTCCTTGAATTCTGATTTTTATCATAATGAACCGCCTTTCAGTATTTTGAGAACAAAAAAAGACACTTTCTAAAATCGTAATGATAATAGAAAGTGTCCTAAACATTTCAACAAATTCAGTTTTAAAGATAAGACATAGGCGGTCAAATTTTTATTTTTACCGTATTATTAAGTATTATTCGGTATAATAATTTGTGCCTTTTTTGTGCCTTTTAATAGAATTGATATTTAAAGCATTTTGAAACCCGCTTGAATACTGCGTTTCAAGAATTTTACTGCTCAATCGGTTTCATCGTCGGGAACAGTAATACATCTCTTATGGTGCTTGCATTGGTGAAGAGCATGACAAGTCTATCAATGCCCATGCCCATGCCGCCTGTAGGGGGCATACCGTATTCAAGAGCAAGCATAAAATCTTCATCTATAAGTTCGGCTTCGTCGTCGCCCTGGGCGCGGAGTGAAGCCTGATGCTCGAAGCGCTGGCGCTGGTCGATGGGGTCATTAAGCTCGCTGTAAGCGTTTGCGAACTCACGGCCTACGATAAACAGCTCAAAACGCTCTGTATAATCGGGTTTATCGGGCTTTCTCTTGGTAAGAGGAGAAATCTCAACGGGGTGGTCGATGATGAAAGTAGGCTGGATAAGCTTATCTTCAACATATTCCTCAAAGAAGAGGTTGAGTATTTCGCCTTTGCCGTGGCGCTTTTCGTAGTGTATTTCGTGTTCGTCTGCAAGTGCGCGGGCCTGTTCCAGAGTTTCAACCTTGTCAAAGTCCACATTTGCGTATTTTTTAACGGCGTCAACCATTGAAAGTCGCTCGAAAGGCTTGCTGAAATCAAGTTCAACCCCCTGATATTCAATAACTCTTGTGCCTGCCACCTTGTCGGCAACTTCCTTGATGATACCCTCGGTAATATCCATCATGCCGTGGTAATCGGTGTATGCCTGGTAAAGCTCCATAAGTGTGAATTCGGGGTTGTGCTTGGTATCCATACCCTCGTTTCTGAATACACGGCCTATTTCATAAACTCTTTCAAGACCGCCTACGATAAGCCTTTTAAGCGGAAGTTCAAGCGCGATACGCATATACATATCCAAATCAAGCGTGTTATGATGTGTGATAAAAGGTCTTGCAGCAGCACCGCCTGCGATAGTCTGGAGCATAGGTGTCTCAACTTCAAGGAAATCAAGATTGTCAAGATAATCCCTGATGGTTTTGATAACTTTGCTTCTGATTATAAAGTTTTCCTTTACCTCGGGATTCATAAACAGATCGACATATCTTTGACGATAGCGAAGATCCTGATCCTTAAGGCCGTGGAATTTTTCGGGCAGTACCTGGAGGCATTTGCTGAGAAGCTGTATTTCCGTAACTTTGATAGAAATTTCTTCTTTCTGAGTTTTGAAAACTTCGCCCTTAACCCAAATTATATCGCCGACATCATATTTCTTTTTGAAAAGTGTGTTATAGGTCTCCTCGCCGATATTGTCGCGGGTAACATATATCTGTATGCTGCCGTCTCTGTCCTGAAGGCCGCAGAAACTTGCCTTACCCATAACGCGCTTGCTCATCATTCTGCCCGCTGCCGTAACGGTCTGACCTTCGAGGCTTTCAAAATTATCTTTTATTTCTTTGCTGTGGTGGCTTACCTCAGCCTTTACTATCTTGAACGGGTCCATGCCCTGAGCCTGTAACTCCGCAAGTTTATCGCGCTTGCCTTGGAGAAGCTCGTTAAGTGCTTTTACATTTGTCTCTTCTGCCATGATATTCTCCTGTTATTCTATGCCTAAAATTTTGAAAGTGATAGTGCCGTCGGGTGCTTCCACCTCAACTATATCGCCCATTATGTGACCGATAAGTGCAAGACCCAAAGGTGACTCGTTAGAGATCCTGCCGTTTGCGGGGTCTGCCTCGGCAGAACCTACGATAGTGTAGGTGACTTCCTCCTGGAATTCCTCGTCAAAAAGAACTACTGTATTACCAAGGCTTACATGACCGCTGTGAAGCTCGTCCTCGGTGATGACCTCGGCATTCCTGAGCATATTGTCAAGCTGTACAATTCTTGCCTCTATCTCGGCCTGCTCCTCTTTAGCTGCATCGTATTCGGCGTTTTCGGAAAGGTCGCCCTGGCTTCTTGCCTCTTTGATCTTCTGTGCTACCTCTTTACGTCTTACGACTTTCAGATATTCAAGCTCTTCCTGTGTTTTTTGATAACCTTCACTGGTCAAAACAATTTTTTTTTCGTCAGCCACAATAAATTACTCCTTCTATTTAAAGATTTGGTTGTTTTCATACAAAGTTAATTATACTCCAACAGGGGTCAAATGTCAATATGCGGGATTTTTAATTTTGCTTATGCGTATTTATCTTGCACTGCAAAGCAAATTCTTCAAAAAGTGTTGCCGGATTTAACGCACTTTTGCAAAAAGCGAAAGCGTGTTAAATCCCAATTTTCGGTGTAATAATGCGGACTCAAAAAACGGTCATTATTGACTAAAATTCTATTGAATGGTATAATATGAACAGGAAAGAAATGTACAAGTAAGCGGGAGGCGGTGTCGGAATGAAAAGAAAAATACTTTTAGTCATACTGTTTTTAATTGCGGCTTCGCTTAGCTTGTTTTTTGCGAATTTAAAGGTGAAAAACATAAGATCGGATAATATAATCAATGCAAAAGAGGATAGATATTTTCTGTTTTGTACGGACGATATGGATTTTGCGTTTTATGTAAAGAGCGATAACACGGCGGTCGGGAAGATAAAACAAAACGAAAAATATGAAGACATAAAGCTGATACTGTCGGAAACAAAGCCATTTTTTGATGTGTATACCCTGCCCGAAAACAGATATTTGTTCTCTGCCGATTATGCCTTTTTGCCGAAATAGTCTTATTATGAGTACGATGAAAACGGGCTGAAGACCTTGAAGACCCGCGATGAAAGAGAAAAAATCGGGATAAATATAACCAAAAGTGCGGAAAATGTATTTTCGGCCGATACTCTGGAATTAAATCGTGTTACACGTTTTATAGATTACAGCCGTTTCTATGAAAACGGATTTAGAAAAGGCGAAGAATACATTGCTATGGATATGGAGATGGAGCCCGATATAAGTGTATCGGAGACTCTTCCCGCAGACCTTCAAAATACGGAATGGACGCTCGAACTTGTCGGAAAGGTGCAGTATAACACCGATGTTTTCACAAGTGACCGGGATAACGCAAAAATGACGATAGGCGAGAAAAATATAAAATACGGCGATGTGCAAAGCGATATAATGATCGTATACGACGGGGTGAAAAGTATAAATAAGGCTGTAAGTGGCCTCGGCGCAATGCTTTTTATTGATGATAAGCTGTTTGCTATAGAAAACAGCGAATACAGCTATATGCGCCTGATAGGTGTGTATTTGTGCTATGAAGAAGACTCTTCATTTGTGATAATGCTTCTTAATTATGCTGACTATTCATGGTATTTTATCGACAAGGACGGATTTTTATACAGGATGTGTACATAGTTATACGCTTTTGCGGCGGTTTGAGAAAGCTTTGACTGCTTATATATAAACTGCCTTAAAAGTTAAATAATTGTATTACAACAAGGAGGAATTTGAATGGGTCACAAGGTGATAGACAAAGAAAAATATTACAGGAAAGGTGTATTCCGCCATTTTTCCGAGGACTGCAAATGTTCGGTATCAATGAGTGCAAGGATAGATGTTACCGTACTTGCGGAATATTCAAAGAAAAAGGGTACAAAATTCTATCTTGATTTTTTGTACTTGCTTTCAAAAACGCTTAATTCGCGAGATGACTATAAAATGGGCTATCTATGGCAGACGGATGAGCTTATCTGCTATGATGTCATAAATCCCACACAGTATGTTTTCCATGAAGATACCGAAACTTGTACTGTCGTTTATACAAAGTATTATGAGGAATATGAAACTTTTTACAAAAACGCCTTAAACGATCTGGAGCAAGCGAAGAAAACAAGAGAATACGGGCTTGATGCGCAGGCTCATCCAAACTGGTTTGATGCATCGTATATTCCGTGGCTGTCATACGATTCGCTTAATATCGAACTTCCCGACGGATATTTGTTTTTTGCGCCGATAATAAACTGGGGAAAATACCGCGAGGAAAACGGCAGACTTATGATGCCAGTGACCGTAAGGATGAATCATGCGGTAGCCGACGGTTATCTTGTTGCGAATGTTTTCAGACTGTTACAGCGGGAGACGGATAAATTTGTGCTGCGGTAAACTGTTTTGAAAAAAAGAATTTTATAAAAAAGGGATTTTGCGGAGTGTGATAACAAGCACATTTTTGTTGTCTTTGCGGCGAAACAGTGGTATAATATGAACGGGTAAGGGTTTAAAAAACTTGTTTTTTTAACCCGCCCCCGTTCAACGACGTAAAATCGAAGATTTTGCGGAGTTAATAAAAACAAAAAACATACAAGGAGAGTATGAAAATGACAAAACGCCTTATTGACACGTTTTGCAAGTTGGTCTCGATAGACAGCGTTTCCTTTCACGAGGAAAAGATGATATATTTTTTAACGGAATATCTTAAAAATTTAGGCATAGAGGCAAAGACCGACGATATGGGCAATATTTACGCCTATGTAAAAGGCAGTATCGAGGGCGAGCCTGTGCTTTTGTCCGCGCATACGGATACGGTATCGCCGGGTATCGGCAAAATGGCAGTTGTGCACGGGGACGGAAAAATAACTTCCGACGGGAATACCGTGCTCGGTGCCGATGATGCGGCAGGTCTGGCAGCGATACTTGAAGCCCTGACCGTTTTAAAAGAAAAAAACATTCCGCACAGGGATATAGAACTGCTTTTGCCCGCGGCGGAGGAGGTCTATATAAAGGGCACATCCGCCTTTGATTTTTCTGTCATAAAATCAAAGACGGCTTTTGTCCTTGACCTTGACGGCAGGGTGGGCAATGCGGCTTTTGCCGCGCCGGGGCTTATCTCGTTTGAGATAAAGATAAAAGGCCGAAGCGCTCACGCGGGTTTTGCGCCCGAAAACGGCATAAATGCCATAGCGGCTGCGGCGGAAGCGATAACCTTGATAAAACAGGGCAGACCCGATGAAATTTCAACTTTAAATATAGGCACTGTAAGCGGCGGTACGGCAACGAACATCGTATCGGGCGAATGTATTGTAAAAGGCGAGGTCAGAAGTCTGGAACAGAGCAGGGCTGTCGGTCTGTTTGAAAATGTGAAGAAAGTTTTTGAAGTTTCTGCAAAGAAGCACGGCGCAGAGATCGAAATAAAGCATTGTGTGGACTTGACGGCGTATAAAACGCCAAAGGACGGCAGGGCGGCGGTAATGTTTGAAAATGCCTGCCGAAAATGCGGCATAGAGCCGAAACTCATTACGACTTTCGGCGGCAGTGACAACAATAATTTTGCCCTGCACGGCATAGAGGGGCTTGTGCTTGCGGTGGGTTATGTCAATGCGCATACCTGCGGCGAATACATATACATAAAAGATCTTGAAGCCGTAACAAATATAATTTTAAAAACAGTTGAGGTGTGAAAAATGAAAAATCCGCTCAGTTATCAGGCGACCGAGTATGACTGCGGCCCGACAACGCTTACAAATGCGATGAGTTTTTTATTCAACAGAGAGGAGATATCCCCCGATATAATAAAGGCCATAACCCTGTACTGCCTTGATGGCTACAACCGCAAGGGCGAGGCGGGCAAAAGCGGTACAACGGCAATGGCGGTCATGTTTTTATCGAATTGGTTCAACCAGTTCGGCAAAATAAAAAAATTCCCCATTTATTCCGAAATACTTAAACCCGAGGAAGTCTATATATCGCGCGACAGCAAAATCGCGGTTTGCTTGCAGCAGGGCGGGGTGGTCGTGTCCAGGGTCATGCTCGGCGGCTGGCATTATGTGCTGCTGACGGGCATAGACGAGGAATTTGTCTATCTTTTTGACCCGTATTACCGTAAAAATCCGTTTAAAGAGGACGGCGTGGAAATAATACGTGATGAGCCGACAAAATGGAACAGAAAAGTGAGATTTGATGTTATGAACAAAACGGGCAGGACAAATTACGCTTTCGGACAGCCCGATGTACGCGAAAGCATGCTTATCTATAACACACAGACAAGACGTACACCCGAAAAAAGTATAGAATATTTTATATGATACTGTCTTATATCAAAAAACTCGGTTAAATCATTGCATAAAACAAGGGGATGAAGCACTGTAAGTGCAGCATCCCCCATTGTAAGTCCGGTATGGTATATTCCGTCAGTTTTCCGTATTTTCTTTGTTTTCCGTGTTTTCTTTGCTTTGTGTATTTTCTTCGTTTTCCGTGTTTTCTTTGCTTTGCGTATTCTCATCGGTTTCTGCGGTTTCCTTGCTTTCCGAACTTTCTTCGCTTTCGGATTTTTTCGGTTCTTCTGCCGTATACTTTTTAAGTATATCCATAAATTCCTCGCCCGTGATGGTTTCCTTTTCTATAAGGAACTGCGCAAGCTCGTCAAGGGCGGCGGCCTGTGAAGAAATGATCGCCCTTGCCTGATTGTGAGCATCCTTTATAAGTGCAAGGACTTCGTTGTCAAGCTTTGTCTGTGTTTCGGGGCTGCAATTTGAAACTGCACGGCCGTCAAGATAGCGGTTTTGTATGCTTTCAAGCGCCATCATATCAAAGGTCTCACTCATGCCGTACATACTTATCATAGCCCTGGCCATATTTGTGGCACGCTCGATATCATTGCTTGCACCCGTCGTTATGCCGCCGAATTTTATTTCCTCTGCGGAACGTCCCGCAAGCAGTACCACTATCTCGGCATACATTTCAGCCTTTGTCATAAGGTATTTTTCTTCCTCGGGCATCTGCATGGTGTAACCCAAAGCGCCCATAGTTCTCGGCACAATGGTTATCTTCTGCACGGGCTGCGTGTTTTTCTGCAAAGCGGCCGCCAAAGCATGGCCTATCTCGTGATAAGCAACGATCTGTTTTTCGGTTGCTGAAAGTATGCGGTCTTTCTTTTCCTTGCCCGCAATAACCACTTCAACGGCATCAAGCAGGTCTTCCTGCAAAACTTCTTCCCTGCCCATACGCACGGCACGCAAAGCCGCTTCGTTTACCATATTTGCAAGGTCTGCGCCGACAGCGCCGCTGGTTGCAAGTGCTATCTTTTTAAAATCCACATCCGCACCGAGTTTTACATCTTTTGAATGTACTTTTAAAATATTTTCACGGCCTATAAGGTCGGGTTTTTCGACTATTATACGTCTGTCAAAACGACCCGGGCGCAGAAGTGCCTTGTCCAGTACCTCGGGGCGGTTTGTAGCCGCAAGGATAACTATACCCTTTGAAGTGTCAAAACCGTCCATTTCGGACAAAAGCTGGTTAAGTGTCTGCTCGCGCTCGTCATTTCCGCCTATCTGATTGTCGCGGCTTTTGCCGATAGCGTCTATCTCGTCTATAAAAACGATGGAGGGTGCGTTTTCCTGTGCCTGTCTGAAAAGGTCGCGCACGCGTGAAGCACCCACACCTACGAACATTTCCACAAAATCACTGCCCGAAAGGCTCATAAAAGTAACTTTTGCCTCGCCCGCAACAGCCTTTGCAAGCAAAGTTTTACCTGTACCGGGAGGGCCTACAAGTAAAGCGCCCTTGGGCTGCTTTGCACCTATTTTTGTGTATTTCTGCGGGTCGTGCAGATAGTCTATTATCTCCACAAGAGACTCTTTTGCCTCGTCCTGACCTGCCACGTCGGCAAAGGTCACACCCGTTTCTTCCTGCATATATATCTTGGCATTTGCCTTGCCGACTCCCATCATGCCGCCCATTCTGCCGTCAAGCGAACGGGTAAGCATACGAAAGATGAAGAATATCAAAATCAGCGGCAATATCCATGACAATACAAAACTGAGTATCGGCGAATTATAGATAACGGGAGTCGAAAACTCCACGTTTTTCTCTATAAGCAGCGGTATAAGGCCGTCATTTTCTATAAAGCCCGTGCGGTATACCTTTGTGCCGAACTTTGCCTCGTCGGGTCTTGCCTCGTCTTTAAGCGTTATTTCTATACGTGTGTTCTGAAATTCAACATTGTCCACATAATCGTTATTTACCCAGTTTATAAAAGTACTGTAAGGTACTTCGGTCGTCTGGCGAAGTATCCTGTAAGCGTTTATAAAATTAAATATGACCGTAAACAATATCGAAATTATCAATAGCCGCACAAAAATACGCATATCACCGCCGTTTTTGTTGTTTTGCGGTTCGTTGTTTGGATTTTCATTCATATTTATACCTCTTTTCGGCAATATTGTTGCAAAGACAATTATATTATTATTTCTGTCGATTTGCAAGTGTATTTGCCGAATTTTAAGATAAAATTAAAAATTATTCTATTTTTGCACCGCAAAGCAGCGTATCCG
Organism: Bacillota bacterium; assembly: GCA_017460805.1. Lineage (GTDB taxonomy): Bacteria > Bacillota > Clostridia > Lachnospirales > CAG-274 > RGIG4310. Next base: position 9,261 of record JAFUAF010000012.1, on the reverse strand, counting down.
TGTAATAGTGCGACAGTATCTCGGTATAATCGCTTCCGTTTTCGGCCATATATCCCGCACCGTACTGGCTCATGCCGACACCGTGGCCGTAGCCGTAAACGGTGAAGTTTGCAGCAGTATCTGTCGTTTCTATATAAAAATCATTGGAACGCAGTCCGAGCGCAAGCCTTATATCGTCGCCCGAAAACTCCCTGCCGCCCGCTTTTACGCCAAGCACATAGCCCGCCCTGCTTCTTTTGTATACATGGATATCGGAAGCATCCTTGATTTTCAAATAAGAAGAGAGCAGGCTGTATTCCACACTCACATTCTGCATATACACGGGAGATTTTTTATCATAATGCGAATCTACGCTTTTCAGATACGGAAGAGCCGTACCCCACACATTTTCGCTTTGCTCGGTCATGCCGCCGCTTGCGGAGCAAAAGGCCGCAAGTATCGGTTCGCCGTCATACAAAAGCAGCTCGCCCTCGGTATCGGTAACGGCGCGTTTGATTTTGCGGTAGTTCTCGTCAAAATCCGCGCCCCAGCGTTCACGCATCTCCTGCTCGGACAGATACGCCTGACCGATATTTAAAAGATCGACATTATTATCGGCAAGATATTCGCGCATGGCATAGGTACGTGCGGCTACCGCCTGTGCTTTCAATGCCTCGGGATGAAAGTAAACGGGCATTTCCGCCGCCGTTACGCCTATAACGTATTTTTCAAGCTTTGACGGCACGGAAAAAGACGGTACAAAAGCGGTCGTTGTCTGTATCTCTGTCTCCGTTGTCGCCTCTGTCGGTGCTTCGGCCTGAATTTCGTTTGTCACAGCGGGCATTTCCGCATAAACGGGCGTGTCGCTGTGCAGGTTGGCACAAAGCCATATAAGCATTGTAAGTCCGTAAAGTGTAAGTGCAAATATCGGTGCATTGTTTTTCATATTCATTTCCTTTCTATTCTTCGCGTATCCGCTGTATGTCTGCGCCTATTGCGCGCAGTTTTTCCTCTATATTTTCATAGCCGCGGTCTATATGCTGTATCTCGCCTATCTCGGTCGTTCCCTCCGCCATAAGCGCCGCCGTGATAAGTGCCGCACCCGCACGCAGGTCGGTTGCCTTGACATTTGTGCCGCTCAGCCTGTGTACCCCGTTTACAACGGCGCTTCTGCCGTCTATTTTTATATCCGCGCCCATGCGGTTTAGCTCCGCAACGTACATAAAACGGTTTTCAAAAACAGTCTCGCGTATTATCCCGCTGCCGCTGCCCGTTGTCATAAGCGCCATGAACTGCGCCTGCATATCTGTCGGAAAACCCGGATAGGGCAGGGTCTTTATATCCGTATTTCTGATATCGTTTTTTGAATTTACCTTTATATAGTTGTCGCCCGTTATTATCTGTACGCCCGTTTCGCTCAGCTTGTGGATAACGGGGCTCAGATGCTGCGGTATTATATTGGTTATTGTAAGGTCGCTGCCTTTTACGGCGGCCGCCATAAGCATATAAGTGCCTGCTTCTATGCGGTCGGGCATAATGCGGCTTTTACAGCCGTGAAGACCATAGACACCGTGAACGGTAATGCTGTCCGTGCCTGCGCCCTCTACTTTTCCGCCCATCAGGTTTATAAAATTGGCAAGGTCTACTATTTCGGGTTCTGTGGCGCAGTTGTAAATAAAAGTTGTTCCTTCGGCGAGGACTGCGGCAAGGATGATATTCTCGGTAGCACCCACACTCGGAAAATCAAGGTAAATGCTGCCGCCTGTCAGATTTTGCGCCTCGATATGCACAAGCCCGTGTTCAAGGCTGATTTTTGCGCCCATTGCGGAAAATCCTTTTAAATGCAGGTCAACGGGTCTCAGCCCTATGCCGCAGCCGCCGGGCATTGGCATTGAACAGCTGCCGAACCGTCCCAGAAGTGCGCCCGCCAATAAAAATGAAGCGCGTATTTTTTTTGTGGTTTCATAATCGGGGACATTATTGGTTATACTTTTGCAGCAAATTTTCAGGTTTTTGCCGTTTCTTTCCGCTTTTGCTCCAAGACCCGTCAAAAGTTCAAGCATTACGCTTATATCGCTTAAATTGGGGACGTTTTCAAGCTGTATCTCCTCCTCACATAAAAGTGCTGCCGCAAGTATAGGCAGCGCCGCATTTTTACTGCCGCTTACCTTTACCGTTCCCGATAAAGGCGCCGCTTTTTTTATAATAAATTTTTCGTTGTACATGGCTTTTCTCCGCTTTAGTTTTTTTATCACTTTTAATTATGTACAAAAAGCCACATAAATATAATGCACAATATTAAGAAAATATTTTGTAAAAACAAACGGCTGAAAATAAAATTTTTATCTACATAAATTAATAAAAAATGCCGTTGGATATGCCGAAAAAGCATATAAAAACCGTGTGCGGCTGTCGTAAAATTTTGGCAAGAAAGGCAGAAATGCCCATTTGCTTAAAAACAGATTGAATTATTCGGCTTTCGGGAGTATAATTATACCGAAAGGAAATGAGCAAATGATAAAAAGAAGCAAGGTCGATTTTTCAAAAGGGCCTGTCTGGCGGTGTATCATCACGCAGGCGGTGCCTTTGACGGTAGCACAGCTGGTACAGCTTTTATACAACGTAATAGACAGGGTATATATAGGCCACATGGGCGAGGGGCACAGTCTGGCGCTGACGGGTGTCGGGCTGACATTTCCCGTTGTGACGCTTATAATGGCGTTTACAACGATGTTCGGCGCAGGCGGTGTGCCGCTGTTCTCCATAGAGCGGGGTGCGGGCAACAATGACCGCGCGGGCAGGATAATGGGCAATTCGTTCATCCTTTTGCTGATAAGCTCGGTCATATTGACGATACTTGGGTACATATTTTTCAGACCGATACTTTTTGCCTTCGGCGCAAGCGAGGACTCCTTTGTATACGCAGGCAGATACCTTAAAATTTATCTGATAGGCACGGTGTTTTCCATGACAACAACGGGCATGAACGGATATATAAGCGCGCAGGGCTTTCCAGGGACGGGCATGCTGTCCATAATAATCGGCGCTGTGGTAAATATCATACTTGACCCGATATTTATTTTTGTATTCGGGCTCGGTGTGTCGGGTGCGGCGCTTGCAAGTGTGATAAGTCAGGCTGTTTCCGCAGTTTGGGTGCTTGGGTTTCTGTTCGGCAAAAAGACCGTTATCCCGCTTGAAATAAAAAATATGCGCCTTGAAAAAAATATCGCCAAAAACATAACCAAACTCGGTATGTCAAATTTTATTATGCAGGGTACAAACTGCTTTGTTCAGGTGGCGTGCAACTCCACCTTGCAAAAATACGGCGGGGATATATATGTGGGTATAATGACCGTAGCAAACTCGGTAAGGGAAATTTTTATGCTGCCGATAAACGGCATAATAAGCGGGTCACAGCCCGTTATAAGCTTTAATTACGGTGCAAGGGACTACCAAAGGGTAAAAGACGGCATACGTTTCAATACCTTTATGGGGTCGGGCTATACGGCGCTTGCATGGCTGCTTGTTATAATTTTCCCGATGTTCTGGTTCAATATTTTCTCGGACGATGCACAAATGGCACAGTACGGCATAAGTATGCTGAAACTTTATTTCTTCGGCTTTGTGTTTATGGCGCTGCAATTTTCGGGACAATCCACGTTTCAGGCACTCGGGGATGCAAAACACGCGATCTTCTTTTCTATTTTAAGAAAGGCGATAATCGTTGTTCCGCTTACTCTTCTGCTGCCTGCCGTAGGCTTCGGCGTAAAGGGTGTTTTTCTTGCCGAGCCCATTTCAAATGTTATAGGCGGTACTGCCTGCTATCTTACCATGCGCATGAGTGTTTACAGAAAAATAACCGAACATATAAAAAACTGCCGCAAATAAAAAAGGCAGTTTTTTTGTGGAAAGATCAAGCAGACCCGACCGCAAGGGCATTATTTATGTTTGTAATCTGTTCAATTATGTGATATACTGTAAAATAAGGGAAATATTTAAGAAAAAATTAATATTTTTATCTTATAATTGTTAAGATAATTGAGGTATAATAAAAATAACAGGGAGGTGCGTTTATGGAATACAAAATTTTAGCGGCGGACGACGACAAAGAGATACTCAACGCCATAGAAATATATCTTACCAACGAACAAATGAAGGTGTACAAGGCATCAAACGGTAAAGAGGCACTGGAGATACTGGAGCGTGAGCCCGATATACACCTTATAATAATGGATCTTATGATGCCCGAAATGGACGGCATACACGCCATTTTAAAAATACGCCAGAGCAAGGAGATACCGATCATCGTACTCTCCGCAAAATCCGAGGACAAGGACGTTGTGCTTGGGCTTAATATAGGTGCGGATGACTACATAACAAAGCCCTTTAATTTTCTTGAACTGGTGGCGAGGGTAAAATCCAATTTAAGGCGCTATACCAAATTCGGCAGTTTTCAGCAGACCCAGGACGAGCTTTTTATCCGCGGCCTTTATCTGAACAAAAAGACCAAAAAAGTGACCCTTAACGATGTACCGATAAAGCTTACACCCATAGAATTCAAAATATTGCAGCTTCTTATGGAGAACCCCGACACTATTTTTTCCATAGAAGAGATATATGAAAAAGTCTGGAACGAGCCGTTTTTGAACAGTGAAAACACGGTAGCTGTACATATAAGGCGCATACGCGAAAAAATAGAGGTAAATCCTAAAGAGCCTATTTATTTAAAGGTGGTGTGGGGTGTTGGATACAAGATCTCCAAATAAATTATCCGCATATTTTACTATAGTCGTTATCTGGCTTTGTATGGCCTGCGGCTTTGTGGTCAGCCTTGAAAGCGTAATGCCGAATAACGGCTATATCCACGACAATGCCGCTATTCGGGACAGTGTGGTGCGGCTTGCCAAAAATATGCAGCGGTATTATATATATTATAAAAATTTTGATGAGGATGCGGCTGTTGACTATCTCAACGGCCTTAACAACTATATTGCCCGCGAGGGCGGCACGGCGCAGAATACGCCTGTTGTGGATATTTTCGGCCGTGAGGTGGAGAGCGATGCCGACTATGTTGACCGCGGGGATGTAAAAACGCAGATCAATGAAGAAAACGAGAATTTTTCGCTGCTGTCGGCAAAAGTGCCTTATCCCGAGGAACTTTACAGCGCGGACTATTCCGAATTGGAAGACCCGTCCGAGCGCCGCAAGCTCCTTTCCGAAGCGCTTGAAAACTATCGTAATGTGGAAAATTATCTTTCCGCCATGCACGACCTGCATTTTTATCTTTACGATAAAAGAATGGGTATCTGTATCGCAACGAATACGGAGGATATTTTTGACGAGAAGTATTACGACTATGTGGAGATGAGCGACAATATCTTTGACGAGGCCTTTAACGGCGAGGCACTTAATCTTTCGTTTGCAAAGCAGAATTATATCTGCCTTATTTCCTTGCCCGTGGCGGGGCTGAGCCAGAGCATGACGGACGAGATAAACTACACCTATCGTCTTTACACCGTAAACAAGGTCATTTCGTCAATGTATCTGCCTGTGATATTTTATGTGACGGGTATAATACTTTTGCTTTATATACTGCTCAATAAAAGAAGCGAGCTGGTATCTTTCCGTGAAAGGATATTCGGCTATTATATGCAGCTGCCTCTTACATTAAAGATAATTTCCTTTATAATTATAGTAATGTATTTCTACAGGCGTATGCTTTACCGCAATTATACGCTGTCGTACCTTGCGGCAAGCGTAAATATCACGGGAATAGCTTTTCGTGTGCTTTCTGCAGCGGCTGCATTTGTTATAGTGATAATGGGCTTTGAGCACGTTATAAAGTATTTCAGACGAATTCTTTGTCTTAACGACGAGCCCGAAGCAAGGCTTGCCGAAAGTTTCCTGCGGGATATGAGCATAGCGGCAAAGGCAAACGAACAGCTTGTGATGTGTTTTAACGTAATAATAATCGTTATGTGGATACTGCCGCTTTTCCCGCTTGTATTGTATGCTTCAAATGCTCCTGCTATAAATGCGGTGTTTGCACTTTGTATTTATTGTCTGTATTGCCTTGTGCTGTGGATAGTGTTCAAATATATCAACAACACCTCGAAATTAAAATATTATATCAGAGAAATGGCGAACGGCAACATAAGCGTTATACCCGAAGAAAAGGGCGCATTTTCAAAACCGATAAACAACCTTAATCATGTAAACGAGGGTCTGCGCGCAAACCTTGAAGAGATGATAAAAAGCGAAAGGCTTAAGACCGAACTTATAACCAATGTTTCGCATGACCTTAAAACGCCTCTGACTTCTATTATCAATTATCTTGCGCTTTTAAAGGCGTTGGATATAAAGGATGAGCAGGCAAAGGAATATATAGATATAGCAAACGACAAGGCAAAACGCCTTAATGTGCTTATACAAGACCTTTTTGAAGCATCGAAATTAAACAGCGGACAAATGAAGCTTGAAAAGATGCCGTCGGATGTGGTATCATTACTCAGACAGACACTTGGCGAACTGGATTACAAGATAACGCAGTCGGGGATAGAATTCCGTGTGGAACTGCCCGAACACCCCATAATCATCAATATGGACGGACAGCGTATGTGGCGTGTTTTCGATAATCTGCTTACCAATATCCTCAAATATTCGCCAAAGGGCACACGCGGTTATATAAACCTTCAGGAATTTGAGGAAAAGGTCGTTATCACTTTTAAAAATATCTCGAACTATCCGTTGGATTTTAACGGTGCGGAACTTTTTGAGCGCTTCAAGCGCGGCGATGTGTCGCGAAGCACGGACGGCTCGGGACTTGGGCTTTCGATAGCCAAAAGCATTGTCGAACTGCACGGCGGCACGCTGGAGATAGTGATAGACGGCGACTTGTTCAAAACCATAGTTACACTTTACAAAGAGGAATAAAATGGACTTACCTATAGAATACACGAAAAAAATGCAGGGGCTTTTAGGCGGCGAATTCGACGATTATTTAAAGAGTTTCGAGCATGGCAGATATTACGGTCTGCGTGCAAATACGCTTAAAATAAGCCCCGAGGAACTGAAAGAAAAACTGCCTTTCGAACTTTCGCCTATTCCGTGGTGCGAAACGGGCTTTTATTACGGCGATGATGTCCGCCCGTCAAAACACCCTTATTACAATGCGGGTCTTTTCTATATACAAGAGCCGTCCGCTATGTCAACGGGCGCTGTTTTGCCCGTGGAGAGGGGCGACAGGGTGCTTGACTTATGTGCAGCCCCGGGCGGCAAAAGCACACAGGCGGCGGCAAAACTCGGCGGCGAGGGCATTATAGTCAGCAATGATATAAGTGCGAGCAGGTGCAAGGCGCTTTTGAAAAATGTCGAGGTCTGCGGCGTACCCAACTGCATTATAACCAATGAAAGCCCCGAAAGACTGGCGTACAAGCTGCCCGCGTTTTTTAATAAAATTATTGTGGATGCTCCGTGCAGCGGCGAGGGTATGTTCCGAAAGGATGAGGCGGCGGTCAAAAGCTGGGAAAGCCATAAGACGGAATATTGTCAGGGGCTTCAGAGAGAAATTCTCCACCATGCGGACAGACTGCTTGCAAATGGCGGTGTGATAGCGTATTCCACCTGTACTTTTGCGCCCGAGGAAAACGAGGGAATGTTACAGGAGTTTTTGGATAAACACCCGTATTATGAGGTGCTTGAAATAGATAAAAGCAAGGGTTTTTCCGACGGCAGACCAGAATGGAGCGGTGCAGGGGAGCAATTTAAAAAGGCGGGCAGGCTGTGGCCGCACAAGATACACGGCGAGGGGCATTTTATCTGTCTTTTGCAAAAGAAAGACGGCGCGCCGATGCTTGAGAACTATGAGCCCGAGGACAGGGCGAAAGACAAGGCTTTGACCGATTTTTATGACTTTGCGGACAAGTTTCTGAATGTGGATATGTCGAAGAAGCATCTGCTTATACACGGCGAAAAGGTGCTTATGGTGCCTTTGGGGCTTGGACTTAAAGGGCTTCGCGTGATGAGAAGCGGTCTGTATCTGGGAGATTTAAAGACAAAGCGTTTTGAACCGTCGCAGGCGCTTGCAATGGCACTCAAAAAGGAGGATGCAAAGCTGACGGTCGATTTTTCGCTTGAAAGCGACGGCTTGCAGCGGTATATGCGCGGCGAGAGTTTTAATGTGGACTGTGCCGACGGCTGGGCGCTCGTTTGCGTGGACGGCTATCCCCTCGGTTGGGGCAAAGTACAGAAAGGCAGGCTTAAAAACAAGTATCTGTCAAGCTGGATGATATAAAAAAGGGGCATACATTTCGGGGATCGGTTGAAATGTGTGCCCTTTTTAAAAAGGATATTATGAAAAAAGCTTGGTATCATGCGCTTTTAAGCAGACCGTAGTCGCCGCGCATATTTATCTGTTTTGTTTGGTAGCTTCCGTTTCTGCCATAGGTCTTGATGATATATCTGCGCTCGTAGTTTTTGCTTTTGTCCTTTGTGTGCATTTTTTCGTGAGCGTGCTTGTGTACCTCCGCCGCGTCATTTTCGACAGAGTATCTATACTGAGCATAGCCGAAACCTATGACCGAAAATACAGACGAGAAGAAGAAGGGTAGCGTGCAGTCAAGCAGTGCATAAAAATCGCTGCAGTTATATAAGCCCCAAATGTAAAATACGGAAAACAGTATAACGGATGTTATCGAACAACCGAACATAATTTTTATAAAAATAGTATTTTGTTTCATGGTATACACTCCTTATTGTTTAGATATATCGAAAATTTGTTTGCTGTAATGTCATTATACAAAATAAAACAGGATTTGTCAAACATATTTTTGAAAATTTTTCGAAAAAACTTTCGTTTTGCGTTTATTGTCCCAACTTACGGACAATAAAATGAATAATTATCGGATTTCGGGGCAAACATAATTGATGTCTGACAAGCAAGAAGTGCATATAATGTTGTGACTGATAAATTGATAATTTGACGGGGAGATAATGGCTATAGCAGAGGGCTTCTATCCGAAGCCCGCAAACCCCTCAGTCAGCCGTTGTAGTTTTTTGTCAAAAGCCGATAAAATGGCGGCTGACAGCTCCCCTAACGATGGGAGCCAAGAAACGCGCACCGCAGTTACCGGACTATCGGGAACCAAGAAACTCCCGTCGCAGCTATTGAAGGAACGGGCTGTCGTCCTTGCCTGCCCTTTTAGGCTCACGCCCGGAGGGCTCCGCCCGGGAGGGGTAGGGGGACCGCTTGCGGTGGAAGGGTTTGCGGACTTCGTGTAGAAG
>JAFUAF010000011.1 GCA_017460805.1 Bacillota bacterium | reverse complement strand
CAATGTCATCAACTTAAGGATTTACAATACTACTGGTATGCAGTATAAGAAGCTGTCCCTTTAGGGAAAGTGGCAGCCGTAGGCTGACGAAAGGGTGGTTTCTCTCGGGGGTATTTACCCTTTCGACGCCGCAAGCGGCGCCACTTTCCGCTGAAGCGGCACAAGCCTAAAGGGACAGCTTTCAGTTACTGCGTACAATCAAAAACAACAATTACGCGGCACACACCTAAAGGAACACCTTTATAATGTGGTATAAAAACCGATATATTCATTGATACAGTTCTTAAGTTGATGACATTGGAGACAGGGGGACGGTTCTACTGTCCCGAATGAAGAGACAGAGGGGTGGTGTTGTTGTCGCGAATGGGACAGATAGAACCGTCCCCGCTGTCTTTAGCAATGACAACCGGTAAAAATTCCCCTGCTTCTCCTGCTTTAAAATCTCCCTCATATCTATTGCTTTTTTGTATTGTCTTAATGTATACTTTTATGAATTTTGTTATAATGAGCAAATATCAAGCTTTATTCTTGACAATCTGCCTATAAATAGTTATAATTATACTATAAAGTTGTGGATTTTATCCTAATATCATTAATGCGCAATAAAGTATATATTATTGCAATTAAGATTTCGGATAAAATAATGCTGCAGGTGTTCTCACACCCTATCAATTCGGCATCTGCCGTTTGTCGGTTCTGCAGCCCGATATCAACGGTATATATAATCCGCCGCTGTAGCGCATATTCGGCGGTACATAACTATTGAAAGGAGGATAAGGGTAAATTCGGCTTATCAATCTCCGTTAATGATTGGTTAATTTGCAAATTATAATGAGAGGGACGGTGGATACGCATAAAAAAACACGTTGAAAGCTCGCTTTCATAAGTGATTTTTTAGGTGTAGCCATAGTGCGGCGAATGCCGCACCAACAACACGGAGCAAAGCGGAGTGTTGTTGCCGTCCCGTGCGCATAAGTGATGCTTGTGCGCAGTAACTAAAACAATGTAACAAGGAGGAAAAATTTAAAATGAAAAACTTTTTAACAAAGGCTTTCGTATGCGCCGGAGTTATGGCAAGTGCGTTAGCGTTGAGTAGTGTGTGTGCATTTGCGGAACAAATAGATTATACATTTATGCCATCTGCAAGCAGTGAAGCTGATGAAATTCCCACATGGTTGGAATTTGGTAAAGAAAGTTCAGGGTGGACAAAATCTCAGACAAGTACTTCGGATGCTTATGTTGGTGCTTTTGAAGATGCAATATTTACTACGGGTGATGGTTCAACGGGTGCTGTTAAGGGACAGTATTCATATAAAAGTGGAAATAAATTAGATTCGTTGAAAATTAAAACATCGGGAAGTAATGCAGAGGTTAAGCTTTATCTTTTAAGAGAGAATAGCAGTTCTGGTTCTTCTGTAAGTACTATTGATGGTGTTAAGCCGACATCGACAATATCTGTGGATTATGACAGAAATAAAAATGCAACAAGTGTCGAGCCTATTAGTATTACTTTTGAAACTCCGGGCGAACATAAAATTTTATTTAGTAATCCTGGTATACGTTTTTATAAGGCGGTTTTAAACGATATCAAATTAGTCAGTGCCGTTTATGAAGTAAATGTTACTGATGGGGCAAATGCTATAAGCGATTTTAAAATATACAATGGAGATGGAGCAGAAATAGTTCCGGTTTCCGGGCAGTATTCTTTATACAAAGATTTGACATATACTGTGAAAGCTGACGATTATGTTACTCAAACATTTGTTGCAAGTGACAGTAGCACAATAAATGTTACAATGCTTCAGTTAAAATCTTATGCTAAAGTATTTGACAGTGAAGACTCTTTAACTGCTGCTATGACAGATGGAGTTGAAATTATTGACCCAACAGTAAATGTCAAAAAAAATGGCGGGGCTTTTGAAAACGGAAGAATAATCAGCACGGGTTTGCAGGGCAAAAATGCAGCTCAAAACAGTTCTAATAGTAATGCAAAGAATGATCAGATACCTGTTTCCGGTTGGACATTGAAGGTAACGGCGCAAGGCAATGGAAAAATTGGCGTGTATGCTTCGGCAGGTGATACCGGAAGCAGCGGTAAAGAACTTGTTGTTAGTAAACTTTCGGGTAGTAATTATACTGCTGTTGCCGATTACAAAGATGTAAAGGGAGAACTTAAATATACAGAAGTGACGGTTAATGAGGGAGATATTGTTTATTGTTATGTTACGTCAGGAAGTAAAGCGACTTTTTATGGTGTGACCTTTACAAAAGACGGCGACACAATAATATCCAATGCAACCGGTAAACTTTCTGCATTTGTAAACGATGGTAACATTTATGCAGTGGCAACAATCGGTTATGCTGATGTTGAAGATCCTGCAAACAAAATTGTAAATATCAAGAACTCAAAAGACGAAATAGTTGCAACTTCCAGCAATGTATACACTTCTGTTAAGTTTGATGACAATAATCAGTTCAATGCAAAAGCATTTGGCGGGGATGAAGCAGATTATGTATACGCATACAAGATAACAAACACCGGTTCCGCAACAACAGACGAAGTTGTTGCAGCAGTAAATACAGTTTCTGCTGTTGTTGAGACAGCTGAATAAGAGGAGGTTAAAGAATTGAAAAGTTTATACAATAGTCCGGAAATAGATATTACCACTTTTTCTCCGGAAGATATTATTAGTACAAGCATTGCCATTACTGATGCCGAACTGAACGGAGTAAATGATACTATTGATTTTGATAGTATAAAGTAATAACCAACCCAAACGGGGCTGTTGCACTTATGGTGCTTCAGTCCTGTTTTTTATGCAAGGAGACAGGGGGACGGTTCTACTGTCCCGAACGTAGAGACAGAGGGATAGTGCTATTGTTACGCATGGGACAGATAGAACCGTCCCCGCTGTCTTTGAGATAACAAACGGGAGCAACTCCGACAATAAACGGCGGGCGGTTTTGTTTGCGGCAGGCTCTTTATCCCCCAAACCCCGTCTTATATTTCCCCCGCGGGCACAAAAAATCCCCTATTCACAAGATGTCTCATAACCTGCGGTTCTCCCAACAATGCCTTTTTTGCAAATCTGTTCAGTCCCGTTCGTCCAATGTTTTGTATGTACAGCTGATAGAACACCCCGCATTTTATATCCTGTATCTCGTCCTCCAGACCCTCGTGATCAAAAGAGGTATTATAGACATAGCTCCTTCCCTCAAAAGAAATGATATCATTCTTATCTTTCTTATCATTCTTTATATTTTTATCATTCTTATCATTCTTATTATGTTGGCGATTTATTGGCGATTTATTGGCGATTTGTTGGTCATTTATCGGCGATTTATTGGCGGCTTTCGGGCGGCCTTTTTCGGTATTGCATACTTTAAGCCTGTAAACAGGCGGGTTTCCGTAAATAAAGTTTGGGTTGAAATATTGTGTTTTATCGGCGGTTTTTTGGCTATTTATTGGCGATGTTTCGGGCGCGGCATCGGTTTTTTGCGATGTAATGTTCTCATTGGCGGTTTTTTGGTCGATTTTTGGTGCATCATTCCCGCAAACGCTGTCATTATGCGGGTTTGCTTGGGCGGTTTGTTGGTTATTTGTCGGCGATGTTTCGGGTTGAACCTCATTTTTGGGGGATGTGATTATCCCGTTGGCGGTCTGTTGGCTGTTTTCGGTCGGGTCATTGGCGGTCTGTTGGCGGCAGAACTTGTCCTCGCCTTGGTAAACGCCGTATTTTACTATGGTTATAAGCGTGTGTTTCTTGGTCGTGCCTACCGTTATCTCTCCGGTTTCGCTAAGCTTGGCAAGTGCCGTCCTGACCTGCGACTCCGACAGCCCCGTGTCCTCGCTCAGCTTCTTTCTCGTGCAGACATACTGCCCCGGCTGTAATTCCGTTCCCGCCCACCTTGTCGGTTTGAACACCGCACAAAGCAGCAGATGCATAAATACCTTCGATGCGTTTGCATCCTTGTACCATTCCCAGTTTACCAAGTTTCGGTGTAATTTTATCCACCCTTCCATATTTTCTCCTCCTTTTAGACATAAAAAAAGAACCGAGGGTATCGGTTCTTGGTTTTTTTGATTATTGATTATTGGTTATTTGGTTCTTGAATATTTTTCACAATACTATTGTACCATGTTTGGATATGTGTTTTCTATAAGATTTTATGTGTTTTTTGCAGATTTTTGCAGATTTTATGTGTTTTATATCAGATTTTTGCAGATTTTATGTGTTGGCTTTCCGGTTCATTTCTAACCAACTTCTAATTAATTACAAAATACCCTTTAATTTACACCTGTTATTATAGGACACGTAAAAACAAAAAGACCTGTAATGGAGGGAGAAACCATGAAACATAAATTAAGTGCCTTGCTGGCTTTGGCGGCTGCGGCGGCCATGTCGGCGGGGGTATATGCGGCGGACTATCCGTATGGCGATGCGGATGCGGACAAGATGCTGACGGCGAGTGATGCGACTCTTGTTTTGCAGAAAGTCCTTGACGAAAAGACGGTAATGCCGATAGAAACGGCAGTCACAGATTATATGTCCATAGTGAATGCAGACGGAGACGAAGCTCTGACGGCGAGTGATGCGGCAATGATAATGCAGAAAGTCCTTGACGAGAATGTTGTCTTCCCGATAGAGTCGGCGGCGAGCGATGCGGATGCGGTTTTTGAGGGCGATATAGTTCTTGCGGACGGCGCAAGCACCTACAGCGGCACGGGCGGCGTTGTCATTGACAATGCGGCAAACAAAGTGACGATAACAGCCCCCGGCACATACAATGTTGTCGGTACGCTGAGCAACGGACAGATAATAGTTGATGTTGAGGAGAAGTACACATCAAACAATGTCGAACTTGATTTTAACGGCGTAAATATCACCAATACAAGCGGCCCTGCCGTATACGGCTTAAACGGCGATATTGACATAAGTGCGAAAAAGGGCACGACAAACACCCTTTCGGACGGCACACCCACAGAATTTGAGACGGAAACGGCGGAGGACGGCACAGTCACGACAACGGACGAGCCCGATGCCTGCGTGTTCTCACATGACGGACTTAAATTAAAGGGCAGCGGAGAGCTTACCATAAACGGCAACTATGCAAACGGCGTGAGCGGCAAGGACGAAGTGGTCATCCAGAAATTGACTTTGACCGTAAATTCCGTGGATAACGCAATAAAGGGATCGGATTCCGTGACCGTGAAGAGCGGCACTTTAAATCTGACATCTGCCGAGGGCGACGGCATACGCTGCACCAAGGGCGATGTCATTGTTGAGGACGGCAATATCACGATAAACGGCACGGACGACGGCATTTTTACCAAGGCGGGCAATATCATTGTTTCGGGCGGTACGCTTGATGTGACGGTCATCCCGAGCGGTACGGCGGACACAGAGACCTACAATTATGACGGCATACACACCAAGGTCGGCACGATAGAAATAACGGGCGGCAATATCACGGTAAAGAGCTATTGTGATGCGATACAGGCGGCTTCCGACCTGACGATAAACGGCGCGGCCGTGATGAATATTACCACAACGGGCGCGATAAGCAGTTCCAATACACAGGGCGGCGGCTTTAATTTCGGCGGCTATGCCGGCAATACGACAGCCGACATCTCCGCAAAGGGCATAAAATCCGACACCAATCTGATAATTGACGGCGGCGCAAATATAACCGTAAATTCTACGGATGACAGTCTGCATACAAACGGCACGATAACCATTGCAAACGCGGATATTACACTTTCGGCGGGGGATGACGGCGTTCATGCGGATTCTGTTCTGACGATAAATGACGGCTGTACCCTTAATGTGACAAAGAGCTACGAGGGTATCGAGGCCGAGAAGATATATATAAACGGCGGCGAACTGACACTTTATTCAAGTGACGACAATATCAATGCCGCGGGAGGAAATGACGGCTCGTCACAGGGCGGCTTCAATACAAACGCGGACGGCTATATCGAGATAAACGGCGGCTATATCTACTGCGAGAACTCTGTTTCGAGCGGCGACGGCGTGGACAGCAACGGCAAGATATATATGAACGGCGGTGTGCTTCTTGTAAACGGCCCGACAAGCAACGGCGATACCTCTATCGACACGGGCGACAAGAGCGGCGACGGTTTCTATTATAACGGCGGAACGGTGTTCTCGGTCGGCAGCAGCGGCATGGCGGAAAGCCCGACGGCAAGCAGCGGCTATATCGTGACCTATGGCATAAACGGCATGGGCATGGGCGGCCCCGGCGGCGGCATGGGCGGCAGACCCGGTCAGCAGCAACAGGGCGGCACAACAGGCGGAACTTACGGCGCAGGCACACAGCTCACCCTTGCCGATGCAAGCGGAAATGTGGTCGCGACTTTCACGGTAAAAACCACCGCACAGGCAGTTATCATAGGCAGCGATCTTATCACCGCGGGCAATACCTACACCCTTTATTCGGGCGGCACGTACAGCGGCACACTCGATGCAAACGGCTACGCTTCGGGCGGCACGATAACGGGCGGCACAAAGATAGCAAGCGGCACGGTAAGCGCAAAAGTAACGGCATTAAGCTAAAAAACAAAAATTTCTTTTCATAAATATTCCCAACCTTTCCTCATAAAAGAGGCTGAAGCACTTATACGGAACTTCAGCCTCTTTTTTTGAAAGGACAGGGAGGACGAGGAGACAGCGGGGACGGTTCTACTGTCTCAGCCGAGACAGATATAACCGTCCCCCTGTCTCCCTATGCAGCGATCTTATCACCGCGGGCAACACCTACACCCTTTATTCGGGCGGCACGTACAGCGGCACACTCGATGCAAACGGCTACGCAACGGGCGGCACGATAACGGGCGGCACAAAGATAGCAAGCGGCACGGTAAGCGCAAAAGTAACGGCATTAAGCTAAAAAATAAAAATTTCTTTTCATAAATATTCCAAACCTTTCCTCATATAAGGGCTGTCGCACTTATCGGTGCTTCAGCCCTCTTTTTTTGTCTTTTTTTTATGCAGAGCAAAAAAATTGTGATTTTTCTTGCACAAACTACAATAAAATGATACAATAAAATTTAAGGAATATATATTTGAAAGGTGAAGGGCAATGCCTCAGTTTGAAAGAAAATTAATAGAAGTAATTTTAAAGGAAAAAAATCTGCTGTTTTTTGTTGTAATAACATTTCTCGGGCTTATGGCGCGGCTGTACGGGTTTAATTTTGTGGGCTGCGATATGGGTCTGTTTCTTATGCCGTGGTTTAACGAGATAAAGGCGGGCGGCGGCCTTGATGCGCTGTCGGGTCAGGTGGGCAACTACACGCTTATCTATCAGACGATAATATCGCTCATGACATACATAAATATCCCCTGCGTATACCAGTACAAGCTGTTTTCGGTCGTTTTTGACTATTTTATGGCATTTGCGGCGGCTACACTGGTGTGCGAGATAAAAAAAGAAAAAAGATTTACATTTTTGTTTAACTGTGTGTATGCGGTGGCGCTGTTCCTGCCGACGGTCGTGCTCAATTCCGCATACTGGGGTCAGTGCGACTCCATACTTGCGTATTTTATGATAATGACTGTCATGTATATGTACAAAAAAAGATTTGTGCGCGCCTTTGTAATGTACGGGCTTGCGTTTTCTTTTAAAATGCAGTGCATTTTTATCCTGCCGCTTATTCTCGGCCTTTACTTTACCAAAAAGGAGTTCAGCGCCGCCAATTTCGGCATAACGGCCTTTGTTTACTGGTTGTCGGGCATTGTTGCCTATATAAAGGGCAGAGATCTGCTTGCGGCATTCGGCGTGTTCGGGCTCCAGGTAAATTCGCACAAATGGATGTACAACGATTTTCCGAGTTTTTGGTATCTGCTGGGCAATGCACTGGATTTTTACAATATGGCACTGCTTATATCCGCCGTTGTTGTGGGTTTGGGGCTGTATGTCATCGTTTCCGACAAAAAAAGGATAGAAACGGGCGAGGAATATCTGCATACCGCCGTATGGTTCATCTGGGCGCTGCTTTTGTTTTTGCCCTCCATGCACGAAAGATATGCCTATCCGATGGATATGCTGCTTATCTGCCTTAGCTTTCTTTCGCCAAAGTATATCAAGTTTGCGGCAGTTTCGGTCACTTTCAGCGTGCTTGCCTACAGTGCGACCATTATGGCTGCCCCGCCTAAGTATACCATGCTGCCCTCGCTTATAACTTCGACTCATGCGCTTGTCTATACTTTCATGTGGCTGTATTTTACCTACACAATAACCGCAAAAGACCGCGCAGACAGACAAATTTGTACAAAATAACCAAAGGCGCAAAACCTTTTTTTAAAAACATGTAATTATAAAATAAAAATCACAAAAATCGGCATAATTCCAAAAAAAACACTTTTATTATGCCGAAAAACGTGATATACTGTATCTATATGCAATTATGGGGCGAACTGCCCTTTGGAAATAAAGAAGCAATATCCCGAACTTTTGTTGAAGCAAAGTTTTTATATATTTTTGAGAGGTGTGAACTCGTTTGGAACGTCTTTATATAAGAGGACAGCGCAAACTTAACGGCGAAGTCGTGGTAAGCGGCGCAAAAAATGCCGTTGTTGCCATAATCCCTGCGGCAATAATGGCGGCGGGGGTTTCCGTAATAGAAAATCTTCCGCGTATTGCCGACGTAAGAAGTTATGTCACAACTTTGAACGGACTTGGCGCAAAGTGCGAATTTATAGATGAACAGACACTCAGAATAGATGCAACCGAAATAAACGATTTTCATGCAGACAGCGAGGATGTGCGCAAAATGCGAGCTTCCTACTATCTTATGGGCGCACTGCTCGGCCGTTTTAAGCAGGCTGTTGTGGCTCTGCCGGGCGGCTGTAACTTCGGCTCACGTCCCATAAACCTGCATTTAAGCGGTTTAAAGGCGCTTGGTGCGGAAATTTCGGAGGACTATGAAAAGGGCGTTATCTCGCTTAAAGCGGACAAACTTGTCGGTACAAGCATATTCCTCGATACCGCAAGCGTGGGCGCTACGATAAATATTATGCTTGCCGCCGTTTATGCGGAGGGCGTGACTACCATAGAAAACGCGGCAAAAGAACCGCATATCGTTGATACCGCCAACTTTTTGAACATGATGGGCGCAAGGGTAAAGGGCGCAGGTACGGACGTTATCCGTATCACGGGCGTTGAAAAGCTCCATTCCGCGCAGTATATGATTATCCCCGATCAGATAGAAGCGGGTACATATATGATAGCGGCGGCTGTGTGCGGCGGCGATGTCAAGGTGTCGAACCTTATTCCCAAGCATATGGACAGCCTTACCGCCAAGCTTAAAGAGGCGGGCTGCAAAATAGAAGAGGGCGACGATTATATCCGCGTTGTCTCCGACGGCAATCTGAATGCCATAAATGTAAAAACAATGGCTTACCCAGGCTTCCCCACAGACCTCCAGCCCCAGATGGCTGTGCTTTTGTGCAGGGCAAAGGGAACAAGCGTTTTGATAGAAAATGTCTGGGAGAACCGTTTCCAGTATGTGACGGAGCTTCGCAGGCTTGGCTGTGACATTACCGTTGACGGCAGAAAGGCCGTTATTATCGGTCAGCCCGTTTTAAACGGCGCGGATGTCAGCGCTACCGACCTGCGTGCGGGTGCGGCTATGGTCATTGCGGGACTTTGTGCAATGGGCGAGACCCGTATAGGCAATGTAAAATATATCGACCGCGGCTACGAGCGTATCGAATACAAGCTGAGAAGCCTCGGTGCGGATATAGAAAGAGTGTCGGAACCAAATGCGTAAAATTCAATTTGCCACTATCGCAAGCGGCAGCAGGGGAAACTGCATTTTTATAGGAACAGAAAATACAAAAATTTTGATAGATGCGGGTATAAGCGGCAAAAAGGCCGAACAGGGTCTTGCCGAACTGGGCGTGTCGGGCGATGAGATAGACGCTGTTTTTGTCACTCACGAGCATAACGACCATGTGGACGGCATAGGCGTGCTGTCAAGGCGCTATGAAATACCCATTTATGCCACAGAGGGCACATGGGAAAATATGCCCGAAAAGATAGGTAGCATCAGGGAAAGCAATAAAAGAACGGTCTACGCAAACGAATACTGCGCTTTTAACGAGTTTTCTATCTGTCCGTTCAATATCCCGCACGATGCGGCTCAGCCCGTGGGCTACAGAATAAATGCCTATGATAAAACACTGACGATAGCTACGGATATCGGCCATATAACGGATGATGTTATGCAAAACTGCAAGGACTGCGACCTTTTGCTTCTTGAAAGCAATCACGATGTCAATATGGTGCATAACGGCCCCTATCCCTATCCGCTTAAAAGGCGTGTGCTCGGCGACTTCGGCCACCTCAGCAACGAAAACTGCGGCAAGGTGCTCACCGATATCTGCTCAAGCCGCCTTAAATATGTTATTTTAGGCCATTTAAGCGGCGAAAATAATACCCCCATGCTCGCTTTTAATACCTCCAAGGAAATAATGCAGGATAAGGGCATCGAGATAGGCGGGGATGTGAATATGTACGTTGCCGCACCTTTCGGAGTGAAAAGAAAAATCGAGATATAACCGCTTTTGTTTTAAGCGGTTATTTTTATAAAGGGAAGCATAAAATGGAAAAGTATACCTCGTACAGCAAAGATCCGGTCGGTAACGCAAAAAGTTTAAGAAAAAATATGACCCCGCAGGAAAAACACCTGTGGTATGACTATTTAAGACACTATCCCGTAAAATTTTACCGTCAAAGACCTGTCGGCGGCTATATAACGGATTTTTACTGCTCCAAGGCAGGGTTGGTCATAGAACCGGACGGCTCTCAGCATTTTACCGTTGAGGGACTTAAGTATGACGGGATACGCACGGAAGTTTTGGAGAAATATTCACTTACGGTGCTCAGGTTTACAAATTTACAGGTAGACCGCGAGTTTGAAACGGTGTGCCTGCAAATTGATGATACCGTTAAAAGGTTGATGGAGAGTAAATAAAATGCGGACGGAACAGACCCCTCAGTCAGGCTTCGCCTGCCAGCTCCCCTTTCAGGGGAGCCTGTTGCACAGCGCGGCTTCAATAGCCACTGAAAGGGGAGCCTGTTGCACAGCGCGGCTTCAATAGCCACTGAAAGGGGAATTTGCTGTGCGGCGCAGCTTTAAAAGCCTCCCCTGAAAGGGGAGGGGGACCAAACGAAGTTTGGTGGAGGGGTCTCATCCCTGTGTCAATTCAATAATAGGAGAACAAAATGCGAAACGTACTACTTGTAAAATACGGCGAGATCGCGATGCGCGGCAAGAACCGTTATTTAGTGGAAAACCGTCTTATCAGGACGATAATAGAGCGCCTTGAACCATACGAGGGCTACCGTGTCTACAAAGAGCAGGGCAGGCTTTTGGTGGTGAATGAGGCTTTTGAATTTGACTATGACCTTGTGATACCGATAGTTACGGTGCTTCCGGGTGTAACGGCTGTCTGCCCCTGCGTGGAGACCGAGGATCAGTCGATAGAAAATTTAAGGAATATAGCGCTTGCGCACTGCAAAGAGCATTTCGGCACGGAACCCGTCACATTCAAGGCGGAGACAAAGCGCAGCAACAAGCGCTATCCCATGACAAGCCGCGAAGTTTCGGCGGATATAGGCGGCTATATACTGCACAATATGGACAATGTGTCGGTAAATGTGCACGAGCCCGATTTTGTCGTAATGATAGAATTAAGAAACAACGCTTATATTTATACAAAGCTGATACCGGGCTGCGGCGGTCTGCCTATGGGCACGTCTGGCAAGGCGACGCTTTTGATGTCGGGCGGTATCGACAGCCCCGTTGCGGGCTATCTGACGGCAAGACGAGGTGTCGAGATAGAAGCGGTCTACTTTGACTCCCCGCCCTATACCTCCGAGCGCGCAAAGCAAAAAGTTATCGACCTTGCAAAGCGCCTTTCGGTGTACACGGGCGGCATAAAGCTTCATATCGTGCCGTTTACGGAAACACAGCTCAAAATCTACGAAAGCGTACCGCCCGAAAAAATGACTATCTTTTTAAAGCGCGCCATGCTTAAAGCCGCCGACCAAATCGCGCTTAAAAACGGCTCGCAGGCGCTTGTTACGGGCGACAGCATCGGTCAGGTCGCAAGCCAGACCCTACACGCCATAAATGCCATAGACAGCGCGGCGGAGAATTTTGTTGTCCTGCGCCCGCTCTGCACAATGGACAAACAGGAAATAATAGATGTGGCGCGTAAAATAGAAACCTACGAAATTTCTATCCGTCCTTATGAGGACTGCTGCACGGTCTTTGTCGCAAAACACCCCGAAACAAAGCCCAAAAAGAGCATTATAGAAAGTATGCAGCATAAAATAGAGGGGCTTGACGAGCTTATCCTGACAGCCCTTGAAAATACGGAAGTGCTTGAACTGTGAAAAAAACGGACTTTATCATTATTGCCGTCTTTCTTGCGGCGGCCGGTATTTTGTGGGGCGTTTTGAACTTAAACCAAAAAGGCGGCAAAACAGCCGATATTTACGTCAAGGGTGAGTATTATACGACCCTGCCGCTCGATAAAAATACGGTCTACAGCCCCGCCGAAGTGCCGAATGTGAAAATTGAGATAAAAGACGGAAAAGTCGGGTTTGTCGAAAGCGACTGCCCCGATAAAGTGTGCATAAATACAGGCTTTCTGCATACTGCAGGACAAACGGCTGTCTGCCTGCCAAATGCCGTTTCGGTAACGGTGCGCGGCGGCAATGACGAGGACGAACTTGACAGCGTAGTCAGATAATGTACAAAAAAACAAGTGTATAATTCTTTTGAGATATTATAAAATAAAAAAGTCAAGATAAAACTTGACATATTGAGCTTATTAGTTTATAATAATCTTACAAGTTCAAGAGTACATGCGTTCCGGCGCGTGCAATAGAAAACGGAGGCAGTTGCGTGCCTCCGCTTTCTTTTTTCATCCCCCGTTTTTGTGCGGCGGTGGGAGTGCCGCGTGCTTATTGCCGCTGCGGTTTTCGTTTACCTGTCAAGCCACTTGCAGATGATATTTGCAATAACACCCGCTGCGATAGATAAAACAAAGTTCGTCCAAGAGTTCATACATTCCGACCCCCTTTCTGTTGCCAGTATGGGGAGCGACAACACGGTTATTGTAACACATTCCGACAAATTATGCAATATCGATTTAAGCACTCTGTGTGCACACGGGGACGGTTCTTTTGTGTACATGATATTGAGGTAACAAAAATGCTAATATCAAAATTTTCGGTAAGTAATCCAATAAAAGAAGAAGATATTTTAATTTTAGAGCAAAAATATAATGTTTCTTTGTCCGAAGATCATAAAAAGTTTTTACTTTTATATAATGGCGGATATACACCAAAAACAAAATTTTGTATGAATAAAGTGAGTTCGGATTTAAGAGGTTTTTACGGGATAGGAGAAGTCCCTTTAAGTTTAGAAAAATTAGAGATCAATGAATGGGCTGAGAGGGATCTTTTACCGATCGCTTCGGATTCGTTTGGGAATTTTATAGTAATAAATAATAATGGCGGGATTTTGTTTAGCGATCACGAAAAAAATTTTAAAACTACATTTCTCGCCGATAATATCAAAACATTTTTTGGTAAATGTAAAAGCGAAATAATAAGCGAAAATTCAAAAAAATCCATTCGGGAGCGAGAACAAGAACTTATTGCGGCAGGCCGAGCGGATATTATAAGTGACGGATTAAGAAAAATATGGCAAGCGGAAATAGACAAATACAGCAAAATGGTTCAAGAAGAAATAATACTATAGTATGATATGGGTGTATGAAAGGAGAGTTTTTATGGGATTGGCTAAGAAATTTATAAAAGAGCCGAAAGACGGCAGAAAGCGGAGTGCGAATGCCTTTATTATTGCAGGGCTTTTGTTTATTGCCTTGGGTGCGGCTCTTTTTTGGAGCAGCGAAAAAATAAAGAGCGATTGTGTGGAAACAAATGCCGTTATATCACGTATCGGCATGGGCAAGCACAAAAACCGCGCTTATGTCGATTACGAATATAACGGCACTCTCTACAGTTCGGCGCTGAATTATTTCAACAAATTCACAATGAAAGAGGAAGATGCGGTAACGGTCTATATTGACCCCCTGCATCCCGAGATACCGAAAGTACCGACTTACGGCTCGGCAATCTTTGTGACGGCATTTGGTGCAGTATTTACGGTATGCGGCGTTGTCGAGAAAAAGCGCATCGGAAAAAAGGACAAAGAATAAAATAGGACAGGGGGGACGGTTCTACTGTCCAAGTGACAGCAACTAAAGCTGTTGAAGTTCCTGCGGGACAGATATAACCGTCCCCCTGTCCTCTGCGGCT
>JAFUAF010000078.1 GCA_017460805.1 Bacillota bacterium | reverse complement strand
TGAAGGAACGGGCTGTCGTCCTTGCCTGCCCTTTTAGGGTAGGGGGACCGCTTGCGGTGGAAGGGTTTGCGGACTTCGTGTAGAAGTCCGCTGTCCTTGTCATCAACTCCCCGTCAAATTCCAATAAGTAGTTACTTATAAGCAAGTGGCGCGCAAGCGCGTCGCAGGGGTCGCACGGGAATCGTATCGCGCTTCGCGCTCAACTCCCGGTCCCGTGCTCCAGCGACGATTTGCTTTAGCAAATCGTCGCTAAATTCCAATTTTACTTTCCGGCATAACCGAAAAATCAGAAAACTCAAAAATAAATTTCAGAAAAAAAGAAAGGAAGAAGAAAAATGATCAACATTACTTTGAAAGACGGATCGTCAAAACAGTATGAAAGCGGCATTACGGTGCTTGATATTGCGAAGGATCTCAGCGAGGGTCTTGCGAGAAACGCCTGCTGCGGCAAGATAAACGGGGAGGTAGTCGATCTCAGAAAACCCGTATCGGAGGACTGCGAACTGGAGATATGCACTTTTGATTCCCCCGAGGGCAAGCGTGCTTTCCGCCATACCGCATCACACGTTATGGCACAGGCTGTAAAGCGCCTTTATCCCGAGGCAAAATTAGCTATAGGCCCCGCAACGGACGAGGGTTTCTACTACGATTTTGACAGAGAGCCTTTCACACAGGAAGAATTTGCGGAAATAGAAAAGGAAATGAAGAAGATAGTTAAGGAGAATATTCCCCTTGAATATTTCGAGCTTCCCCGCGCAGATGCAATAAAACTTATGGAAGAGGCAGGCGAGCCCTACAAGGTAGAGCTTATCAACGACCTTCCCGAGGATGCTGTTATCTCGTTCTACAAGCAGGGCGATTTTACGGATCTTTGCGCAGGTCCTCACCTTTTAAGCACAAAGCCGATCAAGGCATTTAAAATCACGAATGAAGCGGGTTCTTCGGGCGCTTACTGGCGCGGCAACGAAAAGAATAAAATGCTTGCGCGTATCTACGCTACGGCTTTCACAAAGGCAAGCGACCTTGAAGAATATCTTGCACAGCGTGAAGAGGCTAAAAAGCGCGACCACAACAAACTCGGCAGAGAGCTCGGCATATTCACGACAACGGATGTTATCGGTCAGGGTCTCCCGCTCCTTATGCCCAAGGGTACAAAGATAATCCAGACTCTCCAGCGCTTTATCGAGGACGAGGAAGAAAGACGCGGCTATGTGCGTACAAAAACGCCCCTTATGGCAAAGAGCGACCTTTACAAGATAAGCGGCCATTGGGATCACTACAAGGACGGTATGTTCGTACTCGGCGACGAGGAAAAGGACAGCGAGGTATACGCACTTCGTCCCATGACTTGTCCTTTCCAGTACTATGTATACAAGGCAACACAGCACAGCTACCGTGACCTGCCTTACAGAATGGGCGAAACTTCAACGCTTTTCAGAAATGAGTCTTCGGGCGAGATGCACGGCCTTATCCGTGTACGTCAGTTCACGATAAGCGAGGGTCATCTTATCCTTCGTCCCGACCAGTTGGAGGAAGAATTCAAGAATTGTTTGCAGCTTGCAAACGATATGCTTACAACTTTAGGACTTATCGAGGACGTAAGCTACAGATTTTCTCAGTGGGATCCCAATAACAGGGAGAAATATATCGGTACTCCCGAGCAGTGGGATGAAGCTCAGGGTGCTATGAAGAAAATTCTCGATCACCTTGGTGTTGAATATAAGATCGGTATCGGCGAAGCTGCATTCTACGGTCCTAAACTCGATATCCAGATAAAGAACGTATTCGGCAAGGAAGATACGCTTATCACTATCCAGATAGACCAGATGCTTGCGGAACAGTTCGATATGTACTATATCGACAAGGACGGTCAGAAGAAACGTCCTTACATCATCCACAGAACTTCTATCGGCTGCTACGAGAGAACGCTGGCGCTCCTTATCGAAAAGTACGCAGGTCACTTCCCGACATGGCTTGCGCCCGTACAGGTAAAAGTCCTGCCTATCTCCGAGAAGTATCAGGATTATGCGGATAAGGTATACAACGAGTTCAAGGATGCGGGTCTGCTTGTTGAAATGGACGACAGAGCGGAAAAGATAGGTTATAAGATACGTGAGGCAAGAAACGAAAGAGTGCCTTATATCGTTATCGTGGGCGAAAAAGAGGCCGAAACAAACACGGTTTCCGTCCGCTGCAAGGCAGAAGACCTCGGCTCTTACGAGATAGACAAGTTTATCGCCGAGATAAAAGAAGAGATAAAGAACAAAACAAAAAGATGGTAATTTTTAAAGGTGCCGCAAGTCAAATGCGGCATCTTTTTTATGCGGGTTTTACCGCAGCGGTTCTTTTGTTCATAAAAAATTTACCTTATATACATTGTTTTTTATATTGATTTTCTTTCGTTTTGTGCTATAATATTTAAGGTCAAATTTTGAGGATAAGAGGGTATATAAATGAAACATTTTGTAAAAAGACTGTCAAGTCTGGCGTTGGCGGCCTGTATTTCTGTCGGAACATTTGTTTATACGGGTGTCGGTGTGTATGCGGCAGACGGGCTCGGGCTGTCGGTATACAGCGGCAGTATGGAAGGCACAAATGCGGCCGTCAGCGGTACTACATACGAGGTGCGTTTCAAGGCGGACGGACTGACGACCATAAACGATGTAATAAATGCGGGCTATACACAGTTTGAGGTAAGCTACGAATTATATAATTACACCGCAGCTGGCGACCCCGGTGTTCAGCCGTTTGTAACATTCAACAAGACCTGGGACGGCTCTTGGAATGATGCAAAAAGCTCGGGCACGGTAACAAAAGACATTGACAGCGGCTGGAACGACGGCGAAAATCAGGTGTATTTCGGCTTGCAGTTTTCCAATGTGACGGGCAATATCTCGTATAAAATAACTTCGGCAAAACTTGTAAAAGGCGGAAGCTCGTCTTCGGGCGGCGGTTCGTCCCAAGGCGGCGGAAGCACGGCGTATGACAGCATAAGCGACACAAACGAGGTAGAACTCAATTTTGCACAGCTTTTGCAGGAGTCGCTTTATTTCTATGATGCCAATATGTGCGGTTCGGATGTTGACGAAAACAGCCGCTTTGCGTGGAGAAGCGACTGCCACACATATGATAAAAATGTGGTATACAACGGCAGGAACATAGACCTCAGCGGAGGCTATCATGATGCGGGCGACCACGCAAAATTTACTTTGCCTGCGGCTTTTGCCTCGTCTATGCTCGGTGTTTCGTATATGGAATATAAGGATGCCTATGACGAACTTGGTCAGACAGAACATTTAAAAAATATCGAGGACAGGTTTGCCGAATATTTCAAAAAGTGTACGGTAATGAATAACGGCAGTGTCGAAGCTTTCTGCTATCAGGTGGGCGAGGGCGGTGCCGACCATTCCTATATGGGTGTGCCCGAAAAGCAGACTACCGAGAGAGCAGCATACTTCACAAACGAGTCCATGACCTGTACGGACTCCGTATGCGAAACGGCGGCGGCTCTTGCCCTGCATTACATAAACTTCGGCGACGAGGAGTCTTTGGACTATGCAAAGGCGCTTTTTGACTATGCCGACACTCATACAAAGGCAAACAGCGTTTCCTATCCCGGCGACCTTTATGCCGCAAGCAAGTGGGAGGACGATTATGCCTTTGCCGCGGCTATGCTCTATAAGGCAACGGGCAGTGATACATACAAAACAAAATACAATAATTGTGCAAGCTCGGGCAAAGAGGCTTATTGGGCTTTGTCGTGGGACAACGTCTGTGCTCTTGCGTGTATGTATAACCCCGGCGGCGGCTTTGCCAATAACACGGTAACGGGCTATGTTTCGGGGGCTGCATCGGGTTCCAAAAAATCCGACGGCTATGTAAATATCAGCGAGTGGGGCAGTGCAAGATACAATGCGGCTATCCAGTTTATGGGTCTGCTTGCGGATAAAAAACTCGGCACAAACAATTATTATGACTGGGCTTCGGGTCAGATGTCCTATATTCTGGGCAATAACAGCGGCAAGCATTGCTTTGTTATCGGCTATAATGCTTTTACCGTTAAAAATCCGCATCACAGAGCGGTATACGGCATAGATAATTTCCAAAACGGTCAGGATAACGCCAAACATCTGCTTTTGGGCGCACTTGTGGGCGGACCTAAAAATACGGCGGCGGATTATACAGACAATGTAAGCGATTATACTCAAAACGAGGTGGCGCTTGACTATAATGCCTGCCTTGTGTGTGCGGCGGCCGCTCTGTACTCCAAGACCATGGAAACGGGCACGGACGAGCTGAAAGCGATACAGCAGACAACAAATGTAAAAACGATACTGGGCGATGACCTGCGCGTGTTTGAAAGTGTAAAGGGCGATATCAATAATGACGGAAAAGCGGATAAAGCGGATGCAAGACTTATCCTGCTTCATTCTTCACTTATAAAGCCGCTTGAAGATACAACAAACACAGATGTAAACGGTGACGGAAAAAACGATATTCTTGATGTAATAGCTTTATTGTAAGATAAAAAACTGCCGTGAATGAACGTATCCCCGTCAAGTAGACAACTAAAAAAATAAAAATTTTTCTTCCGCCGGTAGCATATATCGGCGGATTTTTTATGCTGCTTGGTTTTCTTTATTAAATTCCAATGGCGATTTTGCACCTAACTTAGCCTGAT
>JAFUAF010000010.1 GCA_017460805.1 Bacillota bacterium | reverse complement strand
GGATGCAAACAACAATACAACATCCTATTCGCTTGATAAGCTCAACAGGCTTACAAGTGAAACAGATGCGGCAAACGGCAGCGATGATTATACTTACAATGCGATAGGTTTACTTACACAGTATACAAACAAACGCGGTCAGAACATAACCTACGCTTACGACCGAGACGGCAGAAGAACGGGCAGAACGACAGTTGAGGGTGCAACGGCATATACTTACGACCCTAACGGCAATCTGCTCACCGTTACCGACAGTCAAGGCACGATAACAAGAACTTATGACAGCCTTAACAGGGTTACAAGCTATACAAACACAAACGATCAGACTATCGGTTATGAGTATGATGCTTTCGGCAACCTTAAAAAGCTGACATATCCCGATAATAAGCAGGTTTCTTATACCTATAATGCCAATAACCAAATGACAAAGGTCAAGGATTGGAACAACAGGGAAACGAACTACGCTTATGACAATAACGGCAGATTGTCAAGTATCACAAGACCCGACGGCAGCGTTGAGACCTATACCTACAATGCCGCAGGACAGCTTACTCATGCAATCGACCAAAACGGCAACACAATTATCAATGAGTATAGCTATGCCTATGATGCAGACGGCAACATTACGGATGAAATTTCCGCAAATGAGCCTGATGTCAATGAGATAAGTGTTGATGATGCGGCAATGAGTTACAGCGCGGCTAACCGTTTGACAAACTTCAACGGGATACCGATACCTTACGATGCCGACGGAAATATGCTTAAAACGCCGCTTGGCAATGAGTTTGGCAATTTGACCTTTGACAGCTTAAATCAACTTACCGATGTAACGATAAGCGGTTCGGCTATAAGTTATTCATACACCTACGATGCAGAGGGTTACAGAACATCAAAGACAGAGAACGGAACGACCACAAACTTTGTTGTTGACCCCAATGCAGAGTTAAGCAGAGTGCTTATGTCTACAACTAACGGTGAAACAACATACTATGTTTACGGTTTGGGACTTATAAGCCAAGAAAAGGGCGCAGACTACAGGCTCTACCATTACGACTATCGCGGCAGCACAACAGCAATGACAACTCTCGGTGGTGCTGTGGTTGATATCATGTTCTATGATGCCTATGGCAATATGGTAAAGAGAACGGGTGCAGATGATACACCTTTCCTTTATGTAGGAAAGTACGGTGTTGAAACGGACAAAAACGGGCTTTACTATATGCGTGCAAGGTACTATAACCCACAGATACAGAGATTTATCAATGTTGACCCGATTAGGGATGGGTATAATTGGTATGGGTATGCATATGACAATAGCGTTAGTTATATTGATCCAATAGGATTGTTGTTATATGTTTGTGGGAGTGAAAGTGAACAAAATATGTTGATAGAAGAACTAAATTATTTAACAGACTATAAGTTGAATTATGATAAATCATCGGGCAAAGTCTATATTGTTAATGACGATATTCCTGATACAGAGTATTACTATTGGGGAAATAAATTAATTAACAAGATGCTGGATGATGAGAATCATTCCACGAGAATTTATTATAAAGATTCAATTTACAATCCACATAGATGGGAAAAATTTAATAAGGGAGATGGTTCTTATACGCAAGCTAAGGAAGAAAGTAAAATTTATTATAACAATGGAGAACCTGGGTTAGGAAGCGATGTGGATATAATACTACAAAAAGGGACTGTATCCCATTTTGTTGAAGAAAGTCCTGGTAGTAATGTTGCTGAATTACAATTAGAAGATGAAACATTTATAGTTTTAGCACATGAATTAATACATGCTAGTGAATATATGAGTGGTACTACATTACCTGGAAACTTACTTTATAGGTATTCATTTTACACTAAAAATTGGTATGGAAAGTTAGTGAAAAAGAAAGAATTGTACGCTCATAAAATTGATGAATATATTGTTGTTGGATTGATTTTGGATAATGATAATAGGATTACCGAAAATAAAATACGTAAAGAACATGGATTACCTAAAAGGATGGCGTACTCTTATGAATAAAAAATTAAAAAAAAAAATAATATGTAGTTGCGTTTTAATCATTTGTATTATTTTTACTTACAGTTTTCTACTATACTTTAAAGGCATACATGTTCTTTATCCTCCGGCAACTATTCAAAATATAGAAAAAGCAGAGATGCTGTTTGAGAGCCACCAAATATGTTATAATGATGATAAGGTAGAAACCATTACATACATGCTTACAAAAAACCGGGTAATGTATACAATAGTTGGTGATGTTAAGCCCTTAGATCACGAAAACATTCAATCTGCAAAGCACTATCTTACCATTGAACGAATAATAAAACAGAAGATCTCTGTCAAGGATTATACGATTATAGAAGAATTATATAATAAAATCAATGGGTCTTCGGATGATTCACTTATTTATGCGAGCAAAGAGTTAATAGGCATAACATATGAAGCACCGCCTTATAATAATTGCGTTATTATAGCATATAACAAAAAGCTTTTATTTGAAAGTGACGGAGAACACAATTATACACGAGATTTAATGAAGAAGTTTTCACAAATGTCAAAGCTAAATGGTACTCCAGTAAGATATAAATGGCAACATGAAGGAGATGACTGGCTTATTGTGCAAAATTGATTTACCACAGGACGGGGGACGGTTCTCTGCCTCGCTCGCTGTTTAAGCGAATTTCGCGAGGTATCCTACTTTTTTGAACAGGTATTGGTTCTAAACGGATGCTTACAGTGGACAAAACTTGTATTGCACAAAACTATCCCTGATATCAAAATTCACACGAGGTATGCAGGCATTCTCCCTGCATACCTCTCTAAAATAATTATTCCCTCACATGAAAGGAGGACAACCTATGCAAAACAAAAGAATAATACTTTTACTGCTTACGTTTATAGCAGTTTTAATAAGTATAAACCTTGCCTTTGCTGCGCATTACGAATATGATGCTTTAGGAAGGCTTGTAAAGGTTGACTACTCAAACGAGCAGACAACAAAATCCGCATCATACAGCTACGATCCGGGTGGAAACATTGTCGGAGTAACCGGTTTCCAAAGCGTGACCGAAATAACAACAGAGGGTACGACCGAAACCGTAACGGAAACAACGACCTCTAACACGGCAGCTCTTGTCTGGAATTACAGCACAGGCGAAAACACTAACAACGCCTACACCGTAAATGCTAACTCTTGGAGCAATGCCGTTCCCATAACCTACGGCAGTCTTACCTTAACAAGCGCAGTAAAAATGGAGTCCAACTCATCCATGTCCTTTACCGCACCACAGGCAGGCACATTGAAAGTTGTATCATATTCAACACAGACTACGCCTAAAATCAAGATAAACAATGTAAGCTATACCATATCAACAAACGGTATGACAGCTATACCGCTGTCGCCCGCAGGCACATATACCATAACAAAGGACACAACCAATACATATCTGTATTACCTCTCCTTTGAGTATGTGCTGCCAAAACCGACATATATCTGGAACTACACCAACAGCACAAATACCAACAGTTTCTATACCGTTTCTTCCGCAAACGAGTGGACAAACGCTGTATCGGTGATATATGGTGATCTTACACTAACAAGAGCTATAAAAATGGAGACCAATACCGCAGTTTCGTTTACCGCTCCAAAGGCAGGCAAACTTACACTCGTAACCTATAGTTCCAAAACCACACCGACGGTCAACATCAATAATACTACCCAAAGCGTTTCCACAAATGGCTATACGGAAATAAACCTTACCGCCGGAGGTACATACACCATAACAAAAGGCACGACAAACACTTATCTTTACTATATCAGTTTTATAGAAAGCTAAACCCCAATAGCAGCTCGTTACTGTAATTCGAGCTGCTATTTTTGTTAAAAATTTTAATTCTTAAAATCCATAAACAATTATACAAATATAGTCTGGGAAGAATGAAATGTGAAATGATTTTGCTTAATTAGACGTTGGAGTTGTGTTTTTTTTGCATTTTACGACAAAAAAACTGTTTTTTTTAACATTTTCATTTTTTATGGTATAAATGTGGTATAATATATAATAGAACCTAAAAAAATATATTATGTTGATATGCACGAGGTGATATTATGAAGGTTGCGATATGCGATGATAACGAGAAAGTATGTGAAGACTTATATGCTATTCTTGAAAGTTATAGGATTTCTAAGCAAATTAATATTGAGGCTGATGTTTTTTTGTCAGGCAAGGAATTGATTTCGAATATTAGTTCTGGGGAATACTATGATTTGATTTTTTTGGATATTGAATTAAATGATGTAGAGTTAGGCAGTGCTGTTGGAGTTCATATAAGAAATATTATTAAAAACCATACATCTAAAATTGTGTATATTTCGGCCTATACCAAGTATGCAATGGATTTGTTTGAAAGCAGACCGTTAGATTTTATTGAAAAGCCTGTTACAAAAGAAAAAATAGAAAAAATAATTGACGTATATAATACTATATCAAATGAAGACAGCGATTTTATTAAAATTAACATAGATGGGTCGACTCATATTATAATGTGCAAGGACATTATGTATTTTATCAAAAAACTGCGCAAAGTATACATTGTTACTATTGATAGTCAATATGAATCTTATTATAATCTTGACGAGGCTTAAAAGTATAAAGGTTTTTTAAGAATACATAAGTCATATGTTATTAATGTTAATTTTATAAAAATTCATACATATAGGCAAATTACATTGACAAATGGCAAAGAGTTTTCTATAAGTCAAGCCTATAGGAACGATGTTAAGGAATTTATAAAAAAATTATGAGGGAGAAAATGGATAACGTGGTAAATATTATTTATATAATAACCAATATAGTTAGAATCATGATAGTTTGCAAGTTTGGTTCGATGCTTTTAAACAATCTTAGTGTGAGTAAAGTACAAAAAAATATGCTAATCCTCTTATATTGTGTAGTTGATAGTGCGGCTTATTTATTGATAAAAAATTCGTATGTAAATATAGCTGCTAATTTCCTTTTATATATGATATTTACATTAGCGTATGACTGTTCATTTTATATGAGGATATTCAGTTTTGTTGTTACATATTTACTAAATATACTTTGTGAGGGCGGTATATATTTCGCATTACATAAATTGAATATGCCGGAAGATAAAACATTGATTTTGTCTTTTATTAGCATTGATATATTTCTTTTTATTTTAGTTGAGATAATAAGGCTAATTTATGATTCGAAGCATTATGAATCTGTAGATTGTAAGTACAGAGTTCTTTTAATGCTCATACCATTGGGAAATCTTTATCCATGCATATATTTGTTACTCACGTATGACATGTCTTTTGCGAATATCTTTGCAATAATAATGCTTTTTGTTGTAAATGTTAGCATATTTTTTATATTAAATATGATTACAAATACATATGAAAAAAATATGGAAAACAAGGCTCTGGAGGCATCTAATAAATATTATAAAAATGAGCTTCAGCTTATAAAACAAAGCAATGAAATTGCAAGAACAATAAAGCATAACTATACGAATCATCTTATTACCTTAAAAGAGTATGCAAAGGAAAATGGAGATAAAAAAATAATTGACTATATAGATTCATTTTTACTAAATACTAAATTTGAAAGTAAACTTATATCAACCGGAAATGAGGTTATAGATAGCTTAATAAACTATAAACTTGGCAGGGCAAAAAATATTAAGTACGATATAGATATACAAATTCCTACGGAGTTATTTGTTTCAGAATATGATACCAATATTTTGATTGGGAATTTGCTTGACAATGCATTGAATGCATTAGAAAATACGGAAGAAAAATACTTTGAGATAAGGATAAAATATAGGTATAGTTCTCTATATATACATTTTTCAAATACATACTCCGGTAAACTCAAAAGAAAAGGCAAATTTTTTGCTACTACAAATAAAGATGTTGAAAATCATGGGAATGGATTGATGGAAATATATAAAATTGTAAAAAAATACGATGGAAGCACGGATTTTATTGTGGGAGATAAGTGTTTTACGGTAGATATCATAATGAGTAATAATTAAAACATATTATGCGGAGTATATCATAAAAGTATACTCCGTTTTCTTTTTTATATAGATAAGAGGACTAAAACTTACAAATATCGGACTATTTTGACAAAATATCGTTATGACTAATAAAAATATGATATAATGAGTAAAAATTTTTTGGAGGGAAAAAACATGATTAACAAACTTAAAAATTTAGGAAGTATGATAATGAAAAATGCACCTAAATACAGCAGCATTTTGGGCGGTATAGTGATGACAATTGCAATTATGGATATAAACAGCACATGTGCATTACTTATAGGACAGCCGGAAATGTTTGAAGGCTACGAAAAATACAAGAAATATGTTTGATTTATTTTGCCATAACATTTCTGATGCTTTTATAAAAAAAGGCAGAATTGATAGTGAGGATCGAGAAATTTTTGCTTATGGAATAAGTCGGTTGATTGTGAATGCAATAATGATAGTTGTATTTACAATTATAGGACTTTTTTTTAGGCATCTATTGGAAATATATGTGTTTCTATTGTTTTTTATTCCATTAAGAAAATTCGCAGGAGGATTTCATTGTGAGAGTTTTGTGACATGCAGCGTTGCATCTTGTCTTTGTGTTATATCGCCGATTGTTATAAATACTTATATTGATTATATACCTGCTTTTTTCGCTATGTGGATAATATCGGGGGCGATAATTATTGGCCTTTCACCAATTCAAGATCATAGAAAAAAGCTATCTGCAGAGGAGAGTTTGGTATATAGAAAAAGAACGATTTTAATCTTCTTTTTTAGCTGCATTACATGTATAATTGCATATATTTTACGCCAATATGTTATTTTTAAAGTAATAATTGAGGTGTTTGGAATTGTAGGGCTACTCTTGGTTTGCGGTTATATAAAAAATGCGGTAAAAAAGTAGCGGATGTCATAAGTATTTAAAATTTCTCGTTTTACTTTGAAAACGGGAAATTTTTTTTTGCAATTATTTACGACCTAAAAAAGGATTAAAACTTACAAATATCAGACTATTTTGTTATAAATTATATTTTTTTATCGATTAGCGATATAATACAAAAGCATTTTTATGATTAAAGTTATAAAAATGTAGTGTATCAAAAACTATATTAGTTTTTGACATATGAAGGGAGGAAAATAAAGAAAGGTATAAAGGTGTATGGTAATAGAGGTTATATAGTTTTAACAGATTTATTTTTTCAAGGAGGACAAAATGAAGTACAAGAAGAAAATAAGCTTACTTATGGCATCGGTATTCTTGGTCAACAACCTGTCATTTGTGACAGGTACAGACGGTACAACGGCTGTGGCGGGAATTTCTGATGCCATAGTTTCGGATCAGGCTATCCTATATGATGAAAGCACATCATCGCAGGGCTTGACAGTAGATGTGATAGACGAATCCGAAAACGAAGACATTGATATTACATTTAAAGTCAATAATGATTGGGGAAGTGGCTTTTCAGGCGAGTTTGTGATTACAAACAATACAGATCAATCCATAGAAAACTGGGAATTGGAATTTGATTTCACACACAATATAGACAGCTTATGGAACGGTATAATAACCGAACATACGGATGATCATTATATTGTAGCCAATGCAGGCTATAATAGCACAATTGCGGCAGGGGCGAGTCTTAGTATAGGATTTAACGGCAGCCCCGGACTTGTTAATGACGAACCTGTTAATTATGTACTTACTTATGACGGCGGAAGTTTTACTGCAAACACAAAAGAAGCTGACGAAAAAGATACAGAAGCTGTCGCTTCGGTTGATACATCTGATTTTGAAAATGGAGAAACATATACATTTAACGGAAATACCTATGCTTGTATCGACAAGCCTATGACTTGGAAGGAAGCAGAAGAATACTGTGAAATTCTCGGTGGTCATTTAGCAACAATTACAAGTGCCGAAGAACAAAAATTCATTTCCGAAATAGTCTTGGCAAAGCCGCAAAAGGGTTATTATTGGCTGGGTGGCACCGATGAAAATTCCGAGGGTAATTGGGAATGGGTAACAGGCGAAGAATGGTCTTATACTAACTGGAGTTGGGGACAGCCCGACAATATGAGCGGAATAGAAAACTATTTGCATTTATATACAAGTAATAAAACTTGGAATGATATGGTTCTTGATGGTGGGAATGTTTATCATAAGGAAAACTATGGTATTATTTGTGAGTGGGAAAATCCCGTTAAGCACAGCCGATATGAAGTATTCTATGACGGTCTTACTTGGACAGAGGCTGAGGCTTATTGTGAAAGCCTCGGCGGTCATCTTGCCACTGTAACAAGTGAAGAAGAATATGATACCATCTTATCACTTATACCGTCAAATTCGCCTAAATCTGTCTTTTGGATAGGCGGCACGAGCGCAGGCAACAATGGTGTTTGGAAATGGGTAACAGATGAAGAATGGGTATTTGACAGATGGGCAAGTACACAGCCGGACCATGCGGATGAAGAATATTTAGGATTTGTTACAACTAATCACGGATGGTGGGCAGACGCTTTTGAGTGGAATAACTTTGTCAATAACTCAAGCCCGGGAGAAAAGGGCTTTGTATGTGAATGGGATGACGGAGAATTATTTTACGGCAAAAATGCTTTTGATTACGCACTTTTTACAGGAAGTAATGAAGCAAATACCATTTTATATACGAATAATACCACAGTGAACGGAGATATTCACTCAAACAGCAGTTTCTATTATCAAGGCAATGTTCTTAAAATAGACGGCGTGTGTGAGACCGTAGGAAATATAAATGCTTATCTTTCAAGCGGCAGCGGTTCATATATAAATGAAAAAGAAGAAAATACCGATTCCATAGAAATGTTCGATATTACAGATAAAATAAAAGAGCATATCGCGGAAATATCGGATGAAGATATATATTTCGGTCAAAATGCCATTGAAGTAACCGACAATATCGGTACATCACAGAATATACAGTTCAATGGTACTACATTTAACGGAAAAGGTATTGTTTATGCGGGGAAAAACATATCTTACAATGTGAATTCCCTGAATAAAGATACCGAAAATAAAGTTTTGCTGTGTTCCGATAACGGAAATATTACAATAAACGGTTCGGATATATCATTAAACGGTATTATTTATGCGCCCAACGGCACAGTTACCATAAATGCCAATTCTTTTATGATAAACGGCAGGATAATATGCGATAAGTTTGTTTTCAACGGCACAACTTTATATATAAATGCACAGGATGATGACCTTGATTTTATCAAGGACTTACTTCCCGAAAAAGATATTGCAAAATCCCCCGAAATACAGCTTTCTGTTGACAAAACAGCCGTTAAA
Organism: Bacillota bacterium; assembly: GCA_017460805.1. GTDB lineage: Bacteria > Bacillota > Clostridia > Lachnospirales > CAG-274 > RGIG4310. The sequence continues at coordinate 241,079 of JAFUAF010000010.1, read as the reverse complement.
AAGGGAGAAAACTATACAGTAACGGCAAAAATAACAAATAATGTAACACCGAAAACTTTTGAAGTATATCTCAATGATAAATTATATACTTCCGAGCAGGGCGAATTTACACTTACCGCTGATACTGTTGGTCAGCAGGTTATAAGATGTGTAGCAACAAATAAACTCGGCGAGAAAACACAGAAAAGCATTATTGTTAATGTTATCGAAAATACATCGGGTGGAAATTCCGATGATTATCGTGAATTTTGGGTGCAGCTTACCTATAACAAAGAGGAGTATGAAAAAGGTCAGGATCTATCTGTTAATGTTGTTTGCAGCAATACCGATGATGTAGCAAGTGCCGAATGGTTTGTAAACGGCACATCAACAGGTGCGGATATAAGCGGCGCAAAATTGGTGGAAGGCGAAAACAAAATCAAACTTGTAGCAACAAGCAATTGGGGACAGGTGGCAGAGGATGAAATAACGGTAACAGTCAATACATCATCGTCATATACTATCTGCCCTATAACTTTGATTGTAACTCCCGAGAACGGTGCCGTTTTAAGCGAAACCGTTGAATTCAGGGGCAATGTTCTTTTATCGGATACGAGAGAAGAATTAAAATATTATCGCTTATCTTATAAGGCATACCCAGATACAAACGATACGGATGAACTTAAAGGCGCAAGAGATAACGATGAGGGCTATGTAACCATTGTTGAGGGCAACACGGTTATTGATAACGATATTCTCGGCACTTGGGACACAACAAAAGTACCAAACGGCAGATATTTTGTAAAGCTGTATGCCGAAGATACAGAGGGTGCTTATTCGGCTGATATCAGCAATTATCACGTTTCAAACAAGACCGACAGCGGAGAAAGTGGCGGCAGCGAAAACGATGATGAGAAGAAAACACCTGTACTTTACATCAAACCTGCCGCAACTGAAGTTTCTATCGGTGACGAAATATTAATCGAACATTATGCGGAAAATCCCGAATATATAAATTGGAACACGATCAAATTCTATCATAATGATGAATTTATTTCGGGCGGTTTCGGAAAAACGAAATTTACTTTTGGAAATGCGGGACTCCATGTATTCAAGCTTTATGCAGAAGATATTGAAGGCAATAAACTTGAAACCTCCTGCGATATAATTGTAAAAGGCAGCGGCTTTACTTATGAAGACGGCGTTTATATTACGCTTTCCTCCGCAAAAGCAAAGCCCGGCGATGAAATAACACTTACTGTTGAAAAATCGGAAAACAGTACAGTATCAGATGTGGAAGTTTATGTTGATAACAAAAAAGAAACACTCAAAGACAGCAAACTTACAATAACTTCCGAAAAGACCGCCGTCAAGAATATAGATGTAAAACTCATATATGAGGACGGCACAACAAAAACAAAAACCTTGAAATGCGTGTTTTCGGATGATGAGGAACTTACACCGAGTGAAGTATCATTAAATCTTGAAGGTGTTCAAATAATAACTTGCCCTACCGATATTTCGGGTACGGTCGCAGACAGTGAATGGGGTGTACAAAGCTATTCACTTGCATACAGAAAAACAGGAAGCGATGCAGGCTGGACTACATTTGCATCGGGAGAAAACAAGGTTATAAATGATGTTCTCGGCAGAATAGACCCGACAATGCTTCTTAACGGATTATATGACTTAAAATTATCCGTTACAAATGAACTTGGTACTATAACCTCTGTTGATACAAATATTATAGTAGATGGTAATATGAAAGTCGGCAATATGGCTATCGGTTTTACCGATATGAACACCAATGTTGATGGTGTAACTCTTACCGCACAGAGAATGTATGACAGCAGAAATAAGGTCAGCGGAGATTTTGGCTATGGTTGGTCGCTTAATACCAATGATATAAAAATTTACGAGACCTCGCCTGTATTAAATACTCAAGGCAAATTGGGATTTGATGTACAACCGCCCAACGCAAATAATAGAAATTACCACATAGAACCTACAGAACCTCATTATATCATTGTTGATCTTGGTAACGGCAATATAGAAATATATGAATTAACAATATATGATGGTTCGCAGTCGCAAAGTTTAGAGCCTCCGCTAGTAATATCTTTGGTTCTGAAAAGAATTAAAGGCAACGGCAAACTGCTGTATAAGAACAGTACATCTTTTAATGTTGATGTACGTTACACCGAAGGACCGTCAATAGCATACTTCCTTGATGATGAGAACGGTATAGGCTTCCTTGATATGGATAACTTTACTTATGTAGCAAATTCGGGAACTCGTTATAATATCAACACAGAATATAGCAATAATCCCGGTCTGCAAACAATCACGGATGTTCACAATAATAAAATCACCTTATCAAAAAATGGATATTCAAGCAATAACAAAACGGGTGTAAACTTTGTCCGCGATGAGTTGGGAAGAATAACCGAGATGACCGACCTTTACGGCAGAACACTTAAGTACGCCTATAACGAAAAGGGCGACCTCGTTAAAACTACAAATGATGCTCAAATATCAACATATTTCGAATATGATGATGACCATAATATCATAGAAATGTATGTTATGGATGAAAACGAGGAACACGAGGAGTATAATGTCAAAAAGCCTGTCGCAAGGCAGATTTACGGTGAAGATGGACGTTTAATTGCCACAATAGACGCAAGCGGCGTAGAAACAAAATACGAGCATAACATTGACGGCAGAGAAGAAGCCATTACCGATAGAAGAGGAAATACGACTGTATTCTATTATAATGACAGAGGCGATGTTATAAAGTCGGTTGACCCTAACAATGGAGTTAAAACTTATACTTATGATGAATTAGGCAATAAACTGACCGAAATAGATGAACTCGGCAGAAAAACGACCTATACCTATGATAATTATGACCTTACTTCGGTAACAAATGCTTTAAATCAGAAAATCGAATATAAATACGACAGTCAAAGCAGAATTATAGGCATAAAGGATGTAAACGGCACAATTATCGACATCGCTTATAATTCACAGAACAATGTTACAAACACAACTGCCGAGTCGGGCTTGAAAATGGACTATACCTACGATTCAAAGGGCAATGCCACAAGCATAACCGATAACATAGGTAAAATCGTATCGTTTACTTACGATGAAAAGGGCAATCCTTTGACGATGACCGATGCTGTGGGCAATGTTGCAACATTTGAATACGATTCAAGGGGCAACTGCACAAGCAAAACCGTTACTTCGCACGAAAACGGAACTGCCGTTAAGGTTAAGACACAGTATTTCTACGATAAACTTGACAGACTTGTTTCCGTTATCGACGGTGACGGCAATCAGTCGTTTATCGAATATGATGTGCTTGGCAATCAGAAATCATTAACAAGTACAACAGGCTTAAAGACCGAGTTTACATACGACAACAGGGGCAACGTTACAAAGATAAGCTATCCCGACGGCACATCGGAGACCTTCGGTTATGATGCCGAGGACAACCTTATCTCCGCCGTAACGGTAACGGGCAAGACTGTAAAGTATGAATATGACAAGCTGAACAGACTGTCAAAGAAAGTTTATCCCAACGGAGCAGTTGAAACCTACACCTATGATGCAGTGGGCAATGTAACATCTTTTAAGGCCGCAAACGGTGCGGTAACAAGTTATACTTATGATGCCCTTAACCGCAACACGGGTGTGACAGACGCACTCAACAACACAACAACTTATGCCTATAATAGTGACGGCCTTGTTGAGTCAATGACCGATGCGAAGGGCAATACATACAAGTATGAATATGATGTTGACGGCAACTGCACAAAGATGATACTTCCCGATAACTCATATATGCAGACAAAATATGATCTGCGCGGAAGAATTACAGAGGAGATAGACCAGACGGGTGCAAGCACAAAATATGTTTATGACAATGCCGACAGGCTCATAAGTGTTATTGATGCAAACGAATCCGCTTGGACTTATGCTTATGACGAACAGGGCAATATTACCTGTGTGACAGATCCCAACGGAAACAAGACATCATACACATTTGACAAAATGAATCGACTTGTTTCAACAACTCTTGCAGAGGGAATGTCCGATAAAACGGTTTACGACAAATACGGAAACAAAGTTTCATATACCGATTTCAACGGCAGCACAACAAAGTACACTTACGATAAGTATTACAGGCTTTCGACCGTAACTTATGCAGAGGGTACAACAACCAAGTATACTTATGCAACAAACGGCTTATTATCACAAGTCGATTTCAACGGACAGGTCACAAAGTACGAATATAACGATCTGGACGGATTGAAGAAAAAATACTTGCCTGATGGTACCTTTGTGGAGTATAATAATTATACAGACGGAAGTTTGAAGTCTGTGACAACGAATTTTGGAACAACTACCTATGAATATGATATTCTCGGCAGAGTTTCAAAAGTAACGGATAATAACAAGGGAGTGACCGAGTATTCTTATGATGCGGTGGGCAATCTTACAAAAGTTGTAAATCCCATCAAAACTACAACCGAATACAGCTACGACAATGTGAACCGCCTTAAAAGCGAGGCCGTAAAAGCGTCAAACGGCGAAGTGTTGAGAAACTATGAGTATACGCTTGATGTTGCAGGCAGAAGAACAAAGGTAGTTGAAAGCGGCAAGGATATTTCAGACAGAACTGTTGAATATGCTTACGACAACTTAGGCAGACTTGAAAAAGAAAAGGTAACAGAAAACGGTGCAGTTTCCGAAATAAGTTACACCTTTGATAAGGTAAGCAACAGACTTACAAAGACCGAAAACGGCAACGTAACAGCTTACACCTACGACCATAACAACAGACTTATAACGGAGGGTGCAAAGACTTACGCTTACGATAAGAACGGCAACACGATCTCCGTAACGGAAAATGGTGTAACAACAACTTATACTTATTTCGACTTCGGTAAGATCAGAGGTATAGAAGACGATGCAACAAAGGAATCCTATACTTACGACCACGAAGGCAGAAGAATAAGAAAAGAAAGTTATACAAAGGCGACCGAAGTAACCGAAAGCATAAATTATCTGCTTGATGACAGCGGTCTTGTCTATAATGTTCTTGCTGAGTATGACGATACACTCCACGCAACAACGCTTTACACCTACGGCACTGATATAATCAGCATTGAGAATAACGGCGAAACAAGCTATTATATCGTTGACGGTCAAGGCAGTACAAGAGCATTGACGAATGCGGTCGGCTTAATTACAGATACTTACACCTATGATGCGTTCGGCAACATAACCGCACAGACAGGCGAAACATACAATCCATATCTTTACAATCAGGAACAGTATGATGCTAACACAGGTCTTTACTATCTCCGTGCAAGATATATGGATCCAAGCACGGGCAGATTTGTGAGTATGGACTCATATGGTGGCAGTATTTATGACCCGACAAGTTTGCATAAGTATTTGTACGCAAATGCTGATCCTATTGGTTTTTCCGACCCAAGTGGGTATTATAGTTTATCGGAAATGTCTACAACAATTTCTGTTGAGGCGGTCTTAAGAAAAGGCTTTGAATTTATAGCAAAAGCGTTTATAAGCTATATTGCCGGAGGAACTATTGCAACATTAGACTATGTTTATGGTCTTGACCCTGATGATACAATTGACAGCGATGATTTAAAAGCGGTATTCAAAGAAGGCGGAGAGGCCGGCGTAAAATCTTATCTGATATTTGGCGGATTAGGTGCTGCAGCGAGTGTTGAAAATCAAGTAATTTCTTGCATTGCAAAGAAAGTCACTTTCGGAGTGTTGGGTACCTTTACAGCCACGGGTGCTGTCGGCGCATATGATTCTTTTCACAATAAACGTTACAGACAGGGAATATTCAGAAGTATTTTAACGACTGCTTCAGGATATGAAACAACTAAAGCCTATACAGTAGTTAAAAATGGGGCTTGTTTTACAGCAGGAACACCCGTTGCTGTTAAAGATGGTTACAAAGCTATTGAAGATATAGAAGTTGGTGACTTGGTATGGGCTGAAAATCCCATAACAGGTGAAAAGGAACTTAAAAGAGTTCTGAAAACATTTGTGCGTTCAAAAGATGAGATCATTGTTATTCATATCGGGAACGAAACCATTGAAACCACAAGTGAACACCCATTCTATGTTGAGGGTAAAGGTTGGACAGCCGCAGGAAAACTTGAGGTTGGCGATACATTCAGACTTCTCAATGGTGAAACTATATCTGTTGATAAAATAGAAGTTGTTGAACTTGGCGGAAAGATAAATGTTTATAATTTTGAAGTTGAGGACTTACATACTTATTTTGTTGGCGAAAACCGAGTATTAGTACATAATGTTTGTGACGGTACGGGCAAAACGAAAGCGGATGTTTTAGATGAGAATGTAAAAAAAGGAAAAGCTTTTGAGTCAACAAAATCAAAGGACTTTAAAATCCAGAATCCCGATGCGGAACAACAGATAACTATAAAGACACAATCTGGTGTAAAAACTAGAGTAGATAATATTGCAACGAATTCTTCTACGGGGGAAATCATTATTAATGAATATAAATCATCAGATACAGCACCGTTGACAAAAAATCAAAAGATTGCATTTCCAGAAATAGAAGAGAGCGGAGGTGTAGTTGTTGGAAAAGGCAAAGGTGTTTTTACAAACGGTTATAATGTGCCAAAAGGAACGGTAGTAAATATTGTCAGGCCATAGTTATAGTAAACGACATAAAAAATGTCGTTTACTATAACACTCCGGGGGATGCGCACGGCTGCGTATAAGGAAAATAGCCGCAAAGCGGCACGCAGCCGGCGCAAGTAAACGACCAAAGTACAAGTACTTTTGTCGTTTACTATATTAACTGTTTAGCATATGGAGAAATTATGAAATTAAATAAATTACAGATTAAGGAATTGACGAGATTGATTGAATTTTATGCAAAAAAAGATGGATTTTGCACGAAGAATAACTCAATATTTTGTTTTGTACATGAGTATTTTGCTTGTTGTGATTTTCTTGTTGTAAATGCCACCAAAATTGTTTATAGAATTTCAGTAAAAAAATCTTGTTATGATGATATCTTTTGGAATATAATGAATATTAAAGGAAAAAAAACAGACTCCTTAAGAGCCTGTGGCGCATTTAAGGCACCCTCTTTATTATTAAAAAAAGGAGAAATAGAAATTGGTGATGATTATATTGATGTGTCACTTTTTCTGATACATATTATTAATGATACAATAGAAAAATTTATTTCTGAGGATTATTTTTTGGAATATGTATTTGGAGATAATATTGTAAATGATAAAAACATTTTACAATGCTTGGAATATTTATCTCAATCCAATATACAAGAGGCAAAACTGATTGCGCAAAAACAACTGGATTTAGGTGATATTGGCAAATTTTCAAATGAAGGTAAAGGTTTTTTTGAGTGGATATTATATCATACAGGGGACGGAGGTATGTATGAGCTTTAATGATGTGTGATATTTACACAGCTACACTCATATAAACTTGTTCTTTGTAAATACCAATACCCAAAATTACAGCGAAGAAGTAGCAAATGCCTACCTTCTCCGTTCCATTTTCATTCGAAGAACAATACAGCATACGATTTGTTCCGTAAGTAGAATTATTTTTAACTAAAAAAGGAGATCAGTATGAACGAATTAATAAACACAATAAATGGTGCATTAAGTGAATTGATAATGACAACACAAACAAAATATTTGAATCTTATATGTTGTGGCAACTATGCATCAGATTTAATAAGAAGTTATGATGAAACTTTAAGATCAATGATAACTTATAGTTCAAACCATTTCAGTAATTAATAGTTCACTTATACGGTAAAAATATTACATTTATTATTAGATTTTTTATAAGGAGATTATGCTTATGTGTAAAGTGAGAACAGGGAAATTAGTACGTAATTTAGAGGATGTTAGAAGTATGATAACAGCTTTGCTTCTAAGACAGCGGAAAGAATACAAAACTAAAAAAATTATTGATCAGGTTCACTATTATATGAAAGGTTCCAGCTATAAAATCAATGATGAGGTATTACATAATTTGGTAACAAAGGGTATTGATGTAATGGGACGAAATGGGAAAATTAGATGTAGAAATGGATATTATTATACAGTAGAAATATTATTGTTTTAGTAAGGTTCATTTATAAATGTTTATTGTATTTGTATATTGTTTTTATAAAAAGTATTTTATAATTGATAGCATCACAAATAAAAATAATAATTTGATATAGGGAGTGATTAAATGAGAAGAGCTTTAATTGTTGGAATTGATGATTATGGCAGTCAATCACTAAAAGGTTGCAGCAATGATGCGGAAGAGATAAAAAGATTGCTGTCATATCATGGAGATAATAATATCAATTTCCAAACGGTAATTAGAACGGGAACCGTTTATAAAGATGAACTTATTGAGCTAATAAAGCAGTGCTTTGTGCGGGATGAGGATGTAGCTTTGTTTTATTTTTCCGGGCATGGCTATATTGATGAACAGGGCGGTTATCTTGTGACTTCGGACTTTGAAATTGACGATTTTGGAGTTTCATTACAAGAAGTTATGGATATTGCCAATAACTCAAAATGCAAGAATAAGATTATTATATTGGATAGCTGTCATTCGGGATTCATGGGTCGAGATAATGACATATCACCCGATGCAACAATTATAACTAATGGAGTAACAATTTTGACTGCTTGTATTGAGCAGGAGACGGCATTGGAACGAGGCGGACACGGTGTATTTACGTCATTGCTTATTGAGGCTTTATCTGGTAGGGCAGCGGATATACTTGGACATATATCCTTGGGTAGCATATATGCATATATTGATAAGGCTTTGGGTCCGTGGGATCAGCGACCGGTATTTAAAACTAATGTTAGCAATTTTATTTCTTTAAGAAATGTTAATCCGCCTATTGACCTTGTTACATTGAGAAAAATATGTACATATTTCCCTGATGAAAGTTACAAATATCCTTTGGATCCTTCGTATGAACCGACCAATTCCGAGGAATATGAGCATAAATTGGTAAAGCCGTATGCGGATATAGAGAATACCCAAATTTTCAATGATCTGCAGAAATTTGAGGGGCTTGGCTTGGTTAGACCATTAAATGAGGAACATATGTATTATGCAGCAATGAATGGAGATGTATGTGTACTGACATCTATGGGCAAAAGATACTGGAAACTTGCGAAAGAAAGTAAGATTTAATATTGGAGGTGTTTATATGACATACCATTTGTTTATTAGCCATTCGTGGACTTATAGTGATGCATATGATAAGTTGGTTAATTTGTTGGATGAAGCAAATAATTTTGTCTATAAAAATTATTCTGTCCCAAAAGATGATCCGATACATGATGCAGACAATACCAAAGAGCTGAAAGAAGCTATACGAGAACAAATGAAACATGCATCGTGCGTTTTGATACTGGCTGGTGTTTATGCTACATATAGTAAGTGGATCAACATAGAAATTGATTTAGCAAACGAAATGGGAAAGAAGATCATTGCTGTTGAGCCTTGGGGTGCTGAACGCACATCAAAAGTTGTAAAGGATAATGCAGACTATATTGTCAAATGGAATACTTCATCAATAGTTAATGCGATAAAAGCATAACGGGAAGCCGTATATCGTAATATTTTAGTTACGATATACGGCTGTTTTTAACGAATATTTCTATTGTCAACTGAGAGACCGGGAGTTGTTTCAATAATGCAGTCGGCATTATATTTAAGGCTTTTATATCGTGACAATTCATTATGTAAAATATCCATTTGTTCAGAATAGTTGTCTTTGGTTTCTGATAGTCGCTGTATTTCTTCTTTTAGGTCGGCAGATTTGGGCAAAGTGCCGTTGGGAAGTTTTGAATTATTCATAATGTCTATTGATGCCATATATGATTGCAGCATAGGTCGATTATTGTTCATAAATAATTTTTTTTCTGCTACGGAGTCTATTGTTACATAGTGCTGATACAGCGGCTTATACTGCCAATAGGTACGGATGGCTTTAATAACGGAACGCTTGGCAGCGATTTGTTCATTTATAGCCTTTACCGTCTTCTTTTGCTCCAAGAGTTTGCTTTCCAAACGTGAAATGTTGGAAATCAGTTCTTCATAGCTTTGTATATTATTAGCGTGAAGATAATTGAGCATTTTAATTTGAATATCAGCGTTCCTGATTTGTGTATATCTGCCGGCAAATTTGTTTTGGGGATTGTGAAGCTTATCAATTTGTAAAGCCTTGATTTCTTGGACTTTTAAAGAATACTCGTTAGGATCATTGAATTTTAAGCGAAGCATAGCTTCGGTGTATTCATCACCGAGACTTGCGGCTCTGATATATCTTTGACCGGTGCTGTGCAGGAAAGCAAGATGTTTTCCCTGCTTTATAGCATAATCCTGCTTCATAAGTGAAAGGAATTCGTCATAATCTGCGGCAAGTTTAAGATTGCTGTCAATAAGTTTCTTTAACCTTAATCGCTGAGGCATCTTTTTGGTTTTATCGGAGTAAACATTTGGAAGTTTGTTTTCTATAGTAATACCGTGATTGATTCTTTGCTGTATGCTTTGATTCGTATATGCAGAACCCAATGATTTTATGCGGATGTATGTTCTGCTGCCGGGGCTTTTCAAGGAGGTATATTCTCCTATTTTAATATCATAGTTCTTGACTTTTAATATTTTGATAAATTCAGCATAGGATGAGGCGGTGTTAATGGCTTCATTAATGTCCGTTTTTATCTTCTTCCGTTTACTTTTTGTTAGGGGAACTATTACAGACAAACCGTACTTTTGACATAATTTGTCACTCGTTTTTCTAAGTTTCTCTAACGATGCGGTATTGCTGTGCAGTTTGTGAAAAGTTTCATAATCCACGGAATTCATTATTATATGGTTATGTATATGCTTACGATCGTTATGTGTAGCGATAACATACTGATAGTTTGGGTAAAGACTTTTCATAAGTTCTTGACCTATCATTAGCGCTTGGCGGGGATCGATGTTGTCTTCGGGAGAAAAAGACTGATAAATTTCATGGGCGATGTTATTGCCTTTTTTTATTGCCTGCATACGAACATCCCTGAATTCTGCGGGTGCGTATTCGGTAGAACACATATAAGATGCGGTGTTTAATAATTCTTCCGTCTTTTTGGGGTTTAGGATATAAGCTATTGCTTGTTTTAGATATGCTTCAGATTTGATTTGAGATATTTTCACATAGGCCATACAGTTTTCCCTCCCTTGCATCGGAAAATACTCCCAAACATTTATAAACTATTTTTTTCAGTTCTTGCATCTCTTTTTGAAGCTGAAGATAATCATCCTCATAAATGCTTTTGCTTGTGTTTGCTATTTTAGCAAGTTGGTTGATATTGTTTCCTATCCTGTTCAGCTCGGAGGAAACAGCAAAAAACGGTTTGGTGTCAATGCTTACATTGGGCATTTCACCAACCGCTTTCATAATGAGATCTGTGTAGCTATGTGTATGAGCTTCGATTTTCTTTTGTGTTAAAAAATCTTTTTCTTCTTTTGTCAATCTTAAAGTTATTCTTTCGTTTCTGGTCCAGTTTCTCAAAAAACAAATTCTCCTTTTCATATATTTTTGCAAAGCAAAACGAGGGGCTTGGGGATGCTTCACCAAATCGGTTTTAGGTCGATAGACCTAACAAGTGGTAATGAGATTGCCCAATTGGTAATTTCAAAAATTGAGTGTTCTCAATTTGACGAAATCACAATTGGGGCGTCTCATTGCTATGCTTGCTACATAGTGAAGTTAGATTATTTTGAATTTGATTTTTGGGGATTCAAAAAAAGAAACTTGTATGAATAAGCATACACGGAAAATACGCATTTGTCAAATGAAATTTTGAATTTTACTCAACAAAGATTTTTGATAAAATATTATTTTTTTGTCGATAATTAACGAAATTACTTCGTTTTATAAAAAAGTTCCGATTCGGCTTTAGTTTTTTTAGGGCTGAAGGAAATAAATATTTAGAGGGGAAAATCAGCAACTAGTTGGAGGATATTATTTTGAAAAACAAATATTTTTTGGAATTGTCGGGATTAGGGGTAGACCTTGATAAATATATCAGATCTGCTATTGTACGATCCGCACGCAAATATGACAGGATTCTTAATTATTATAATAAATCTTTGCAGTTGGCAAGCGATGAAGAATGGAAAGAACTTGAAGAAGATATGTCAATAAGCGAATACACAAGTTCATTGGAAAATGAGGACTTGAAGATCGCTTTGAGCGAGCTTCCAAATGAATTAAGGGAAGTAGTCAGGCTCTCATATCTGAATGACGGCAAGAATAAAAATGTTAAAAAGAAACTTGGAATTTCCGAAGTTACACTCATCAAAAGAAAGAATGCTGCGTTAATGATGTTAAGGGAGAAAATGACAGAACATTGAAACGGCGATATTTAAGTGATGACGAAATATTGCTTGCAACAGCAGGGGATGAAGATTCCGTTGTCAAACTGCTTATGTTATATGATAAGTATATAAATTTCTTTTGTAATTGCACGACCGAGCCATCGGAAACGGGAAAAGTCAGCTACTATATAGATGAGGATAAAAAAAGCTTTATAACTATAAATGTACTTAGAGCTTTAAAAAAATTTAAAATTTAATATTTTAATTCCCCTCTATTTATTTGTTTTATAGTTCCTGTAAAGCACACAAACTTGATTTGTATGCTTTTAGAAATTATAAACTGCGGTATAGATAACACCGCAAAAAACTTTATTGAACATTGAAAATTGAATAAAAAAGAAACGGATACTTTAAGATCTGTTAGAGCCGTATAATGAAATATGCGAAGACTGCCTGTTCGGAGAATAATGCCTGTGCGTTGCGGTAAAAAGTACGCATCGGACACAGGCGTTATTGTCCGAATCATAAGCGTTGAAGAAGTCAAAAAGGATAGGAACTTTTTTGAAATAATCCCGCAAAGGCACGAGCAGAAAATGTTTTGATTATAGGTCGGGTGTCGGTCACACCCAACCAGCGATAACGGCAGATCGGATAATGATACTTGCAGACGACCTGCTCCGCCTGAGAGGTAAGGGGGACGGTGTGATTCCGATGAAGGCTGACCGCCTTGTCCGTTTTTTGTTTTTTGTGCAAAAATTTTTTATAAAGCAATATATATTTAGCAAGGGAAAAAGGAATAAGAATTTACATAAAAAGGATAGTGGTGTAACATGAAAAGTGCAGTATTATATGTGTGGACGGAAGAAACCTCAAAAGAGGAAATGTTAAATCAAGCAGATTTTCTTATTGACTATATAAAAAGCTTTGGAGAGGTAAAAGTTGTTAGAGTATATTTTGATTCAAATGGTTGGGACATGAATTCTAAAATAACTGGTTGATGTGAACTCCTTACTGATGCATTAAATAAGAAAATGGATTGTATAGTAATAAGAAGTTTATCAAGAACTTGCAGTGATTATGTAAAGCAACTTGCTTTATTGAAACTGCTACGTCACTTGAATATACGACTTATAAGTGTTGATGAAAAATATGACAGTTTTTCTGAAAGCAGCTGTGAGGTTCTCGGAGGGTATAATATCCGATAAATTTTTGAAATTGTTTGCGGGTTTCATAAAGCACACAACTCTTTGTATGCTTTTCAAATCCACAAAAAATATAAAATAAGAATACAAGGAGATGGGAATTTGAATACAACTACAAAATCCAACGGGATTCCGCTTAATGAAAAAATTACATTATCAACAGAAGAGCTTATGACTGTTTTGTCTTGCGGTAGAGCCACTGCACTCGAAATAGGGAAAATGGCGCAGGGACGTGTAGTCATTGGTCGTAGGATACTATGGAATGCGGATCGAATAAGAAATTATATAAATACAATTTCAACAGAGTAATATGATGATATGCTATAATATTAGGCCTTGACTTTCTGTCATCCGTAAAGTATAATTTAAATATGAGCATACAATTTTATTGTTCATATTAAAGAATACAAAATGTTAAACGGAGAGTAAAAATGGCACGAACTGGCAGACCTAAGGCAAAAAATCCAAAGTCAATAAGGTATTGTATTAGACTTGACGAGGAAACTAACCGTAAGTTGGAAGCCTATGTGCAAAAAGAGCGAACAACGAAAGGAGAAGCGATACGTCAAGCCATAGCCTTATTGCTAAAATAAGCAGGAGGTTTGACAAATGGCAAAAAAGAGAGCAGACGGAAGATACTTAAAGATTATAACCGTAAAAGGAAAAAAGTATTATGTATACGGTAAAAATAACAAGGAACTGTTTGAAAACGAGCAGAAAGTACGAGAAGATATAAAAAGAGGTATAGAAAGACGCGATAATCCTACTGTGTTTGAATACTATGAGCGGTGGCTTCTCGGCAGAGAAGGAACCGTATCTAAGGCAACTATCAGAACGCAGGATAAGATAATAAAGATGCTTTCAAAAATCGAGATAGATTCTCTTTCCAGAAAATTTGGTGACATTAAAATCAAGGATGTAAGAATAGATGACTTGCGGGCTGTTCAGAATTATCTGTGGCAAGACCGCAAATCGCAAACGGTTAATGATTATATGTCACTGGTAAAGCATATTTTTTCTGATGCAAAACTGGAGCGTGTTATCGATTACAATCCGTGTGACCTTCTTCGTAACTATAAAATCGTTGAGGAACAGGCGAGGGATACAAAGCACAGAGCGCTTACATTAGCAGAGCAAAAAGCATTTTTTGAATGCGAAAGATGCAAAAACAGCTTTTATTATAATGTATTCAGATTTGCGATTCTGACTGGTATGCGTATCGGGGAGATAGGCGCATTAAAATCTTCCGATATTAAAAAAGATATGATACACGTTCAGCGAACTGTAACAAGAACGGAATTAGGCAACTATGTGATCGGCGAAAGTGCAAAGACAAAAGCCGGAAGACGTAGTATACCCATAGGGGAACAGTTAAAAGACGTTATAAAAGAACAGCAGAGGCTCAATAAAGATATTGACGGTAAAGTTGCCTCTAAAGATGATTTAGTATTTAAAGCGAGCGAACGTGGAATATTGGTGGCTTCACCAATAGACAGAGATATTAAGAAAATTTGCAAGCTCATAAATATAGAGCCCTTTACAATGCACGCATTCAGAGCGACATTTGCTACAAGGGCAATCGAAAGCGGTATGAATCCCAAAACACTTCAAGAAATTTTGGGTCACAGCAACTTTAATATTACAATGAGTTTGTACGGACATTGTTTGGATGACACTAAAAAACAGGAAATGAATAACATAAATATTTCCATTTAAAAAAGTTTAGTCAAAGGTTTAGTCAAATTGGTTCAAACCCTCTATTTAAGCGGGTGTTGACTTGCAGTCCTGTTATCCGCATTACATTTTAAGGCTCTTTGTGTTATTGCACAGAGAGCCTTTTTCTATGCTCAAAGGCGCTGTTTCTGTACCTTTCAGCCGCTTTATCAAGTTTCATCTGATGTTATGCAGTTTTAACAAATTTACTCATTTTTTTACTGATGTGGGGTATAAAATGGGGTATAACCCGGGGTATAAAATCGGGCGAGAGCCATAGAGTTTAGCCGGGTATATCCAATATGTCAAATTTTCGGATGGGGTATAAGAATAGAGTTGTGGCAATACAGTATAATTTTGTCTATATATTTTTATTTATTGGGGAGCCTTTTTCGATCAATACGATCGAGGGCTAAAAGTATTTTGAGGAGGAGATCTATATGTTTAAGACAACAAAACCTGAGAATTATTATTTTTACGGAAAAAGCAACGGCATTAAATTTTATCAGATGCCGAATATTATTATGGACAACCCAAAGTATAACAAGATCAGCGATTCGGCGAAGATTTTGTATATGCTGCTGTTCAATCGTATGAGCCTGTCGTTTGAGAATGGGGTCTGTGATGACAAGGGGCGCACTTATATCCATTACAGCAACGAAAAGGTCATGGAGAAGATGAATATAGGCAAGACAAAGGCTGCGGCATTATTCAGCGAGCTTGTACAGATAGGACTTATCGAGAAAGTGCGTGTCCTGGGCAGACCAAGCCGTATTTATGTGCTTGACTATAATGCAATTTTGGAGGCTGAAGGCGGCATAAACACTAATTCGTCCCCAAATGGGGTTGACGAAAAACAAGCGACGGAGGACGCGGGTGTCAGAGAACCGCAGGAGAATATAACAGACGACCGCGCTTTAATGTCACAGACAACCGCCACAGACGGCGATAATCTAATATATAATAATATAAATACAAATAATAATATATCTACCAATCATACCTATCAAGATAGGACGGGTGGGTTGATGGAATATATACATTATTCGCGGCTTATCAGAAAAAATATTGACTATGATGCTTTAAAGACCGAATATAATGCCGATAAAATGCAATGTGTTATTGAACTTGCGGAGCTTATAACCGAAGTGGTAGCCCTTAACAGCGAACCTGTGAAAATAAAAGGCAATCTGTATCCCGCAGAGGTAGTAAAAAGCAGGTTCCTGAAAATTAACAAACAGGATATTGAACGTGTAATAAATTGGCTGTTTTCTCCGAAATTTGAAACAGGGGCCATGAACAGAATACATAATACCAGGGCATATATGATAGCTATGCTGTATAATCCGCCATGTGGGGATAAAGTTATGGCGGTTATGTGAATTCTGTAAGTTGCGTTGCTTTCCAAATTTGGAAAGCGAAAATATCACATGGTTTTTGAGTTACGGACAAAAATGTCCATTACTCAAACAGTGGCTTATTATAGGGGCGAAAAATGCGACACTGCTTGGAATGAATGACTTTTTCCGAATTTTGGGAAAAAGTATAAGTGGCGTATTGTTGAATGAATTGGGGGGTATTATACATGGATCCCCGTAATATTTGATGGAGGTGATTTTATGCCAAGAAACAGAGATGAAAGATTTACAATAAGACTGACGGCCGACGAAAAAGCGTTTATAACCGGTAAAATGCGGGAAAGTGGGTTTAATAACCTTGCGGATTATTTTCTGCACTGTGTGAGCAATAATTACACCGTTGTTGTGGATGTTTTGCCCATGTTGTCGGTCAAGAACGAACTTAATAAAATTGGCTGCAACATAAACCAGATAGCCAAAAAAGCCAATACATACGGCTTTTTGAGTGAAGATAGTGTTTGTATGCTTATGGATAACATGAAGGAAGTGAGAAATACGGTGAATACAGGCGTTGACGTTTTTATACACGGAAATGCAACTATCGACCAATGTAAATGCAGCACATGCCAAGCTAACGCACACAATAAACACAATAATAAAATGTCACCGAGTGCTTAGTACGGGCTTATAATTAAATTTACATTATAGTTTCCATTTTTGGATTCCACAAATGATAATATGTGTGTTTCTAAGAAACAATATGAACACGGATAAATTTGTCTGTTTCTATATTATGGGGGACTTTATCACAATTTTGGGGAAAAGTGTAGGACGAAATTGTTTTTAAGATTTTTATGTTGACCTTTTTATTGCATTTTTTTATAATAAATATAAAGGGCTTAGTGTTATGCTTTTGATATGCACAATATGGCTGTATATCGTTATTGGACAACCTAAATTTTGTTTGCACTGGTTTAGATAATGAGCTGTAGAAAATCGGCATCAATGTGTTTAAGATGCTGGTCAAATTTAGAAATGAATGGATTTTAACTTATATGGGTATGGAAGAATAGGAGGGAAAAAATGCCAGCAAAAGACTTATTGTCAGCTGACGGTTTCGAGGTTGTGAAGAATATTTATGTTAGATGTAAAAACTGTGGGGGATTACACATTTTCAGAAAAGGAGAGAGCAGTCCTGATACTTGGTCTGAAGAAGCTAATATGGGTACGCGGACTGAGTATACCTTTTTATTTGATGGTCAATGCAAACGATGTGGAAATCGCCTATTAAGTACTGTCCGAGTTTCAGAGTATCCACCCGGAACAATGGAAGGCGAACCCTCTATTGAGTGCGAAGGCTGTGAAGAAATAGAGTTTAGCAGTAATAGTGTGGAATATTGTGATTATGGTACATACATTAACAGTCCTGAGATAAGTCATATCATTATCCAACATCCCCAGCAGGTAGGCCAGAAACTGTCTTTTGTGTTAGATGATGGACAAGCTATAGTGGATGAAGATGAGCGACCTTATCATAACGGACACATTACAATTGAAGTTCCATTCAAACGGCAATTAGCAGATATTCTTTTGGAAGAAACCGGAACGATTCGGTTTGATGGAAATGATGCTGTGCTTTCTGAGATTATTGATGGTAAAAATTCACGAAATACGGCAATGAAAATACTTGGAAAAGTAGCTGAGGCTGTCATCGTGAGAAATTGTTTTAATAATCCAGAGATAAATAAAAAATGGTTGGATAAAGCGCGAAGAGGAAAATCGAAACCAGAGATAGCGAGTAGGTTCAGAGCCATAGGGACAGGTTTGCATTCAACAAAGCGGGAATATCCTCATAAGTACAATCCTTTTGATACGCAGCGAGATGTTATTTGGATGGATAGTGAAGGAAAAGTAGCAAATGTTATAGGAAGCAATGTCGTATCGGGTGTTCAAGCAGGACTTCAAATAAAGGTGAGTGGTAATGGCGCAAACTATGTCCAAAGAGCGATGATTAAAAATCAATATGAAGTTCCGGTTGTATATTTCCCTATTAATGATGACTTTGACCAGATAGTGAGTAATCTGCGTAAAAAAGCGGCTTCAGGCGAAATATCTCCGATAGAGATTGGTGCTGATTTTATCGATGTGCGAGAGGTTGATAAATCAGCTTTCAACAGTGTATACGATTATTATCCTATCCTTGAGGATTTATTTTACGGCAGAATTTCAGCAAATGATTTTGTTAAGGAGGCATATGGGATTGTGCCATTACAGAATGCAATATTGGCCAACGCTTTAGAGGGAGTAGCCAAAAGAATTCTTCTGTTCAAATAAACTATGTTTATAGTATCAATTAATTAAGACCTTGACATATACAATTTGCTGTAATATAATTAACTTAATCGTAATACAGTAAATTGCAGAGGTGATAATATGTTTATAGGCAGACAATACGAGCTTAAACAGCTTGAAAACTTATATAATACCGACAAATTTCAGTTTCCTGTTATATATGGCAGGCGGAGGGTCGGCAAAACAGCGTTGATAAATAAATTCATAGCTGACAAGGATGCCATTTATTTTACGGGTGTTGAGGCAAATGAAAAGCAGAATCTTGAAAACTTCAGCAGCAGTATTATGGCGTATCTTTCGGATGATGTTCCCGCAGCGTTTCAAAGTTTTCAGGCAGCCCTGGAATATATATTCAAGCTGTCGGAAACAAAGCGGATCATACTTGTTATAGATGAGTATCCGTATGTGGCAAAAGCCTCCAAAAGCCTTGCGTCTACATTGCAGATGCTTATTGACAAGCACAATGATATGTCCAAACTGTTTCTTGTGCTTTGCGGCTCGTCCATGTCGTTTATGGAAAACCATGTACTGGGCTACAAAGCGCCGCTTTACGGAAGAAGAACTGCGCAGATAAAGCTGCAGCCGTTTGACTTTTTTGAGGCAAAGGAGTATTTCACAAAGTTTAGTCAGTTGGATATGGCGCTTATTTACGGCATAGTTGGTGGAACACCGCAGTATTTGCTGCAAATGGACGATTCGCTTTCGGTCGAGGACAATATTAAAAACACCTTCCTTAATCCGACTTCCGTTTTGTTTGAGGAACCGACAAACCTGCTTAAACAGGAAGTACGCGAGCAGGCTGTATATAACAGCATTATTTCGGTTATTGCTTCGGGTGCTACAAAACTATCCGAGATCTCAACAAAAGTGGGCGAAAATTCCGGTACTTGTGCCATTTATATCAAAAATCTAATCTCATTGGGCATAATAAAAAAGGAAATGCCTTTTACAGAAAAGTCATCCAGGAAAACTCTGTACTCGATAGATGACAATATGTTCAGGTTCTGGTATCACTTTATCCCTGCCAACATATCGGCTATAAACAGAAATATGCCCGACCTTGCCTATAAAAAGATAGCCCCGTATTTATCCGATTTTATGGGGCCTGTGTTTGAGGAAATATGCAAGCAGTATATGTGGAAACAACTTGAGGCGGGCGATTTTGCTCCCGAGTTTACCGACATCGGGCGCTGGTGGGGCAATGACCCTAAAAAACGTGAAATGGCTGAAATAGATATATTGGGAACGGTCGATAATAATACCGCAATTTTCGGCGAATGTAAGTGGAAAAACGAAACTACCGACGTATCCGTATTGGAAACGCTTGTTGACCGCAGCACACTGTTCCCACAATATAAAAATAAACATTTTATACTTTTTTCAAAATCGGGCTTTACCCAAGGTTGTATGGATAAGGCTGCTGAAATGAGAAATGTTAAACTTGTCGGGTATGAGGATATGTATTGATATAGTTAATCAATAATGAATGAATTAAACTTATGGAGAATAGTTAGTGAGTCTTTTGGATTGTAGATATTTGATCATTAAAGGGTTGGTTTTTCTGCTGACCCTTTTTATTATGTCGCAGAATAATTGTTAATACTGCTTGAATTGTGGATAATATTTTTAATAAATGAGAGTAGAGAGAGGGATTTAAGCCACTTTTGTAACGAAACGGAAATAATATTTTTGTGGACAATTCAGGCCTGTTATGATAAAATCATATCATGGAAGTTTAGGTAATAGTGGGGTATAATTAAGAAATGGCTTAATTATACTTGCTTAAGTGAATTAGTTTGACAAGAAAATAAACATAGAAAGAGAGGACATATTTCCTTTATGAACGGCCCGGAAAGCTCAAAAAGAGCAAAACGCGGCCGACCGAAGAAAAAGACAAATTACAATAGAAAAGAACAAATAGATGGACTTGTAAGCGAAGCTGTGCTGTTAATTGGAATTCCGTTTGATGATAGAGATGTAAGACCGATTGATGCACCAACAATTGAGTCTGTTGCCAAAGCAATGAATACCACGCCTGTGAAGATCAGACGATTATTGATTACGGGTGATTACTACAGTACAGAAAAAAGCAGGATGGTTCAATCAATGCTGAAAAATGGACTCACAGTAGATGAAATATCGAAAAAAACAGGGCTTGGCAAGGCTTCTGTATATTCATATATCCCATACCGAAAGGGAGCCTATATGCTTCCTGAACCAACACTTTATGCCGAACAGACACGTTTATTCCGAAAAAGGAAAAAAGCCTGCGAAATATTGATGGAATACATTGATTGTACAGAATGCAGCAGGTATCTTTGGGAAACGATTATTGTGTTTGAAAATTATTCGTTTTGCATGGAGAACGGCAAGCGTTTTAAGTATTCTATTGACGGCGATTGGCTTTGCTGTGATGGCATAAAAATATCTAAACAAAGAATAATAGAAGCCTTTAGTAAGGTTAGAAAAATACAGAAAGTAAATGGGCATATCCGTGAAGATAAGGCACTTGAAATTTGTGGCTTAAAAGAATTGATAGTTATTTTTCTTCGAATTGGCGCGTGTAAAATTTCTTAAAAATTTTAGAATCGTTCAAAGGGGAAAAATAAATAAATGAATTAGTTTGACAAATAAATCTTAGAAATACTTACAACGAGTTAAAATATCGCGTGAAATACGATTTATCTTTAGATTAGAATAACAGCGAAAATACAACAGGGCAATTGTGCTATTGTTTAATAATAAAAATATATAAAGGGGTGCAATCATTATGAGTGATGTAAACGAGGATGAAGAATTGACTTTTGACAAGGGAAGACGAACACCGGGAGAAATGATACGAGCAAGACGAAAACAACTTTGCTGGACACAGGAAGAATTAGCGTGGAGAAGTGAAGTATCGGTGTCGTCAATAGAAAGGGTGGAAAATGATAAAGTTAGGACAAGTTTCGAAATAATTGAGAAACTGGAAAAAGTGTTAAATATATCTTTAAGAGATGAATTTGTAGACTTTAGGAACAGGGGTTCTGTAAAAGCCCGAACAAATTTATTTCTTGTTAAATCTTTAGCTGAGTTTGAATGCGAAATAAGACATTTAGGACTGACTGACGACGAATTAACGAATGTGTTGAATAATGCACTTTTAGAAGCAAAATCCATAAAAGGTATTAAAACAAATAGTATAAGTGATAAATAATTCCATACCAACCTTCATTATGAAGGAAAATATTCATGGTGCTCTTCACATAGTTTTTTTATTTGCTATAATAAGATAAAGACAACTCAAGATATAAATATTAGGGGTGAAATTGTAAATGATTTATACAAAAAAAGAGGAGAATGAGGCTTTTGCCGATAATGACATACGAACGTATGAAAATGAAAAAGAGGCATCACTTGAACCTACAACTGAAAATGTATTTCGAAGACATATTGCGGTAGACCCAAGAAAAAAACTATTGGCAAAACATAGGCTTTGGATGGATAATCTTCAGCATGAATATCCTATGCCGTATCATAAGTTCAGAATTGGTGTATATATACGATATTATAATCAAACTAAACATGAAAACTATCTTGACAAGCATATACAGCAGTTTACGGAAGATATATCATTATGTAAAAATTGGACTTTAGTGGATTTTTATATTGATAAAGGCATGAGTGCCCCAAGAATGGAAAATGCAAAAGAATGGTGTAGGCTGCTTGCTGATTGTTTTTCCGGGAAGATAAATCTTATAGTAACACAAAAAGTGAGCAATGTTTCCAATGATCCTGAGGAACTTGCATTTATTGCAAAAACGTTGGTTGCGCAAAAAGAGCCTGTTGGGATATATTTTATCTCGGAAGATATTTATACACTTGGTTCCTATTACCGACACGATCTATTTGATAGGGAATTGTTACCACAAGGGCACATTGCGCTTCCCGATGATGATTGCGATATGCCTATGATTTGTGAATTTGACAAAGGTTTAGCTGAAATAACCAATAATAAAGGAGGGCTGGTATAATGCCCAAAATGACCAGAGAACAGCAAAGGGAAAGAACACGAAGAAGAGTCAGATCGGCTACAAATACTGAAAATTATACTTATTATCCGGAAAAAGAAAACACAGATTATGTAAAATCAGATGAGTTTCAAAGAGTTGGAATATATGCAAGGGTATCTACTGATGACCCTGCACAGACATCCTCATTTGAATTACAGCAAAAATACTATGTTGATATGGTTTCACGTAATCCAAATTGGGAGTTGATAAAGATATATAGCGATGAGGGTAAGAGTGGAACTACAACACAGCATAGGGAAGGATTACAAGAAATGCTGAATGATGCATTTAATGGCAAATTAGACCTTATAATTGTAAAGAATATAAGTCGTTTAGCGAGAAATGTAGTTGATTTTCTGGGGATAATTCGTAAACTACGGGAAAGGAAGGTAGGTGTATTGTTTGAGTCGGAGGGGATTTATTCCTTGAATAATGACAGTCATTTGGCTTTGTCGCTCCAAGCAACGGTTGCGGAACAGGAGTCGAGACTACGCAGCAGAAGTATGGAAACATCACTTAGAATGCGTCTTGATCACGGTCTACCGCTTACTCCCGAACTTCTTGGATTTATAAAAGATGATAACGGCAAACTTATTGTTAATCCCGAAACAAAAGATATTCCGAAATTAATGTTTTTTATGTATCTTTATGGTTATTCAACACAGCAAATTGCCGAGACTTTGATAAGACTTTGTAAAAAGAGTTATCTTGGAAACATCAAATGGACTGCAAGTGGTGTTGCCCGTGTTCTGCGCAATGAACGATACTGTGGTGATGTAATGACACGAAAAAGATTTAGTGTTTTTGCTCCTGATGTAGATGAACAAAAAACTTTTAAAAACAATGGAGAAAGACCGCAAAGCTATTACAAAAACGAACATGAGCAAATTGTGAGCTTCGATGATTTTACGGCAGTGCAGCGAATAATGAATAATGCAAAGTATGGCGGAACATCGTTGTTACCCGAACTAAAAGTTATCCCCGAAGGATTGCTTAAAGGGTTTGTAATAATCCACCCCAAATGGGGTAGTTTTACAAAAGAAGACTATTTCAACGCCTGTAAAAGTGTCGATTGCGGAGAGGTTAATGATGTAATAGAGGTCTCGGTGGAAAAGGGAGACTTCGATCTTCGGAAATATGAAGTTGTAGATTTTAAATTGTTTGATGAACAGAATATTCCGGCGGTAACAATTGGCAGAAAAGAAATCAAATTCAGTCAGTCCTGTATTCGCGGTATGAAATGTGACAATCATATAGAGTTATTACTGCATCCAATAAAAAGACAAATTGCTATACGTCCTACAGATAAGAATAATCGTTGTGCGGTTCAATGGGCAAACGGCAGTAAAAATCAACAAACAAGCAGGGGTGTGGCGTGTAAAGCATTTGTTGATACACTAATTGATATATTTGAGTGCAGTAATGCTGTAAAGTACAAGTTATATGGGCAAATATATCGTGATGGGAACTCTGCGGCTTGTATATTCAGTGGGTTAGATGCGAGTGCGTATATCAGCAAGGAAGACTATCTTTCTTTTGTGGATAAAGATGCTGTCGGACAATTGCTGAATAAATCGGGTAAATGTATTCGCGCTGTTGCCGGAAATTTGGGAAATAGCTTTGGAAAAGATTATTATGTGGAAAAAAGTCGCAGGGATTTGATTGAGCTTACTCAAAAAGAGTGGAAAACGAGGATCGAAGGCCAACTATGTGCTACAGGTGATAAATTGAATGTGACCCCATATACCGAACTGCGGAGATTTATAGAGGAGCAAATGGGAGAATTGTTTTATGAAATTTATGAAATGTAACAATATATGACTTGTCATTAGAATTGATTATAGTTGCCTTAACGGAAGTGTTTAAACATTTAACAATATACAGTAAAATGGAGGAATTGATTAAATGACAGAGAACAGTAATGACCGAAGAATGCTTTTAAATATGAGCAGTGACCAAGAAATTAATATTGACGATTATGAAATTGTCGGTGCCGAATTTTTTGCGCAAGTCAAGGAACCCGCATTTACAGTAAATGTAAATAAAATAACTGTAAATGTAGCATGTGTGAGACTTCTTCCGGAAGCAGAATATGTAAAGATACTTATTAAGCGGGATGAGAAGAAATTAGTTTTAATGCCTTGCAGCGAAAATGATATTTATGGGTACAGATGGGCAAGAGAAAAGGGCGGTAAAAGATATGCTTCACAAAGAACCGGAGAGACATTTGTGTTGATTTTATGCGATATAATGAATTGGAACCCTGATAATCGGTATAAAATCTTGGGAAGACGAATGTTTTCTAAGGGTGAAGCAATTTTGGTGTTTGATTTGACTGTGGCACAATGCTTTGAAAAAACTAATACTGAGCAAAATGGAAAGAATGCACGGCGAATGGCACTTCCAACCGGATGGAATGGAAAGTTTGGCCCGACTTATGGAGAAAATCAACGAACATTACAAGTAGATACCTTTGAGGGCTATACAGTTTTTTCAGTAAAAGGAAATAGTGAATTATTAAACGAAAAAATATCGGATGAGCAATCAAGTGATGAAAAACAGGATGCTCCATTTTCCGCAAAGTTTAAAACCTCAAATAGCCCGGTATTGGTTGACGAGGTAAGATAATGAATGCAGTTACAAATGAAAACACTAACCTTTTTATTAGAATAAATATGAAATGTTACAGAATTCATATACCTAAAATGACTTTAAAAGCTATCGGAAATCCCAAATATATCCAATGGGGATACGAACCAAAAGCAAAGAAGTTGATGTTGACGAGTGTATGGCATAACGAAAAGAACGCCGTTCATTTACATTTAACAAAGCAAGGTGTATGTTATGTATATAGTAAGGCAATGTTGGAAGGAATTAGATGTGTAGGCGGTGTTTTAACAGCAGACGGCTCTTATCTGTTGAAAGGGGAAAAAATAAAACAAATGCCTGCAATTTACTTTATGTTAGAAAAAGCAATATTTATGGATGAAGACGATGTGTCTTTATAAAAGCAGGGGGACTGTTGCGTGAAAGAAAAATTAAAGATTGATGCAGAGTTTATGAAAATGTCAATTCCAATATCTATCGATGAACAACGAGCTTTAGAAAAAAGCCTTATATCTGAAGGATGTCTTGAACCTATATACACATGGAACGGTTTTGTGTTAGATGGATATAAGCGGTTCGATTTTTGTAATAATGAGGGTATTGACTACAGAGTCCAGGAAATGAATTTTAGTTTTAGAGAAGAAGCAATTATATGGCTATGTAAAAAGCGTTTGCGTAAAGTTGATGTAGTAACACCAATAGGACGTTATTTAGTCGGAAAATGGTATATTAGCCAAAAAACACATAATAGAGAGCTGAAAAAAAGGTGCAGTCGGCAGATGCTGGAGTTTGAATACTCCAAAGGCAAGCACAATTCAAAATGGGATACGTCAAGTTATCTTGGACAAGTGATCGGGTTGAACAGAACTACTGTAGAACGATATGGAAGATTTGTGATAGCAATGGATAAAATCTATAATAAAGAACAGGCTCTTTTTCATGCAATAATGAGGGAAAATGTTAATCTGGGACTCGATAGAATCTCGGATGTATCTGATATGGATAAGAAAAAAATGAGTGAATTATATGATTCTCTTATAAAAGAGGAAAATAGTTTAATTGCAAGACGTAGGCAAGGACGGCGTAATAAGAGAAAAAGAAATGATGAAAATGAAACTCGGATCGTAACAGGAATAAAGGAAATGCCTGTTTTTGACCCTGATATGGAAATTAGAGGATTAACGCTCACTATTCCGACCTGGATAAGTGCAATATCAAAGGCAGAAAAAAAGATAAATGTAAACATAGCGACAGATACAGCAAAAAAGATGTTGATTTTCAATCTAAATAATTTACAAGAACAAATAAGCAAAATGCTGGAGGTGCTTGAATGTACGAAGACGGAATATTGACAGAAAAACAACGAAGATGTATTCCTGATGTGTCTTTTGAACTTATACCCATAAAAAATTTGGTTTCAAATCAGGAATATCAGCGTCCGCTTTCTGAAGGTCATATACGCAGTGCATTAAAGGAATTTGATGTATATCAAATTCAACCGGTTAAGGTGAGCAGACGTGACGGGATAAATTATGTGTTTGACGGTCAACATACCATTGAAATTGTTGCTTCGGCATCTGAATCGAGAGATACGCCTGTGTGGTGTATGGTTTACGATGAGATGAAGTATACGGAAGAAGCCCATGTTTTTGCCGAGCAGAAGAAACATGTGAAAAATCTTTCGCCATATGAGATATTTCATGCACACATTGAAGCGGGTGATGAAAAGCAAAAAATAATAGAAGCAATGGTAAGGTCGTACGGATTGGAGATAAAAAGCAAAGCACAGTCTAATGGAATCTGTGCTGTTAATACACTTGAAAAAATATATGATAAATTCGGAAGAGAAACCTTAGATAAAACTTTGTGTCTTGCGGTAGCGACTTGGGAGGGAGAGAATAATTCTCTTTCGGGAAATATGCTTATGGGGATAGCGAGAATAATCGTCGCCTATGGTGATAGCTTGAAGGAGGATATTTTTAAGGATCATGTCGGTAAAATGTCGGTAAAGTCGATAATAAGAACCGCAAAAGAAAGAAGGCCCGGAGCTATGGGATTTGCCGAAGCAATGATGCTTGCATATAACAATAGAAATAAGTATCGCTTATCACTTAGAATACTTTATGGCGGTAAAAATATGGTCAATGATCCCTATGATATGTATGATGAGGATATGAGTGATACAGACGGACAAGGAGGCAATAGACAGTAATTATGAGCACAAATGGGATTTTTATATTAAGAAAAGGAAATGTAATAAAAAAGTTGGATATTACTCATGATGCGTACCCACACGGTGCGGGACTGGATGTAGCCGAGCTTATAAAAACTGTGGATATTGTCGTTTTTTATGATTTAATTGAGGACTATGATGAAGCTTCTATGGATGTAGAATTGCTTGATAATGAGGATTTCCCCGATGCGCCCGAAGAATTTTCGTTTGAACGGTGTAAGTCGGCGGTCAGAGATAAAAGTGTTATATACGGGAAAATATCAACTAACCACTCTTTAAAAGGTGAATTATTCGGGGATTATATTTATGTTATAGACCTTGATAAAAAGGAGTTATCTCTATACTACTGTGCCTTAATAATTGATGACATTTTTATTCCAGAGAAAAACGGAAGGTTTGACAAGTTTTTATATCATCGTCCGGTATTATTTGAACTTGAATACATTAAAGCTGTCAATGCTGATCGGATACCTTTACTTATGGAAGCAACTATCAAAGAAAAAGTCAAAAAGGCTGAAATTGAAACAACAAGATTTACAGTAGCAGATTTAAACCGTGAAGATGAAGCAGTACCTGACTTTTGTGAGCAAAAGAGTAAAATACACGACATTTTGCAAAAATGTATCAATCAATTAAACCAAATAAACGGGGAAATCGATGAACTTAAAATACTGAGCGAAACACGCGCAGAGAAACTTGTAAACGGCTGTGAACTTGTCGAAAAAAGCATAGATGAACTTGAAAAAACTTTAGACAATATGAGGTAAAAGCAAAAATGAATATAAATATTGAAAAAATGAGAAAAAGATTCAAGAACGATAAATCATTTGCAGAAAAGTTTTGTGAGTTGGCAACCGAGATGACCGGCTTTGTTATAGATGATATATGGACAAAATCGACATTGCCGCACAAAACAAGCATTGATCCGGCTGCAGCTATTGTTATTATGCGAGGACGTAACGATACAGGACATCCTTTTATTATGATTTTGGTTGAGCAAAAAGAAGATATAAAAAATATACTTCGCATTTATACGGGTTTGTTGTGGGAACCGTATGCCCCTATAACCGATAAGGATTTTGATAATTTGCCGTATCTTTACGAAATAGTGTTTGAAGATAAATACGAAAGTATAAATGAGTCGGGAATTCTTCATGTCAGACCGGGTCTGAAAGAACAAGACGGCAGTCAAAGTATGAAAAAAGATGTGATAATTGATGATGGTGTCTATATAAATCTTATAAACTTAAATTCCGAAAATTCGGAAATATTTAGATTGCTTGAAAAATACAGGGAAGGATGATAATTATGAGCAGAAAATTAGCAAGTATACAGAAAATATGGAAAATCGAGCCAATCGAGGGTGCGGACAGAATAGAACTGGCACACGTATTGGGTTGGCAGTGTGTGGTAAACAAGGGACAATTTCAGCCTATGGATCTGGCTGTTTATTTCGAAATAGACAGTTTTCTTCCAATACGGCCTGAATTTGAATTTATGAGAGCATCGAGCTACAAGAAAAGTGATATATTGGGTGAAGGTTTTCGATTAAAGACCATGAAATTCAGAGGACAAATATCACAAGGGCTTTTGCTGCCTGTAAGCGACTTTGCCGAAATTCCCTCGGATGCCGAACTTGGTCTTAATGTAACAGAGACCCTCGGTGTGCGTAAATGGGAGGTAGAGGAACGAGCAACAACAGGCGGTACTGTTATTGGCAATTTGCCGAGAGATATTCCTCATACAGACGAAACAAGGGTGCAGGCAAACCCCGAACTTATACAGGCTTTTGCAGAAATCGGATATTATATCAGTACAAAAATGGATGGCAGCTCACATTCCATAGGTCTTGATGAAGACGGTTTCCATGTTACAGGTCATAATTACGAGTACAAAGATGACGGTACAAGCTCATTTTATAACTTTGTTAAAGAACGAGGCTACCGTGAAAAATTGGAGGCTTTTGCTAAAAGAGAAGAATTAACAACTTTTACGGTGCAGGGAGAATTATGTGCGCCTGGTATTCAACAAAATCGTCTTAAACTGACCAAACCGGAGTGGTATGTGTTTACTGTACGCGAAAACGGGAAACGGGTAGGGCTTTACAGAATGCTGTCAATATGTGAAGAACTGGGCTTTGCTCATGTCCCTATTGAGGAGATTGACGTAAATTTGCCCGAGAAATATCCTACGGTAGAAGCACTTCTTGCGCGCGCCGATGGTGAATATCCAAACGGCGGTAAAAAAGAAGGCATTGTCATCCGCCCGGTTGAGCCGATATTTAATGAATCGATCAGTGCAGCACTTAGCATGAAGGTTGTAAATAATAAGTATCTGTTGAAAAATATCGATTAAGCGTAATTTGGAAATTGGAGGTAGGTATAATGAAAATGACATCCGCACAAGCGGCAAAAGAACTGAAAAAGTTAAATGAACAGCATGATGCGCTGATTGCTATGGAAAATAAATCGCGTACATTTACAGCGGCTATACAAGAAGATATTGATAGTGTAAGACCTGCCTATGACTACACTGCAAGGCAGTCCGAGCTTGCCGATTTGGAAGAAAAAATACGCAAATTGAAACATACGATAAACACTTTCAATCTTTCACAGACTGTACCAAACTTCGATATGACCATAGACCAAATGCTTGTATATATCCCGCAACTGACTGCAAGGAAAAAGAAACTTGATTATATGCGGAGAAAGCTGCCGAAAGAACGTGAAGAAACAGGTTACGGCAGAAATAGTAATATTGTTGAATACAATTATGCGAATTATGATATTTCTGTCGTTGAAGCTGATTATCAAAAAACAGTAGATGAGTTATCTGTGGTTCAAAATGCACTTGACCAAGTGAATACTTCGGTTGAATTTGAAGTTGAAATATAAAAAATATTCCGCAATCATACGGCTTTTGCCGTATAATTGAAAAACCTGATGCTGATACAATCCAATAGGTAGGTTTGACACCTATGTTTTTTGTTTATGGTTATAGTTGTAGTTATTTGTTATTTTTGACTTAATGTTATGGTTCAAAGAAATTGTCAAATAGGGCTCGCAAAGTCCACTAACAGAAGATGAAATGCATCATGCAGGCAAGGTACGGTTTTAACCTGTTTTATATATCAGATACCTGAAAAAACAAAGAATTTGCGGTGGATCACCCAAAATCAACGGAAGGAGGGTATAAA
Organism: Bacillota bacterium; assembly: GCA_017460805.1. Taxonomy (GTDB): domain Bacteria; phylum Bacillota; class Clostridia; order Lachnospirales; family CAG-274; genus RGIG4310. The sequence goes on along the minus strand of JAFUAF010000010.1, from coordinate 209,937 downwards.
TGGATAGACATCAAATAATTTTGTCGGAGCAGGAGATCACGATACTGGAGGATATTATCGCAGCAGCATCGGATTTTTCAGATAAATACAGGCAGACATCGGATAGGTTCATAATTCTTGATGATAAAAAGGTTAGGTTTATATCCCCGGCATTCGATTTGTTCCGCCTTGTAGAGAATAAAAACATTAAGGCTATAACGAAAATTACCGGCATTGAGGGTTTAACTGTAATAAAAGATTACAGGCTTTCAAACATAAATGCGTTATATAATACCGATGATATATTCCAATTATATTATCGCCTGCAAGGTTTTTTGAAAGAAAGTACAGCAGAAAATCGGAAAAATCCAAGAATTCTTTATATCGCGGATTGTCATTTCTTCCATGACCGTATGTGCCGTGAAATGGATAAAAGAGGGTTTGCAAATTATGAAGAAATGAATGAATATATGATAAGTCAGTGGAATAATAAGGTTACAAATCGAGATAGTGTATACATACTTGGTGATTTTTCTATAAGCAAGTCCGATGCAACTGAAAAGGTATTGAAGCGATTGAATGGGAAACATCATCTGATTGTAGGCAATCATGACAGATATATTGATGATAAGGACTTCCCGACTAATCTATTCAGAAGTATCGGGTATTACAGAGAAATTCATGACAACGGCAGAAAGGTTATTTTGTCGCATTATCCGATATTCTGTTATAAAGGACAGTATCGCAGGAATAAGAACGGAAATCCTTTGACATATATGCTTTACGGACATGTCCATAATACTCATGATGAAAGGCTTATAAATCGATTTATTACAGAAACGCGAGAAACAAGGGTTTTGTCAAAATTTTCTACGGAACTTGAAAACATACCATGTAATATGATAAACTGTTTTTGTATGTTTAGTGGTTATCAGCCTATGACATTGGATGAGTGGATAAAGATAGATGATGAACGACGTAGGAATATGGAGGATTGAATATGAAAACGGTACAATCATATTTAAGAAACGCAGATAAAGTAAGTCTGTTGGGACAATTGGCTTATGATATGCTCGGTGACAGAATACATTTACTTGAATTAAAGAATAAATCCATAGAAGATATACAAATAGCCTATAAGGATTCTATGAGTGAATTTATAGATCATTTACTGACAATAGATGCCATACCTGCTGAAAATATGGTGTTATATTTAAGCGAAGCAACGGCATTTGATAAACAGATGAATAACGAGTATGTTTCTCTGCACCTGGTTGATTTGAACGAGATAAATGAAAATATTTATGCTTCAAGCTATGCGTTTGAAATGACAGATTGGGGAAAAGCGCTCGGTTATTTAGTGGCAGACAATGAACTTACACAGAAACGTATAATAGAACTTCTTACTCTGTTTTTAAGAGAAATATCATTTTTCGGAACTGATCCCGAAAAACACAAAATTAGGGTCGAGAAACTGCACGCCGATCTTGAGCGTTCCATTAAAGAGATTAAAGAAGGGAAAACAGGGAAAACATATTCGGCTGAGGAAGTTTTCGGAAAGAGTGACTTTCCAATAGATGAAACACACAGAATGTTGGAAATAGAAATGAAAAAAGCTGAGTACAAATATGACAGATATAGCTGTTGGCATGAACGCAGTATTATACTAAAAAACATAGGAAAAACAGCACCAACATTTGAGGAAGCAGAAAAAATCGAAAACAAAACGTGTAACAAATAATTATAAATCTTGTGAGGATAATAACAATGAGGCAGCTTATAATAGTGCGTAAGGATTTGAATATGTCACCGGGAAAACTTGCAGCACAGGTAAGTCACGCAAGCGTGGCATTTTTGTCACAAATACTGCTGAACGGCGACAAAAACACCGAAATAGACGAAACATACACGATAACCGTAAATATTCCGGCAAACATATATGAGGAATGGTTTTGCGGGATATTTACCAAAACAATATGCGAAGCCAAAAATCACAATCAATTGTTAAAAGCCGTTTCTATCGCCAGGGATTTAGGTTTTAAAGAAAATGAAGATTATTTCCTTATTAAAGATAATTGTCTTACCGAACTTGAACCGGAAGAATTTGATGAAAGCGGTGTAGGAAGGACTTTGACTTGCATCGGATTTAAACCTTTGCCCGATAATGTGGCACACACCATAAGCAAAAAATATCAGTTGTATAAATGACAGGGGGAGAAAAATATGCTGAATGTAGATGATCGTTTTAAAAGTTGGATGCGCTATAGACTTAACGACCGTGAGTATGCCGAAAGAATTATGCGTATACTGACAGAATTGGAGGATTGTAATTTAGTTGATGTATATCCTCATGCAGCACTGCCGGTACAGCCCAAAGATGACCCGGAGTTAATGATAGGGCTTATAAAGGGTCATGATAATAAAAATGATTTTGATTTTCTGGTGGCAATATTTGGGAAATGGGAAGATTTCGAGGATATGGCACATACTTATTTTTATAACTTATGGAGAATGTATAACCCTATTTCTTATCGGGATTTTGAGAACCTTCCCCTTATATATGAGATTGCTTTCACAGACTCCGATATGGATGAAGCGATAATAAAAAAACGTTGGAATGTTAGAATAGAACGCGACGGTCAGCTCGAATCCATAAAAGAATTCGATGGGATCAAGATAAATCTGGTGAATACACGTATCGAATCGGATGTACTTAGTATAGTTATGGGGAAGGATATCTGACGATGAATGATTTTGAAAATATCTATTTGACGGGAGATACGCACGGAGATTTTGATGAATTGATATTAAAATCTACGCGGTATGGATTTACAAAGCAAGACCTTCTGATTATACTTGGAGATGTGGGAATCAATTATTTCGGAGACTACCGCGATAATCTCCATAAATATTTGTTGAAAATGATTCCTTGTACAATTCTGTGTATACACGGCAATCATGAAATGAGACCGACAAGTCCGGATATATCTCATAAATATAAAAATATAGAGTGGATGGGCGATAGTGCTTATGTTGAAGACGAATATCCGAGGTTTATTATGTCGGATGAAGGGGCAAGATATAAAATAAACGGAAGGGAATTTCTTGTTATCGGCGGTGCGTATTCCGTGGACAAGTATTGGCGATTGGAACATGGGTACAATTGGTTTTCGGATGAGCAACTGACACCAGAGGAAATGAAAATTATAAGACAGAAAGTTAAAGAACACAATAACCGTGAAGATATAATTCTCGCTCATACCTGCCCATATAACAATCGCCCGGTAGAATGTTTTTTATCGGGTATAGATGAACGCAATGTGGATAATACAATGGAACTTTTCTTGCAGGAGATCGTTGACAAAATCGATTATAATAATTTTTTCTGCGGTCATTGGCATACGGAAAAGCAAGACGGTAAAATCAGATTTTTGTTCCATGACATAATAAGACTTGAAGGATTGGAAACACAAGGTTGACAAAAAAATTTAAAATGAGATAATATATAGGTAAGATTATGATAGATTTTTCTTGTGAATTTGAATACGAACAGTTTGGCAGCGTACTCGACCTATACACCGACAATTCAGTTTACTTTGGTGAGATAGCAAAGCACGCAAATATAAATCCGGACGGAAGCGGCACTGTTGATTTTTCTGCGGGTAGCGATATATATCTGCCGCAAAAAGCAGAAGAACTTGGATATAAACAGGCACATATAGAAGCCTTTATCGGAATGAAGTGCTTAAATTTTTCTTATGATGATTGCAGTAAATACTTGGACATAAACTCAAAGCAAATAGGTCAACTGGTAGGGCTTGATACAATAATAAAGTTTAGAATTTTTCCAACCTCTACAATAATCGCTGTGAAAGAAAAAGCTGCAGAGCATTTTAAAATTGGATATGAATGTGCGTGTGATGAGATTAAGGAAAGAATGAAAGATCAAAATACATTTAATGAAGTAAGAATGTATGGAGTCAATGAAGTCGTGTCAGAAATAAAAAAGACGCTGCCCGATAATTTATTTGCAGAGTATTGTGAACTTTATAAAGGTGTTGTGTGAGAATAATAAATACCGTATCGTAAAGTGATTATAAATCGGATGATGTAAAAATTTTCTCGCAGAGAAACGGGGTCTTAGGGTATCCCCTAACAAGATTTTAAGGCTGTGCCTTGAAAAATGCAAGGCGGACGTCCCATGTGGCTTAAAAAGTGAAGATTAGTGAAACCTTCGCTTGAAAAATGCCGCTGACGTCCGCTTGCTATGCTTGCTAAGAAAGAGAAAAGCCCCTATTGGGAATATATAAACTACAAAAAAGTGTTATTTTGACGGGTGCCCGTGTACTTGCATTACCGGTAAATTTTTTTGCATGTTATAGCGGATTATTTTTACCGACATGAAGAAAATTATTTTTAGAGAGATGAAAAATTATGTTAATGCTACCGCCTTATTTTAAAGATGAAGAAGCAAATAAAATAGTAACTCGGTTCGTAAACAAAAGATTGCTCGACCTTATGCAGGAAATAATTTTGGATGAGGTAAGTTGGAACTTGGCGATGGCGGGTCAATTAAATAATGATGCGGCATCACAAAATTTTGATGAGCTTGTTGATATTGAAAGTTTGATTTACGATATGGACTTTGCCGAAAATATTTCGATGACATATCTGCCCGACAACTATCCCATTGAGAGAGCAAATTATAATTTCTTCGGACTGTATAAACTTCTGAAAGCCAAAAAAGAATATGTACCCGAGCTTGCGATGGAATATATTTTATATCATATTATTTACAGTGCAGTCGGAGAAATTGAATTGATAGGTTCGGAGGAGTGGGAAGAAATATTTTATGATGACCAGGTTTTTTGGGATGAAGAAGATGAAGATTATTCTACCGTAATAAACATACCGGAGCCCGACCGTACTGCTGTCTTAAATGCAATACGAAATGAAAATCCAAACTTTTCGGAAGAGGAAATTGAAGAAACTATAAATCTGTTCGAGGATTTAAGAGAGTACGGCAACGTTTGCTTTTGGGATACGGACTTCACTCTGTTGGATAAATACACAGAGGAAGAAATAAAAAATTCCGAACTTAATGAGCGAATGGGAATAATAGATATGGAGCGATCCAACATAATAAAAATTCCTTTCGGGGATAGAAATGGTAAGAGTGCGAGTATAAAAACAGAATTTCTTATTAACCAGTGGGATTTGGAAGAAGAATAAAATATTTTTGGGGAACATAAAGTATAGTTGTAAAATACGAGGTGCGGGTCACGTTTTGTGCCCCGTAGTTTTTCTGAAATGATTTTTCTGAAATAATGTTCAGTATTTATCTATTCCCCAAAATCGAGCAATGTGTGATTTTGGGGAATAGATATACTGGCGTAGAGATTTAGAATTTTGTGCATATTTTTTTATCGGAATGCGCACGAAAGTTTAAAACTATATATAATTTACAGGTATCACTTTGTCCGCGTTATTAAGAGAAATGAGTTTGTCATACATACAGACAACACCGCCCTGACCTCTTGAAACTCCGGGCAGTTTATCGATCTGCTTAAATGCTGCCGTATCTTTTTTTGTGGGGTCGGCGTGTTTTTTTATTTCTATGGGATACAGAGTGTTGTTTTCTTCGATAAGAAGGTCTATCTCGTTCATATCCTTGTCTCTGTAAAAATACAGCGGCGGCTCTGTGATGCCGTTATTATAGTAGCTTTTTATTATCTCGCCTATGACAAAACTTTCAAAAAACGCTCCCGCCATTGCGCCGTTTTTCAGAGTATCGGGGCTGTTCCACCTTGTTATATAAGCGGCAAGACCCGTATCGAGAAAGTATAGTTTAGGTGTTTTGACCGTTCTCTTTGTAATGTTTTTTGAGTACGGTTTTAAAAGGTAAACGATATTTGAGGTCTGTAAAATGGAGAGCCACCTTTCGGCTGTGGGCTGACTTATGCCTACATCCCGCGCCATTGAAGCAAGGTTTACAAGCTGTCCGGTACTTGCGGCGACTACGGTCATAAACTGCAAAAATTTATTTTCGTCGCCCACCTGTGTCAATTCTCTTACATCTCTTTCAATATATGTTCTTACATAGGAACTGTAAAACATCTGCCAATCGTAATCTTTGTTGCTCCATAGTGCAGGCATACTGCCGCGGTGGATATTTTCCCATACATCATCATAAGAAATCTCTTTTAAATTTTTTCGCCTTGCGGAAAAATAATCATCTGCAGGTATAAACGGCTTGTCAAAGTCACAGCCGTATTTTTCTCTTAACGATAATCCAAGAAGATTGACTATACCCATTCTGCCTGCAAGGGATTCACTCACATTTTTCATCAGCTTGAACTGTTGTGAACCCGACATATAAAACTGCCCTTTATCATTGTTGCTGTCAATGTGCATTTTGATATATGGGAACAGATTGGGAGCATACTGTATTTCATCAATAAAAACGGGCGGAGGATTATCCTTTAAAAAGGTGTTACTGTTTTCCTGCGCAGACATTCTTATTATAGGATCGTCAAGGGTAACATAGTCTGTATCTTTTATGGTTTCCTTAAGCATAGTCGTTTTTCCTACTTGTCTTGGGCCTGTTACCATAACTGCGCCAAACATTTTTGATAAGGCTGATATGGTTTTTTCTGCATGTCTTTTTATATACATAGGTTCACCCCTTTCGGCTGATTTAATATTTAATATTATTATAGACCGAAAATTGCGAAATATCAAGTTATTTTTTTCGGGCTATAGCACAAATCACAAAACACTCACAAAATTTTCAAGAAATTTCACACACTTTACATCTTGATTTTTGCTTTTTATGGATAAGCGACAACAAATCGCGTGAAACTTTGTGAATATTTCGGAAAATAAATTTCGTAAATACTAACTAATGGGTTAGTATTTAATGATAAAATCAGTATGTAAGTTCAAAAGCGAATACCGGTATTGTTTTAACAAAGCCAATAACAATATATAAGGGGGATGATATTATGAAGGCTACAACAAAAACAGAAAATTATGCACTGAACAGCAAACTTGCGGTAAACACCGAGGAGCTTATGGCTCTTTTGTCGTGTGGAAGGGCTACGGCGGTAGAAATAGGTACGCAGGCTTGCAGCCGCATAATGATAGGAAGAAGAGTTTTATGGAACGTAGACAAAATACGAGACTACCTTAGTTCTATTTCTGCATAATCAAAAAGTTTTGCTTTGGCTCTGAGATATTCTGCTAAAAATATTGACATGTATTTATAAAAGGGGTTATAATTGTATCAGACAAAAAATACTGTATTACACATATCTATTCCTTTTTAAAGCGGCATATCTACAGACCAAGCGCGGAAGTTGTAAAATATAAGGAGGTTTGCAAAATGCCAAAGAAAAGAACGGATGGTTATTTAAAAAGATCATTTACAATAGAAGGAAAAAGATATTATGTATACGGTAAAAACCAAAAGGAACTTCTTGAAAAGGAAGTTGCAAAGCGTGTTGAAGTTGAGACCGGAATAGAACGGCACGACAATCCGACAGTCACAGAATACTATGACAGGTGGAGTTATGACAGGGCGGGTACTGTTTCGGAAGCAACTATAAGAACACAGGCAAAGATATTCAATATCGTAAAAGATGTACGAATACCCGATTTGAACAGGAGTTTCGGCGAGCTGAAAATGCAGTCGGTAACTATTGATGATCTGAGGGTCGTGCAGCGTGAACTGAGGTCAACACGCAAAACTCAAACGGTCAACGACTATATGGCACTGATAAAGCACATTCTTGCAGATGCAAAAAGGGAGCGCATACTGGAGTATAATCCCGGTGAAATGCTGAAAAACCTTAAAAGGACAGAAGAAAAAGCCAGGGACACTCATCACCGTGCGCTTTCGATAGAGGAGCAGGATGCTTTTTTCGGAAGTGAGCGCTGCCAAAAAAGCTACTACTACAATGTGTTCAGATTTGCCATATTAACAGGGATGAGAATAGGTGAGATAGGTGCCTTAAAGTATTCGGACATCAAAAATGACATTATCAATGTTGAACGTACTATTACAAGAACCGAAACGGGCTCTTACATAGTAGGCGATGATGCCAAAACACAGGCGGGCAGACGAGTAATACCTATCAATCCCGTTTTGAATGATGTCATTGCAAGTCAGAAAGAACTGAATAAGCTGCTTGACGGCAATTTAAAATCGTCTAATGAGCTGCTGTTCAGAGCCTGCGAAAGGGGCTTGCTGATGGCGACACCCATTGACAGGGAAATCAAAAAAATATGTGAGGAAGCGGGAGTTACACCGTTTACAATGCACGCCTTGAGAGCAACTTTTGCAACAAGGGCTATCGAAAGCGGAATGAATCCCAAAACCTTGCAGGAAATATTAGGTCACAGCAATTTTAATCTCACAATGAGTCTGTATGGGCATTGTTTGACGGACACGAAAAAACTGGAAATGAACTCGGTAAATATCAAAGTCTGATATTGGGGTATATGCGGGGTATAAGCACTTCAAACCCGCTTAAATACCCGCCTTACAGTTCCAGTCCTGTTATCCGCATTACTGTTTAAGGCATTTCATCTTTTAAGGTGAGATGCCTTTTTAACTTCCTGTTTAAGCGGGTTTTACAACCTTTTTGACATCTGTTGTGTTTCATCTGATGTAATTGGTTTTTATCAAAATACGAGAAAATTTCGGATAAGTGGTAGTCAAAACGGCAGTCTGAAACCCCTTAAATATAACTAAAAAGGTTTTTTGTCAACTGTTGCGGCTGACATTTAACACAAACTAAAAATCAATAAGACCGCAAAAAAACGGCTGTTAAGAAAGATATCTTTTCACAGCCGTTTTATTTTCGGGTTTATGGGAATAATACTTTGCTGCCGTTTTTGAGCCGTTTATTCATCCCAGCTATGGTATACGTTTTTAACATCATCATCTTCATCAAGAAGGTCAAGAAGTCTGTTCATTTTCTTTATATCATCGGGGTCGGTAAGTTCTGTATAGGTCTGGGGTATCATTGTTACCTCGGCTTCTGCCATGGGGATGCCTGCGGCTTCAAGTGCCTCGCGTACTGCGGAAAAGTCTTCGGGAGCAGTGATTATCTCGTAGCCCTCGTCTTCAACGATTATATCCTCTGCGCCTGCTTCTATAGCTATCATTTCAAGCTCGTCGCCGTCTATATCGTCATCTTTTTCTATCATTATCTGACCTTTTTCGTCAAACATAAAACTTACACAGCCGCTTGTGCCCATGTTTCCGCCGCCCTTTGTAAAGGCACTTCTTACATTTGCCGCAGAACGATTTTTGTTGTCGGTAAGTACTTCAACTATAACGGCAACGCCCTTGGGGCCGTAACCCTCGTAAGTGATATTTTCGTAGTTTACGCCGTCAAGGTCGCCTGCTGCTTTTTTGATGCTGCGCTCGATAGTGTCGTTTGGCATATTGTTTGCCTTTGCTTTTGCAATGGCATCACGCAAACGTGAATTGCTTGCGGGGTCTGCACCGCCTGCCTTTACTGCGACCGCAAGCTCGCGGCCGATAACGGTAAAAATTTTACCTTTTGCCGCATCGTTCTTTTCTTTTTTATGCTTAATATTAGCAAATTTGGAATGTCCGCTCATTTTTTCTGTCCTTTCGTATGTTTTAACCAAATAAATATTATATCACATTATCAGTCTGATTTCAATACTTTATTTAAGCATATCAAGTACATATTCGTCATATACACCCTCGTAAAATACGTTTTTCTGCTTGAAATAGTCATTAAGAGCGACCGAAAATGTTATTGCAAGTTCGTCTTTTTCTTCTTTCAGGGAGTCTATCTGCGCAATGGCTTCTTCAAGGCTTATTTCTTCGCTGCTGTAGGCAGCCGTAATGGAAATATATTTGCAAAGGGTGTCGGCGTAAGTCTTGAAAAACGGCTGAAGCGTACCCGCATTTCCCGAAGGCTCGAGTGCATATATAGCATCTGCTGTTTCCTTTAGTCTGTCGTTGCCGGAAGTAGTGATATTGATCGTTTTGACATTTTCATATCCTCTGCCGAGAAAACGCAGAAGGCCTTCGTTTTTGCTGTCTGAAGCAATGTTTTTTACTTCATTGCAAAGTCTGTAGGCTTCCGAGATATAGTCTTCCTCGCCTTTTGTACCTTTTCCCTGCGGATTTTTGTAGTCGGAAGGCATGGTGTCCTGGGTGTATATACCTACGGCGTGAGTTTCGGCATCCCAGGTGACCGCACAGCCCGAGGCTTCGCTTATGGCACGGACGGGCAGCATCATTCTTCCTTCAATAATGATCGGGTATGCGCTTCCGCCGACTGCACGTCTGGAATCGTCTTTTTCTATACGCAGATCATCTGTCTTTGCAATAACGGCTGTATTACCGTTTTTGAGGGTCGCCGTTTTGGTGGCACCGTCCCATTCCACCGTATAGCCGAGTTTTTCAAAAACTCCGCGCAAAGGGACATAAGTACGGCTGTCTATAATGGATGCCTGCACATCCGAGAAAACTATTTGTTCATCATCGACAAAAACTTTCACATCGGCTGCATGGGCGTGTACCGAAAATACCGCCGCACACAAAACGGCTGCGGGCAAAATATATTTAAGCTTCATTATTTTCATCCTTTCGTATTATTCATATAAATTGATTATATCAAAAATCCGACAAGGTTTCAATATATTTTGACGCTTTGCGAAAAAATAGTTTAAATTTTGCTTTTAAAAGAAAAAAGTCCATAAAATACGTCCGTAAAACAGGCAAAGAAGTGCCGTCAAGGTCTTTCCAAAAAGATAGGGCAGGCAGCTGAGATCGGTATCGTTCAGAAATTCGGTGCTCTGGGCGTGCACGGACAATCCGCCGAAACCGCAGAGTGCGGCGCATAAAAGTACACCGTTCATGCCCTGCCCGGCAGCATATTTACAGCCGTTTGTCACCTCAAATATACCCGCGGCCGCTGCTTTTGCAAGTTCTTTGTTAAAAGGGAAAAAGCCAGCAAGTCCGTCAAAAATATGCAGTATTTCAAATGCCTTTGTCAGTACCGAAAATAAAATTATATAGCTGCCTATATAGAATATGGATATACCTGCATTTTTCAATGAATCGGAAAGGATCTTCCTGCTGAAAGGGGTCAGTGCGGGGCTTGTATTGTCTTTGGAAGGCTTTTTTGAGGTAAATCCCGTGAAAAAAACAATGGTAAATACCGAAAGCAGGCTGCATATCAATATAAAATATCCCACTTTAACATCGCCGAAAAAACCAGCGCCAACAGTCCCGAGTATAAAAAGCGCACCCGCATTATTGCAGCACAGCATAAGTCTGTAAGCCGCGGGTTTTGATATTTCGCCGTCGGCGTAAAGCGCGGCACAGGTTTTAAGCCCCATCGGATAACCTGCCGTAATGCCTGTGATAAGCACAAAAGCCTGCGTTCCGTCAAGCCTGAACAGACGTGATACGGCGGGCTGAAGATATTTGCCCGCCGCCCGCGGCACATTCATTTGGGTAAGGCAGTTTATGGTTATCATAAAGGGCAGAAGAGACGGAATAACGGTATTGAACCATATCCATAGACCGTTTTTTGCACCCTCAAAAAATTCTTTTGGAAATATTATCATTATGGCATTGAAAAATAAGATAATTGCTGTTATAATAAATTGAGGTATATTTATTTTTTGATAATTCATAAATGATCGTACTGAAAATTTTTATAAATATATTCGTTGAAAAGATAAAATATAACAAGCAGTTTTGGAGATGATAATATGGCGAGAAAAAGACGGGATGTTTCGGATAAAAGAAATCCGTCCCGTAATATAAAAATACATGACCGCGATGAGCTGCTCAGGCGTGTTATGGATGAGAGAGGCGGCAAAAGAAAAAACGAGAAAAAAAGCCGCAGAACGGAAATAAGAGAGCAGGTCTACAGCAGACGCGAGCGCACGCGCCCAACAGAGCGCAGGGATGAAAAAAAAGATGGGAAAGGCAGCGGACTTAAACTGTCAAAACGTGCACCGAAACTCCGCGGGTTTCTGCTTCCCGCAGCAGACGGCAGCAATGAGGTGGATGTAAGCCGTGCAAAACGTGAGGAACGCAGCACATCAACGGCGGCAGCGGTAATAATTGCCATGCTTTTGTTTTTGATAGTACTGTTTTATGCAGTCGGTTATGCCGTTAAATATATGCAGCGTTCTGTCGTGGCAAACGACACCGTTGTTTACGGAAGTATAGACAGTGCCAAGGTTTGTACAGGCGTTGTCGTGCGTGATGAAGTCGTATATAATTCGCCTTCAAGCGGAGAAGCGGTTTTTAACGTGGCGGACAATGACAAAGTAAAGGCAAATACAGAGGTATGTTCCGTTCAGGATACAGCGGCTGTGCAAAGTTTGCAGGAGGATCTTAACGAGATAAACGAAAAAATACTTGAAATGCAGAAAACGAGGGAAAGTATTTCTGCGGTCTCGGACGAGGTAAAGCACTATAATGCACAGATAAAAGCCGGTGCGGATAATTATGCGTTCAGGCTTACAAGCGGCGATATAAGCGTACTTTATGCGATGAAAAGCGATATTCAGAAACTTATAGACACCAGAAATCAAAGGCTTTTAAGCGAAAATTCAGGAAGCCTGTCGGGTCTTGCGGAACAGAGGACACAGCAGCAGTCCAAAATAAGCGAGAGCAAAAATGCCGTTATTTCGGCAGATGCGGGTGTTATATCCTGCTTTTCGGATGGGCTTGAAAGTAAATACACCTTTGATGTTATGGGAGATCTGACCGAAAAGGACATAAATGTCAATTCAAGCGGTACCGTTCTTGATAAGGCTGTAAATGAAGGCGAACCGATTTTTAAGGTGGTGCGCTCAAATGATTGGTATATCGTTTCCTACATACCCAATTCACTTATAGAAAACTGGACGGTAGGGGACAAGGTAAGTATTTACGCCCACACTCAAAATGAAGATGCAAGAAAACTGGAAGTGCAGGTGGCAAGCCTTAATACGGGCGAAAAGACTACACTTGCAGTGCTGAAATCCACAAAATATCTGGTAGACTATATAAATGTCAGAAGCATAACTTTTGAAACGACAAAGGTAATGGCAGGCTTGAAAATACCGAATAATGCCATTGTGGAGCAGACTATGCTGAAAGTGTCAAGCGATTTTGTTGTCAACAACAAGATATACAAAAAGAGCGGTGAGGACACTTATGCGGAACTTGATGTAGTGCCCGCAGGCACAAACAGTGAAGAGGGCATAACATATATCCCGTTTGATATCAACAGGATAAATGTAGGAGACACCCTTGTGATGCCGGAAGACAAGTCAAAGACATTCACCATAAGTGATGTTGTAACGGTAAAGGGCGTATTTGTAATGAATACGGGCATTGCGGAATTCTGTAAGATAAATCTCGACAATTCGTCCGCAAATGCCAATTATACCGTACTTGATCCCGCAATAAATACAAATATAAAGCTGTATGACCGTATAGTTACGGATACAAAAAATATTGAAAAACAGCAGAAACTGATAAGCTAAGGAGGAATATTTTTTGAGTATAGCGCAAAATCTTGAAGATATAGATAAAAGAATATGTGAAGCCGCAGAAAAAAGCGGCAGAAAACGCAGTGATGTGCTGCTGCTTGCCGTATCAAAGACCATAGATATACCGCGCATAAAAGAGGCGGTGGCACTTGGATGCACACAGCTTGGCGAAAACCGTGTACAGGAAATAATGGCAAAATATGATGAAATACCCGGTGTTCAGTGGCATTTGATAGGCCATTTGCAGACCAACAAGGTAAAATATATTGCAGACAAGGTAAAACTTATCCATTCCGTTGACAGCCTTAAACTTGGCAAAGAGATCTCTTTGAGAAGCGGGCAGGCGGGCAGGACGATGGATGTGCTTGTCGAGGTAAATATGGCGGGTGAGGAGTCGAAAAGCGGCGTGGCACCCGATGAGGCCGAGAAACTTGCAAAGGAACTCGGAAGTCTTGAAAATATATGTGTAAAGGGACTTATGACGGTTGCACCTTATGACCCTTGTCCCGAAAACAACAGGATATATTTCCAAAAAATGAAAGAATTATTTGAAAACATAAAAAGCCGTAACTATGCAAATGTCGATATGCAGCATCTTTCCATGGGAATGACCAACGATTATGAGGTCGCGGTGGAGGAAGGCGCCGATATAGTGCGTATAGGCACAGGCATTTTTGGCGCAAGAGATTACGGAAATAAGCAGTAAAAGGCAAAAACAGCCATAAGGCGTTTTTGTAAGGGAGGAAATAAAAAAATGGCAGAGAAATTATGGGATAAGCTGAAAAATTTTGTAAGCGGTGCGGATTACGACGATTACGAAGAAGATTATGAAGAAGATGATTACTATGAAGATAATTATGAGGCAGATGATGAGTACACCCTGCCGCCGATACGTTCCTACAGAACATCGCGTTCGTCTTCTTCCGCTTCATCCGCAAGGACAACTTCGTCCGCGGGCAGCCGTACATCAACACCTGCTCGTTCGTCCCTGCTGAAAAATACGATAAACCTTCAGCAGGCACCGAGAAGTACAAATACAAGCCGTTCCGCAAGGGTAATGAACATCAGCACAAACGTTAATATGCAGGTGCTTGTTGCCACACCCAAAAGCATGGAAGAAGCGGGCGAACTTTGTGCTCAGCTTAAACAAAAAAAGACCATAATAGTTAATCTTGAAAATGTGGAGCATGATACCGCACAGAGGATAAGCGACTTTTTATGCGGCGCAAATTATGCTCTTGACGGGACTATACAGCTTATTTCGGGTGAAATATTCGTTATCTGTCCCATTGATGTTGAAATAAGCTCTCAGCTTAAAGAAGACCTGCGTACAAACGCATTGGAGCTGACATATTTAAGATAAGAAAAGGAGACGGAATATGAGTATTGCGGCAGAAGTTATTGTAAATTTTGTAAATATACTGTATTATGCCATACTTATACGCTGTATTTTATCGTGGTTTCCCATTGACAACAACAATCCGATAAAAAAATTCTTGTACAGTATTACGGAGCCTATTCTGGGACCCATAAGAAATATGGTATATAGATCGCCTATAGGCGGCAGTATGCGGATGCTTGATTTTTCGCCTGTTATAGCGCTTTTGCTTATATCGGGCATAGAGCAGATAGTGCTTGGCATGCTGCGCTGAGGATAAGGTCATGTTCAATAAAGAGGAACTTTTGAAAAATATTTCCGACGGCGATGAAAAAACGGCTTATGCCCGTGCTTTGGACAAGGCGGATGCTGCGGAAAGAAAAAATATACCCGCTTTTACTGCGTTTTTTGATCCGTTCAAATTAAAACGTTTTAAGGAGATACTTGGATATACCGATATGCAGGCGGTTTCATTTGGCGGCTTTGAAGATGCGGAACGCAGGATGATGGGCTTTTTTCCCGATTATATGGAGTGGAGTGAGACCGATTTTCCAATAACCGCCGTTGAGGTGGCTTTTACCCGATTTTCGAAAGGCTTGACCCACAGGGATTTTCTTGGCTCCGTACTTGGGCTTGGGATAACAAGGGATAAAATCGGCGATATTATTGTCGAGGATGAACGCGCGGTAATATTTGCCGATACGTCTATCAGCGGCTATATCGTTACAAACCTTGAATATGTCGGCCATACAAAAGTAAAGGTGCGTGAACTTGAAAATTACTCTCCTCCCGTAAAAGAAGCGGCGGAAAAGAAAATGACGGTCGCATCGTTAAGGCTTGATGCTGTGCTTGGCGGCTGTTTCAATATGTCAAGGACAAAAGTGGCGGATTTGATAAAAGGCGAAAAGGCCTATATTAACTGGCTTGGCGAAAGCTCTCCGTCAAAACAGGTCTCGGAGGGAGATATAATCACACTCAGAGGCTGCGGCAGGGCTGTTATTAAAGAAATAAACGGCAAAACAAAAAAAGACAGAATACTTATCACAGTACAAATATATAAATAAAAGGGGGATGTATTCCTATGATGACACCGAGTGATATAGAAAATTTACAGTTTAAAAAGGTGGCTTTGGGCTATTCTGTTGATGAAGTTGACGATTTTATCGATAAACTTCTTGTTGACTATGAAAAAGTGTTCAGAGATAATGTCAAACTTAACAGCAAGGTAGCTTCTCTTGAGGAAAATATCAAGCGCTTTGAGGGAATGGAAGATGCTATACGCAGTTCTATAAAACTGGCTGAAAAAGCGGCTAAAGAAACAAAAAGCATGGCGGAGGAACAGGCAGACAATATCCTTGACCGCGCCGAAATAGAGGTCGAAAAGCTGGTTGCAAAGACCTTTGAACAGAAAAAAGAACTTGAAAACGAGATATATTCTCTTAAAAAGAGCTATGAACTTTTAAGAACGAGAATAAAACATACCTTGCAGGCGGAACTTGAAATGCTTGAGGAAGATATTTTCGATACGGAAGATATACACAAAAAGCCCACAAGATACAATAACAGGTCGGATTATGAGGATGAACCGGAATATGACGAAGAATATGAGGATGAGTTTGACGACGGTTTTGAAGAAGAAAATGCCGAAGATGATTATAATGACGAGGCATATGATGATGAGGAATATGACGAGGATGACTTTGATGGGGACTTTGACTCGGAACTCGGCGATACTCCTTTGACCGTACCCGACCTTGCGGCTGCTAAAAAAGCGGAGCAGGAGAGAAAATTAAAGGCGCTTGGCGATCTTTTTGAAGAGTCGTAAGATAAAGTGGAGGAAATATTATGAAAAAAATATCGGCATTTTTATTGTCGGCGGTAATGACCCTTTCGTGCATAAGTGTTACGGAAGTCTTTGCGGCTTCGCAGATAAGCAGCTGTGCGGGATGGCATGAATGTATGTATATGACATGGACAAATGACAGCAATGCGGATCTTGCTGCGGCATATTATAAAAAGAGCGGCGATACCGAGTATACGGCAGTAGATAAGGAACTTGTCAGAAGCGACTCAAACGGCGGCGGACGCGTGGATATACCCGGCCTTGCGGCAGGTACATATGATATAAAAGTAGTTCTTAAAGACGGCACGGAGCTGACAAAAGAAAATATTTATGTCGATAACTATGACCGCTCGGGCTATGCGCATTTCGGCGCAGGCAGTACGGGTGTGGGTGCGTATAATAATGACGGTACGCCAAAGGACGGCGCAGAAATAATTTATGTTACAAACGACAATAAAAACACAGTCACACTTGACGGCAAAAAAGGTATTGTCAATATTTTAAAAACAAAAAGAAGTTATCCGCTTATCGTGCGTTTTATCGGTACGGTGGAAACACGCGGATGGTATCTTGATTCAAATGACGAGCCGACACAGGATTGCAGCGAAAACAGCGGTATTACGGCGATAGACGGTTTAAGAAGTACATGGACAAAAGGTAAGGATACCTGTCTTAATATGCTTGAAACCTGCGACGATATATCAAATGTGACAATTGAGGGTATAGGCACGGATGCCACGATCTTAAAGTGGGGCTTTACCTTTAAAAAATGCAAGTATGTGGAAGCAAGAAATCTGCATTTTACCAAATATCCCGAAGATGCGTGCAGTTTTATAGGCTCGGATTCCAATAACTGTATGTATGCTTGGCTACATAACTGTACATTTGAGGTGGGTGACAATACGGAGCTGAACGAACTGTACGTTGATGATAAAGACAAGGCAGAGGGCGACGGCTCTACAGACCTTGCCTGCGGTCAGTATGTAACATACAGCTACAACCGCTTTAACAACTGCCACAAGACATCCCTTAACGGCAACGACGATCCTGTAAAACAGTACCATATCACATGGCATCACAATTATTTTGATAATGTAAGCTCGCGTATGCCGCTTATCAGACAGGCTAATATGCACAGCTACAACAACTATTTTTACAAGGGCGGCAACTGCATAGACACAAGAGCGAGTGCATGGGTATTCTCGGAAGCGAATTATTTTGAAAACTGCTCCTATGCCATACTCACAACATCAAGCAGCAGTCAGGGCAACCCTGTTGTAAAGTCGTATAATGATGTTTTTTCAAACAGCAAAAAGAATGACAGGGCAGGAACTATAAAAACGGCGACAGACCGTGCTGCAACGTACACTGTATCCGAAAATAAAAACCCGTATCCTAATTTTGATACAAATTCAAGTGTTTTCTACTACAAAAACGGGGCTTCAAATGTGACGCTTTTACAGACGGCAGAAGAAGCCAAAACGACTTGCATTGCGGAGTCGGGTATAATGAAAGCGGACTCAAAGGCCGAATACAATGGCGAGATAGAGCCGATAGAATCGGATGAGCCGGAAGAGGAAACAAAGCTTATAGATATTAAAAAATTCGACCCTGCTGTAAGCACTATTTTGGACGGGGCAGCGGCAGACGGCGAAAACAGCGTTATAAAGCAAAGCGACGGCACTTATCTTATACACGATACTTCAACAACTACAACAACGGAGTGGACTGTGCCTTTTAAAGCGCAGAAAAACGGTGTTGTTGAGATAAGCGGAAAGTTTAGACCCACAAAAGTTGCAGGCAAATGGAATTTTATTCAGGTCAAGGATAAAACGGGCAGTAATAGCGCATTAAGTCTTGGATTTTGCACCGATGACGCAGGAAGTAAAATGCTTGCGCTCAATGTTAACGGAAACTATGTTTCCTCAGCTAATGCGCTTGCACTTAAAGAGTACAGCTACAGATTTGTAATAGACATCGATAACAATAAAGTACAGCTTTATATCGGCGAAAATTCGCCGCTTGAAGCGACCGTAACGGGCGGTATAAACGAGATATCTTCCGTATATATGATAACGGCAATAAAAGCGGCGGACAGAGATTTTTATGTCTCTATGCCCGAGGTAAAAAGACAGGTGCCCGCCGATACTCTTCTTGGCGATACCGACAAGAGCGGCAGCGTGAATGTTATTGATGCCATACAGGCTATTATGTATAAAAACGGCAGCATAGAGCTTGATAAAACAGGCTTTGCAAATGCCGATGCAGACCCCGACGGGGTAATAGATGACGATGATGTGAAGCAGGTGTTAAAAATCGCATCGGCAGCATAAAATATTTTGTGCGACTTATTTTATTTTCAGGGAGATCTAAATGAGTTTAATAGAAATATTTGTGATCGCGTTAAGTCTTGCTATGGATGCTTTGGCGGTGTCCGCTTCCAATGGGCTTGCGCTTAAAAAAGCCAATGCAGGCCATGCGGTCGTGTTTGGACTTTATTTTGGCGGCTTTCAGTTTGTTATGCCTGTGATAGGCTATTTCTGCGGCCTTGGTTTTGGCAGCTATATCGAGATGATAGACCATTGGGTCGCTTTTGGCCTGCTTTCGGTTATAGGCGGCAAAATGATATGGGACAGCAGACAGCCCGACAGCGATGAAAAAGATGAAGAACTTGACGAAAAACGCATTATGTCGGCAAAAAATTTAGTCATGCTTGCTGTTGCAACAAGCATTGATGCACTTGCGGTAGGTGTCAGCTTTGCACTTACCGACAATGTGGATATCTGGCTTTCGTCGGCAATTATAGGCATTGTGGCCTTTGCTTTAAGCTTTGCGGGCGTGCTTGCCGGCAGCCGCATAGGCAGCAAATTTGAAAAGTATTCCGCTTGTATAGGCGGTATTGTACTTATAATAATAGGTTTAAGAATTCTTATTACCGATTTATTTTTTTAGGAGGGTGATAAAATGAAAATTCCCGTAACTATTTTAAATGACAACAGGACAGTAGACCTGGAGCAGGGCGAAAATCTTGTTGCGCTTGCAAAAAAACGCGATGAAAATATACTTCTTGCGGCTGTAAACAACGAGCTTTGCGAACTTACAACAAAGATAGAATATCCCTCGAAGGTGGAGTTTTTGGATATAACATCAAGCAGCGGTCTGCGCTCCTATCAGAAAAGTGCCATACTTATAATGCTTATGGCGGCGAACCGTGTACTTGGCAGCAAGGCGAAGATCTGGACGGAACACACCGTCAACCGCAATCTTTTCTGCCGAAATGACGGGGAAGAACTTACACAGGAGCAGCTTGACGAGATAAAGGCGGAAATGAAGAGGATCGTAAGTGATAATCTTCCTATAGAAAAGAAAACCGTGCCGATCGAGCGCGCAAGAATGATATTTAAGGAATACGGCCTTGAAAAACGTATAAAATCGCTCCAGTACATAAAAACACAAAGTGCAAGCATCTACAAAGTCGGCAATTTTTATGAATACCTTTACGGTCCGCTTGTGCCGGAAACAGGCTTTATCAGAATATTTGACCTTGTAAAGTACAACGGCGGCTTTATCTTACAGGTTGAAGACCCAAAAAATCCGGGTGCTCTTCGCCCTATGAAAGACTATAAAAAGATATGCGCCATTTTTGACGAGTGCAACCGCTGGTCAACTATCATGCAGGCCGATACGGTCGGTGCGCTTAACGAAATAATCTGCAACGGCAAGATAAGCGACCTTATACTGGTATGTGAGGCTCTTCACGAGAAGAAACTTGTCGAGATAGCGGATGCCATAACAAGCGGCAACAGGAAAGTAGTGCTTGTTGCGGGGCCTTCGTCCTCGGGCAAGACGACTTTTGCAAAAAGACTTGGTGTTCAGCTGCGTGTAAACGGCAAAACACCGCGCCTTATCTCGCTTGACGACTACTATTTCGACAAGGATAAAATAGAACCCGACGAAAACGGCGAAAAGAATTTTGAAAACCTTGAAGCACTGGATATACGCCTTTTCAACGAAAATCTTAACGACTTGCTTGCAGGCAAAACAGTTCAGCTGCCCGAATTTAATTTTATTACGGGCAAACGTCAGCCGGGCAGGACAATAAGCCTTGAAGAACATGATGTGCTTATAATCGAGGGCATACATGGCCTTAACCCGAAGCTTACAAACGAACTGCCCGACGATGCGGTCTACAGGATATATATTTCCGCCCTTACGCAGCTTAACCTTGACGAGCATAACAGAATACCCACTACCGATACGCGTATGTTAAGGCGTATGGTAAGGGATTTCCGTACAAGGGGCTTTGATGCCGACGAGACTATAGAGATATGGCCGATGGTAAATGCGGGCGAGGAAAAGAATATTTATCCATATCAGGAAAATGCGGATGTTATTTTCAATTCCGCTTTGATATACGAACTTTGTGTGATAAAACCGCTTGTAGAGCCTGTGCTTTTCCGCGTTCCGCGTGACAGCAAGGCCTATACCGAGGCAAACAGACTGCTCAAGTTTTTGAACAGCTTCCTGCCTTTGAGCAGCGAACTTGTACCGCCCAATTCTCTTGTAAGGGAGTTTGTCGGCGGCAGCTGCTTTAAATAATGCTCTTATTTCAGGGATCGCCGCAGCTGACCAAGGTTTAATAATGCTTGCGGCGGCCTTTGATTTTACGCGAATTATCGGACAGAATAAAAAGAAGGTGAAATGAAATAATGGACTTCTTTGAATTATAAATTCTGTGAGCTATAAAAAAGGTGACAAATATGGATACGATAGATAAGGCGCTTCTTAAATTAAGCGAGCGTGTGACGGATATAGAGGAGGCTGTTATTGCAAATCCCGCAAAACGGTCGCAGCCTTTGAAAAAAATCAAAATACAAAAAACACAGTCGAAGGACGGAGCGGTCTACCAGTTTCAGTTTTATGCAGACAATAAGGTGACGCATGAAAACGAGCCATGGGATAGGGTGCTGCCGCGTATTCTTGCGCTTATGCGGGACGAGGGTTTTAAACAATGTCAGATTAAGGGCAATGTTATGCTTACCGTGCTTATGAACAAGGACAGACAGTTCAAGATAACGGGGCTTAAACAAAATGTAAATTACAGCGTGTTTTCGGAAAAAGAGCACAACAGACGCAAAAACTACATTCTTGGCGGCATGGCTGTGCCGTGGATGACTGCGCTTGGAATAATGGACGAAAACGGAAATGTAACAAGCGGCATGCAGAAAAAATTCCGACAGATAAACCGATTTTTGGAGATGTTAAGGGATGTGGAGGACAAGCTGCCCGATAACTGCACTATAGTGGATATGGGCTGCGGCAAAAGCTATCTTACCTTTGCCATGTATCATTATTTTAACGGGATAAAGGGTAAAAATGTGAAGATTCGGGGCTATGACTTAAAGGCCGATGTGGTGGAACACTGCAATAAGCTTGCCAAGGAATTCGGTTTTGATGCCCTTGAATTTTTCAATAAGGATATAGCAGAGATAAACAATGATAATGATGATATAGCAATGATAATCACGCTTCATGCCTGCGATACCGCTACAGATATTGCCATGTATCACGGTATAAGGTGGGGATGCAGGGTAATAATGAGCGTACCCTGCTGTCAGCATGAACTGAACAAACAGATAAAAAACGAAGATCTTTCTGCTATAATGGAGCATGGTATCTTAAAAGAACGTTTTGCGGCTTTGCTGACCGACGGTATAAGGGCTCAGATTTTGGAAATAATGGGTTATAAAACCGATGTAATGGAATTTATAGATATGGAGCATACGCCAAAAAACATAATGATAAGGGCGGTAAAGACCAACAGACCTTTTGATGAAACAAAAAAACAGGCACTTGAAAAACAGTTGGTGCTCTTTGGTGCCGACCAGTGTTTGTACAGATTATGTTTTGCTTCAAATGGACTTGAAAAGAATAACAAAATATGATATGATATAAACTGGCTGTATATTGCAGCGGTAATTTTTATACAGATTGGTGGTAAATTAAATTGAAATTAAGTGACGGCAAAAAAGCCGCATTAAGGAGAAACCGCGAAAACACCATAGAAAGAGGCCGAAAAAACAGACATATGATGAAGTTTGACAAGGTTGTAGCCGTATCTTTGGTGCTGATAGGCGTTGCCATGACACTTGTTATAGTTATAAAGGCGGTAACGCGTGAGGATGTTTCCGACGCTGTTCCCGAAAATTATTACAAAGTAATGGCAAATTATGAAAATGAGACTGATGATGTCGATGCAGAACCCGGCAAAGTGGAGGGTATGCCCGTGAGCATGATGAAAGAACCGACACCTGTTTCGTGCTGGGGCGACAGTTTTACTTTAACTGCGGATGAGGGTACGACGTCATATGCGGGTATACTTGCGGGCGAGCTTAACCGCACGGTCTACAATATCGCAGCCGACAGGGATTCTCTGCTTGGTGTGGCAGGCCGTGAGGGCGGTATCCCGCTTATGGTTACGCCGTTTATTATTCCCGAGGACAAAACTCCCGCAGAGATAGTTTTAAATAACGAAAACGGAAATAAAACATGGCTTGACCTTTCCAAAAATGCGGGTCTTAATCCGTGTGAGATATGCGGAGTGGAAGGTATGATATCGCGTATGGGCGACAAGATGTATTTCACACGCTCCGCAAGCGGGGAGCGTACTATGGTAATGGAAACGCAGCCCGTTACAACAAGAGGCATGAACCTTAGATTAAGTGATATTACCGTTTTTTTTGTTGGCAGTGACGATATGTTTGCCGATACGGAAGCGACGGTAAAGGTGTACCGCGCAATGGTGGACAATCTTGATGAGGGTAATGATAAGTATATAGTCATGGGTCCCGTAAGGGGCGACCTCGCGGTTATGCAGGCACTTGAAACCGCACTTGCGGCAGAGTTTGGCGACCATTTTGTAAATATAAGACAAAAGCTTTGTGAAGATGCCGAAAAACCGCATGACAGTTTTACACTTACCGATGCGGACATAAAACTTGCAAAAACAGGTGTTATCCCCGAATCATATTTTGCAAGTGAGGAATATTTCAGCAGTCTGGGTACCTATGCAACAGGTATGATAGCTGCGGACAGTATGCGCAGCCTTGGATTTTTTGATGATGAAAAAATCGAAGAAACAACAGCTGAAGCTCAATAAACTTTGAAGCAATAAACTTTGAAAGAAGGTTAAATTTAATGACAAACAGAGGAAAGTATTACATTACAACGGCTATTGCCTATACATCGGGCAAACCCCATATCGGCAACAGCTATGAGATAGTGCTTGCGGACAGCATCGCCCGTTTTAAAAGACAGCAGGGCTATGAGGTGTTTTTTCAGACGGGTACTGACGAACACGGTCAGAAAATAGAACAGAAAGCCGCAGAAGCAGGCATTACACCAAAGCAGTTTGTGGATAATGTAGCGGGTACTATCAAAGGCCTTTGGGATCTTATGGACACATCTTATGACAAGTTTATAAGAACCACCGACGACTGCCACGAAAAGCAGGTACAAAAGATATTTAAAAAATTATACGAGCAGGGCGATATCTATAAAGGTCACTACGAGGGTCTTTACTGTACGCCTTGTGAGAGTTTCTGGACGGAATCTCAGCTTGTTGACGGCAAGTGCCCCGACTGTGGCCGCGAGGTAAAGCCCGCAAAAGAAGAGGCGTATTTCCTCAAACTCAGCAAGTATGCCGACAGACTTATCGAGTATATCAACACTCATCCTGAGTTTATACAGCCCGTTTCAAGAAAAAATGAAATGATGAACAATTTCCTTCTTCCGGGGCTTCAGGATCTCTGCGTTTCAAGAACTTCGTTCAAGTGGGGTATCCCTGTTGATTTTGATGACAAGCATATCGTTTATGTATGGCTTGATGCACTTTCAAACTATATCACGGGCATAGGCTATGACTGTGACGGCAATAACAGCGACCTTTTCAAGAAAATGTGGCCTGCAGATCTTCATCTTATCGGTAAGGATATAATCCGTTTCCATACTATCTACTGGCCCATTATCCTTATGGCGCTCGATCTTCCTCTGCCAAAGCAGGTATTCGGTCATCCCTGGCTTTTACAGGGCGACGGCAAGATGAGCAAGTCAAAGGGCAATGTTTTGTATGCCGATACACTGGTGGATTTCTTTGGTGTAGATGCCGTAAGATATTTTGTTCTGCACGAAATGCCTTTTGAAAACGATGGTGTTATCTCGTGGGAACTTATGATAGAAAGATTTAACTCCGACCTTGCAAACGTGCTCGGCAACCTTGTAAGCCGTACAATTTCAATGAGCAATAAATACTTTGGCGGTGTGGTTGAAAATACGGGTGTAAAAGAAGATGTTGACGATGACCTTATTTCCGTTGTAACGGCGGCAAAGGGCATTGTGGAAAACAAAATGGAGAAACTTCGCGTTGCCGATGCCATTACCGAGATATTCAATGTATTCAAGCGCTGCAACAAGTATATTGACGAGACTGCTCCGTGGGTGCTTGCAAAGGATGAGGCTAAGAAAGACAGACTTGCACAGGTGCTTTATAACCTTTGCGAGGGTATTTCCATAGGTGTAAACCTGCTTTCAAGCTTCCTGCCTTCAACTTCCGAAAAGATACTTGCACAGCTTAACACGGCTGCACGCGATTTTGACACACTTGACAAGTTCGGCGAATATCCGTCCGGAAACAAGGTTGTCGAAAAGCCCGAGATACTTTTTGCGAGAATAGATGCGGACAAGTTTATGGAGAAAGTAGCTGCTTTTGAAGCCGCAAATGCTCCGAAAGAAGAGAAGAAAGAAGAAAAGGCGGAGGAAAAGCCCGCCGAATATATCACAATAGACGATTTCTGCAAGGTGCAGATGAAGATAGGGAAAATTCTTGCCTGCGAAAAGGTGGAGGAGAGCAGCAAGCTTTTAAAGTCCACAGTAAAGATAGGCAATGAGACACGCACCATACTTTCGGGCATAGCAAAGTATTTTACACCGGAAGAAATGGTCGGCAAAAAGGTCGTTGTCGTAACCAACCTTGCACCCAGAAAAATGCTTAAAGGCAAGTATACAAGCGAGGGTATGATACTTGCGGCAGAGGATGAAAACGGAACGTTAAGTCTGCTTACCGTTGACGGGAATACCGAGGACGGCGGCAGCGTTTCGTAAAAATATTATCAAAACCAACAAAAAGGAGGACTGACCTATGTTCAAACAGTACGAATTACCATTTGCATCGGATGCTTTAGAGCCGACTATTGATGCTTTGACGGTAGAAACTCACCACGGCAAGCACCACGCAGCCTATACAAAAGCATTTAACGAGCTTGCCGAAAAGGCCGGAATGGCAGATATGCCTGTTGAAGAACTGCTTTCAAACCTTGACAAAGCACCCGAGGAGCTTCGCACGGGTTTAAGAAACCAAGGCGGCGGCTATTATAACCACAACCTTTATTTCTCGACTTTATCGCCAAACGGCGGCGGTGTACCCACAGGTGAACTTGCAAAAAAGATAGACGAAACTTTCGGAAGCTTTGACAGCTTTAAAGAACAGATAAGTAAACTTGCGCTGGGTCAGTTCGGCTCGGGCTGGGCATGGTTAAGCGTTGCGAGGGACGGAAGTCTTGTGCTTTCATCAAGCGCAAATCAAGATAATCCCATAAGTCTCGGTACGGGCAATAAGCCTATTTTCACTATTGATGTGTGGGAACACGCTTATTATCTTAAATATAAAAATCTGCGTGCAAGCTATGTCGGCGAACTTTTTAATATCGTTGACTGGACTGCGGTGGAAAAACTTTATTTGGCGGCAAAGTAGAAGAATGTCGCATTAAATTATACTGCAAAAAGCTGCTGTGATTTTTCGCGGCAGCTTTTTTGCTTGAAAATAAAGAGAAAACAACAATAATATGAAAATTCTGCGGTATTATTGTTTCAAAGCAATTTTACAGTACTCTTGAAAAATTAAAAGAAATGTGATACCATATATATAGATAAGCGAGCCGACAGAACCGATTTTTCTGCCATACCGCCAGACCACGTAATGCCATTTATGGAGGAAAACATACTTCGGGTCACGTTTGCTGCGGTCATCAAAAAATATGCCTGACCGTGAAAAAAACGAATTCAAAAAAGGGAGGTTGAATATGGTAAAAAAAACAAATGACACAATAAAAATATCGGGCAGGATAGATTCAAACAATGCAAAACAGTTTGAAGATGAGCTGCTTGCGGCTGCGGAGGGAAACGATGTGACACTTGATGCAGAAGAACTTGAATATATCTCAAGTGCGGGGCTTCGTGTGCTGCTTAAACTTAAAAAGCAGTCGGGCGGAGAGGTAAGTGTGATAAATGTATCACCCGAAATTTACGATATATTTGATGTGACGGGCTTTACAAATATTTTAAATGTGAAAAAGGCTTTGCGCAGCATATCCATAGACGGACTGGAAGTTATCGGAAAGGGCGCGACGGGCATCGTTTACCGCATTGACAAGGAGACCATAATAAAGGTCTTTAACCCCAATGTCGGTCTTACCATGATAAACAATGAGGGGAGGAAAGCAAAAAAGGCCTTTGTTTTCGGCGTACCCACCGCAATATCTTACGACACGGTAAAAGTCGGTGACTGTTACGGTGTCATTTACGAATTGCTCGATGCGGACGACCTTTTAAATGTTGTCAGAAAAGACAAGGCGCATATAGCGGAGCATATCAAGGGCTTTGCACTTAAAATGCGCAGTATGCACAAGATAGAAGTAGACGGCGAATTTGACGATACAAAGGCGGGTACGATGAAGTATATAGGCTATCTTGAAGGAAATGTCTGCACGGCGGAAGAAGCGGAAAAACTTCGTGCCGTTATAGCCAATATCCCCGACCGAAACACTTTTATCCACGGCGACGGGCATATCGGAAATGTAATGATGCAAAACGGAGACTATATGTTTATCGACCTTTCCACGTCGGGCAAGGGACATCCGATATTTGACATGGTAAGTATGTGTTCGGGCTATAAAATGGGGCAGTATATGAGTGAGGAACAAAGAGAGGCGCGGGAACTGACACGCGGTTTTTCGCTTGACGAGATAAAGCTTATATGGGACACATATATAAGGGCGTATTTGGGCACGGAGGACGAGGCGTTTATAGCAAAAGCGGAAGAGCAGATAATGGCGGTCTCCTGCGCAAGGATGCTGCTTGCAGTCGTAGCAATACCGGGGCTTTTGTCACAAAAACAGATAGAATCTATGAAAGACAGAGTTATATCATACTACGACAAGGGTTTTGAACCCATATGTTTTTAAGAAAGGAAGAATGAATTATGAAAAGAAGAAACGCATTATTGGCAACACTTATGGCAGCTGTATTATTTGCATCAAATGCAGCTGCGCAGACAAGCAAACTTGTTCCCGCGAGGGACACGCTTGAAAACCTTGGCTTTGTGACCGAATGGGATGCGGAAACAAAGACGGCGGTATTTAAAAACGACGGTCATACCGTTTCCGTAAAGTCGGGCGACGACGGTTTTGAAGTTGACGGCAAAAAGATAACTTTTGAAAATGCGGTATACGAAGAAGAAAATATTACCTACAATGTGCCCGTAATAATCGGCGGCAGTTTCTATCTGCCCGATACGGAGCTTATGCAGGCAATAGGTGCAAATGAGCCAGAGGAAGTACAGGAAGTTCAGGAAGTTCAGTCCGAAAAGCACCTTGACCTTAAAGACTATCGTTTAAAGGATATTGAGGGCATAACCAACGCAAGACAGCTTGGCGGCTATGTAAATAAAAACGGCAGGGTCATAAAGCAAAATGTTATTATAAGAACGGGCAAGCCTTCCGACGGCACGGAAAATGACTTTAAACTTTTATCCGAAAAATATAAAGTATCGGATATGGTGGATTTCCGCACGGAAAATGAAACAAAAACAGCTCCCGAGCCCACAATAGAGGGTGCAAAAAATCATCATATCCCGCTTAATATTGCGGGCGATATGAGTGCACTTGCAACCGATGAATTTATGCAGGCTTATGCAAAAGCATCCCAAAGCGGCGACAAGGGCGAGATACTGGTATTGCTTGCCGAGAATAAAATGCTGCCCACACCGCAAATGTACAGAAATTATTTCCTTGGCGATGAAGCTGCGGCAGGCTACAAAGAGTTCTTTAATATACTTTTGAACAAGCCCGAAGATGCGTCCGTACTTTTCCATTGCACACAGGGCAAGGACAGAACGGGCATGGGTTCCGCACTTTTCCTCTACGCTCTCGATTTTGACGATGAAGTCGTAATGGAGGACTATCTTCTTACAAACGAAGCAAACAAAGCCGTTATCGAAGCGGATATTGAGGCTGTAAAAAATTATACGGATGATGCCGAGACCATTGAACTTGCAAAGATGATGGACGGCGTTGATGCACCCTGCTTACAGGCAGTAATAGATGATATGAACGAGCAGTACGGCAGCGTAAAGGGCTATCTGAAAGAAAAGATCGGACTTACCGATGACGATTTTGCAAAGCTTGAAAAATTATATCTTGAATAAAAAGGAGCGTATTGAATGATCGAAAAAATAAGCGGGAACATGATAAAAATATCGGGGAGAATAGACTCCAACAACGCAAAGCAGTTCGAGGACGAACTGCTTGCGGCGGCGGAAAGCGGCGATGTGACATTGGATGCGGGCGCACTTGAATATATTTCAAGTGCGGGCCTGCGCGTTTTGCTTAAACTTAAAAAGAGCAGGGGCAATGTCACGGTCATAAATGTAACGCCCGATATTTATGATATTTTCAGCGTAACGGGCTTTGACAATATCCTCGATGTGAAAAAAACTGTCAGGGAGATAGACGTTACGGGCTGCGAGATAATAGGTCAGGGCGGCAACGGTACGGTCTACAGGCTTGACGAAGATACTATAGTAAAGATGTATACCCCGAATGTAAGGCTTGAACAGATAGAGCGCGAGAGGGAATTTGCAAAAACGGCTCTTATCAATGGCGTTCCGTGCGTTATCGCCTATGATGTTGTAAAATGCGGCGACCGTTACGGTATTGTTTTTGAAATGCTCAAATCCGATACTCTCGGTCATGCCATGAGCAAAAACCCCGACAAATTCGAGGAATATGTCGAAAAATATGTTGCCCTTGCAAAGGAACTGCACAGCGCAGATATTAAAGAGGGTTCGTTTACCAATATAAAGACCGTTCTTCACAACAGGGTGCCGAGACTTGCAAAATGGTGTTCCGAGGAGGAAATGCAGCTTTTGGACAGCCTTATAGACGAAATGCCAGACGGACATTCTCTCATACACGGCGATTTTCATCCCGGCAATATAATGATACAGGACGGCGAGCTTGTGCTCATAGATATGCCCGAAGTGACTATGGGCCCCGAGATATGGGATATAACGGGCATTTACAGGGATCTTATCTCGGCACCGCAGGTCAGTACGGACGAAATCAAAAAAATGCTCGAGGGCAGCGTAGGTATGTCAACGGAAATGATGCTGAAAACGGGTTACAGATTTTTTGAGCTGTATACGGGCATTACGGACAGAGAACAGCTGGAGAAATATTTTAAGGGTCTCGGACTTGTATATGCTCTCAATGTCGTGCTTGTGACGGGTTCCGGCAGTCCTCATGCGGAGGAAAGGGCAGAGGCTATTATGGAAAATCTTTTGAGAAAGATCATCATACCAAATGAGCAGGCACTCAGACATTTGCTCGGGTCGCATTAAAAGCAAGACAGGTGATAAAAAATGTTTGTGATTGAAAAATTGACGGATGAAGACTGTAAAACGCTTATTCACAGCAAAAACGTATTTCACGAGGCTATAGAGGGCAAAGAGAAAAGGTATCATGTAAAAGACGGCGAATACGGTGATTACGATTTAGTCTATATAGAAAACGAATCGCTTAATCCTCCATTGGCTGCGTACAAAAATATGAAACGTATACCCGATTATCTTTGCTATGACGAAACACAGACCAAAAGCCTTGTGTTTGAGCTGTACCGCCTTTACAAAAAGCTTTCGTGTGAGGAAGTAAACGAGTACACGATAGTCATTGCAAGGGTCTTGACGGAGCAGCTTGACTATGATGTATATTTTACCGACAAGGCGGTTTTAAGGTTCATACAAAGCGAAAAACTGCATATAGTCGATGAACTGCCCGACGGCGACGATGTATTCTATATACAAAAAGAGTGGAATACGGGCGTAAGGGACGGTGTATTCAACCATTTGTGTGCAACTTATGCTTTTCACAATATGTTTGTGATGCAGTATCTGCTTGACGGGAAAAATATAGATGATATAAAGTATCTCAGCTTTCAGATGAGTGAAATAGGCGGCATAGGTGCGGTACTGGAATATTCAAACAGATTTTCCGCCGCATTTGAGCGTTATGGCATAAAGGTGATCTTTACGGATGAAAAGGTCGGCAGATTTAAACGCGATATGCTTGGTAAATACTTCAATGCGGGCTCTTTTGCCGATGATGCGGACGAGAATAATACGATATATCTGAAAGGCTATATGTCAACGCACGTTATTACGACCTATTTTATGCAGTCCGTAAGTTCGGATATTGACAGAAGTGTTTTGTCAGATAATTTCCGCAGAGATATGGACGAATATTTTGATGCCGTATTCGGCGGGAAAAAGGTGCTTGGTGTGCTGATAAGGGGCAGCGACTATATAACTGCGGGTCTTGTGGGAACAAGAAAACAAGCGACGGCTGACGAGATGATACCCGAGATAAACAAGTGGCTTGAAGAGGATGGGTATGATGTTATCTTCCTTGCAACAGAGGACAGCGATATTTTAAAACGCATGAAAGATGAATATGGAAGACGAATAAAAGCCATATCTCAGGAGAGATTTTCCGTTGAGGATTTCAAGGACGCAAAGCTGATTTACGAATATGAAAAGAAAAACGCACAGGGTGCGGAATATGACAGCTCGGTAGAGGATACTACCATAAACTATTTTTATGCTCTTTATATGCTTTCAAAATGCGACGGGTTTATGTGCTCGGGACAATGCAACGGCTATTTTATGGTGCTTGCATTCAACGGCGGCAAATTTGAAAGAGAGTATAAATTCAGTGTCGGACTGCAATGACAGGAGTGATATATATGATAACAAAGACGGACAGCGGGATAATAAAACTTGACGGCAGGATCGACTCAAACAATGCAAAACAGTTTGAGGACGAACTGTTTGCGGCAGTAGGCGAAAATGCCGATAAAGCGGTATTGGATGCGGAAGAACTGGAATACATATCAAGTGCGGGTCTGAGAGTTTTTCTTAAACTTAAAAAAAGTCTGAAAGGCGGCGTTGACGTAATAAATGTGTCAAACGAGGTCTATGATATATTTGATGTGACGGGCTTTACAAATCTGCTTGATGTGAAAAAGGCTTTGAAGGAATTTTCCGTTGAGGGGCTTGAACAGGTGGGCATCGGTGCTACGGCAAAGGTATACCGCATTGACGAAGACAAGATAATAAAGGTGTTCAATCCCGAAGTTAATGCCATGATGACTGAACGTGAGGGCAAGATGGCAAAGGCCGCCTTTGTTTTCGGAGTGCCGACCGCCATTTCTTATGATACGGTCAAAGTCGGCGGCAGTCTTGGTGTTATTTATGAAATGCTCAATGCGGAAGATGTTATGCACCATATTTTAAAAGAACCCGAAAAAACCGACAAGTATGTTGATATGTTTGCGGAGTTTGTTAAAAAGGTTCACACGATAGAGGTCGATTCCCCCGATTTTATGTCTGCGAAAGATAACAGGATAATGGGCATCAAAGGGGCGAAAGGCAAAGGCGTCCTGTCCGACGAAACGCTGGATAAAATGATAGCGGTAATGGAGAGCATACCCGATAGGAATACCTTTATCCACAGCGATTGTCATATAGGCAATGTAATGCTTCAGTCAGACGGCGAGCTTATGTTTATAGATATGGGGGCTTGCGGCAAAGGACATCCGATATTTGATATGGGCAGTATGTATCTTGTATATAATTTCTTTGCGTCAAATGATTTGGATTTCGGCGCAAGGGATATGCTGCACGGCTTTACAAGGGAGCAGGCAAAACATATCTGGGACAGATTTATTAGAAGCTATCTCGGCACGGATGACGAGGAATATGTCGCACTTGCCGAGGAACAGATAGGTGCAGTCGTAGGGGCTTCGATAGTGCTTGCGGCTTTGCATATACCGGGCATGTTCTCGAAAGAAGCATTGGATGCAATGCAAAAACTTGCGCTTGATTATTACGATAAGGGTATCCGCGAGATCTGTTTTTGATTATTGAAATGGGTGGTCGAGATGAAAACTTTGATAATAGATGCCTGTACCTCGGACAGGTCGAGGACAAGAAAACTTACATCGTATCTGCGGGATAAACTCGGCGGAGAAATAAGCACAATAAGGCTCGGTGAGGAAAAACTTTATTCACTTGACGGGGCTTTGATAAAAAAACGTGATGAGGCGGCGGCAAAAAATGATTTTTCGGACGATATGTTCACATTTGCAAAACAGTTTGCGCAAGCCGAAAATATCGTTATATCCGCACCTTATTGGGATCTGTCTTTTCCCGCTGTTTTAAAGCAGTATATCGAAGCAATAAATGTATGCGGCCTTACTTTCAGATATTCCGAAAAAGGTATGCCGATAAGCCTGTGCAGGGCAAAAAGGCTGATATACATAACTACTGCGGGCGGATATATAGTTTCCGACGAATATGGGTTTGGCTATATAAAAAGCATTATGGAGCTTTTTTACGGTGTAGAAAAAACCGACTGTATCAAGGCCGAGGGGTTGGATATTGTCGGCGCGGATATTGACGCTATACTGGAAAAAGCGAAAAAAGATATAGATAAAATATTAAAATAATTTTTTGTTTTTTTCAAAACAGGAACAGACACTCGATAAAGCTTACAGACTTGGGGCTGTTTTGAAAAGAATTTTAATATTTGCGTATTTAATGAATATGGTAAATATTTTGTAAACAAAAAGTTGTTTTTGTAAACAATTAGGTAAGGTTATTGCATAATTAATCCTCTTGATATATACTGATAGGGTAGTTTAGGGAAAGAAAGTTTTTTCGGGGTATTTTTAAAGAGGAGGCAATTATGAAAAAACGAATTTTGTCGCTCTTCCTTGCGTGCGCAATGCTTGCGGGGAGTATGGGCGCGGTAAATGTAAGTGCGGCGGAGTACTCGCGCGTATCGGTACACGACCCGTCGGTAGTCAAACTCAGCGACGGCAGCTATTATATCATAGGTTCGCACCTTGGTGCGGCGCGTTCAAGCGACCTTATGAACTGGAGCGATACCGCAAATTCCACAAGGGGCACAAAAAATACAACTTATTTCAGCAATATCTATTCCGATCTTGCAACACCCGAAAAATGGGCAAACACAAGCAGCGGCTACGACCTTTCGGGCAATCTCTGGGCACCCGACATCGTTTACAACCCCGTTATGAAAAAATACTGTATGTATTTGAGCGTAAACGGCGAAAACTGGCATTCGTCCATAGTTTTATGCACGGCGGACAATATCGACGGCCCGTACAAATACAAGGGCACGATAGTTTATTCGGGTTTTGAGACCAAGCCCGCCAACAGCGCAAACAGCTATAAAAACACGGATGTCGAGAAAGTTCTGGGTTCAAACCCCGACCTCAGCCGTTATCTTACAAGTGCGGGCAGATGGAATGCCGATTACGGCACAAACGCCATCGACCCGGGGGTTTTCTATGACGAAAGCGGCAAGCTGTGGATGGTATACGGTTCATGGTTCGGCGGTATTTATATGCTTGAACTGGACGAAAACACGGGTCTTCGCGACTATAACGTAAAATATTCCACAACAGCAAATTCATCCGATGCCTATATGGGCAAGAAAGTAGCGGGCGGCCATTGGTCATCGGGCGAGGGTCCGTACATAGAATATATGTGTCCTCCGGGCAGCAGCAAGGGCTATTACTATATGTTCCTTTCCTACGGATTTTTCCATCCCAACGGCGGCTACAATATGCGTATTTACCGCAGCGCCAACCCCGACGGTCCTTATGTTGACGAAAAAGGCCGTTCGCCGATATTCACATCCAACGTGGACAATATAGGCGCAGACTACGGCACACGCCTTATGAGCAACTACAAATGGAGCTGCAACACCAACAGCCGCAAGGCACAGGGTCACAACTCCGTTTTAATGGACGACGACGGAAAATTATTTGTTATATATCACACAAAATTCGGCGGTCTCGGTCTTTTGCACCAGGTACGTGTTAATCAGCTTATAATGAACAAAGACGGCTGGATAAGCGCCGCGCCTTATGAATACAGCGGCGAGACCCTTTCCAAAACGGGTCATACCACAGCAGCCATAGCGGGCGATTACGAGCTTATCATCCACGACCAGAACCAGGGCTACAGAACCGACTGGAGCGATGCCGAAAACAACGACAACTATGTTAAAATAGCAACACCCGTCAGCATAAAACTCGGTACGGACGGCAAGATATCGGGCTCAAAATCGGGCACATGGAGCGTTGAGAAAAATTCGCCTTATGCGACTTTCACCATAGACAATAAGACATACAAGGGTGCATTTTTGGTACAGGCGGACGAGTCCGACAGCAAGGTACAAAAAATGACCTTTACCGCAACGGGCAATAATATGTGTATTTGGGGCAGCAAAAAGACGGCTTACAACTCCGACGAAGATATGCCCGACCGCACATCTTCCGCACAGGCTGTTTATAAAGCACCGAGCAAGACCAACACAACAAGCAATGTAAAAATAGGCAATACCGATTTTATAAGCGGTGTTTCTTATACGATAACAAGCCGTTTCAGCGAAAAGGCTCTTGACCTGCCAAACGGCGAAACAGCAGACGGTACAAATATCCAGCAATGGGAAGTTCTCGGCGGCAGTCCTCAGCAATGGCGCATACATGACGAGGGCAGCGGCTATTGCAGCTTCTTGTCAATGGTTGACGAGGACAAGGCAATGACCGTTAAAAACGGCAATGTGGAGCTTGCGGCTTACACGGGCGCAGACACACAGAATTCAAATTTGAGCAGAAACGCGGCTCTTACGGCATTATCTCAAAATCTACGGGCAAGTGCCTTGATGTATACAACTGGAGTACGGAAAACGGCGGCAATATCGCCGAATACGACTACTGGGGCGGCGACTGCCAGCTTTGGAACCTTACACCCGTTTATCCCAAGGTAAACACGGGCAAATATACTGTAAGGAACTTTAACAGCAAGCTTTACCTAAATGCCGCAAACGGCAGCAGCGCAAAACAGCAGTCCGCTTCACAGGCATGGACGATAACCGATGCGGGCAGCGGCTACTACACATTCAGAAACGATGCGGGCGAAGCCCTTACGGTCGAGGGCGCAAGCGGCTCGGACGGCAAGGATATTTACCTTTCGGCATACACGGGCGGCAATGAGCAGAAATTTGCTTTATACCCCAACGAGGACGGCACATATTCTATCCTCTCTGCTGTTTCGGGCAAAAAATCCTGCATGGATGTTTACGAGATAAGCCTTTCAAGCGGCGCAAACATCTGCCAATGGGATTTCTGGGGCGGCAACGGACAGAAATTTATTATCGAACCCGCAGCGGGAAGCACAAGTACGAGTACAAGTACGAATACTAATACTAATACTAATACTAATACAAACACAAGTACAAGTACAAGCACTTCGACAGCTTCGTCAAAGAGCTGGAACTTCGGTGATTCTCAGTTCAGCAAGCTTGGTACGATAGCAAAAGCCTTTACCGTGGACGGACTTCGTTTCCATTCTACTTCCGACAAGGCTATGGACATCAAGGCGGAATCCGTAAGCGTAAACGGCACGGCATACAACTATGCACTTGCACTCAACGGCGCGGGTGCAGCACAGTACAGATCCGTTTCGTTTGAAACGAGCGGCGCTTCTGCAATAAAAGTGACCGCAAGATCTACGGGCTCCGACACAAGAAGCATTGTGATAGCCGATGTCAAGGGCAACAAGCTTGGCACGATAAACTTTGGTTCTTCCGCAGGCACGGCCTCTGCCGATATTGATTTTACGGGTACTGTATTCCTGTACTCCGCAGGCAGCAATATCAATGTTTATAAAATTCAGCTTGATACAAAGAGCGGTTCGGGCAGTTCGGCTTCGAGCAGTTCAAGTTCAGGCAGTTCAAGTTCAAGCAGTTCAAGTTCAAGCAGCTCAAGTTCAAGCAGTTCTTCTTCGGCTGTTGCAATGGGCACATACAAGCTTAATTCTTCGACAGTAACAAGCAAGACAGCTACTTACGCAAACATGAAATTCAACGTAAGAAGCGTGGACAGCAACGGCGTTAAATTAAGGTCGGATAACTCCATTACATTTACGGTTGACAGAAACTGCACAATGACAGCCGTAGTTTCGGGCAAGGGCATTACGATAGGCGGTACAACAACAGGTACAGGCACGGTAAAAGTAAGCCTTACAAAGGGTACTTATACAATAGCGGGCGCAGCATCGGGCAGCAATTCAACAATAACTCAGCTGACGTTTGCATCATAATTCAATACGATATTCAAAGGGGATGCCGCACTGATATGGTGCGTCATCCCTGTTTTTTGGTTCTATAATATTTGGTGCGGCCGATAATGACTACACCAAATTTTTTTACAATAAAGGGTTTGAATAAGTTTTTTGATGTAAGAGAAGAATAGAGTAGGGGGTATTCGGAATATAAAAAAGTGCTGCCGTATATGATATGACAACACTTTTTTGCGAAAGGTTTTTATTTGTCTGAGAACATATCCGAAAAACTTTCCTTTTCGGACTCGCCCTTTTCGCCGCCAAAGATAAGGCCGCTCAGGGTTATAACATCCGTGTTTTCAATTCTTGTCACAGATAATTCGGGTGTATCGTATGTCTTTTTCATTATGCCACCTCCGGTATTTCTATAGCCGCACCGCTTAAAGTTTCATCCTCTATAACAGGTATTTCCTTGATGTCTGCGGGAGCTTCCGCGCTCTTCACTTCATCCTCGGGCACCGCACCTATCGCCTTGCTGATCTCCGAGACCGGATTAAAAATACTTTCATGGATACTTCCGTCAAGATCGATATGGTATGCGGTAACATTTATTTCGCCCTGTGTGCCGTCCTTGATGTCATCTATCGTAAATGAATAGATGTACTTGCCGCCGAGCTCTTCCGCTGTAAAACCGCTTTCGTCGATCGTATTGTAAACCGTATTGGTGCTCTTCATAACGCTCTTGCCGTCATATTCGAATATAAAGCCGACTTCCTTATAGTTAAGACTGTCAACAGCCGATGAATAAGTTATCTTGTGGTCGCCGTAAGACATACCGACCTGCTGTGCAAAATCATCGGCGGGCTCGGGCTCTGCAGCAGCCTCTGTCGTTGCCTCTGCTGTTGCTGCTTCGGTCGTCACTTCTGTTGTAGCTGCTTCGGTAGTTGCTTCTGCTGTTGTTGCTTCTGTTGCAGCTTCCGTTGTGGCTTCTGTTACATCATCGCCGCCCTCCACTATTTCGTTGCTGTAGTAGATATTGCTGAAAGTAACGTCGCAGTTTCTTGTTGTATAGAA
Organism: Bacillota bacterium; assembly: GCA_017460805.1. Taxonomy (GTDB): domain Bacteria; phylum Bacillota; class Clostridia; order Lachnospirales; family CAG-274; genus RGIG4310. The sequence continues at coordinate 171,570 of JAFUAF010000010.1, read as the reverse complement.
ACCAAAGTAAACAGTACCGCTCATTTTATTTGTGTACTTCTGTGTTACATTACCGAAAGTTGCGGTAATATTGTCGCCCGATTTAACAAGCTTCACTTTTACGGTATCGCCCTTTGCGGGTGTGTATGCGCCCTGACCCTTTGTGGAAAGCACATCATCATTTCTTTCAAATGTCACATAGGCATTGTCACCGAATTTTACGGCACCTGCCGCAACATAACGGTAAAGGTTCTTGTTGCTCTCGTCGATGGAAACTCTGTCAAGGCAGACAGCACCGAAAGAGACCTGATTGTTGATAAGCACGTCATTTACCTTTGCATCTGCACTTATCTCGAAGTTTGAAGCAGCATCAACAGGCATATAATAGAATGTGAACGCATCACTTGTATCGGCGATCTTACCGAAACTCTGTGTTGTTGCAACATCGCCTGTTCTTATCTGAACTGTCTTGCTGTCGATCTCCGTAATATCAAAATTGGTTCTGTTTGAAGTTGTATTTACGACCAATTCGCCGTTTTTCATCAGCTTGCTTACGCCGCCGATATCGCCGAATGCCGTGCCGTACCATGGGCTTGTTGTCTTGAAAACGCTCTTTGCAAGCTCGCTTTCGTCAAGGTCTGCCGCATCGGGGTCAGGCTCAACATACGAGGGATTTACTATAAGCGCCGTGTCCTTTGAAGGAGCGCTTATGCCGCTTTTAACATAATTTTTAAGGCCGCTGTCGGAAGATGTGACAGCATTTGCCATCATATAAGCAACATAGGATGCGCCGTAGTTGTTAAGGTGCGTATTGTCAACGCTTGTTGCCTTGCTGCTTAACCATGCGTGAAGATAAACAGACTCGGAAGCGCCGATAGAGTCATAAAGGTCTTTTGTCATCTGTGTGTTGTCGATAACGGTAAGGCCAAGTTCTTTGCCTAAATCGCGTACAGCCTGTGCATAGTCGCCGCCGTTTGCCTTATGAAGCTGAGAATCGCTCCATGTGCCCGATGTTGTACGTCTTACAACGGGTGTTGCAAGGATAGGTGTTGCACCTGCCGCAAGTGCGGGTTGAATGTAGTTTACATAAAGCGAATTCTTGAAGGAACCCGCTGTGTCCTTGTCGCCTACGGGCTCTGTATATCTTGTCGGGTCTTCTGCCTTTTCATCGTTGTGACCGAAAGCTATGATAACATAATCTCCCTTTGAAACGGAATTTTTATATGTTGTGTAGTAGCTTTCCGATGTGAAGCTTTTGGAGCTTCTGCCGCTCATGGCAAGATTTACGACAGTCGCATCATCTGTCAGATAATCGCCCAAGCGTGTGCCGAAGCCCACTCTTTTGTAATAGTACGTAGTGTCCATATCTGCCGAATAATCGCAGCCTGTGGAGTCACCAAGCACATAAACGTTTGTCTTGTCCGCAGCCGAGACCGACGGCAGTCCGCCCGATACAAGGGCAATACTGCAAGCAAGTGTCATACCGATAACACGCCTTGCAAGCTTAGAAATTTTTTTCATTCGTATTCCTCCTTTGAAGTTTCATTATTTACTACCTTTATTATAAACCATAACACGAGGTTATTGTCAATAGTGTTTTAATATTTTGTTACTTTTTAACATTCTAATGCTTTTCGCAGTATAGTCTGATTTTTCTTAACTATCCGCAGCAATTTCTATATCATACAACAGTTTTTTGAATAAAACATAAATGGGTCGGGCTGTATAATATTATTGTAATTTTTTGACTGATATGTTACAATTTAATTATCTAATATAAATGGGAGTGATCACATGAAAAAACGTATACTTTCAATTATTGCAATAGCGGCATTGTTAAGTTCGCAGTTAAATGTTTACGCCGCGGAGGGTGTTTATTACGAGGACAGTCTGTATGCCTCCGTGCGCGATGTCTATACCGAACTTGGTTATGATGTTCAATGGGACGCGGAAAACGAACAGGCGGTCATTGACACGGGTTCAGGCAAAATAGAGCTTCCCAAAAATGTTTCATACAGTGTGACAGACGGCGAGGCCACAGACTATGAATACGGCGGACAGATAATTTTTAATGACAGATTATTCACACCTGCCGAGTTTATAGCAAAAAGTCTGGGCACGACAGTTGAATTTGACGAAGACGGCGGGCTTATAACCGCCAACGGCGCAGAGTCATACATCTCCGCTGCCGAAAATGCCGAAGAAAACTATGAGCCCGATTTTAACTTTGATTGGTCAAAGGGCAAACCGTGGGTCACATCCAACCTTAAAGAGACCATTGACCCCAATGTATCTTTAAAAGATGATTTTTCAATGGCTGTCACGGGACAATGGGTGCTTGATAACACTATCCCCGCAGGAATGACATCACGCTATGTTGAAGCCGATGTAGAAGATGAGGTACAAAAAAATATCATGACTATCCTCACTTCCACGCCGCGCAATCACGAAGAAAAACTTTTGCAGCAGCTTTACAGCGCAATTCTGGATTTTGATGCCAGAGCGGACTATATAGAGCCTGAAGCGGAAATGATAAAAGAAATAGCCGATATAGACGATCTTGACGAGTTAAGCGAATATATCACAGGCTATGAGGGTGCGCTGCCCGACAGCACTTTTATCAGCTGTACCATAGATCCCGATATTTATGATAACAGCCGCTATGTGCTTAATATCACGCCGCCCTCTCTTGAGCTTGGCGACAGCAGCGAATATGAAGAACTTTCGGACTATGCTTTCAAAAATTATAACTGCCGCAAAGAACTTAACAACAAACTGATGACACATCTCGGCTTTGAGTCTGATGCGGCAGACGAAATATTTTTAAATTCCTTTGAATGGGAAAATCTTTTTGCCGATACTATTCCCACAAGCGATGAACTGTCAGACCCCGATGATGTGGAAAAATATATGACGGTCGCAGACCTTGATGACCTGTACAGCCGCTGCGGTGATTTCCCGCTTAAAGATATGCTTGAAAACTGCGGTTTTGACAAGTCCGAGATAATTTATGAATATGTACCCGATTATTTTGACAGACTCGGCGAGATATACACGGAAGAAAACCTTGAATATCTTAAAGACAAGCTGATAGTATCCATATTGTACAGTGACTGCAATTATCTTGATAAGGAGTCGCTTGATTACTATAACGATTACTATTACCAAATGACAGGTATCGAGCCTGTGAGTATTGAAAAAGACGCTGCCGAAACCGTTCGGTATACAATGACACTTACCCTTGCCAACGCGTACATTCAGCGTTACGGCGATAAAAAAATAAAAGACGATGTAACAAAATTATGTCGGGAAATAATTGACGAATATAAAATAATGCTTTCAGAAGAGGATTGGTTAAGCGAAGCAACACGCAAAAAAGCCATAGAAAAGCTTGATAATATGAATTTTCAGGTTGGTTGGCCCAATAAATTCCCCGACGTATCGGATCTTGATTTTACGGGATGCGGCTATAGCGAGATATTGAGCAAAATAGCCGAACTATCAAGAAATACAATAATCAGCCGCATAAACGGACAGGTAGACAAGACCGAATGGACGGATGACCCGCTTGCTGCCAACGCCTACAATTCGCAGAATACAAACAGTATGGCGATCCTCTGGGCGGAGATATTGGCTTTTTATTCCGCCGACAGCAGCAAGGAAAACCTTTATGCGACTTTGGGCGCTTCCGTAATAGGCCATGAAATATCACATTCCTTTGATGTGATCGGTTCAAAATTCGACAAAGACGGCAATAAAAAAGACTGGTGGACAGACGAGGACCGTGCCGCTTTTGAGAAAAGATCGGAAAAACTTGTAGAATACTACGACAATATCATGCCTTACGAGGGCGGCATATACAGCGGCAAGTTTATTCGTGACGAGGCTATAGCGGATATGGGCGGTTTGCAATGTGTACTGCGCATAGCCAAAAAACACAAGGATTTCGATTACGATACTTTCTTCCGCGAATATGCACGCGCATGGGAACAACTGACAACGCCTTACAATGAATATATCCTGACTATCAGCGATCCGCATCCGCTTGCCTATTTAAGAACAAATGTCACACTGCAGCAGTTTGACGAATTTTTGGACACCTATGACATAAAAGAGGGCGACGGTATGTACCTTGCGCCCGAAGACAGGATAAAAGTGTGGTAAAACGCAAAAATTCTATTGATTTTATAGGTAACACTATGATATACTTATATAAATTATGATCGGTTGTTTCAAAAGGAGGTGCAGCATGGACAAAAAAAGAGAGACTTTAAGCCGAAACGGCTATTCTCAGCCGCTTATTGCCCTGTTATTCTGCATTTTCGGCGCACTTATAAATATTGGTTTTTCGGCAATTGCGGTCAGGTTTCATCTTCCGGTGTTCCTTGACTCCATAGGTACGGTCATTACCGCCTCGCTTGGCGGTTATATGCCCGGTATTGCCGTGGGCTATATAACCAATATAATAAACGGCTTTTCCGACATCACGAATGCCTACTATGCAGTTATAAATATACTGATAGCGCTTTTTGCCGCATTTTTTGCGCGCAAGGGCTTCTTTAAAAGTGTGCCCAAGACAATATTTGCAATACTTGTATTTTCCGTTCTGGGCGGCGGCCTCGGCTCCGTACTCACATATTATATGTACGGCTCGAGCTTTGGTGAGGGCATATCCGCGCCTTTTGCAATATATATTTACGAGCATTGGATAAAAAATGTATTCTGGGCACAGCTTGCGGCAGATATGCTGATAGATGTTGCAGATAAGACTATAACGGTTCTTGTTTCTATCATTGCCCTGCATTTTATCCCCGATAAATTCAGAACGATAATACATTTTTACGGCTGGCGGCAGGCTCCCCTCTCCGACGAGGAAAGGGTCATGGCGGAAAGCCAGAACACACGCAGGCTGTCACTCCAGCACAAAATACTTATCATAATAAGTATGGCGGTCGTAATTATCGCTTCGTCTTCCATAGGAATGTGTTTTGTACTTTACCACAAGGCCATAACGGCGGAGCACACCTCCGTATGTGACAGCGTTGCGCGCCTTGCGGCTTCACTTGTAGACGGCGATAAAGTTGACGACTACCTTGAAAACGGTATAGAAGTACCCGGCTACACAAAAACGCTCAACCGCCTTTATGCGCTTTTCTCGGCGGAAAGCAGCATACAGTACATTTATGTTTATCAGATACAAGAGGACGGCTGCCATGTGGTCTTTGACCTTGACAGCGAGACCGATGAGGGCGAATATATCGAGGGCGCGCATCCCGGAGATGTGGTGCCTTTTGACGCTTCTTTTGAAAAATATGTTCCCGCTTTGCTTGCGGGCGAGGAGATACCGCCGATAACGACGGACGACTCTTACGGCTGGCTGCTTACGGTATATATCCCCGTATACCGGGCGGACGGCAGCTGCGCAGCTTATGCGGCGGCCGACATCTCAATGCACAAGGTCACTATGGATGAAATAAGCTTTCTTGTAAAGTGTACATCGCTTTTCCTTGCATTTTTCATACTGATACTTGCGGTAGGCCTCTGGCTTGCGGAATACAACGTTATACTGCCGATAAACACAATGTCCATATCGGCGGATGATTTTGCGTTCAATACCGAAAAAGAGCGCGCGGAGAGTGTAGAGCGTTTCAAGAGCCTTGATATCTCCACAGGCGACGAGATAGAACAGCTTTACAATTCGTTTACCAAAACGATAGACGAAACTTCGGGCTATATCGAGGATATACAGGAACAGACCCGCGTTATAACCAAAATGCAGAATGGTCTTATCCTTGTGCTTGCCGACATTGTGGAAAGCCGCGACAAATGTACGGGCGACCACATTAAAAAGACAGCCGCCTATACCCATATAATCATGAAGCAGCTGAAGAAAAACGGCAAGCATCTTGATGTGCTGACCGACAGTTATATAGAGGATGTGGTAAACTCCGCTCCTCTGCATGATATAGGAAAGATAAAGATACCCGACAGTATTCTTAACAAGCCGGGCAAGCTGACGGACGAAGAATACGAGATAATGAAGACCCATTCCGCAGCAGGTGCGGAGATAATCGATGGCGCTATGGAATTGGTGTCGGAATCGGGCTATCTGAAAGAGGCTAAAAACCTTGCCGCCTACCACCATGAAAAATGGAACGGCATGGGTTATCCCGAGGGCTTGAAAGGCGAAGAAATACCTCTTTCGGCACGAATAATGGCTGTTGCGGATGTATTTGATGCCCTTGTATCAAGAAGAAGCTATAAAGAGCCGTTTACTTTTGAAAAGGCTATGGAAATAATTATAGAGGGCAAGGGAAATCATTTTGACCCCGATATAGTTGATGCTTTTGTAGATGCACGGGATCAAGTAAGATATATTGCGGAACAAAACAGCGGAAAATAATAACCGACAGAGCCGATGTACCGAAAAGGTGCATCGGCTCCGTTTTTTAACGGGTAAAAACCGCCCGTTATTTTTATTAGATTATTAATGCAATTCTAATTTTAGATTAAGGACTTTTTAAAATATCCGTTTTATAATGGCAAGTGAAATAAAGATAAGACGATATCAGAAAGGAAGTAATCGAAATGAAAAAGAAGATATATAAATTTACGGCAATAATCAGTATTTGTGCACTTGCAGCGGGCTGCTCGGGCAAGACGGCAATGGTCTCTGACAGTACAGACCAAACCGCTTCTGTGGGAAACAGCGCAGTTTCGGTATCGACAGAGGGAATGACGGGCGAGATAACAACAGCAAATATTTCTCCGTCGGCCAATACTTATTCAACCGCCAAAAATTCGGTTGGCAGCACGGAAAACACAGCGGCAAATACATCGGCAGCAGCAGATACATCCGAGCTTTTCAGTGACAGAGACCTTAAACAGACCGCAGACACTTCATCCGCAAAAACACTTACCGTTTCCGACGGCAAAACTCTTTCCGTAACGGAAGAGGGCGTTTATGTGATAAGCGGTACGGCCAAAAACGCAACAATAAAAGTTGAAGCATCCAAGGATGCAAAAGTTCAGCTTGTACTTGACGGCGTGAACATCATAAATGACGATTTTCCCGCAATTTATGTGGTTTCGGCGGATAAATGCTTTGTGACCTTACAGGGCAGCAATACACTTTCCGTAACGGGTACTTTCAAGGCTGACGGCGATACAAATACGGATGCTGTTATATATTCAAAGGATGACCTTGTACTGAACGGCACGGGCACACTTAATATCACAAGTACACAGGGCAACGGTGTTACGGGCAAGGACGATCTGAAAGTGACGGGCGGCACATACAATGTGACCTGCGCAAAGGATGCTTTTGAAGCTAAGGATTCTATCGGGATAAGTGACGGTACATTCAAGGTAAATACTCAGAAAGACGCTTTCCACAGCGAGGACAGCGACGACGATACAAAGGGCTTTATCTATATCTCGGGCGGCAGCTTTGATATAAATGCCGCAAGTGACGGTATACAGGGCACGACTTATGTTCAGATAGACGGAGGCACATACAATATCACTTCCGCAGAGGGTATAGAAGCAACTTTTGTACAGATAAATGACGGCACTATCAATATAAGCGCATCGGACGACGGTATCAATGCTTCTACGAAGAGCAAGTCCTACGGCACACCTAAGGTAGAATTCAACGGCGGTACAACGACTATTGTTATGGGCAGAGGCGATACCGATGCGGTAGACGCAAACGGCGATATTATCGTAAACGGCGGCAAGATAGATGTAACAGCACAGACATCTTCGTTTGACTATGACGGCAAGGCCGAGTTCAACGGCGGTACTATCATAATAAACGGCGAACAGGTAAGCGAGATACCGCAGCCCATGATGATGGGCGGCGGCCGCGACGGAATGGGCGGCTTCGGCGGTCAGGGTAATTTCGGCGGTCAGAATGGCGAAATGCCCGAATTCAACGGCGAACGCCCCGACTTCGGCAGCGGAGAAATGCCCGAATTTAACGGCGAACGCCCAGACTTTGGCGGAATGGGCGGCCACGGCGGACATAAAGGCCAGAGACCCGATTTTGATGCAGACAACAATACTCAAAATAATTCTGCGTTATAAAATGTATTGACTTGATCCCCCGATATGTGTTATACTCTATGTATATCGGGGGAGCTTGTGTGACAGGCTGAGAGGATGTTTAAACATCGACCCTTGCATTTTCTTTTGTTTTATCATGCGGGACGCTGTATAAATTCGGCTTTGAGTCAAGAAACGGCATACGTGCATTTTCTTGCCGGGGAAGATAAAATTTATACGCTTAAATTTTTGCATACGCGGCCGTTCCTGCGGAAAGTCCGCTTCTGCCGCTAACGGGTTTTGCCTGTGGCAAATTCCCTACATACGCTAAAAATTTACCCTGCGGGACGCTGTATAAATTTTATCTTTGAATAATAAGAAAATGCACACCTGATTTGGGTAATGCCAACGTAGGAAGTATATTTTACGCATTATTACGATCAACTCCGATATTTTTATCGGAGTTTTTTATTATTAAGGAGGAAAAACAATGGCAGAGTACAAGACACAGATGGAAGCCGCAAAAATGGGCATAATCACGCCCGAAATGGAGGCGGTGGCAAAAAAAGAATACCGTGACCCCGAGTTTATACGTCAGATGTGTGCCGAGGGCAAGGTGGCTATCTGCGCCAACCGCAACCACAAGTGCATAGATCCCAACGGCATAGGCAGTATGTTAAGGACGAAAATAAATGTAAATTTAGGTGTTTCGCGTGATGTCAAAAATTACGACGAGGAAATGGAAAAGGTAATGGCGGCCGTAAATATGGGAGCAGAGGCCATTATGGATCTTTCTTCACACGGCGATACAACGGGCTTCCGCCGCAAGCTTACAAGCGAGTGCCCTGCGATGATAGGCACAGTACCCGTATATGACAGCGTTATTCATTACAGACGTGACCTCGATACCCTTACGGCAAAGGATTTTATTGACGTTGTACGTCTTCACGCACAGGACGGTGTGGATTTTGTTACGCTTCACTGCGGTATCACACGCAAGACCATTGACCAGATAAAAAAGCACAAAAGAAAAATGAATATCGTTTCCCGCGGCGGTTCTCTCGTGTTTGCGTGGATGTGCATGACGGGCGAGGAAAATCCTTTCTACGAATACTATGACGAGATACTCGATATCTGCCACGAGTATGATGTGACTATCTCTCTCGGTGATGCCTGCCGTCCCGGCTGTATAGCCGATGCGGGCGATGTATGTCAGATAGAGGAGCTTGTAAGACTTGGCGAGCTGACAAAACGTGCATGGGCTAAAAATGTCCAGGTAATGGTGGAGGGTCCCGGTCATGTGCCGCTCGACCAGGTAGAAGCAAATATGAAGATACAGCAGACTATCTGTATGGGCGCACCTTTCTATGTTTTAGGACCTATCGTAACGGATATTGCACCCGGCTACGACCATATCACAAGTGCTATCGGCGGTGCTGTTGCGGCCATGTCGGGCGCGGCTTTCCTTTGCTATGTGACCCCCGCCGAGCATCTTGCTCTTCCTAACCTCGATGATGTTAAGCAGGGTATAATAGCGAGCAAGATAGCGGCTCATGCGGCCGATATTGCAAAACATATCCCACACGCGACGGATATCGACAATAAAATGGCGGATGCAAGACGCAAACTTGACTGGGAGGCACAATGGGAGTGTGCGCTTGACCCCGAGTATGCAAAGAGCATACGAAAAGACCGTGCGCCAGAGTTTGACGATACCTGTTCCATGTGCGGCAAGTTCTGCGCCGTAAGAAGCATGAACAAGGCACTCAACAACGAGCACGTAGACATACTTTGATAGGAATATTCCCGACTGTAGTTGCAGTCGGGAAATTTTTGTTTACATTTTATTCATAAAATACAAATTTTTTTCATAAAATACTTGCAAATAAAAAAAGGATATGCTATAATGATATTGTAATATATAATTAACGGTTTATGCACACTTTTGTAATATAAGGAGAGTGTCTGCTATGAAAAATAATAACAACGACAGACTCACCCCTCATCTTGTGGCGTTTATTTTTGCATATGTGTTAATGATAGGAATCATGTCATCCATTCATATTATGGATGTTAATGTAAAATTTGGCAAAGGATTTTTTTCTCCGTCAGATTTGGGCATGATGCTGACAATGACACTCACTGTGATTACTCTTGTAAATATAGTGGCGCTTCGCGAACCCGCTTATATGACGGCAAAAATTTTATTTGTGCTGCATTTGAGCGTTGTTGTCATGGGACTTGGAATGACGGGAGATACGGTATTGTTTTTGCCTGCTGTCCTTTCTGTGGCATTTATGTTTGTTATTTCGCATATCGTATATAAGCACATAACGACCATAGAACGCAAAGAGAGGGAACTTCATAAAATAGCATATACGGACAACCTTACCAATACGCCAAACAGACGGGCTTTTAACGAGATGCTTGATAAACTGACAAAACAGGACGAGCAATTTGCGCTTGTTTACATTGATTTTAACAAGTTTACAAGTATCAACGAGACCGCGGGACATGAGTATGGTGACATGGTTTTGAGTGAGGCTGTTACACGCTGGAAGCGTGTAATGAACGAAAACGACTTTATTTCAAGGCTGAGCGGTGACGAATTTGCACTTATAGTGACAAAATACGGCGATAACGATTCGCTGATAGCGCATATTGCGAAGTTTTCGCAGGCTCTTAACAACAAGATAACCATTCAGGATCAGAGCGTTTTTATCAGCGCAAGCTTTGGTATAGCGCTTTATCCTATCCACTCCAAAGACGGGGAGGAACTGGTGCGCTATGCGGATATTGCGATGCAGCTTTCGCGTGTGACGGGCGACAGCAATATCAGAATGTATGAAAAAAGTATGACCGAGAATGTGGAGCGCAGCGCAAATATAGAAAAACTTATGCGCAAGGCACTTGCCGAAGACGGTTTTAACCTTGTTTTCCAGCCGCAGTACGATACCAACGACAAAAAGCTTCGCGGTTTTGAAACTTTGCTCCGCCTTAATGATGAGGAGGGCAAACCCATCAGTCCCGGCTTGTTTATCCCGCTTGCGGAGAAAAACGGCATGATAACCGCCATAGACTGCTATGTGCTTAAAAAGGCAATGCGTACATTCAAGCCCATGCTTGAAAAATATAACAAGGATCTTATGCTCTCTGTCAATATTTCGGCGGTGCATCTGTCCAAAAACAGCTTTTTGAGTGATGTTGAAAATGCTGTTATGGAAACGGGTTTCCCTGCACGCAATCTTGAACTGGAGATAACGGAGTCCGTGTTTATTACCTCGCTCGACTCGGCTATAGAAACGCTTAACAGGGTCAAAATGATGGGTATACAGCTTGCGCTTGACGATTTCGGCACGGGCTATGCTTCTTTGAGTTATCTTTCCAAGCTGCCTATCGACCTGCTCAAAATCGACAAAGCCTTTGTTGACGGCCTGCAAAAAGACGACCTGACGGACTTTGTTGCGGCTATAATCTCAATGGGTCATCTTATGCACTTTGAGGTCATATCCGAGGGTGTTGAGTACGAAGATCAGCTGAATAAGCTAAGAATGTTAAACTGCGATTTTATACAGGGCTTTATCTGGGGACGGCCTATGGACATAGAGGCTGTGGACGAACTTTTAAAAACCGCATAATATCAAACTGCCGCGCCGTGTTTTGGCGCGGCAGTTTTTTCTTGTTATTAAAAAATTATTAATAATGATGAAAAAAGCGGTGTTTGAAGGCACTAAAAGAGGTAAAATTTGTATAAAATTACGTATTGATTTTTTATCGTACTTTTGCTAAAATGTGATTGTAAAGAAATGGACACAACTAAATAATGGGCAAACTTATTGAAAGATAAGGACGCAAAGCCAAGGGTCTAAGGTTTTATACTACGACAGCCGGTTGCCTGCTTTTTGTGCAGTATAGGTTCAGCTTTCAGTCTTTAGAGTTTGTCGGTATATAAATATATCGGCTTTTTTTATTACTCATAGACAAGCGCTTCCTCCATTAGTTAGTTTAACATAAACTAAATGTAACCGAAAGGACGGCGTTTTATTATGAAAAAGACATTTTTAAAAACTTTATTGACAGGTATAGGCGTACTGCTTATGACAACTTCTGTATTTGCGGGACCGCTTGAAGATAAGATAGTTGATACACTCAGAAATGCGGGTACACAGATCGATGTTTCTGCGTTTAACCTTACACCGCAGGCAGCTATGGACAAATATCTTGATGTTGTTGCACAGAATCCCGATTTGTTTTATGTAAAAAATCATGTTGACTGTATGTATGATAAAAGTACGGGAATGTGTACTGCTATCGTATGCAGTTACAACACAAATGACATTGCAGGTCAGAAAGCGGCTTTTGATGCGGAAATAAACAAAATGGCAGGTATTCTCGGCCAGACATCTTATGACAAGGTGAAGGCAGTGCATGATTATATTGTCAGCAATTATGAGTACGACCAGAGCGGGACGGCTCTTACACCTTATGAAATGCTTATCGGCAAAAAGGGTGTCTGCACAGGTTATACGGGTATGTTCAAGGCTGCTATGGTAAAACTTGGCATCCCCTGTGAAGTTGCAATAAGCAGTGATATGCAGCATGAGTGGTGTGTAGTGCAAATAGATGGCAACTGGTACAATATCGACCTTACATGGGACGATCCGATCGGCGGCAGTGGTATAACATATGCCAATTTCCTTAAAAGCGATAAAATTATGGGTATGTCGGGTCACTTTAACTGGACAACACCAAGTAAAGTAATGTGCACCGATACAAAATACGATACAATGGGATAAAAAATAAATTTGCCTCGTGAAAAACGGGGCATTTTTAATTACGGGAGAAAATTATGAGGATAAATTACAACTGTCTGCGGGATGTGATGCTCGCAGTAGAAGCACATGAGTATATTGACAACGACCTTAATATAACGGAACTGTGGCACAGCGATCTGCTGGACATTCCCGCTTTAAGGTATTACGAGCCGAAGGAGATAACCTATGCGGCTATGATAGCCATTGAAGCGGGGCTTATAATGGGCAGGTTCCAGACATCGAGCGACGAGCTGGATTATCTTTATATAATGCGCCTGACGGCCGACGGACATAAATTTCTGGATAATATCCGCCCCGATGATGTGTGGGATATGGTATGCTCATTCGGCGCGCAGACAGGCACTTTGTCGATAGATATGATAAACGCGATGGCACCGCAGATACTTATGCGCATGCTTTCGGAAATACAGTTTATATAAAAAAACCGCGGTTTTTATGCCGCGGTTTTTGTGTTGTAATTAAGCCTGTACAAGATGTATTGCAAAGTCGCCGATCTGCTCTTTAAGGTAGATGGAAGTAACCTTGCCGTTCTTAACAACAGCTGTGTCGTGATCGAACTCAACGCCTGTTGCTTCAAGGTAGCAGATAGCTCTTTCAAGATACTTTGTTCTGATAGCAAGATGACCGTTCTTGCCAAGGAACATCTGCTTTCTTACCTCAATACCGGGGCCTGCGAATACAGCAGAGTTGCCGTTCTTGATCGGGAAGTTGAACAGTGAAGAGAACTTGTTTGCAACTGCAAGAGCAGCTTCTTCGTTCTCTGTGTTGATACCGACATGAGCGAACTCGAAACCAAGCATGGATGCAACAGCTTCCTTACAGAGGTCAACGATCTTGTCAAATTCGCCTGCGTCGATAAGAGAACCCTTTACCATCCAGCTGCCGCCGCAGCAGATGATCTTCTCGTAGGAAAGGTAATCGTTAAGGTTGTTTGCGTTGATACCGCCTGTAGGCATGAATTTAAGGCCTGTGTAAGCGGCTGCCATACTCTTGATCATGTTAAGGCCGCCTGCTGCTTCAGCGGGGAAGAACTTAACAACTTCAAGACCAAGCTTAACAGCATGGTTAAGGTCGCTGGGGTTGCAGGTACCGGGTGTGATGAGGTAGCCTTTTTCGTTGCAGTATGCAACAAGCTCGGGATCGAGACCGGGGCTTACAAGGAACTTAGAACCTGCTGCAATAGCCTTGTCAGCCTGCTCCTTTGTAAGAACTGTACCTGCACCTACAATAAGTTCGGGTACTTCCTGAGCCATTCTTCTGATAGATTCCTCGGCAGCTGCTGTACGGAATGTAACCTCTGCACAGGGGATACCACCCTTAACAAGTGCTTTTGCTAAAGGAACAGCCTTTTCCACATCGTTGATAACAACAACGGGAACTATACCGATTGCGCTTAATTTTTGTAAAACTTCATTCATAATGATGAACTCCCTTCGCATTTTTTATTATATTTAGAATTTTATCATTTTTGGCGAAATAAGTCAATAGTATTAAATTATTTTTACAAAAATGTTTCAGGAAATTCTGTTATGCCTTGACATTTTTTGCTGTCAATGTTATGATTTTTATATATGTAAATAAACTATTGGGTATTACAAGAAAGGAAAGATATTTATGAAGAAACTTTCTGTTTTTGAGGAACTGCGCCAAAACACTTACCCCGGCAGAGGTATTGTTATCGGCAGAAGCAAGGACGGCAAAAAGGCCGTTACGGCTTATTTTATAATGGGCAGAAGCGAGAACAGCCGCAACCGTGTTTTTGTAGAGGACGGTGAGGGCATCAGGACACAGGCTTTCGACCCAGCCAAACTGGAGGATCCGAGCCTTATAATCTATGCGCCTGTCAGAGTTTTGGGCAACAAGACCATTGTTACAAACGGCGACCAGACAGATACAATATACGAGGGAATGGACAAGCAGCAGACTTTCGAGCAGTCCTTAAGAGTGCGTGAGTTTGAGCCCGATCCGCCGAATTTCACACCCCGTATCTCGGGTATAATGCACGTTGAAAACGGCAGCTACAGCTATGCTATGTCTATTCTTAAAAGCGCAAACGGCGATCCTGCCGCGTGCAACCGCTATACCTTTGCATACAGCAACGCTATCGCAGGTGAGGGACGTTTTATCCACACTTACGCAAGAAACGAAAATCCGCTCCCAAGTTTTGAGGGCGAGCCTAAGTGGGTGGATATCCCCGATATGGATATCGACACATTCACAAACGAGATATGGACAAGCCTTAACGAGGACAACAAGGTATCTTTGTTTGTGAGATATATTGATATCGAAACAGGCAAGTACGAGTCAAGGATAGTCAACAAAAACAAATAAGGAGAAGATCATGAACGAACTTGAATTAAAATACGGCTGCAACCCAAATCAGAAGCCGTCAAGAATTTTTATGGCAGACGGAAGCGAACTGCCTATCAAAGTGCTTATGGGCAAGCCCGGTTACATCAACTTTTTGGATGCTTTCAACGGCTGGCAGCTTGTAAAAGAATTAAAAGAGGCTACGGGTCTTCCCGCCGCAACAAGCTTCAAGCACGTTTCGCCTGCGGGTGCGGCTGTCGGCCTTCCGCTTGACGAGACTTTAAGAAAAATATATTGGGTGGATGATGAGGAACTTTCTCCGCTTGCCTGTGCTTATGCAAGAGCAAGAGGTGCGGACAGAATGTCCAGCTTCGGCGATTTTATCGCGCTTTCGGATGTCTGCGACAAGGCAACTGCACAGCTTATCCGCCGCGAGGTCTCCGACGGCGTTATTGCTCCCGGTTTTACCGACGAAGCACTTGAACTTTTGGGCCAGAAGAAAAAAGGCAATTACAACGTGATTCAGATAGACGAGAAATACGTTCCCGCGGAGCTTGAAAGAAAACAGGTCTACGGCATTACTTTCGAGCAGGGCAGACAAAATCTTAAAATTGACGACGAGTTATTGTCAAATATCGTTACAGAAAACAAAAATATGCCGAAAGAGGCTGTGATAGACCTTAAAATAGCGCTTATCACACTTAAATATACCCAGTCAAACTCCGTTTGCTTTGCAAAGGGCGGTCAGGCTATCGGTATAGGCGCAGGTCAGCAGTCGAGAGTACATTGTACACGTCTTGCGGGCAGCAAGGCCGACAACTGGTTCTTGCGTCAGTGCCCCAAGGTGCTTGAACTTCCTTTCAAGGATGATATCAAGCGCCCCGACAGGGATAACGCTATAGACGTATATATCGGCGAGGAATACGAAGACCTGCTTGCAGAGGGTGCATGGCAGAGAGTATTTACCGAAAAGCCCGCTGTTTTCACACGCGAGGAAAAACGCGCATGGCTTGATAAAATGACCGATGTTGCACTCGGCTCGGATGCGTTCTTCCCGTTCAGCGACAATATTGACCGCGCAAAGAAGAGCGGTGTAAAATATATCGCACAGCCCGGAGGCTCTGTAAGAGACGACCTTGTTATAGAAAGCTGCAATAAATACGGCATGGCTATGGCATTTACGGGCATCAGACTTTTCCATCACTAAAAAAATCAAGAGGCTGTTTTTTGCGGCCTCTTTTTGTATCTATAGTATGAAAAAATCTATAATCTATTGCAAAAATATAATTTTTATGTTATGATATGTATAATAATTTAATATTATAAAAAAACACATATTTATAGTAAAATAGTAATTAGTGATATAAACATTTTTTTACAAATTTTCTTCATATTATACAAAGGACAAAGGTGTCTTTTGGGAGGAGGTATTTTATCTATGAGCAGAATCGACAAAGTCAACGAGCTTATAGCGCGCAGACAGGAAAAGCACTCCAAGGAGAGGCTTCGTCTGGACAAGCTTTTTGACGAAAACAGTTTTGTCGAGATCGGCGCGCATAATACCGATGCGGGTGTTGTAACGGGCTACGGCACGATAAACGGCGCACTTGTGTACGCCTTTTCACAGGACGGCGCGGTAAATGTGGCGCACGCGACCAAAATAGCCAATCTTTACAGTCTGGCTATAAAAATGGGCAATCCCGTTGTTGGTATCATGGACAGCAAGGGTGTGGATATGACAGAGGGTCTTGACACACTTGAAGCGTTCGGCATAATAATGAAAATGCAGACCGAGGCAAGCGGTGTTATCCCGCAGATCTCCGTTATTGCGGGCGATTGTATGGGTATGGGCAGTTTTATTCCCGTGCTTGCGGATTTTGTTATAATGACAAAGACAAACAGCACCTTGTTTATGCAAAGCCCGTCGGTATTTTCGGGTCTTGAGGGCAAGGCAAATGCTCCCACAGACCTTAATGCGAGCAGACACGCCGAAAAAACGGGTCTTGTACACATGGTGGGCGAAACGGAAGAAGAGTGCTTTGAGCTTGCAAGAAAGCTGCTTGCATATCTTCCAGAAAACAATCTTGAGATACCTATGGCGCAGCCTACGGACGACATCAACCGTATAGATAACCGTCTTAACGAATTCCTGCCCGAGGATAATGAATCGCCGATAGATATGAAGTATCTTATAAGCTCCATTGCCGACAACGGCGAGTTTTTTGAGATACACGGTGAGTATTCGACAAATATGATAGAAGGCTTTATCCGTCTTGACGGTATGACGGCGGGGGTTATCGCTAACAACGGCCTTATGAACATAACCGCGACTTTAAAGGCGGGCGAGTTTGTAAATATCTGCGATGCGTTCAATATCCCGATAGTAACGCTTACGGATGTTGCGGGCTATGAAAGAAAGCTCAGCGAGGAACTCAACGGCATAGAAAAGTACGGCGCAAAGCTTATCTACAGTTTTGCAAACGCTACTGTGCCTAAGATAAACATTATTATAAGAAACGCTATCGGAAATTCGTATATGCTGATGAACAGCAAACATATCGGTGCCGATATCGTATATGCGTGGCCGTCGGCGTGTGTTGCGCTTATGGAGAAAAAGGCATATACAAAGATAACGGGAACATCTTCCGAGGATTACGATGCACTTTCAAGCCCATACAATGTTGAGGGCATGGGTTATGTGGACAGCCTGATAGTGCCGTCAAATACAAGAAAGCGTATTATAGTGGCACTGGAGATGCTTATGACCAAGCGCGAGAATAAATCCGCAAGGAAACATTCAAGCATAGAGTTCTGAGAGGTGGATTTTTATGGAAATGACTATGGCAGACAAGCTGTTTGAGGGTCTTGCGATGTCTCTTATGGGCTTTATAATCGTGTTTACGGTGCTGCTTGTTATAATGGGTATACTCAGTATTTTTAACCTTGTTGCAAAGCGCGGCGAGGCGAAAACTACTGAAGAAACACAAGAAACCGCACCCGCACAGCCAGTACAGCAGACACAGGAAAACCTTGTTGACGATACACAGCTGGCGGCTGTTATTACGGCGGCCATTATGGCTATGCAGGCCGAAAACGGCACCGAAACAGAGGGCACGGACGGCTTGGTCGTAAAGAGTATCCGCCGCGTAAATGCGTGGAACACGGAAGCATTGCAAAACAATGGGTTTTGATAAATTTTTATAGGGAGAAATCAGAGTATGAAAAGCTACAGAATTACCGTAAACGGTACAGTATATGATGTTCAAGTCGAGGAAACAAGCGGCGGAGCTGCACCCGCACCCACAGCCGCACCCGTACAGTCGGCAGCACCTGCGCCTGCTCCTGCGGCAGCACCTGCACCCGCACCCGCAGCATCGGGCAGCGGTACACCCGTAACAGCGCCCATGCCCGGAAATATCCTTGATATAAAGGTAAATGTGGGCGACAGCGTAAAGGAAAATCAGGTAGTGATAATCCTTGAAGCCATGAAAATGGAAAACGAGATAATCACTTCTGTTGCGGGCAAGGTAACGGGAATAAACGTTACAAAAGGACAGACGGTGGCAAGCGGCGACACACTTATCACAGTGGGATAAGGGGGTCATCGTATGACTATAGGACAAAAAATACAGGACAGCCTGATGGATTTTGTGTTACATTCGGGCTTTGCGCAGTTTTTTGAGCCGGACGGCTGGAAATTTCTTGTAATGATATTTATTGCGTTTTTCCTTTTGTATCTCGCAATAGCAAAGAAATTTGAGCCCCTGCTGCTTTTGCCGATAGCTTTTGGTATGCTGCTGGCAAACCTGCCCATAAGCGGCGTTATGGAAGCACCGAAAACACCTGTTTTTGATATTATAGGCCTTAAAAATACAATTTTCGGCCCGATGCAGACTACATATCAGATAACCGCACATTACGCCTCGGAGGAAATGCGAAGATCGACAGAAGCAAACGGCGGTCTGCTGTGGTATATCTTCCAGGGTGACGAGCTGGGTATCTTCCCGCCCCTTATCTTTATGGGCGTTGGTGCATTGACAGACTTCGGCCCGCTTATCGCCAATCCCAAGAGCCTTCTTCTTGGGGCTGCGGCACAGTTTGGTATATTTGCGGCTTTCCTCGGTGCGCTGGCACTTGGATTTTCATTTGAGGAAGCGGCTTCTATCGGCATCATCGGCGGTGCAGACGGACCTACGGCTATTTTTACAACAACACAGCTTGCTCCGCATCTTCTTGCAAGAGTTACGGTGGCGGCATACAGCTATATGGCGCTGATACCTATTATTCAGCCGCCTATCATGCGCCTTTTGACAACAAAAGAAGAACGCGCGATAAAAATGGAGCAGCTTCGTCCCGTCTCCAAACGCGAAAAAATTCTTTTCCCGATAATCACGGCTACGGTCGTAATACTTATACTTCCCGATACGGCATCCCTTATCGGTATGCTTATGCTCGGTAATCTTTTAAGAGAATCGGGTGTTACCGAAAAGCTTGCTCACCATGCAAGTGAGTCGCTTATGTATATTATAAGCATTTTTATCGGTATAAGTGTAGGTGCTACAACACGCGCAGATGAATTTCTTGTGCCCGAAACGCTTAAAATACTTGCGCTCGGTCTTGCTGCCTTTGCTTTTTCAACGGCATTCGGCGTTATTTTCGGCAAGATAATGTGCAAATTAAGCGGCGGCAAGATAAATCCGCTTATCGGTGCGGCGGGCGTTTCCGCTGTTCCCATGGCGGCAAGAGTTGCGCAAAACGTCGGCAAGGAAGAAAATCCAAGCAATTATCTGCTTATGCACGCTATGGGTCCCAATGTTGCGGGTGTTATCGGCTCGGCGGTTGCTTCGGGTATATTCCTGTCGCTTTACAGATAATATAACGGAGGTATTTTAAATGGCAATAAAAATTTGTGACTGTACACTTCGTGACGGCCAGCAGTCCCTTATCGCAACACGTATGCGCATAGAGGAAATGCAGCCGATACTTGAAAAAATGGATACGGCGGGCTTTCATGCAATGGAAGTGTGGGGTGGTGCGACTTTTGACAGCTGCCTGCGCTATCTTCGCGAAGACCCGTGGGAAAGACTTCGTGCTTTCCGTTCTGCATTAAAGCACACAAAGCTTCAGATGCTTTTAAGAGGACAGAATATTCTTGGCTATAAAAACTATCCCGACGATATAGTTGATACCTTTGTAAGAAAAAGCATTGAAAACGGTATCGACATAATCAGGATATTCGATGCGCTCAACGATGCCCGAAACCTTGAAACGGCAGTAAAGGCAACAAAGGCAGAGGATGCACACGCTCAGCTTGCTATCAGCTATACTTTAAGTGATGTACATACACTTGACTACTATGTACAGCTTGCAAAGGACTATCAGAATCTGGGCGCGGATTCTATCTGTATAAAGGATATGGCGGGTCTGCTTCTTCCAAAGGCGGCTTACGACCTTGTAAAGGCGCTTAAAGAGGTCGTAAAAGTGCCTATTGAGATACACAGCCATTACACGAGCGGTGTGGCTTCCATGACCTATTTAAAGGCTATAGAAGCGGGTGCGGATATAATCGACACAGATATGTCGCCTTTGAGCATGGGTACGGCGCAGCCTGCAACAGAAGTTATGATAGCCGCTTTAAAGGGCACGGAATACGACACGGGCATTGACGAAAACACACTTAAAGAAATAGGCGACTACTTCAAGCCTTTGCGTGAAAAGGCGCTTGAATCGGGTCTTTTAAGTCCCAAGGTACTTGCTGTTGATATAGCTACACTTATGTATCAGGTTCCGGGCGGTATGCTTTCAAACCTGGTAAGTCAGCTTAAAAACGCAAATGCCGAGGACAAGTATGACGAGGTATTGAAAGAGATACCGCGCGTAAGGGCGGATATGGGTTATCCTCCGCTTGTTACGCCGTCAAGCCAGATAGTCGGCACACAGGCTGTTTTGAACGTACTTATGGGCGAAAGATATAAAATGGTGCCCAAGGAGTCAAAAGACCTTGTGCGCGGTATGTACGGCAAGACACCAGTAAAAATTTCGGATGAGATAAGAAAGAAGATAATAGGCGATGAAGAGCCTATCACCTGCCGCCCCGCAGACCTTTTGGAACCTATGCTTCCCAAGGTGCGCGAGGAAATAAAGGACTATGCCGAAAGCGAAGAGGACGTATTGAGCTACGGTCTTTTCCCGCAGCAGGCAATGGATTATTTCAAGTTCCGTCAGGCGCAGAAATACGGGGTAGACCCCTCGCTTGCGACAGGTGACGGCATTTATCCGATATGAGAAAAAGCGAAAGAGTAAAAACAGTCCTTGCGCTGCTTGACGAGTATTATCCGACGGAGGATAAGTGCTATCTTCACTATGAGAACGACTGGCAGCTTCTGTTTGCGACGATAATGTCAGCACAATGTACGGACGACCGTGTAAACATGGTCACGGAGGACTTGTATAAAAAATACATTTCACTTGAAGATTTTGCACAGGCAGACCTTGAGGAATTGGAACAGGATATACGTTCCACGGGTTTTTATCACAATAAGGCAAAGAATATAATCGCGGCGGCGGGTCAGCTGCTTACGCAGTACGGCGGCGTTATGCCAAGCGATATAGAAAGCCTTACTTCCCTTGCGGGTGTAGGGCGAAAAACGGCAAATGTTGTGCGCACGCATATTTTTCATATTCCCAGTATAGTGGTGGATACTCATGTAAAGCGCGTCAGCAATCTGCTTGGCCTTGTAAAGGAAGAAGACCCCGTAAAAATAGAATTTGAGCTTATGAAGCTGTTCCCGAAAGAACATTGGGGCAGGTACAATACCCAGGTCATAGCCCACGGCAGAACGGTCTGCAAGGCAAGACGCCCCGACTGCGAAAACTGCTGTCTTAATGTCTGTTGTAAAAATTATACGGGAAAATAAATAAAAATACATTAGCGCCTATTGAAACATGGGCGCTTTTGTTGTATAATGGAAAAAGAGTTAATGGGGAGGAAAGTGAATATGGATCTAAAACAATTTGAATATGTACTTACAGTAATGGAAGAAAAGAACTTTTCGCGTGCGGCAAAAAGGCTTTTTATATCACAGCCTTCGCTCAGTCAATATATCAGCAGGCTTGAAAATCAGCTTGGGTTTGAGATATTTGACCGCTCGACCGTGCCGCTTACCCTTACTTACGAGGGCGAGCTGTATGTGGAAACGGCGCTGAAAGTTATTGAAATGTTTGATAACCTGAACAGACGTATAAGGGAAAGCTCACAGCTTAAGGCGGGCAGGCTCAATCTCGGCCTTACGCCGAGCAAGGCATCGAATACCCTGCCTGTTGTCCTGCCCGTGTTCAAGGAAAAATATCCGGGTATAGAACTCAATATAACGGAGGCAACATCATTTCAGCTTGAAAATATGCTGATGGACGGCAAGGTCGATCTTTGTATGATGAATTTGCCCATACAAAACAAAAACATTGCGTATGAGCCTATTATATCGGAGAAACTGTTTCTTGCGGCTCCGCCCGATTTTGTTTCGCCTTATGAGAAACCTGCGGGCAGCGATGGATATCCTATGATAGAACTTAAATATCTGCGTGACGAGAATTTTATACTTATGCACCCCGAACAGCGCATAAGACAAATATCCGACAGCACATTTTTAAGTGCGGGCATAAGACCGAAGGTGGTAATGGAAACGGGAAGCATCGACACGGCGTTAAGACTGTCCGCAAGCGGTGCGGGATTTTCGTTTGTGCCCGAAAGCTCGGCAAGATTTTCGGGTCTGGCTAAGCCGCCCAAATATTACAGCATTTCCGAGGGATTCAGCTGGACACTTGTTGTCGCTTACAAAAACAACAGCGCATCCAACAAACTGAGAGATGCGTTTATCCAGACCGTAAGATCGGTCATATAAAGAAAGGCAGTACTATGTACACAGTAGTGGATTTTGAATTTAATCAGGCGTTTGATTTTGGCAGCGGCAGCGTTGAAACAGACCCCGCGTGCAGATTTGAGATAATACAGATAGGTGCAGTCAAGCTGGATGAGAATTATAACGAGGTCGGCAGATTTTCGGCCTTTATCAAACCCGAACTATATAAAAGACTGCATCCTTACGTTGCCAAAATGACGGGCATTACCGAGGCGGAGCTTAGAAATGCGGGTTCGTTTGAAGAAGTCTATGCCAAGTTTTGCGAATTTGCGGGCGAAAACCGCATCTACTGTGTATGGGGCAACAGCGATATAAGAGTACTGTATAGAAACTTAAGCTATCACGGCATAATAAAAGGTGATATTATTGCGGAATATATTGATGTTCAGCAGATAATGGCAAAGTATCTCAAATACGGCAGAGGCAGAAGCATAGGCCTTAAAAACGCCGTCGAGATGCTGGAACTTGAAATAGATATGCCTTTCCACAATGCACTCGGCGATGCTGTCTATACAGCAGAGGTCTTTAAACGCATTCATGAAGAGGGCAGGGGTATAAGAGTCTTTAACTCCAAACATATCCCAAAAAGAGAAAAAAAGAAAAAATAAACCGTCTGCCATATGGTATAAATGTCAATACTTAAAAAATGGTTGCATTTTACAGTGATGTATGATAAAATAATATCAAAGAATTATTGTACCGTGATAAAACCATCAGAAAGGAGACATTTATTATGGACGAGAAAAAAATAGGTAAACCATTGAGCGAAGAGGAAGCCGAACTTGTATCGGGCGGTTTATCAGGCTCTGTCAATACAAGTTTTAAGATCGGCGGCAATGAAGCATTGCAGGATCCCCAAAAGGATCTTTTTAAAAGTGTAAGTTACGGCATACATGTATGGCACTAAACAATGGGACGGCTTGGGTTCGTTTTTAACGGATAAGGGTCGTCCCTTATCCGTATAGGGAGGTAAATATGGAAAAAAAGGAGTACAGCGAAAAGATAATACGCGAAACGGGCTTTGTAACGCTAGCCGAGTACATACCCGACATTATACAGGAGATACGTTATTATTCGACTTATAATTTTATAGGCAGCCGCATCGACGGATATGAGGAGCCCTGTGCCCTGCTTACAAAACAGGCGGCACGTGCCTTGAAAAACGTCAGCAACGAGATGGCGGTAAAGGGGTACAGACTTAAAATTTTCGATGCTTATCGTCCTGTAAGTGCGGTAAAGCATTTTGTCATGTGGGGAATAGAAGACCTTGATATACGTATGAAACCGTATTTTTATCCCGACCTTGAAAAACAGGAACTGTTTGCAAAGGGCTATATAGCGGGAAGATCGAGTCACAGCCGCGGCAGTACCGTCGATCTGACTTTGTTTGATATGCAGACGGGCAGGGAAGTCGATATGGGCAGTCCTTTTGACTGGTTTGGCGAGAAGTCGCATCCCGACTACAGGGGCATAACCGACGGACAGTACGAAAACCGTATGCTTTTGAGAAATGCCATGCTGCATAACGGCTTTTTGCCCATTGACTGCGAATGGTGGCATTTTACCCTTGAAGACGAGCCTTATCCCGATATATATTTTGATTTTCCGGTGGCGTCGAAATAAGAAAACGTGCGATATGAAAAGTGCAAGTTTGGGCTTTATAACTTGCAAAATCGGCAAGGGCTTTTATTCTGCGTATCAGCTCGAAAATACAGTGCGTTTTTGTGTTTTAAATATAATATGCGGCGGCGGATTAATGATGTTTGAATAAACAGGACAGGATTTATTCAAAATCTATTGACAAGAGATGAAAAAAGAGATAAAATATAGTTTATAGTTATTTTTTAGAAATAATAATGAGGGAATTTTATTAAGAACAGAGGTGAGCATCGTTGTTTATATTCAATTCAAAGACAAATCTGCTTGAACGCGGCGAGACAAACTATCCTTTGCAGGATGTGGACAAGCCAAATCTCTATGATAATCTTTATAATTATGACGAGGTGCCCAAAATCGCGTTTAACCACCGTATCGTGCCTATAGATATGCCTAATGAGATATGGATAACCGACACGACATTCCGCGACGGTCAGCAGTCGCGCGAACCTTATACGGTGGAGCAGATAGCAAAGATATACAAGCTTTTACATAAACTCGGCGGCCCTAAGGGCAAGATACGTCAGAGTGAATTTTTCATATATTCAAAAAAAGACCAGGATGCCGTTTACAAGTGTCTTGAACAGGGGTACAATTTCCCCGAAGTCACAACCTGGATAAGGGCAAGCAGCAAGGATTTTGAGCTTGTCAAGTCCATAGGTGTCAAGGAAACGGGTATTCTGGTAAGCTGCTCGGACTATCATATTTTCTATAAAATGAATATGAAGCGCAGCGAGATAATCGAATACTACATGAAGACCATAAGACAGTGTATAGAATACGGCATTAGACCGCGCTGTCATTTCGAGGATATAACAAGAGCCGATTTTTACGGCTTTGTAGTGCCTTTTGCAAGCGAACTTATGAAGCTGTACGAGGAAACGGGTATGCCTATCAAAATCCGCGCCTGCGATACAATGGGCTATGGCGTTACCTTCCCCGGTACCGTGCTTCCGCGAAGCGTGCAGGGTATAATCTACGGTCTGCATCATCATGCGGGCGTTCCGAGCGAACTGCTTGAATGGCACGGCCACAACGATTTTTACCGTTCTGTCGTAAATGCCTCGAATGCATGGCTTTACGGCTGCAGCAGCGTAAATACATCACTTTTCGGCATAGGCGAAAGAACGGGCAATACACCGCTTGAAGCTATGGTCATGGAATATGCACAGCTTCGCGGTACGCTTGACGGCATGGACACGACCGTTATTACCGAACTTGCCGAGTATTTTGAAAAGGAGATAGGCTACGAGATACCGCCTATGACACCTTTTGTCGGCTCTAACTTTAATGTTACCCGTGCGGGCATACACGCCGACGGCATACTTAAAAACGAGGAGATATACAACATCTTCAATACCGAACTTCTGCTCAACCGTCCCGTTAAGATAGCGGTCAGCAAAACATCGGGTCTTGCGGGTGTTGCACATTGGATAAATACCTATTACAGGCTAAAGGACGAGGACGCTTACGACAAGAAGCACCCCGTTGTTGTAAAGGTAAAAGAGTGGGTGGACAAGCAGTATGAGGACGGCCGTGTGACCGTTATAAGTGACAAGGAACTTGCAAGACTCAGTGGTATCGTTATGGAACAGTACGAGGCCGAAATGAGCAAGTACCACCACACACCAAAGCATGACGAAGATATTTAAAAAAAGGAGCATATAAGATGAACAAAATCGAAATTGCAAAGGAAAAATTCGGCAAGCTTATTGAAGAACAGCTTGCAAGAGTGGAGAGAATGAAGCAGGATAAGGATTTTATCGACTTTTCAACTCTTCCCGTTATCAAAATAGGTATCTGCGGCGGCGACGGCATCGGCCCGGCTATTACCGCACAGGCACAGAGAATACTTGAATTTTTGCTTGCCGATGAAGTAAAGAGCGGCAAGGTCGAATTTAAGGTTATCGACGGCCTTACTATCGAAAACAGAATTGCAGCGGGCAAGGCGATCCCCGACGATGTGCTTGCACAGCTTAAGGAGTGCCCCGTTATCCTTAAAGGACCTACTACCACACCCAGAGCGGGCGACAAGGTAAATATCGAGTCCGCTAACGTGGCTATGAGAAAGGAACTTGATCTTTTTGCCAATGTTCGTCCCGTAAGAATACCCGAAGAGGGCATTGACTGGACATTCTACCGCGAAAATACAGAGGGTTCTTATACTCTCGGTTCAAAGGGCTTTGATATTGACGAAGACCTTGCTTTTGACTTTACCGTTGCAACAACAGACGGTACGGAGAGAATTATCCGTGCGGCTTTTGACTATGCAAAGAAGAATAACAAGGGCAAAGTTACCTGTGTTACAAAGGCAAATATCATCAAGACTACGGACGGCAAATTCCTTAATATGTTCAAGGAAATTGCCAAGGAATATCCCGATATCGAGACAGATGACTGGTATATCGACATTATGACCGCAAAGCTTATCGATGAGAAGAGAAGACGCGATTTCAAGGTCGTTGTTCTTCCCAACCTTTACGGCGACATCATCACAGACGAGGCTGCCGAATTCCAGGGCGGCGTAGGTACTGCGGGCAGTATCAACATGGGTAAAAAATACGCTATGTTCGAGGCTATCCACGGCTCTGCACCCAGAATGGTGGAAGAGGGCAGAGACAAGTATGCAGACCCCTGTTCTATCATCCGCGCAGCAAGTATGCTTCTTGCGCATATCGGCTACGGCGACAAGGCTGCCAAGCTTGACGAGGCACTTGATATCTGTACTCAGAAAGAAAAGAAAATTCAGATCACAGGCCATGACGACGGCTGCACAAGCGCAGAACTTGCAGACTATATCATGGAAACGATTCAGAAGTTATAAGAAAAGCACAGGGGACGGCAGGCGGCTGTTCCCTGTTTTTTATGGAGAATTTAAATATGAATACATTTATTTTTGCGGCGAACTCGGTCTTGCCGATCATTATTACCATTGTTCTGGGTTACATGCTGGGGCAGACGGGCTTTTTTGACGGCGGTTTTTTAAAGACGGCCAACAAAACGGTCTTTCGTGTGGCGCTGCCCGTTTATCTTTTTTACAATATCTATTCGGTCGAGGGCTTCGGCGCGGTAAACTGGCCGTTGGTGCTGTTTGCAATGCTGCTTATTCTGGCAATTTTCGTGATAGCTCTTGTCTGTGTTTGTCTTTACACAAAGGACAATAAAAAACGCGGGGCGCTTTTGCAGTGCAGTTTCCGTTCCAATTTTGCCATAATCGGCGTTACCCTTGCCGAAGCTATGGGCGGGGTGGAGTCGGTGGCGGCGGCTGCGGTCATTTCCGCATTCAGCATACCGATATTCAATATCCTTGCGGTAGCCTGTCTGACGGTATTCGGCGATGATACGAACAAGGGTATAGATATAAAGAAAATTTTGAAAGGCATTGCCAAAAATCCGCTTATTATAGGTGTTTTACTGGGTATAATAACGCTTTTGATAAGAAGTAAGATACCTATGAAAGACGGCGAATATATTTTTACAATAAAAAATCAACTGCCGTTTTTGTATAAGGCGATAAAAAGTGTAGGCAGTATGGCTTCGCCGCTTGCGCTGCTTGTTCTGGGAGGTCAGTTCAAGTTTTCCGCTGTGAAGTCTTTGGCAAAGGATATTGCTTTCGGTACTGTATGGCGCTTGATACTTACGCCGCTTATCTGTATAGGCGGGCTTATACTTATCTCAAAAACGGGTATCGGCCTTGTGGTATCAAGTGTGGAAATGCCCGCTATAATCGCGCTTTACTGCTCGCCTGTGGCGGTCGCTTCGGCTATCATGGCAGAGGAAATGAACAGCCACGGCGAACTGGCAAGACAGCTTGTGGTCTGGACGAGCCTTTTATCCATCTTTACAATGTTTTTTACAATAGCGCTTTTCAGACATATAGGAATGATTTGAAAAAGTCTTTACAAACGGGGCTTTTTGTTGTACAATAAAACAGATTGCTGAATTTCGAAAGAAATAAATTAGGAAATGATCTGAATGAAAGAAACTGTTTTGCAGGCAATAGCACAGCTAAGGGGCTTTCCCGACGAGCTGACGCTGATAATAATATCCATACTGCCCATGTTTGGCATAAGGGGCGGGATGACGGCATCCTATTTTCTGGATACACCCGTTCTGAAAGCGGCTTTGCTGTGTGTTTTGGGCAATTTTATTCCCGTGCCGTTTATCTTTGCTTTCGGGCGGTACTTAAAGGATATTTTTAAGAAAAAGCATATTTTGGAAAATGCCATACACAAACTTGAAAAAAATGCGGACAAGCGTGACGGTCTGATAAAAAAATACGGCTTTTTGGGAATAGTGCTCTTTATTGCACTGCCCTTGCCGGGGACGGGTGCTTATATGGGGACTTTTATATCCTCTATTTCAAGTATGCCCGTTAAAAAGGCGTTTGCCGCGGTGCTCTGCGGTATGGTATGCTCGGCGCTTATTATGTCGGCGCTGGTAAGTTTGTTTTAAAGGAAACCATCCCATGTATGGCTTGGTATGCTCGGCGCTTATTATGTCGGCGCCGGTAAGTTTGTTTTAAAGGAGAAAATTATGGAACATCTGGTACAAAGTGCAATAGATTTTTTGAATAATCTCGGGCTTTCGGCCGAGGGCGTGGTATTTTTTATTTCCATGCTGCCGCTGCTTGAATTAAGGGGCGGTATACTTGCTGCATCGTTTTTGCAGGTGGATTATATAAGGGCGGCGCTTATCTGCCTTGTGGGAAATATTATCCCGATCCCGTTTATCCTGCTTTTTATCACGCCTATTTTTGATAAGCTTAAAAAGACAAAGCTTTTTAAACCCATTGTCGAAAAATTGGAAGCACGCGCTATGGGCAAAAGCGATCAGATACAAAAGTACGAGTTTGTGGGTCTTTTGCTGTTTGTCGGCATTCCTCTTCCCGGTACGGGGGCGTGGACGGGCGCACTTATTGCGGCACTTTTGGACATAAAGCTCAAAAAAGCCGTGCCCGCTATCTTTTTGGGAATACTGCTTGCGCTTGCAATTATGAGCTTTCTTGGTTATGGTATACCATACATTATTTCGTCTTTTGGTAAATAATTAAAAAAGTTTAATAATGTATGGTAAAACCATACAAAAAAGTGGTTTTATAATGCGAATATTTTTATAAAATTTGGATATATTTATTTATTGACAAATCGCCCGATTGGGTGTATTATATATATAGAGTTAATCAATAGTTGGCAAACTTATTGAAAGGTAAGGACGCAAAGCCAAGGGTCTAAAGCTCATAGCTATGACAGCCGGTTGCATTTGTTTGTTTTAGTTGCCGACTGAGTTGTCCGCAACTTTTTTTGTTTATGTTTCAGGTGGTTTTAAAGCTGTTGATTAAGCTCACTCTCCTTTATTTTTTAATAATATCCCCCCTAAAAAGCAGTCGTTCCTCCTAAATTAATGGCTGCTTTTTAACTTGCAAAAAAACTGCCCTATTCAACGGGGCAGTCTTTTTTTTATCTCGTTTCCGACCAAAAGAACGAAAACGCATTTAAGAATATCAATTAAAATAAAGGGTGCGCAGGCTGTCATAAAGGCCTGTTTCATACTTGTTTGCGTAACAAAGGCAAACCACGGTACACCGACGCAGTAAACGGCAATGCCGCCGAGTATCATACCCAAAAGGTGAATATATTTTTTGCCGGATTTTTCTATAAAAATGCCGCTTATCAAAGCCAAAAGGAAAAATCCGATAAGACAGCCGCCCGTAGGTCCGAGAGCCTTTGCAAGGCCGCCCTGAAAGCCCGAAAACACGGGAAGTCCGAAACAGCCGAGTATGTAGTATATCAGATAACTTAATGTGCCGCGTTTTAAGCCAAGCAGGTAAACACTAAGGCATACGGCAAGGTTTGTAAGTGAGACAGGCACAGCGCCTATCGGTATGGTCATAGGTGCAAGTATACATATAACTGCGGTCATAAGCGCAGTTTGGGTCATTGTTTTTGTTTTCATTTCTTTCCTCATATCTCAAAATAATTTTCCGCAAACATTTTTTTGTCGGCGGCAATATTGCTGCCTGTGGTAGTGAGCATATCACCCGTTATCGTAGCATCCGCTCCGCTTAAAAAGGCTTTTATGCCGTTGTTTTCAAGCAGTTTTCTGCCCGCCGCCATGCGTATCTCGGCCTTTGGAACGATAAGGCGGAAAAGGGCTACTGTGCGCAGTATCTCATCGGCTGTGAGCTGTTCCGCGTTTTCAAGCGGTGTGCCTTTTATGGGTGTAAGCACGTTTATCGGTATGGAAGAAACGCCGAGCTCGCGCAGTTTAAATGCAAGGTCGATACGGTCGTCAAGGGTCTCGCCCATGCCTATTATGCCGCCCGAACAGATCTCCATACCCGCTTTTTTTGCGTTTTCTATGGTTTTAAGCTTGTCGGCATAGGTGTGGGTGGTGCAGATCTTTGGGAAAAATCTCTCCGAAGTTTCAAGGTTGCAGTGACAGCGGCTGACACCCGCTTCTTTAAGCTGCTTTAACTGCTCATAGTTTAAAAGGCCGTGAGAGGCACAGAGCTGTATTTCGGGACATTCTTCGTGCATACGCTTATATGCGGACAGAGCCTTTTCAAAATTTGCGGCGGATAACGTCCTGCCCGCCGTGACTATGGAATAGCGGTGTACGCCTGCTTTTTCGTGGTATTTGCAGTCGTTTATTATTTCTTCCTCATCCGTAAAAGCATGGAGATTGGTCTGCTTTGAACAGGCTTTTCCCTGGGCGCAGAATTTACAGTCCTCGCTGCACCCGCCGCCTATGCCGTCTATTATGGCACACAGGCTTATTTTATTGCCGCGGTAATGAATACGCAGCTTGTTTGCCGCCGCGCATAAAGAGACCGTATCTGATGCCAATAGTGCAGGGATATCACTTTTTTGCAGCATTGTACCGCTTATTATTTTGTTTACTGTATTTTCAGGCATATTTATCAACTCCAATGAATAAATGATAGCATAATAAAAAATAATTGTCAACCATAAAATTATAAAAGGTTGACAATTATCATTGCTGTTAAAATTTTTGAATTTATACTTTATTATGATGTTAAAAAGTGGTATACTAATTATAGAAGGGAGGCGGGAATATGTATTTTTATAAATCAAAAGGCCATAAAAAACCATTGTTCAGGGCAGATGGACGAAGAATAGAAATAAACGGGAAAATATATACTGCGGAAAATATTCGTTCAATAAATGTCACGGCAAGCCTTGGCAAAGTTTTTCCTTTAAAAAAATATTATGACAAAATAGAGATGCTGGTAAACATGCCTCATCTTCATGCGCTGACGGGGCGTGTAGAAATAGAAACCGAGGACAATAAGTATGTTTTTGAACGTGTGTATAAGGCAATGGAGGCATTTGTGTTTTTCAGACGCATATTTCCGGCCGCCAAGGCATTTTACACATTCAGAAACAAAACCATTGCATATCGTCACAAAGGCAGTATTGATATTGACAATTTAAAAGTGGACAGAAATCATTCTGTGGTATTTGTGCTGGATAAGGATAATATGCCGCCGCAGAAGTATATAAGCGATATAAAGGATGCGTGGATAAAGGAATGTGGTTTCAGGCATTGCAAAGAAGATGAAAGCGGCTGCTTTGACGAGATGCTGCTTTTCGGGGATGACGATCCGTGGATAACAATATATGATGATTCTGTTGAAGATAACTATATATGGGGCGTTAAAGCTCAATGCAGTATCTATGGCACGGAAAACAAGGACAAGGACGTGCTGCTGCTTTCGGTCTATAAGGGAAGAACGCTTGTGCTTTGTTATGGGAAAAACGGCAAGGTGGAAATTTATTGCTGCGGCGATGCCGAAGATATTGAAAACCTGGGCTGCAATGAGATAGAAATATCAAATGATTATTCCAAACTGGAACTTTTAAAGGCAGAGGACACGGAATATACTTTTGAACAGCTGTTTAAAAACGATTTTGATATGAATAGACGGCTGGAGGAACTGGCACACAGATTTGGCATAAACGAGTATTTTGTCAAGGCCGGTTATTATGATATTTCCGTTATGAAACATTCCCAGTTTTCGGAGTTTTCAAACGGCTATAAGTCGGTGCGCTACCGCATAAGGCTTGACGCAGATCAAATAGAGGGTGTATATGAAAACGTAATGCAGGGTGCACCCGCTTTTGATGCTGTTTACTCAAGCGGGGCAATAGTGCCGGGGGAAAGATTTGAGGCGGTATTTCAAAATGTGGGAAATTCGTCAAACGGCATAGCGATCGCACTCAGAGGCCGAACTATACATAATGCGGTATCAAAGGGTCTTGCATCGGGGAATATACCTATAAAAGTAAAGGATCTTACGATAAGCAGCTGGATTTTTGACAGGGAGAACGAGACGTATATTTGCAATAAGGTCAAGGGCGAAACTTTTTGCCGTATGTTTTTCGGCTCGTATGCTTTTGTCTATGAAAACGAGAATATTGCAATAACCGAGGGAGTTGTTGTAAATCCCAAAAATATAAAAACGGATGCCGACAAAGCCATTGCGGAAATGGCGGCGGATTACGCCTCTATAAATGTCAGCTTTACGCTTGAAACGCCGTATGACGACGATTATGAACTCTGGATGCTGCCAATGGGAAATGTGTACAGCGGCGGAGCAAAATTTAATTTAAAATCTGAAAGGAAGAAGTAAAAATGAAGTTATGGGAAGATAAAATAAGACAGGTAGTGCCGTATGTGCCGGGCGAACAGCCGCAGATAAAGAATATAGTAAAACTTAACACCAACGAGTGTCCTTATCCGCCTTCGCCGATGGTGGAAAAGGCGATAAGGGAGTACAATACGGCAGAACTGCGCAAATATCCCAGTTTTGTTTGCAGAGAACTTAAAGCGGCGTTAAGAAAAACTTATCCCGTTACGGACGATATGCTGTTTTTGGGCAACGGCTCGGACGAGGTGCTGGCGCTTTGCTTTATGACGTTTTTTAACAGCGACAAGCCCGTGCTTTTCCCCGATATAACATACTCGTTCTATGATGTCTGGTGCGATCTTTACAATATAAAGTACAAGAGAGTGCCCGTGAACGAAAAATTTGAGATAACTCCCGAGGATTATTTCGGCGAAAACGGCGGTATAGTTATTGCTAACCCAAATGCGCCGACTTCTATTTGTATGCCGCTTGAAAGCATAGAAAGAATATTGCAGAATAACCGCAATGTTATTGTTATTGTTGATGAGGCATATATTGATTTCGGCGGGGAGTCGGCTGTAAGCCTGCTTGATAAGTATGACAATCTTGTTGTGGTGCAGACATTTTCAAAAAGCCGTGCTCTTGCGGGTATCCGTGTGGGCTATGCTATGGCGGGCAAGGAGCTTGTGGATGCGCTTGAGGCCGTTAAAAACAGTTTTAACAGCTATACTTTGAACAGCCTTTCGCAGACTGCCGCCGCCGCTGCCGCAAATGATGTGGAATATTGGGAGGACTGCCGCAAAAAAATAATGGCAACACGCTCGCGTATGATAAAGGAGCTTTCGGAACTTGGCTTTGAAACGCTTCCAAGCAGTGCAAACTTTATTTTTACCACAAATAAAAACGTAAAAGCCGCCGAATTGTTTGAATTTTTAAGAAGCAAAGGCGTTATAGTGAGATATTTCAATAAACCCAGAATAAGCGAATATCTGCGCATTACGGTAGGTACGGATGGAGAAGTTGACAGACTTGTTGAGGAAGTTAAGAATTTTGTAGGGTAAAGGATGATGCGGGAAACGGCAATATATTAATGTAGGGAGAATAAACTATGAGTAAAATATCGAAATTAATATTGGGTTTTATAGTTGTTATATGTATGAGCATATCAGCCGCGGCATCGGATGAAGTAAATGTTATAATAAATGGCGAACAGCTTCATTCCGATGTGCCTGCACAGATAATCAGCGGCAGAACAATGGTTCCCATGCGTGCGGTTTTTGAGGCGCTTAATGCCGATATAAGCTGGGATAATACAGCGAAAAAGATAACCGCGAACAAAAACGATATCAAAATAGAAATGACAGTGGGAGAAACAAAATTTTACAAAAATAATATTTTAAATACTCTTGATGTGCCTGCACAGATAATTGACGGAAGAACTCTTGTGCCTGTGCGTGTGGTTTCGGAAAGCTTGGGCTGTGATGTGGATTGGAACAATGACAGCAAAACAGTAGTAATAACAGATAATGCACAGACAGCAAAAGACTATCGTTTCAGAAACGAAAAACTGCTGAATGAGCACTTTGAAAAACACGGCGGCGAATTCGGCTATTCAAGTGCAACCGAATATGAAACGGCTGCAAGCAAGGTGATAAATGATGTTCGCGCTCTGCATAAACTTGAAAAAGAGGATGGCGATGATGTTTACTATATAGAAGAAACCAATGAATTTGTGATATTGTCTTCCGATGGATATATTCGTACATATTTTAAACCGAATTCCGGTATAAAATATTATGAAAAACAATAAGTGATCTAAATCTCAATGGCATTTTATTGCATAAAAACAGGGAATGAAGCACCGATAAGTGCGACATTCCCTTTTTTTTTTATCTGTTAAAATTGGTTTTTATTCCGAATCCACAAACTTGCTGACAACGGGCATCATGTCAAAATATGCGCTTTCTTCGCTGCCCTCGGAGCCTATGCTCACGGTTTTTGTGGCTTCTATATATTCGTTTTTCTTTACCGTTACGGTGTGTGTGCCAAGGGTCGCATTATAGCTTAACGGGGAAGTACCCACCATTGAGCCGTCTATATAAACGCTTGCGCCCTCGGGGTCGCTGTCAACGTGTATGCGGCCTTTGGGAATATGTCTTTCCATATCGACATGGACCGTGTTGTTTTCCGCATCTATGATAGCGGTAGTGGTAAAGTCTTCATATCCGTCCTTTGTCACCTTTACATTGTATCTGCCGTAGGAGAGCAGGATAGGTTCTGCAAGGGAGTACTCCTGGTCGTTGATGAAGAGCTTGTAATTTATAACATTTGCACTGACATTCAAAAGACCTGTCTTTATCTGCATTGCCGACAGATCGACCTTTGTGACTTGACCCGGGAGAATAAGTACGTCCTTGGTGTAGTCCTCACAGATAGGGCTTGTGACCTGAATCGTATGCTTGCCCTCTGTGACCTTGAAGGTGTCGCTTCCTGCAAGTGAAATGGTCTGGCCGTTAAGTACAAACTGCGGGCTTTCTATGTTTGAATAGTTTACAAACTGAAGATCGCCGTGGCTTTTGTCAATGGTTATGGAGTATACCTTGTTCTCCGTGCCGTTGTTATAGCCTTTGAGCGTTACATAGTCCGATGTGTCTATGCTTGCAAGGGTAGAATACTCGTTTTTGTAGCGAACCGTGGTTATATCGGGTGAATACTTGAACGATTTGTCCTTGTATGCAAGTGCATTGTCGCCGAATTTTACAAGCTTTGCCGATGTGTTGATTATAAGGCCTACATCGGAGTACGACCATGCGTTGTCGCATTTTTTGATATCGGTTATATTGTTGTTTTCGTCATAGACAAAGGTAACGACATCGCCGATAAAATAGTCGTCAAGTGAATTTGTACCCGGATAGTTGGTGTCCTTTGTGGCTTTAAGGATAACACTTTCGTTCGCCTTAAGGTTTACAAAAGTGACCGTGTCGCCGTCAATGTTTTTGATAACGCCGTCAATATCCGCGCCTATCATATTCTGCTTAGCTTGCTTTATAATTTCGTTGGGGGAGTATTGCTCCTCGCCGTCTGCCGTTTCTTCCTTGGGGATGAAATGATCGACGGTGTAGTCATAAGCATAGCTGTAGCTTTTTATGCCGACAATTACACATACGACAGCCGCACACATAAAAAACAGCGGAAACAGCGATGCACCTTTTCGGCGTATACTGCGCCTGATGGTTATTTTTTTCTTTTCATTTTTAGCCATATATAAATATTCACCTCATATATGAATTCTACATTCTTACTCATAATATATAATACCATTTTTGGAAGCGAATATCAATATAATTTTTTATTACAAATATGTAACAATTTTTATTGGCTTACGGTAATGTTTTGGCCGTCGCTTATAAAGCCGATATTTGCTTCGGCGGTGGTGTATACTTGCGCATCGTATTGTTCAAGCAGGGCAACAAGTTCAGGGTCGGCGGGTTTTTTCACGCTGCAGGTTATAACGGCGTATTTTGGCGAGATACGGGAAATAAATTCCTCGCTGTTGTCCTCCATGCCGCCGTGGTGTGGCACTTTAAGCACATCAAAAGTGCCGTTTACCTGACCTTTTAATTCTTCCAGACGTTCTTTTTCGGCATCGCCCGTGAACAAAAAGCGGTTCGAGCCGTGCTGTGCGGATACTGCAATGGAATAGTCGTTGTCGGACTCGTCATATACGTTTTCGGTTGGCGGATAGACGTTAAAAATGACATCATCAAGTGAGTACATCGCTGTATACTCGTTATCGCCGCCTATTTTCTGCGGGATAATGCCCTTTTCGGATGCTGCGCCGAGGAAATTCTGATATTCCTTGCTGTCTGTGATATAGTCGGGTGTGATTATCTCGTCTATATCCATATTTTGTATAATTTCCGCCGCGCCGCCCACATGGTCTTTGTCAAAGTGGGTTATATACAGTTTGTCTATCTTTTCTATGCCGTTTTCGTTAAGGTATTCCACAATGTTGTCGCCGTCGTCTTTTTCGCCGCAGTCTATAAGTACGGTGTGGTTTTGCGTTTTCAGAACAAGGGCATCCGCCTTGCCGACTTTAAGTGCGGTAAAAGTAAATTCTCCCGTTACTTCGGGGACTTCGGCTGTCGGTGCGGCAGGTTCTGTTGTTTCTTTCGTCTTTGAACAGCCTGTCATCACAAACAAAGCCGCCGCAAAAGCCAATATTTTGTTAAAAAATCTTTTCTTTATCATATATATCACCTCTTTGGGGCAATTATAACACTTTATATGTAGATAATCAATTAAATAAAGATTAAATTTTATTAATGCGTATTTACCGAAAATTTTACTTGAATATATACAATAAATATGATATTATATACAGATAGGAGATTTTTTACAGGAGGGAACCAATGAATAATAAAAACAATATGTTCAGGATACTTGGACTATACTGTACAATAGTGCTTATTATAGTTATTGCCGTCGTGGGCAAGCGAATGATGCTTGGAACGCCCGTTACACAGTCGGGTGCGGAATACACCTACAGCACCATGTTAAAAGACATTGACGAGGGTGCGGTGGATACCGTTACTTTACAGAGGGATTCCGAGGTCAATGATGCGGGTATGGCTGTTGTAAAGACAAAGGACGGAGTAGAACACAGAATTTCAATATCGTCCGTGTCGCAGTTCCTTGACGAGGTAAGCAAAAGCGGACGTGAGGGAAAGGTCAATATAAAGACCGTTTCGCCGTCCAAAACGGGCAGTATTTTCTCGTTTATAAGTATCATAATCACAATAATCATTGCTATCATGCTTTTGATGTTTATCTTCCAGCAGATGAACGGCGGCGGAGGCGGAAAAGTGATGAACTTCGGCAAGAGCCGTGCAAGAATGATGACGGATGCATCAAAGCGTGTCACATTTGAAAATGTGGCGGGTCTTGACGAGGAAAAGGCAGAAGTTGCCGAGATAGTGGACTTTTTGAGCGAGCCTAAAAAGTATGTTGAGATAGGCGCAAGAATACCCAAGGGCGTACTGCTTGTGGGCAGCCCGGGTACCGGAAAGACTTTGCTTGCAAAGGCTATTGCGGGCGAAGCAAATGTGCCGTTCTTCTCGATATCGGGTTCGGATTTCGTGGAAATGTTCGTGGGTGTCGGCGCATCGCGCGTGCGCGACCTTTTCGACAATGCAAAGAAACATTCGCCCTGCCTTATTTTTATCGACGAGATAGATGCTGTCGGCAGAAGACGAGGCGCAGGTCTCGGCGGTGGCCATGACGAGCGTGAACAGACACTTAACCAGCTGCTTGTGGAAATGGACGGTTTCGGCGCAAACGAGGGTGTTATAGTTATTGCGGCAACAAACCGCCCCGATATACTCGATCCCGCGCTTTTAAGACCCGGACGTTTTGACAGACAGATAGTTGTAGGCGTGCCCGATGTAAAGGGACGCGAGGAAATTTTAAAGGTACACGCAAAGGGCAAAAAGCTTGCGCCGGACGTAGACCTTGCGGAAGTTGCAAAGACAACACCCGGCTTTACGGGTGCAGACCTTGAAAATCTTATGAACGAGTCGGCGCTTCTGGCGGCAAGACAGAACAAAAAGGCGCTTGATGCCGAGGATATAAGACAGGCATTTATAAAAGTTGCCTTAGGTACGGAGAAAAAGAGCAAAGTTATCACCGAAAAGGAAAAGAAGCTTACCGCTTATCACGAAGCGGGTCATGCCATTTTGTACGAGGTGCTTTCGGAGCTTAACCCCGTGCATATCGTTTCTATCATACCCGTAGGACGTGCGGGCGGTTATACGATGCCTGTGCCGAAAGAGCCGTCTTATCAGTATAAAAAGGCAATGGAGCAGGAGATAGCGGCAGCCTTCGGCGGACGTATCGCGGAAGCGCTTGTATGCGGCGATATCTCAACGGGTGCTTCGGGCGATATCCAGCAGGCCACAAATATGGCAAGACTTATGGTCACAAAGTACGGTATGAGCGAAAAACTCGGCCCTATACTTTTCGGTGACGACCAGCAGGAAGTTTTCCTTGGCAGGGATTTTGGCCACACCAAAAACTACAGCGAAAATGTGGCTACA
The DNA here is from genome assembly GCA_017460805.1 of Bacillota bacterium. Taxonomy (GTDB): domain Bacteria; phylum Bacillota; class Clostridia; order Lachnospirales; family CAG-274; genus RGIG4310. The sequence continues at coordinate 132,077 of JAFUAF010000010.1, read as the reverse complement.
ATGATAGATGAAGAAATAAAGAGGATAGTTTCCGAAGCCTATGATTTAGCGGAAAAAACGCTTAAAGACAATATGGAAGTGCTGCATAAGGCGGCTGCCATGCTTATTGAAAAAGAAAAGATAACGGGCGAAGAACTTCGCGCGCTTATAAAGGGCGAAGATCCGTCATTTGTTGAAAAAACGACCGAAACTGCGGAAGATATTACTCCCGGAAACAGCGGCGAAGATATGTGATCGACAAAAACACTTGTGAATTCCGTCACAGGTGTTTTTTGTTGGCGATTTAACCAAAAAATGACAAGGTTTTGGCGAAATAAGCAGTTTTGCAATGTCGGACAAAGGCGAATAAAAGCTTTTTTTGTACAAAATTGACAAATGAGTTAGTTATGCATTATGCTAAATTATTTGGGTTTATTGACTTTAAGCATAAAATATTATAAAATTATATTGATATATGGGCTGCAGGAAATGTGCAGTTCTGCGGTAAAATTGTGTTAAATAATTCACAAATTTTTTATTAAGTCAAGGAGGAACAACATGGCTAAAATTCAGGCGGCAGCTGCCGCAAAGATCGCTGAGATATGCGACAGACACAAAGACGAGAATACGCCTCTTATGATGATTTTGAGCGATATTCAGAATGAATACGGCTATATCCCGCTGGAGGTGCAGGAGATAGTTTCGCAGAAAACGGGTATTTCCGTTGCCGAAATTTACGGTGTGGTAACATTTTATTCGTTTTTCTCGCTGGTACCCAAGGGAAAATACATTATCGGCTGCTGTCTCGGTACGGCTTGCTATGTAAAGGGCGCACAGCAGGTCATAGACAAGTTTTCGGAAGTGCTTAAAATCCAGCCCGGCGAAACGACCGAGGACGGATTGTTCACTATTGATGCACTTCGCTGTATAGGTGCGTGCGGTATTGCTCCCGCAGTAAGCATCAACGGCAAGGTTTATCCCAAAATGACCGTTTCCCAGGTAACGGAAGTGGTTGCTCAGTATCTTATCGCCGAAGAAAAAATGAAGGAGGGCGAAACATTATGATAAATTCAGTAGAAAAGCTTAATGAAAACATCGCCGTCTGTTCAAAGCGTCTTTCCGACAAACTTACGGGCGCAGACGGAAGACGCCATATAGTTCTTTGCGGCGGTACGGGCTGTCTTTCCAACAACTCAAAGGAAATTGCGGATAAGTTCAGGGAACTGCTTGAAGAAAAAGGCCTTTTCAGCAAAGCTACAGTAAATCAGGTGGGCTGCTTCGGCTTCTGTTCACAGGGTCCTTTTGTTAAAATTTATCCCGAGGACACACTTTATCGTCTTGTAAGCATTGATGACGTTGATGAGATAATCGAAAGCGACATTATAAACAATAAGGTAGTAGAAAGACTGCTTTATGAAGAACCGTCAACGGGCGAAAAGGTATCCAAGCAGGATGATATCAATTTCTATAAAAAGCAGAGGAGAGTTGCGCTGCACGGCTGCGGCGTTATCGACCCCGAAAATATAAACGAGGCTCTTGGCGAGGGTGCATTCAAGGGTCTTGAACGTGCGCTTTCAATGTCCAGACAGGAAGTTATCGACGAAGTGCTTGCGGCAGGTCTGAGAGGCCGCGGCGGCGCGGGTTTCCCGACGGGCAGAAAGTGGCAGTTTGCATATAACTCCGAAAGCGACGAAAAGTATGTTGTATGTAACGGTGACGAGGGCGACCCCGGTGCATTCATGGACAGAAGTATATTGGAGGGTAATCCTCTTGCCGTTATCGAGGGTATGATGATAGCGGGTTATGCTATCGGCGCTCAGAACGGCTATTTCTATGTTCGTGCGGAATATCCCATTGCCGTAAACAGACTTAAAATTGCTATAATGCAGGCCGAAGAACTCGGTCTTTTGGGCGATAATATACTCGGTACGGAATTCAGCTTCCGCTGCCATATCCGTCTTGGTGCGGGCGCATTTGTCTGCGGCGAGGAAACGGCGCTGCTCAATTCTATCGAGGGCAAGCGAGGCATGCCTCGTCCACGTCCTCCTTTCCCCGCTGTCAAGGGTCTTTGGGGCAAGCCGACCATTATCAACAATGTTGAAACACTTGCCTGCATACCTTATATTTTAAGAGAAACAGCGGAAAATTTTGCTTCCGTAGGTACGGAAAAATCCAAGGGCACAAAAGTATTCGCTCTCGGCGGCAAGGTAAACAACGTAGGTCTTGTGGAAGTTCCCATGGGTACTACTTTGCACGAGCTTATCTATGACATCGGCGGCGGCATACCCAACGGCAAAAAGTTCAAGGCTATCCAGACGGGCGGTCCTTCGGGCGGCTGTCTTACGGAAGAATTCCTTGACGAGCCCATAGATTTCGACAACCTTGTTCAGAAAGGCTCTATGATGGGTTCGGGCGGTGCTATCGTTATGGACGAGGATAACTGTATGGTTGACGTTGCAAAATTCTATATGGAATTTATCTGCGACGAGTCCTGCGGTAAATGTTCTCCCTGCCGTATCGGTACAAAGCGTATGCTTGAGATACTTACACGCATTACCGAGGGCAGCGGTACTATGGAAGACCTTGATGCACTTGAAGAACTTTCAAGAACGGTCAAGAACAATTCTCTTTGTGCTTTGGGACAGACAGCGGCCAACCCCATTGATTCTACTTTAAAGCATTTCAGAGATGAGTATATTGCACATATAGTTGATAAGAAATGTCCTTCGCACGTATGTAAAAACCTTATGGAATACTACATCGACCCCGACAAGTGTATCGGCTGCGGTCTTTGTGCAAAGGGCTGTCCCGTGGATTGTATCAAGCGCACTGACTATGTTGCGGAGGGTCACAAGCTTGCATCATTCGCTATCAATTCCGATGCTTGTGCAAAGTGCGGTTCATGTATCGGTGTATGCCGTCTTCAGGCTATTTCCAAGAGATAAGGAGGTAAAATTACTATGTCAGTATTAAATATAAAAATAGATGGTATCTCCTGTCAAGCAGAAGAGGGCATGACTATTTTACAGGCTGCAAGAGCAAACGGTTATGAGATACCTTCACTTTGTGAATTCAATAACGGCGAGTGCAACAGGGGCTCGTGCCGTGTTTGTTTGGTTGAGGCAACGGGCGCAAGAGGTCTTGTGGCAAGCTGCGTTTATCCTGTTTCCGAGGGTATGGAAATAAAGATAAATTCTCCCAAGGCTCTCGAGGCAAGACGCGAGAGCGTGGAGCTTCTGCTTTCAAACCACAATCAGAACTGCCAGCAGTGTGACAAGAACGGCAGATGTGAGCTTTTGCACGTTGCAAAGCTTACGGGCGCGCGTGACAATATGTTTGTCGGCGTTCATACGGAAAGTCATATCGACAGACTTGCTCCGGGTCTTGTAAGAGATACTTCCAAGTGTATTCTTTGCGGCAGATGTATCGAAAGATGTAAAAATGCGCAGGGTCTCGGTATTTTGGGTTACGAGAACCGCGGTTTCAATACTTTTGTTTCTCCCGCAGAGGACAGAAGTTTCCAAAATTCGCCCTGTATACAGTGCGGACAGTGTGTAAATGTCTGTCCTACGGGCGCACTTATGGAACACAGCGAGATAGATAAGATCGACGAAGCTTTCAAGGCAGGCAAGCACATAATCGCACAGGCTGCTCCCGCAGTAAGAGCGGCTCTCGGCGAAGAATTCGGCTACCCCGTAGGCACACCCGTTACGGGCAAAATGATTGCCGCCATGCGCAGACTTGGTTTTGAAAGAGTGTATGACGTAAACTTCGGCGCAGACCTTACCATTATGGAAGAGGGCACGGAGCTTTTGGGCAGACTGCAAAACGGCGGTGTTCTGCCTATGATAACATCCTGCTCACCCGGTTGGATAAACTATGCGGAGATGAATTACAGCGACCTTTTGCCGCATCTTTCATCCTGTAAGTCGCCTCACCAGATGCAGGGCGCTGTTATAAAGAGCTACTGGGCAGAGCAGAACGGTCTTGACCCGAATGATATTTTTGTAGTTTCCGTAATGCCATGTGTGGCTAAAAAGTACGAGAAAGAGCGCGACCAGGAAAAGGTAAACGGCATCCCCGATGTTGATGCTGTTATCACAACAAGAGAGCTTGCAAGAATGATAAAGCGTGCGGGTATTATGTTCAACCGTCTGCCCGATGAGGACTGGGACGGCGATATTATGGGCGATTACACGGGCGCAGGCGTTATCTTCGGTGTAACGGGCGGCGTTATGGAAGCTGCTTTAAGAACCGTATACTTTAAACTGACGGGTCAGGAGAAAGAAGATATCGTATTTACCGAGGTGCGCGGCCATGACGCGGGCATAAGAGAGGCGTCTCTGGATATAAACGGCACAACGGTAAATGTGGCTATCGCTTCGGGTATGAGAAGCGCGAAGATACTTCTTGACGATATACGCGCAGGCAAGAGCAAGTACCACTTTATTGAGATAATGGGATGCCCCGGCGGCTGTATCAACGGCGGCGGTCAGCCTTATATCAGACATTGCTTCCTTGAGAACGAGCCCGACGATATCCTTGAAACTTACAAGGAAAGACGTGCAAAGGCTCTTTACTCCGAGGATGAAAGACAGGTACTGCGCCAGTCGCATAACAATCCGCAGATAATCAAGCTCTATGAAGAATTCCTTGGCGAACCCAATTCGCATAAATCACACGAACTTCTTCATACAAGCTACGCAGCAAGAGAAGGTTTCAGATAAATATGATCAATGGGCTGTCGCACGACAGCCCATTTTTGTGTTGAATGATATTTATACGGAGCTATTTTTTTTGGCTATTTGTTCGGCTATTTTTAGGCCGTCGGCGGCAGCGCTCATTATGCCGCCTGCGTAGCCGCAGCCCTCGCCGCAGGGGTAGATATGCGGATAAACAATACTTTCCATATTTTCCTTATCACGCACTATGCGCACGGGGGAAGAAGAACGGCTTTCGACAGCGGTAACGACAGCGTTATCGTCTGCGAAGCCGTCTATTTTTTTATCAAAGGCAAGTATGCCCGATTTAAGTGATTGATAGATATAGTCGGGGAAGACCCTGCGCATATCCGAGGGAGTAACGGAGGGGCGGTAGGTCGGAGAGACCGAGCCAAACTCCGTGGAGGGTCTGTCGTTCAGCATATCGCCGACTTTCTGTGCGGGTGCGCTGTAATTTTTTCCGCCCGCTTCAAAGGCCTTGTGTTCAAGCTCTCTTTGCAGTTGAACCCCTGCAAGGGGATGACTGCCGTCAAGGTCGGACGGATCTACACCGACAAGGAGCGCCGCGTTTGCATTTTCGCCGTCACGCGCAAAATAACTCATGCCGTTTGTTACAACGCCGTTTTCCTCCGATGTCGCCGCCATAACATGACCGCCCGGGCACATACAGAATGTATATACACCTCTGCCGTTTTCAAGGTGGGTAAAAAGCTTGTAGTCCGCCGCGGGAAGATATTCCGCAAAATCGCCGTATTGTGCTCGGTTTATCGTTTCCTGCTTGTGTTCTATGCGCACGCCGACCGAAAACGGCTTCTGTTCCATTTTAAAGCCTTTATTATACAGCATTTCAAAGGTGTCGCGGGAGGAGTGTCCTATCGCAAGCACAAGATCTGTATAGGGCAGGGTAAGCGTTTTTTCACCGCTTTTGGCGGTCACTGTGCGCTTTTTTACGTCAATATTGGTGAGTGTGTGTTCAAAAAGCACCTTGCCACCGAGGGATATTATGCGTTCGCGTATGTTTTTTACCACATTTACAAGATTATCCGTGCCGATATGCGGTTTGGCAAGGTATAAAATATTTTCGGGTGCGCCGAATTCGGCAAAGCGTTTTAAAATATAGTGACAGCGTATATCGTTTATGCCCGTTGTAAGCTTGCCGTCCGAGAATGTGCCTGCGCCGCCCTCGCCGAACTGTACGTTTGAGTTTGGGTCAAGTACGCGCGTGGTCTGAAATTTTTCTATATCGCGCACCCTGTCTTTAACCTTTTTGCCGCGTTCCAGAATTATCGGGTTCAAGCCCATTTCCGCAAGGGCAAGGCCGCAGAACATACCCGCAGGACCAAAGCCCGCTATAATGGGGCGGATGTTCTTGTCCTGCGGAACAGGCAGGGTGTAGGTGTCGTGTTTCGGGCTTGAGATGTTTTTGCGCTTTAAATATTTTTTCTCGTTTTCCACATCAAAATCAAGGGTCAGCACATAGCTCCCCCTTGTCTTTTCACGCGCATCGACCGCCTGACGTATTATTTTTATGTTTTTTGCACCCGTACACTTCAAGCTGTGCTCTACGGCGCTTTTCAGCGTTTCGTCGGTAAGCTTTTCGGTCACGGGTATTTTAAGATTGGTTATTCTAAGCATATTATTGCTCCCTGAGATTTAAAAGTACATCTGTCCAGTCGGCAACTCTGCCGCTGCCTGCGTATGACGGACCGTAGTATTTTACATGGCCTGTGTCCGTAAGCATGATAAAATGGTCGTCGGTGCCCGAAAGCATAAGCATGCCCTCTAACTCGTCCGTAGATACAGCGCCGTCGGCAATAAGCATATTGTCGTTTGTAACGGCGACCATAGTTTCATTTGCGGTAAAAATATGTTTTACATTGCCTACGCCGCTTAATCTGCCGTTTGAGGAAATGACAGTACCGTCGTTTTTTAGAGCGTAGACCCCTTGACCGTCGGTCTCTATTTCCTTAAGGTCGGTAAAAAGCTGTGTGTCTATGGCTGCGCCCGAAACTACTGCTCCGCCGCCGTTTCCGATACAGGCAAGGATATTCTTTTTTGCCGATATATGCTTTATGCCCGATATCGTTTCGTCTTCACTGCCTTTGTGGAAAAGCAGCTGACCGTCATTGGTCAGACCTGCCGCAAAATCCGTACCTGCCGCGACTTCTTTGATATTGTGCCAGTCAAGTACGGCATCTGTGCAGAGAACATCGTTATTGGACGTCTTTGCTATTGTGAGGTAATCCCCGCAGGCTATCTGTACTACGTTTTTCCAGTCGTCAACATTGCATTGACCGTAGGTATTGTCGCCTGTGGCCTTTACGGTGCCAACGGAGCGGACAAAGGCACTGTGCCACTTGCCCGTATCGAGTGTTTTTGCAAAATCGCCCGCCAGGTCGGCAATAAGGTCGTCGCGGTCTTTGTAGCCCGTGATACCGGAAAGTGCCGTGAGTGCAGAGGTGTATTTTCCCGTTGCAAGCAAAAGATTACCCTTGCGGTAGTCACATTCATTCACCAGCTCTGCCGCATTTTCATAGTCGCCGAGATTTGTAAAAAGTATCTTTGCATTGTCATATTCGCCTTTTTCAAGACATTCCATGGCCTTTGCGTATGTGACGCGGGGCTTGTAAAAAGTAAGACTGTAATAAGAGCCCGCAAGTATGACAAAAAGCAGCAGAAATATCCATACCGTACTTTTTTTTGCGTTAAGATCCTCAAAATGGTTATTTATTTTCTTTTTTACAACATCTTTTTGCTGGGCGTTTATCTCCGTGTCGGAGTGTGCCAGCGCCTGCTGCATCTTCGCAAACTCCGCTTCGGCGCGTTCGCGTTCCTCGCGGGCAAGCTGTTCAAGGTCTTTTTCGTCCATTTTTATTTACCGTTACTGAAAATTTTTCCAATATTCGTCTGTTTTGCTGTTTTCGACTGCATCAAGGTATTCGTCGGCAATATCAAAAATTTCGCCCTCGTCCTCGATAACAAAATAGGTCTTGCCGCCCGAAGTTACTATATTTTTCTTTTTTCTGCCGTCGGCAAGCCAGGTGCGGAAATCCGCTGCCCATTTGTCTGCACCTTCGCGGCCTATCTCGTCATAACAGACAAGTTCCTCGGTCACTTCAAATATAAAATCTTCCGTTTCAAGTTTTATTTTAGCCATAATTTCTCCTTTTACTTAAACAAAGACAGACCGAAATGTCTGTAGCAAAGGTCCGTTACTACGCGGCCTCTGGGTGTCCTTTTTATATAGCCCAGCTGAATAAGGTAGGGCTCGTAAACATCTTCTATGGTGTCGGGTTCTTCGCCTATGGAAACGGCGATAGTGTCAAGCCCTACGGGGCCGCCGTCAAATTTTTCTATCATTGCAAGCAGCATTTTGCGGTCGGTCATATCAAGACCCTTTGCATCTATATCGAGAATGTCGAGGGTCTCTTTTGCAACATCATGTGTGATAACGCCGTCATATTTTACCTGTGCAAAGTCGCGTATGCGCTTTAAAAGCCTGTTTGCGATACGGGGCGTGCCGCGTGAACGGCTTGCAAGCTCCAAGGCGCCGTCTTCGTCTATTTCTATGTCAAGTACGCCCGCAGAACGCAGGATTATGGTCTTTAACTGCTCGGGTGTATAGAGTTCAAGTCGGCAAGTGACACCGAAACGGTCACGCAAAGGCGCGGTAAGCAGACCTATGCGTGTGGTTGCGCCTACAAGTGTGAATTTTGGCAGGTCTATGCGTATACTTTTTGCCGCGGGGCCTTTGCCTATGATTATGTCCAGCACATTGTCTTCCATAGCGGGGTAGAGTACCTCTTCGACAAGGCGGTTAAGGCGGTGTATCTCGTCTATAAAAAGAATATCGCCCTCGGAAAGTCCGTTCAGTATCGCCGCCATATCGCCGGGGCGTTCTATCGCAGGCCCCGAAGTGGTGCGGATATTAGCGCCCATTTCGTTGGCTATAATGTTTGAAAGTGTGGTCTTGCCAAGCCCCGGAGGACCGTAAAGCAGAACATGGTCAAGGGTCTCGCCGCGGTCTTTGGCGGCTTTTATGTATATGCGCATATTTTCCTTGACTTTGTCCTGTCCTATGTAGCTTTCAAGACTTTGGGGGCGGAGTTTTGGCTCCGCCTCGGCATCCTCCGACCTGAAAGCGGTTGTTATTATACGTTTATCCATTGTTTTGTCCTTAGCTTAATACTTTTAATGCCTTGCTTATCAGCTCGGCAGAAGTAAGATTTTCGTCGGCAACGGCAGAAACCGCTTTTTGAACCTCGGGCTTGCCGAAACCGAGGGAAGTGAGCGCTTCTATGGCCTCGGCGGCGGCTGTGTTTGCGGGTGCCGAAGAAACAGCGGCAACATTCGCGCCCGATGCATCCATTGTCTTTGTTTTATCCTTAAGGTCGAGTATTATCTGCTGTGCCGTTTTTTTGCCTATGCCCTGACCGCCCGAAAGCGTCTTGACATCATCGGTGATTATCGCAAGGGCTATCTGTGCGGGCGAAAGGCTTGCAAGCAGGGCTGTAGCGCCCTTGGGGCCAACGCCTTTTACCGTTATAAGCCTGTCGAACATATTCAGCTCTTCCTGTGTCAGAAAGCCGAAAAGCGACATTTCATCCTCTTTTACGTTCATGTGGGTGAAGATCTGCACTTCACTTTCCGTCTGCGGCATTTTGCTTACAGTATCGGGAGAAACATTGATATTAAAGCCTATGCCGCCTGTTTCCACTATAATGCGGCTGTCGCCCTTGTATTTTAAAATTCCTTTTATATAACTAATCATAATTTTTATCAGCTTTCGGTATTGGGTTCGTCTGTTTCGGGCTCGTCTGCGGTAACTGTTTCTTCCTCGATAAGGGGCTCGGTAACAGGCTCTGCCGTGGGTTCTTCAATAACGGTTTCGGTCACGGGTTCGGTAGCGCTTTCAACGACTTCCGTAAGCTCGGGGTCGTTGAGTGCCGAGGTATCGGCGGTCTTTGTGATATATACATAGACCTTTGTTTCGCCGCGAATCTCAAGACCGTCGGGAAGTGTGATATTAAGCGGTACTTCAACAGCGCCTTCGGAAAAACTTGTAAGATCGACATTTGCTTTGAAAGAAGCATTTGTGATATTTGCAAGGGCTTTCTGGTCGCCGAATACGGTAAATACCACCTGACTTGGCATAAGTGCTTTAAGTCCGCTTGAAAGACCCGTTACCTTTATATCTTCCGCATTAAGGGTTATGTTTTTGCCGTCCTTGCCCGCAAGTTCTATTGTGACCGTGATAACACGCGGAGTAGTGGACTTTGTAGAGATACGCGGGTCGTTTATAAACTGCGATACTTCATAAGTACGGATGTCCGAACCTACAAGCTTATCAAGTTCTATAGCGGTAAGCTTAATGGGCTCAAGGCTGTCAAGAAGTTCTTTGTCGCCCGTGAGTTCAAGCACCTTCGGGTTCCAGTCTATGCCTTTTAAAATAAGCTCATCGCTAAGTGTGCCCGTGGTTTCGGGCTTCATTATTTCAAGGTTTCTGGAATAATCTATTGCAACCTGTGCGGTAATATCCGCAGGCTCGACAATGAAGTTGGGCAGTATTTCGCCGTTTGTATTGAATACAACGGGTTTAAGCTCGGCCGTGAAGTCATCCGATTTGTCCTTGACATCTATTTCGGCAATTACGCTGCTAAGTTTGTCAAATTCACTTTCGGGGCCGAAAACGGTAACCGTGTCGGTGCTTATCTGTTTTATTGATGAAACATAACCGTCTTCAAGTTTTCCCGTAAAGTTTGTGGTAAGCTTCATTTCCTTTTCTTTTACCTTATCAAAGGAAACATTTATTGTATTCGGGGAAAGGCTTGCCACTTCATAAGAATAAACGAAGCCGCTTTCTATTTTTGGATTGATGTTAAGTACAAGGCTTTGCGGTGTGCTTACTATTCTTGATGTATCAAGCTGCGAAAAGTCAATGACAGCCTGTACTGCGCCGCCCTCGTTTTGCTTGGGGAGATTATCAAGCGCCGCCCTTGTACCCCTTACCTTTATTTCTACGCGGGTAGAGGTAAGTTCCTCGGTGTTTAAAACAGCATAGCCGCTGTCGGTAAGGTAGTTTTCGTTGATAAGTGAAACAGGTATGGAAAAAGTTTTTGTTTCGGCGGGGTTAAGTGTATTCATAACCAAAAGCCAAAGTATTATGGCAATTACTATACTGCCTATTTTCCAACCGGTATTCTTAGAAAATAAAGATTTTATAAAATTCAGTGCTTTCATTGTTTTTTGCCCTTTCCCTTTCCTCTGCTTCTGTTTTTGAAGAATTTGGTATTTATGGTCTTGCCCTCAACAAGGGTGTCAAGGACATTGCGCAGGTCGTTTTCCGTCAGGTTTCGCATAAGGCGGCCGTCATTTGCAACGGAGATGTCGCCCGTTTCCTCGGATACGATTATGATGTAGGCATCCGACTGCTCACTTGCGCCTACTGCTGCGCGGTGTCTTGTACCAAGTTCGGAAGCAAGTTTCTTTTGCGTGACCGGCAGTATGCAGCTGGCTGCCGCTATACGGTTGTCGCGGATGATGACCGCTCCGTCATGCAAAGGCGTTTTATTGACGAAAATATTCATTAAAAGCTGTGAGGATATATGGCTGTCTATCTCGATACCCCTGCTTACAAAATCGCCTACGGGAACATTGTGTTCCACAACTATAAGCGCGCCTGTTTTTTCTTTTGCCATTTTTACGCAGGCTTCTACTATGCAGTCAACGGAGGTATGGTTGAGCCGTGTGCTTTTTTCCACATTAAGGATGTCGGCAAGACCCGAAAATCCGCTTTCTCCTATCTGTTCGAGAGCTTTTCTCAGCTCGGGCTGAAATAGAATGACAATGGCTATGATACCGACGGAAAATGTCTTTTCTATAAGCCATGTAAGCGTATAGAAATGAAATCTGTAGGATATCAGCGCTACTGCCGCTATTATTGCAAGACCGCGGAAAAGCGACCATGCACGGGTATTCTTTATCCATATAAGTATTATGTATATTATAACTGCGACAAGCGCAATATCTATAAAGTCGGAAAGACGTATCGGGGGAAAATTTATCGAAGACAGGCTGAACCCGTTTACGATATTGTCCCATATATTGTTGTACAAAAGACCACCTGCTTTTTTAAAAAATTCGATATATACATAAGTATAACATAAAATCGGGTTTTACTCAACAATTAAAACCAAAAAAATTATTAAAAATTTTTGCCGAAGAGTGATTATTTTAAAATTAACCCTTGCAAATTTATTTGTTATGCTTTAAAATATAAAGTAGCCGAGTTATCTGAAAGAGGGTGTATTTAATGAAAGTGCTTATAACGGGCGGCTGCGGTTATATAGGAAAGACTATATGCCATGCTTTTGCCGATGCGGGACATACATGTGTTGTGATAGACAAGGCGGTAGACGCTAAATGCGATATTCCCAACACGTTTTTTTACCGCGGGGATATTGTGGATTTTGACTGTTTAAGACAGGTGCTTTCCGATCACCCCGATATAGGTGTTGCGATACACTGCGCCGAGCTTTCAAGCGTGGCGATGTCGGTGGAAAACCCATACGAATATTATTCCATAAATGTTGTAAAAACAATGGAATTTTACAAAAACTTGAATACATTGGGTCTTAAAAAGATAATCTTCAGTTCTTCGGCTGCGGTATATGACAATGTGCCCGGGTATATGGTGACGGAAAGAAGCCCTATCAAGCCAAGAAGCCCGTTTGGCAGAACAAAATACATTACCGAGATGATACTTAAAGACTTTTGCAGCGCTTACGGTATGCAGTGCATCACTTTGAGGTATTTCAATCCCATTGGCGCAGACCCGCAGACACGCTGCGGACTTGCAAGAAGTTCGGCAAATATAATAAGCAGACTTATCCGTATACTCAACTGTGAGGACAGTACTTTTGTTATCTCGGGCGGGAATTGGGACACCCGCGACGGTACCTGCGTGCGCGATTATATACACGTATGGGATGTGGCGCTTGCAAATGTAAAGGCGGCGACCGAGTTTGACAGCGCATTTGAGCGTGCGGGAGAAGAGTACACAAATTATCTGAGTATAAATATAGGCTCGGGCGTGGATGTCACGGTAAAGGAATTTATAATGGCATTTGAAAACGTGACGGGCGAAAAAATATCCACACGCATTGGAGAAAGACGCAGGGGCGATATAAGCGGGTCTTATGCAAGCATCAAGCTTGCCGACAAGACTTTGGGCTGGAAGCCGAAATTTGCGCTTGAAGATGCGATAATAGATGCTATAAAATGGGATGAAAAAAGCAACGGGATATAATTTTGGAGGTAGATTATGGAATTTTCAAAACTTATAAACGAAAGAAGAAGTGTGCGCCATTACAAGGCGGGCGTTACAATAGACAAAAAAGATGTTGAGGCGATAATTCTTGCGGCGCAGCAGGCTCCGTCATGGAAAAATTCACAGACGGGCAGATATTATGCGGCAGTCACACCCGAAAAGGTCGGAGAAGTAAGAGCGGCTCTGCCCGAATTCAATCAGAATAATTCCGCAAATGCGCCTGTGCTTGTTGTAACGGCATTTGAAAAGGGCAATGCGGGTTTTATGCCCGACGGCTCGCAGGTCAATGAACTTGGCGACCAGTGGGGTGCTTATGACTTGGGATTGCAGAATGCGTATTTTGTGCTCAAAGCGCGTGAGCTTGGATATGACACGCTTATTATGGGCATAAGAGATGATAAAAAATTGAGAGAAATTTTCGGTATTCCCGAAACTCAGCAGATAGCCGCGGTTCTGGCTCTGGGCGTGAGAGAAAACGACCCGACAGCCCCGAAACGCAAGGAAATAAGCGAAATTGCCGTTTTCGGATAATTGAGGTAACTTTGTTATATATTTGATAGACCGTTGTAATGGTTTTGTAACATTAGTGTGGTATACTATAGAAAATAAGATAAAGGAGGGAGACCGATATGAAAAAGTTAATAGCATTTTTACTTATCGCAGCAAGCGTGATCACTCTGCACAGCCTCAGTGCTTTTGCGGCGGACTCTCTTCCTGTGGAGCATTTTACCATAACAAGCGGTATAGATGCCGAAAAACCATGTGAGATAACATTTGATTCTTCACGTCTTATCACGGGAACAGCGCCTAAAGACACGGCTGTTACAATAAGCGTATACGATATTACGGATCCTGACTATAAAAAACTTGACGGCAGTTTTACTATCACGGTAGGCTCGGCAGGTATATTCAGTCAGAATATCGAACTTACGGAAGGCAGAAATTACATTGTGATAGCTGCCGTAAACGGTGAAAGACGCTCGGAAGTGAGCGCTGTTGTAAGCCGTAAAAGCTATCAGATAAAAAGCGTTTTATCACAGTACATAGCGCTTCCGGGACAGAATAAATAACCCGCGCGCATGACAAAAGGGTATTTGGGATGAAAAATTTCGGTAAAAATTTACTTATCGCATTTTTAATGATATTAGCTATTTACCAGACTACAGAGTTATGGTTTGACGAGGTGTCAAGCCATAACTTTTTTTCGTTTATTTCAACGGGAAATACGGCACTTACACGGGCGCAGCTTTACGGACTGGACGGCATAGTGATAAACCGCGGCGAGAATAAAACGGCGGTCTTTCATAGGGAAAATGTGCTTGATACGAAGTATCGCGGGGAATTTGACAAGCTTATAACTTCTGCCGCAAACAAGGGCGAAAGCCAGAGCGGACAGATAGACTGGGCACATATTTTCAACAATAAATGTGTGGTCTATGATTTTGTAGAGCCGATAGCGGTGGAAGAACTGAAAAAAGGGCTTGGCATAAGCAGCGGAAAACTCGGGGATCTGCAAAATGTAAGCATGATAATTCTTGTGCCGAACAAGACGGAAAATGTGATGCAGGCATATTTTGCCGACAATGACAAGGTAATGATATACAGCCTTAAACGTGCGGATATGGCGCAAAAGGGCGCAGATGTGATAGAAAAATTTTCGGAGCAGGCAAGCGGCTGTATTTCAAGCCGTGCAAGCGGTTTTAATATATTCAGCAAAAATACCTTTATCCCCATTATCCAGGACAGTATAAACACGATAAATGTTGTAAATCCCGTTATGGACGGGGACAGGATAGATACAAAGGCGCTTGAGAATATTGCGGACGGATTTTTTGAAAACCCTGCGGTAAAGTGGAGCAGTGTGGTAAACAATGTCTACAGCTACAGCGACGAGGAAAATGTGGTGAAGTACAATCTTAAGGGCGTGCTGGAATATTCGGGTTATGTATCGGGTGCAGGTAATAATGACGGCGGACAGAATGTTGCGCAGAATTACACCGCCGCCGTGGATTTTCTTAAAAAAGACAACGGTATAAAAAATGATGTTGTACTGACAAGAACGGCGGTAAACAGCGAAAGAACGCAGTTTTATTTTGATTATGCGGTAAACGGCGTTGAGGTCGTTATGAGCGACGAGATGAAGCAGGGCATGGATATGCATTCTGCCATAGAGGTCACGGTATCGCGCGGCAGTGTGACAAAATACCGCAGATATATGTGCGTTCTGGAACAGACCTACGGCAGACAGAACCTTACGGGGGATTTTGTCAGCGCGGTAGACAATGTTTACAATACTTTTGACAATAATGATGTGTTGGTGGATGATATTGATCTTGTGTACAAGATAAACGGCAGACAGAACAATGTGCCCGCCTGTTGGAAGGTCGTTATAGACGGTAAGATATATTGGGAGGCGGCGTAGATGAATTGGGAAAGTGCGAGGAAATACACGATAATTGCGCTGATTCTTCTTAATATAGTGCTGCTTGCGCTGAATTTATGGACGGCATCGGGCAAGCGCATGACGGCGGAGCAAAAGGCGGATATAACGGGTATTTTAAGACAAAACGGGATAAGTGTGGGCTGTGAACTGCCCGACAGGCATACCGAGGCAAGCCAGCTTATATTAAAGCGTGTGGAGTTTGATTATCTGCGTCTTCAGAAGATATTTTTTGAAAGCAATGAAAATCTTAAAAGAATAGATGCCACGGACAAGGTAACTATTTCAAACGAAAACGAGACCCTGACAGTCGAGGGCAACCATATCGAGTATACAAATACCGCAGTTTCAGCTGCGGACAAGGATGCGGCGGAAAAGCTTGCAAAGTCGGTCATTGACGATATTCACGGGTATTTCGGGAGCTTTTACAGATATTCCGCGGACGAAAATGACGAGGCTTACAGTTTCAGATATACCGAAAAGGTGTCGGGGCTTAAGCTGTATAACAATATTATTTCGGTGTCTGTGAATAAGCAGGGCGGTATGAGGGTCGGCCTGAGCTATTTGCAGCCGGGTGAACATAACGGCGAAAAACAGGCGGTCATCCCGTGTGATGAGGCGCTTTTTGCCGCTATGTCCAAGATACTTGAATATGAGGGTACGGATAAGGAACTGACAATAACGGGCGTGGAGCTTTGCTACTATCTGAAACAGATACCCGAGGACGAAGGCATCGCCATTCCGTGCTACAGGATAGCTGTTAATTATGACAGGATATACTATATAAACGGCTATACGGGGGAATTGATGAATTAGAGATTGTGAAAAAATGAAATTGCTGTTGATTGAAAGAGGGAATACCAATAATGTCGGAACGCAAAAAACAGCGGGGTCAAAAAAGACGATTAAAAAAATTATTTGAGTGTATAGATAAGTTTGAACCATATACTCATTGTAATGATGTTTACGAACATTTTCATGTTCCTATAGCATTTTTCATAGACCGTACTAACTTTATTGACAGCGCTGAAACAAACAGTAAAATCAAAACAGCATTTATAAGAAAATGGATACTCACTGCGGAGCGTTTTATTCAAGAAAAACCAAAAACATACCCTTTTTGCAGGGTCGTATCACTTATATGCTATCCCGAACTTTCGCGATCTCAAATAATAATATTCTATGACGAGAATTATTACAGTTCTTTTTTTGATAGAAATGATGATTATCAACAATGGATTCCTATAAAGAACAGGTCTTTAAAATATGACAGGAAAATCGAAACAAAATTGATCGAAAAAGGTTATTCCGAGATAATAAGAGATGGAGATGATATATTCAGAAACACTCTTTGGTTTTATGGCGAGATCGGATTTTAGGTATTTAAAATTTTGAGGGCGATTATGGCAAAAAAAGAGGGGATGTTGCACTTATATGGTGCTTCATCCTCTTTTTTTATGCAGTAATTTGAAAATTAAATTTGTGTTTAGATATGTGTTTTTGTGATATTTTTCAAGAGTTGTCAAAACCTCTCATAGAGTGGTTTTCCAAAGATTGTTTAAATTGATTTTCGGCGCAAATTCTTATAAATTCACGAAAATACGCAACGAAAGTGTGTCAGAAATGTGTCAAAACACCTTAGCCGATATTGCCGAGTTTTTCTTCCAAACGAGAAAACTCTGTGCGTTTTTTGTTCTCGGTAACTTCGGCATAAACTTCAAGCGTGACACTTATGTTTTTGTGACCCATTATTTCTTGTATCGTTTTGATATTAAGGTCATTTTCGCACATATAAGCGCACAGGCTATGCCTTAAAGTGTGTGGTGTGCAGTTCTCCACAAAGTCGGGCGGGCGGTGTTCCTGTTCGGCTTTTTTCGTTTCACAGGCGTTATAATTCTTTACAATTCGTCTGAAAAAGCCCTCTATGCTTGTTGCCGTATAGGGAAGATTATCTTCCGTTCCGAAAACAAAGCCGACATAATCGCCAAGTGTTACAGGCGGCATATCAACCTGTTTTTCCCTCTCGGTCAGCAATATTTCCCTTACCCTTGCAAACATAGGTATCTTGCGTTTGCTCGTTTCGGTTTTGGGCGTTTGTACAATTCTGCCCGTTCCGTCGGTAAGAAAGGCTATTGTACGCTTGACATTTATCGAATTATCCTCGAAATCAATATCTTCCCACATAAGACCGCATAACTCCGACACTCTCATTCCCGTCAAAGCAAGCATAAGAAAAATATTGAGATACTTGCTATACTTCTTTGAATTAGCCACAAAATCCGCAAGTTTCTTTATTTGCTCCTGTGAGATAGCATTTCTGCTTTTGGGTGTCAGCTTGTACGCCTTGCGTATCTCCTTAAAAACACCGTCAATAGGGTCAATGCGGATAAGTCCGTCACGCATAGCCGTTTTAAACAGCGGCACAAGTGCGTGATTGACGGAACGCATTGAACTTAAACTCAAATGCTTTTCATCGGCAAGATATTTGAAGAACATAACCATATCGGAATATTTTATGTCTTTCATTTTCCTGTTGCCCAAAACGCTTTTGGCGTGCTTGCCGTAGCAATATTCGTAGACTTCCCTTGAACGAGGTTTGAGAAACTGTCTGTTAGCCGCACATCTGATAAACATCTGGTCAACGGTAACATTCTTGTCGAGATTGCAGAAACCGTTGTACAGATCGTTCTGTATCTCGTCCTCTTTCTCCCTTAACTCGTCCAAAGTTTTGGCATAGATACTCTTGCGTTTACCGTCAATGCCGACATAGCGGTACATATAACGCCCGTCCTTGCGAATACTCTCTCCGCTTTGTAATGCTCTGCCGTTTTTGTCTTTTCTTTTTTTCATAGTTATCCGTCCTTTCTTGACGGTAACTGTATGCAAGGTTAGTATAGCACAAATGTATCACATTGTCTATTAAATTTTCAAAAAATCCCTTACGATTTATCACAAGGGCGCACTTACAGACGGGCTATCAAGCCCATCTTTTTTAGTGTGTTGCTACGCAAGGCTATTATTCTAAGAAATGTTTTTCTTCTATTGTTTGAAATAAGTAATCTTATCGTTTAATTCATCTGTAACTCAAGTATAATAATACTTATGCTATTATAGACACAATTAAAAAATAACAATTTTTGACAGCGTATTTCGGAGTTAATTGTTATATTTAACCAAATTTTTATTATTTAAAAAATAACTCTTGCATATATATATATATATAATAAAATTATAGACTTATAGCATATTTCCTAAAATGAATTATTAAGAGTGATACGATTTGAAAAGAAAAAATATTACTTATATTTTTGTTTCTGTTATAAATGTAACTATTCCATTAATCGTGGGTCTACTTTGGTATTTGATTTTTAGCAGAAATTCTTTTCCGATAATCAGTGGCTATACTCCTTTGGAAATTTGTTTAAAATTACCCAATAACTTCTTGACATATTTTTTTAGATTTTGTTTTGCCGATGCAATGTGGGCATATTCTTTTTTCTATAGTCTTATGTTGGTGTTTTTTGGGTATGAAAAATTTCCGCTTATAGTTTTGATATTTGGTATTATAACAGTCGTGCTTATCGAAATTTTGCAGTTGTGGCACATCATAAATGGTACTTTTGATATTTATGATATTGTTATCGAAATAATTTTTGGAATAATAGCTATATGCAATTTTCATTATACAAGGAGGACAATATTATGAAAAAAGGATTTGGTTTTGCTTTAGGCTGTGGTTTTGGTGTCATCGTTTTCTTTATTATTATTGCAGTTATTTCATCAGCCGCAAGTTCAAGTTCGAGTTCGAGTTCGAGTAGTGGATCAACGGCAACCGTTGAAAGCGGTGCTGTAAGCGGAACGAACGAAGAAACGGTTGAGGAGACACCGCAAGTAATAACAGCAAAGCCCGGCGACAAAGTAAATGACGAACATTTTGAGATTTATTATTTAAGCTGTTCGGAATACACAGCTTCAAATCAGTTTTCCCAACCTGCCGAAGGAAAAAAATATGTAAAATTTGATTTTACATTCAAAAACATTTCGGATACGGATACAACAATTGGTGGATTTGAGTGTTATTGTAACAATGCAAAGTGTGAATCCAGCTATGTGGACAGCACCAATGTTCCGCGTCTTAGCTATGATTCAGTTTCAGGCGGTAGAGAAACAAGCGGTTCTGTTATATATGAAGTTCCGCAGGATGCGGCATTATCAAGTGTAGAACTTGAATATTCAGGTTTCTTTGATAACAAGACAGCTGATAAAATAATTTTTGTTGGCGAGTAAAATTTGATATAAATATCTTATAATAAATAATAATACCCTCTTGTCCTAAACTATGGAAAGAGGGTATTGTTATGAGTAAAATTATCTTACCGAAGCTTGCTTCGGCTATGAAGGGGTTTGAAGGGGCTTTCCCCTCACAAGTGCCTATTTGCGTGTGCAAATAGGGAGCTTGCAAAGGCTGTTACAAATCGAAAAAGTGTAAAAGCGTATATCCACTCATACGGCTTTCCACTTATTGAGGTATTCGACAGCCTTTTGAAATGGGCGTTAGTATTTCTCGGAATTATGTTGTATTCCGTACCTTGTTAAAATATAATTGCCGATAGGAACACCTCCCATTTCCAACGCAAAGAAAAGCACCCACGAAAGATAAAATTATCTTAGTGAGTGCTTCTTTGCTAAAAATATGTGCATACAGTTACCGCCATCATTTCTTTTCATAAGTTGTTATATAACACTGTGTAAATGGAGTATAATTTGTGTCAAATTTATATTACATCATTGCCAACCCTTGAATTTAAGCGGTTTTCACAAGCACACATATATAAATTGTTGTTTAGCGACGGTTTGCCAAAGGCAAACCGTCGCTGGAGCACGGGACTGGGAGCTGCGCGCCGTAGGCGCCCCTGCGCGGGGTAATGACCGTACAATGCGATTCCCGTGCGACTTCCCGCAACGCGCTTGCGCGCCACTTGTGATTAGGTAACTTTTTATAGTTATTGGCATGGGCCGGACTTATATCCTTTTGCCAGCAACTATTAAAGTTACTTATAAACAATGGCGCGCAAGCGCGTTATAGGGGTCGCGCAGGAATCGCATCGCCGCTTCGCGGCTCAGCTCCCAGTCCTGCGCTCCAACACACTTTTGCAAAAGCAAAAGTGTGTTAAACAGTAATTTAGCCGCTTGAAATTGTGGCAAGTAATATTTCTTGCAAATTCTGTAGTTTAGCACACTCTTGATTATTTGCTTTCATCTGTGCATACAAAGGCTTAAGGCGATTATCAAAATTTATAAGTGTTTCGTCATCAGGAATATCAAGAGGCATTGAATGAATTATTTCAGATGACATACTGGGAACAGCCGAACCCGTATCCATTCCTGCAAGGTCTTTATTTTTTACAAAGTAATATATAAATTTGGCAGCATAAGGCTTCGGGATTTCTGTATAGAACATAGTGTCTACTGACCAAAAAGGTTCGTCTACATATATAACATTACTTAGAGTCCCTTTTCTGGGTATTAAAACTGAAACTTTATCATATAAAGACTTCTCTACATAACGCATAATGCCGCCTGAACCATACAATGGTATTGAACCATTCAATAAATGTTTATGATCTTTTCCGTATTTAACGGTCAATAAGTTACTTAAAGTGCCTTTATTCCATTTTTCGTTGCTTAAAGTGATAAAGGTCTCTTTATAAATAGCATAAGCAATGGCATCTAAATTATCATTTAATCGCTGTTTTAGTGCAATTCTATTGGTTATAGTTTTATAAGCATTCACAACTTTGTGTTGCTTTTCGATAGTAGGTACTAATACTTTCATACCGCAGAATTCTTCCCACGGCATACTTCCACGTACTCCGCCAACAGCGATAAATGCTGCTTCTCTGTCAAATTCAGAGCGTTTGAACCACATATCAAGATATTCGGGAAGAATAACCTTTTCATCTTTTACTTTAAAAATCGGATAAGCCGGCGACATAATGGCAACATCATATTCCGATTGCATAGCAACGGGAATTTTTGCATCTCTGCTGACCTGCATTAAACTTACCGCAAATTGTTGTTTTTTAATAAGTTTGTATTTCGTCAAGTCTGTGCCAACAGTATTGGCAACGGATTTTATAAAGCATTTATCTATACTAAGACCTACAAGTGTAGTAATATTGCCGTCTGTATTCCGTTCATCAACTCGCTCAACAAGTTCTCCTATTGGTATGTAATTTGAATTCAAAAAATCACCTATCCTATATATTTTCTATGAGCCATTTTTACATTGCTCTGGTTTACCATAGCGTAGTGCATAGTGGTTTCTATTTTTTTATGTCCAAGTAATCTTTGGACTTGCTCTATGGGCATACCCTTATCTATGGCTCTTGTTGCAAGTGTACGCCTGAATTTATGTGGATGCAGCTTATTTATTTCTGCCTGTATGCCCAAATTCTTTATGATCCTTTGTATCGCACCTATTGTCAGCCTTGTGTTGGGTGCTTTTCTTGACACAAATAGCGCTGTGTCATTATCTGTACGCTGTTGTATATATTCCTGTAAATGCAGTTTTGTCCTGGCATCAAAATATACTTCGCGTTCCTTATTGCCTTTTCCAAGCACAATACAGGAGCGCTCATTAAAGTTTATGTCGCTGATATTAAGGTTCACAAGTTCGCCGACCCTTATGCCCGTAGAAGATAACATTTCTACCATAGCAAGGTCTCTTATATTTTTGCAGGTATCCCGCAAAATCTCCATATTTTCATCCGTCAAGGTCTCTTTTACGATGGTTGCGGTTTTTACCTTATGTATGCGTCTGACCGGACTTTTGACGATATAATCCTCATCTTCGAGCCACGAAAAGAAACTTGATAAAATACGGCGTACATTATCTACCGTTACCTTGCTTGCGTTGTTTTTTTGCTGATAATCGGCAAGATAAGCCCTCAAATCATCGGTAGTTATTATTTTTATTGGCTTATTTGTTGCAGAAAGCAGTTTTTCTATGGTTGTATTATAGTATGTTAAAGTGTTTTCCGAACAGCCTTCCACGCGCTTTGCCGAAATAAACATTTCAAGAAATTGTGTGTTGTTTTCCTTGTTTTGGCGGTTGCTGTTGCTGCACTCGGATATTTTCAGCCCCGAAAGCCTGTTTTCCAAACTGCATTTCAGTTCCTTTAATTGCCGACTATCAAGAACACCCCTCAAATCCTGTGTTATAGCCTTAATCAGTATATCTTTCATTATAATCACTCCATTCAAAATTGTTGTTATATTATTATAACATTACAATTATGAATGTTGTGAAATGATAATTTAAAAGCAATAGCCCCTTTGCCTGCTTTCTTCCCAAAGTTTTGCGGCTTCGTGTTCCCAGCCCTTGGCGGCTGAGTATTCGCCGAGGCCTATGCCGTGGCCGCCGTTTTCAACGGGTCGGAAAATGTGTTTGACACCGTTTTCGGCCATTGTGTCCGCCGCCTGTTCGGCATAGCGGAAAGGCACTATCTTATCGTCTTTACAATGCCATAGATAGAAAGCGGGGTAGTCCGCACCGAATTTATCCATAAGCGAGTACTTGTCAAGGTCCGCCTGTGTCCAGTTGTGTCCGAGCAGAAGTGCGGCAAGTTTATTCATCATTGCGGGATCCATATTATCGACTTTTAATTCAAGCAGGGGATAACCGCCCATTACACAGGCTGGCTTGGGCAGATCATACTTCGGTGCTCCAAGCTCGTTTGTGCCGAATGCCGCGGCAATATAACCACCCGCGGAAAAGCCCATAACAGCATAGCTGTCCTTATCCACGCCAAGCCCGTCAGAGTTTGCAAGAATATATTTTACCGCCGCCGCCAGATCGTCTATAGGCTTCGGAAACGGCACTGCAAGTCGGTAATTGAGTATAAAGCAGTTGTAGCCGAGTTTGTTGAAGGCTGCGGCAGGGGGCAGGCTCTCCTTGAAATGACATAGAGAGGTAAAATATCCGCCTGCGCAGATAACAACAAAGGGCATATCCTTTTTGCCCTGCATAAAAATCAGTTTTGCATATTTTTTTGATTGGGATTGTTCTTTTTCCTCGGCGGTATAAAAGTCAATAAGCCTGCATTTGCCGCCTTTTGCGGTTTGTGAAGTATATTCCGCACCGTCTGCAATGCTTTTTGCTATCCAGCTTGGTCGTGCCTTTTGCATTGCGGCAAGGGTCATGTCAAGGTCGGGGATAGGGCAGTTGCCGACAAGATAGGGCGCTATCTCCGTTAAAGCGGGGTCGTTCAGTATTTGATTGAAAGTCGTATTTTCGTTATACATATTTATCCCTCCGAAAATTGATTCATATACAGCCCGTAATAGAAGCCTTTCTGCTGCATAAGCTCTTTGTGGCTGCCGCGTTCTATTATCTCGCCGTCACGCAGAACGGCGATAAGGTCGGCGTTTCGTATGGTGGAAAGGCGGTGAGCGATAACAAAGCTTGTGCGGCCTTTCATAAGGGTGAGCATGGCCTGCTGTATTTTTACTTCCGTGCGTGTATCGACATTGCTTGTCGCCTCGTCAAGTATAAGGATAGACGGGTCGGCGAGAATGGTGCGGGCGATAGCGAGCATCTGTTTCTGCCCCTGACTTATGGTGTCGGAGTCCTCTGAAAGGACTGTGTCATAGCCCTGCGGAAGTCGCCTTATAAATTCGTGCGCATTGGCTAAAATAGCGGCCTCCCTTACCTGTGCTTCGGTCGCATCGGGGCGGCCGTAGGCTATATTTTCATATATCGTGCCCGAAAACAGGTAGGTGTCCTGCAAAACTATGCCGAGCATCTTTCGCAAAGAACTGCGTTTTATATCGAATATATTTTTGCCGTCTATTGAAATAGTGCCTTTTTGTATATCGTAAAAACGGGTCAAAAGGTTGATTATGGTAGTCTTGCCCGCGCCCGTAGGACCGACAAGGGCTATTGTCTGCCCGGGTTTTGCGTAAAGGTTGATGTTTTTGAGTATCGGTGTGCCCGCAACATACGAAAAGTCCACATTTTCAAAGTCCACACGGCCTTTTACGTCCGTTATCTCCACGGCTTCGGGAGCATCCTCGGGCTCGGGGTCGAGATCCATTACGTTGAAAATCCTCTCTGCGCCCGCCACAGCCGAAAGAAGCGTGTTAAAAAGCTGTGATATCTCGCTGAAAGGACGGGCAAACTGCCTTGAATACAGCAAAAACGAGGTTATCACACCAAGATGTATCTTCATAACTGCGCCCGCAATAGCCACAAAGCCGTAGCTGAGGTTATTTATAAAGGTCGAAACGGGACCCATTATGCCCGAAAATACCTGCGCTTTCACACCTATATCGCGAAGTTCGTCATTTGAGGCGTTAAGCTGTTTTATTACGTCATCTTCCTTTACAAACACTTTTATTACTTTCTGTCCCGTGATATTTTCTTCTATAATGCCGTTAAGTTCGCCCAGAACTTTTTGCTGCTGTTTGAAATACACGCGTGAGTGTTTGGTTATAAAGCGTGTTGCCGCAAGCAGGATAGGAACTGTAACGACTGTTACAAGTGTTAGTCTCGGACTTAGCGAAAGCATAAAAAACAAAATGCCCACTATTGTCATAAGACTGCTGATAAGCTGCGAAATACCTGCGTTGAGCGCATTTGAAACCGTATCGACATCATTTGTGATGCGGCTCATAATATCGCCGCGGGGTGTGGTGTCAAAAAATCGCAGAGGAAGCACCTGCAATTTTTCAAAAAGGTCGCGCCTTATGTCTGCGACCGTGTGCTGTGCAAGGTTTACGGCAAGCTGAAGCTGACTCCAGCTTAATATCGCCGACAAAAGGTAAATGCCCGCAAGGCGCAGAAGTTCAAGCCTGAGACCGACAAAATCCCCCGGGAGGATATAGTTGTCGATGGCAGCACCGATAACGCTTGTGCCGCGCAGATTTATAAGGGTGGAGGAAATGACGAAGATAACGACCAATATCAGCTTGAATTGGTGTCTGCCGACATATTTCCACAGTCTTGCAACGGTCTTGCCAAGCTCTTTTGGCTTTTCGACGGGCATACCGCGGTTGCCGCGTCTGGCGTGTCCGCCCATTATAGAGGGGCGCTGCTGCTGTTCTGCCATGTCAATCCTCCTCCTTTCTTATCTGGGTATTATATATTTCGCTGTAAATATCGCTGGTTTTAAGCAGTTCTTCATGCGTGCCCGAGGCAGCGATCTTGCCGCCGTGGATAACGATTATCTTGTCGGCGTTCATTATTGAAGAAATTTTTTGCGCGATTATTATTTTTGTTGTGCCTTTGAGTTTTGCAAGGCCTTCGCGTATCTTCTTTTCCGTGCCTGTGTCAACGGCACTTGTACTGTCGTCAAAAATAAGTATCTTCGGTTTTTTGAGCAGAGTTCTTGCTATGCAAAGGCGCTGTTTCTGACCGCCGCTCAGATTGACACCGCCCTGACCGAGTTCGGTCTCAAAACCGTTTTTAAATCCCGCAACAAAATCGTATGCGCCTGCGATCTCACAGGCCTGTTTTATTTCTTCTTCTGTGGCATCTGCATTGCCCCAGCGCAGATTATCCGCTATAGTGCCCGAAAAAAGCAGGGCTTTTTGCAGTACGATACCGATATTCTTTCTTAAATAATCAAGTTTGATTTTGCGGACATCAACGCCGTCTATGGTTACGCTGCCGCTTGTGACATCGTAAAGGCGGGGGATAAGATTGACAAGGGTGGACTTGCCCGCGCCCGTTTCGCCAAGGATGCCTATGGTCTGCCCCGATTCTATTGTAAGGTCAATGTTTTCAAGCACAGGGTCGCCGGTACTCATGGGGTAGGAGAAGGTCACGCTGTCAAAAACAATTTTTCCGTCGGTTATTACGTCCGACTGTGCATCGGGGGCATCCACTATGTCAAAATCGGTCTCGAGGACTTCGTTTATACGGTCGGTGCAGGCGCGCACTCGGGATATAGCCATAAGTATCATGCTGACCATCATCAAAGACATAAGTATCTGTGTGATATAGGTCATGTACTGCATAAGGTCGCCCGCAGTCATAATATCGGCCGCAACGTAGTGACCGCCTTTCCATACGATAAAGAGCATGGTGCCGTTAAGCACTATCATCATAACGGGCATCATCATTGTGATGGTGCGGAACGCCTTTATTGTTATGTGCATAAGGGCATCATTTGCATCGGAAAATTTTTCTTTTTCTTTATCTTCGCGGACAAAGGCCTTTACAACGCGAATGCCCGCAAGGTTTTCGCGCATAACGGTGTTTATTTTATCAATACTGGTTTGAACACGTCTGAAAAGCGGAAAACTGACCGTAAAAAGTACGGAGAGGACACAGACCATAAAAATAAGACCCGCAAAAAGGATGAGTGTAAGTTTTGGATTTATGCTCAGTGCCATTGCAAGGCCGCCTATCATCATTAACGGAGAGCGCACAAGGCCGCGCAGAAGCAGGGTGACTATCTGCTGAAGCTGTGTTATATCGTTGGTAAGTCGGGTGATAAGTGAGGAGGTATGGAATTTGTCAAGGTTGACAAATGAAAATCCCTGGACACGTCTGAATACTTCAGCACGGATATCTGCACCGAAATACATTGCCGATTTGCTGGCAAAGTATGCACAGCCTATGCCGCCTATTGCGCCGATTATTGCCGCAAGTACGATAACAACGCCCATTTTTGCTATATATGCGCCGTCGGAGTTGGCTATGCCGTTATCTACTATAAGTGCCATTATTTTGGGGATAAAAAGTTCGCTGCTGACCTCGGTTATCATAAACAAAGGTGCAAGCACAGCCCAAAGAGTGTAGGGCTTCATATATCTGAATAATTTTATCATGTCTGTCCTCCGAATAGAATTGGTTGATTTTTCAAAGTGTTATTCTATTATATATTTTTTTGGGCCGTGTTGTCAAGATGTACAGATATAAAAATGCCCCTCCTGGCGGAGAGGCATGGTTCTTATTTGTCCGAGGGAACGCGGTAAACGCCGGGTTTACGCGGCTGATCGGATAGAGTTTCAGTTGTGGGTGCAGCCGATGCGGGTGTAGTGCCGGGAGTCGGAACGCGGTAAACACCGGGTTTGCGCGGCTGATCAGCAAATCCGCCCGAGGGGTTGAGAGTTTTTGCAGGCTCCAGATAACTCTTGGGAGCGGGAATGCCTGCGGTATCCTTACCGCCGCTGAGACCTGTTTTTATTGCAACTTCCTGCTGTGGCTGCTGAGGATTGTTAAATCCCGTGCGTACACGGCTGAGAATGTCGGGTGTGCTGCTGCCGGGCTGCTGAGCAGATTGCTGAGCAGGCTGTTCGGGATTGCCGAAACCTGCTCTCACGCGGCTTAAAATATCTGTGTTAGTGCCGTTTGAAGGCTGCTGAGCGGGCTGTTCGGGGTTGCCGAAACCTGCTCTTACACGGCTTAAAATATCTGTGTTAGTGCCGTTTGAAGGCTGCTGAGCGGGCTGTTCGGGGTTGCCGAAACCTGCTCTTACACGGCTTAAAATATCGGTATTGCTGCCGCCCGAGGACTGCTGTGCAGCTGCTGCAGACGGAACTGCATTTGCATGTGCGGAAGCGGCTGCTGTTGCTGCTGTTGCTGCAGCGGCTGCAGGAGCGGCGGGCTTTTCTTCGGCCTTAGGCTCTTCGGCAGGTTTTTCCTCTGCTTTAGGCTCTTCAACGGGCTTTTCTTCAGTCTTGGGAGCTTCGGCAGGTTTTTCCTCTGCTTTAGGCTCTTCAACGGGCTTTTCTTCAGCCTTGGGAGCTTCGGTGGGCTTTTCTTCAGCCTTGGGTTCTTCGGCAGGCTTTTCTTCTGCCTTAGGTTCTTCTGCTTTGGGCTCTTCGACAGCCTTTACTGCTTCAACAGAAGCCGATGCCTTTGGTGTGAGAAGATCGTCCGCGAGGTCTTTTATCTTGTCAAGGTGAGTACCTATATCAGAAATGCTGTCTTTCTGAGCCTGTCCGATATACTTGTCGCGGAGTGCCTGATATTCTTCTACGATGCCCGAATTAAATATTTTTTCAAAAAATGCGTTATAATCACTTGAAAAGCTGTTGATTAATTCTTTTTGTTGTGATATATTGGATTTAATGTCATCAAACTGCTCTTTTGCATTTGAGCGAAGTGATGCGGCAAGATCCTGTGCTTCTGCAAGTATCTTTGCCTTTTCTGCCTCTGCCTCGGCAACTGCCTTGGCATGTACGGTCTTGCTTTCGGCTGTGAGAGTCTCTGCCTCTGTCTTGGCATCTGCGATTATCTTGTCTGCCTCGGCCTTTGCACTGTCGATAAGCTTTTTGGCATCGTCTGTTGATGCCTTGATCATGTTGTCAGCGGCACGCTGCGCACTTAACATTGCATTGGCGATGGTTTCGGACTGGTCTTTGTAGATTTTTATTTGCTGTTCAAGGTTTTCTATATGTTTATCTACCTCAACAGTCTCGTAACCGCCTTTTTTGTTAAATGTAAAGTTTGCCATAAATACGCCCCCTAATCATAAGTTTTATATTGGATTATTATGTATTAAGTATAGCACTTTTCGGAAAAATATGCAACAGAAAAGTTAAAAATTATTGAGATTTCAGTAAAGATAAATAAAAATTGTCGTATGTTGTCAAAAGGGAGAAAAATATGGAACACGAATTTTATATGGCGATTGCGCTGAATGAGGCGCAAAAGGCAAAAGAATTGGGAGAAATACCTATCGGATGTGTTATTGTATATAAAGATGAGGTAATAGGCCGCGGATATAATTTAAGAATGAAGAAAAACAATGCGCTTGCCCATGCAGAGATAATAGCCATAAATGAAGCCTGCGAAAATATGGGTGACTGGCGGCTGGAGGAGTGTACGCTTTATGTGACCGTTGAGCCTTGCCCAATGTGTACGGGCGCTATTTTGCAGGCAAGGATACCCAGGGTCGTATACGGAACGGAAAACAAAAAGGCGGGCTGTGTTTCTTCTATATATAATATGCTGTCGGATGAGAGGTTTAACCACACGGCAGAGGTAATAAGCGGTGTTATGCGTGAAGAGTGTGCAAATATAATGAAAGATTTTTTTAAGGAATTCAGAAAAAGAGAAAAAGCAGGCTACATATTTGATTTTGACGGAACGACTGCGGATTCTTCATATTTATGGGAGAAAGTTGACAGGGATTTTTTTAAGGAACACGGAATGGAGATACCGTCCGATTACGGCGAGAAAATAAGTACGATGAGTTTTTATGAGGGTGCTGTGTTCACAAAAAACACATATAATATAGAAGAAAGTGTTGAAGAGATAATGGAGCAGTGGCACAAGGGTGCTGTCCATGAATATGAGAGAAATGTTGAGTTAAAGCCGTATGTGGTGGAGTATATAAGATTTTTAAAGAGAAAAAGCTTTAAAGTGGGGCTTGCGACCGCTTCAAATCCCGAATTTTATCTGCCTGTGCTGAAAAAATATGCTATAACGGAGTGTTTTGATGCTTTTGCGGACGGGAAACTCGGTCTTCCCAATAAGGAACACCCGGACATTTATCTCAAATGTGCGGAAATGATGGGTGTAGAGCCCGAAAACTGCACAGTCTACGAAGATATACCGCAGGGAATAAAAAGTGCAAAGGCAGCGGGAATGAGGGCTATCGGAGTGTATGACGAGAAAAGCGCGGGAAAGGCAGATGCGATAAAAGCGGCTGCGGACGGCTATATAATGAGTTTTAAGGAAGAACTGGATGTTATGACCGATCACAGAAAGGAAAAATAAAAAGGGATAATAAATGGAAAACTATGATTTTGAGAGTATGAACATATCCGATGCTTTGAAAAGGGCCATGAGTGATATGGGTTATGAAAAGGCGACACCGATACAGGCGAAGACCATTGATGCTATCCTTGACGGACGTGATGTAATTGGTCAGGCAAAGACCGGCTCGGGCAAGACGGCGGCTTTTGCGGTTCCATGCATTGAGAGTGTAGATCCCGACGACAATGGTTTGCAGGCGATAATTCTTGCGCCGACAAGAGAACTTGCGATGCAGATATGCTCGGAGATAAGAAAGCTGCTGAAATATACGGATAACATTAAGACGGCGGCAGTTTACGGCGGTCAGCCGATAATAGAACAGATAAAGGTTTTAAGGAAGGGTGTTCAGATAGTTGTGGGAACACCCGGACGCGTGATAGACCATATAAAGCGGCATACGCTTAAACCGCAGAATGTGCGGTATGTCGTGCTGGACGAGGCGGACGAGATGCTGAATATGGGCTTTCGCGAGGATATGGAGAAAATTTTGAAAAAACTGCCGAAAGAAAGACAAACACTGCTGTTTTCGGCAACGATGCCAAAGGCTGTGCTGGATATAACGAATGAATACCAGAAAGAGCCCGTACATATCAAGGCGGAGGCCGAAAAGACGGCAATGCCCGAGATAGCGCAGTTTTATATCGAGATAAAGGAAAAGACCAAGCCCGAGGCTTTGTGCCGTATGCTGGATTTTTATGCGCCGAGGCTTGCTATGGTGTTTTGCAATACCAAAAAACGTGTGGACGAAGTGACGGATATACTTAAAACAAGGGATTTTAAGGCGGCGGGACTGCACGGAGACATGGAACAGCCAAAAAGAGACAAGGTGATGAAGAAATTCCGAAGCGGTGCGGCAAATATACTTGTGGCAACGGATGTGGTGGCAAGAGGATTGGATATTGAGAATGTGGAGCTTGTTATAAACTACGACCTGCCGCTTGAAGAAGAGTATTATGTTCACAGGGTCGGAAGAACGGGACGAGCAGGCAAAACAGGCACGGCGCTGAGCTTTGTGACGGGCAAGGAGACCAACCGCCTGAGAGCAATAATGGGCTATACAAAAAGGAAGATAAAGCTTATGCCCTTGCCGTCTTTGGCAGAGATAACCAAAGAAAAAATCGGGAGATTAGTTGATGATGCACAAAAAATCTTTGGCAATTTACCGCCAATTTATGTTGAAACAATACAAAGAATGGAAAAAAATAATATCCCGATAGATATGCTTGCGGCTGCACTCTTAAAAATGAGTATCGGCGATAATGAAGATGACGATATGCCGGATGATATAAATGACGGCCCGGAAACAAGGCTGCTGTATATAGATGCAGGGAGCAAAGACAACGTGAGGATAAAGGATGTTGTCGGAGCAATAGCGGGCGAATGCGGTATTCAGGGATCGCTGATAGGGGATATTGAGGTCTGTGAGGATTATACGCTGGCAGAAATACCCCGGAAATATGTAAAAGATGTACTGAAGGGCATGAAAGGCAAAAAAATCAAGAAGAAAAAAATAAATGTCAGACTTACGGCAGAAGATTAAAATGTGATTAAAAGCCCGAGCCGATCAAGTGTTAAATTTTTTAGTTAGTAAAATAAACAGCTTTTGTCTAAAACAAACAAAAAATATTAACAAATTGTAAAGATTATTAAAAAAATTTAATCTTGATTAACATTTTCAAAAATGTTATAATATCTGAAACGGAAAAGTGCGCCCGTTTATCGGTGTACATTTTCTTAAATATGATGTCCGGTATTGTTTGACGGTGTAAAAGCCGTTTTGGAATATTGGGGGTTTATACATAGGCGCAAGCCGATGAAGTAAGCCGCATAGTACGGCTTATTTCAAGTTATTATTAAAAAATAAATAAAGGGGGAATGAAACTGTATGAAAAAAGACAGAACAACAAAGAAAAGTCTCAGACGCAGGATCATATCCGCAGTTGCCGCAGTTACTATGATAGCGGGCAGCTTTGGTATTGACAGAGGCGTTTTATCGACTTCAAAAGTTACAGAAGCTGCAGTTCCGACGATTATGGATTCTGTAAGCGCAGTAAACTACAGTTCGGTTTTAGGCCGTGCAGTTGACTATGGTATCCTGAGTGAGAAACTTAACAAGAACTCTCATATGGAAACTACGGTTGCTACATATACCTACAACGGTTCGGACAATAACGATATTGACCTTACCGATACGGGTACGGCACAGATCATGATAGGTGAACTGGCTGATGGTTCAGGTATCGTACTTGGTCAGACAGGTCCGTCTACCAAAGTAGTTAATGTTGAAGCACCACAGTCGGTGCTTGACACCATTACATACGGTACAGGCTATAATGCAAGAACTGTAAAGAAAGTAACAGACATAGCTGCTATCAGAAACAATATCGACAGCATGATTGGTCATGTCAGAGATGAAAGTGCTGAACTTGCACAAAAAGCAAACGATCCCAATTATAAGGTTGATCTTTCGGAAGTGGGAAAGGCAAACGGTCACTATTATCTTGATATCTCGGATCCGATCTATGACGGAGCTGTTGTATATGTTAATGTAGATGACAGCCAGGATCTTAAAAATGCTATCGGCAATACGGGTAATTTTCATATTATCAAGCGTTCGAGTACAGTTGTTGTGATGAACTATAATTCATCCGACAATGTAAGGATCAGCAAATATGATGTGACCGTTGTTGACGGTACAAACGAGGCTATCACAAGTGATGCGACCGTAAGCGGCAATATTTCCGCACACAACAAACAGGTCGATAAGGAGATCGCTCAGAAAGTTATCTGGAACTTCCCGAATGTTACCGGCGATGTTGAGCTTAACATTGCGGCAGGTACGTTCCTTGCTCCTCAGCCGGGTGTTCGTGTTCATGTTGAAGGTCAGGGTCAAGGCTGGGTAGCTACGGCAGGTACTTTCGATGTTAATGCAGAGTGGCACTACATTTATGAGGGTGTTAACGAAGATACTAACTCGGACAGACAGGGTCAGATACACTTTGCGGCAAGAAAAGCCCTTACACATAAGCTTGAGGGCAAAAATACAAAGGAAGATACCACTATAAAGGCAGATGAAGGCGACTTTACCTTCAAGTTCTATGAAACAGACGAAACTTACAATGTATCAACAGGCAAGGAAGTGCCAAAGTACGATACGGACGGCAAAACCGTTATCCCCGTTATAAACGAGGCTACAAATAAAGTTAAGTTCCCTGTTTTATCTTTCTACAATGATGAAGAATATGCAGCTTCTCCTTATTATATAGCTAATGGTGAGAGCAAGACTTTCTATTATGTAATAAAGGAAGATAATGCAAAGAGCGAAACAGCAAGGGGTTTTGTTGTATCCGACGGCGAGATCGATATCAAGCTTGTCGTTACGAACAACAACGGCGCTTTTGAATATGTTGTTTCTCACAAAACATACCAGGATGCAGAAAAGACTTTAGTGCAGAAAGATGTCGAGGACGTTAAGATGTCCGGTATCGAATTCTCGCTTGGTGCTTTCTTCAACGAAGCAAAGAGCAGCGTTGAGATAAGCAAGGTCGATCAGTTCGGTGAAGAGGTGGTTGGTGCTCAGCTTAGACTTACTACTACAGACAAATCTGTCGATTTTGACAAGACAAAGGTATCGGGCGGCTCGGACTGGGCAATATATGCAGATTATTGGGGCAATGGTTGGTGGTTCCCGACCCAAGATACAACAGGTAAGCTTATAGAGTGGAAATCGGTTTCCGGTGCCAACGCATATATCAAGGATATTCCCGACGGTACATACGAGCTGACGGAATTTGCAACACCGAGTACAGATTACGAAAGTGCCGAAAAAGTAACATTTACTGTAGTAAATGGTGTTGTTACAAGTGTTGTGAACGGTACAAGAGTCAACAACAAGATAATAATGGTTGACAAGAATGTCAAGAAAGCCGATGTTGAGATAAGCAAGACGGATCTTGCGGGGGATGAACTTCCCGGCGCACTTATTTCCGTAACTTATCAGTCTACGGACGGCACAACTTGTGATTTTGGTGTTGAGCTTGGCGAGGGTGCGGAACTCAGAAACAACAGTACAAATTATATCCAGTGGGTATCGGGTTCGGAGCCTACTGTACTCAAGAACCTTCCCACAGGTACTTATAGATTCAGAGAAGATACAGCTCCAGTAGGCTACAGCAAGGTAACAGAGTTTACATTTACCGTACAGGCAGGTGTTGTAACATCCGTAAACAGCAATGAGGCTACATACAAAGGCAACAAGATAACAGTTACCGATAAGGATAATGTCAAGATAAGCAAGCAGAAACTCGGCGGCGAGGAACTTGCCGGTGCAAAGATGACACTTAAAGGTGTTGACGAGTGGGGCTACGATATGACATATGGTTATTTGGGCATCAGCGATAGTTCCATTCCCGTAAATAATCCGAGCGGCGATCTTGCATGGAATGATACGGACAAGGTTTGGACATGGACTTCGGGTTCTGCTCCTATGGAGTTCAGAAACCTTAAAAACGGTACATATACGCTCCATGAAGATCTTGCTCCCACAGGATACAAGTTATCAAATGACATTACATTCACGCTCAAGGACGGTCGTGTAACAAAAGCAACATTTAACGGCACCGATTTAACTGTAAGCAACAATACCGTTGTTATGGTCGATGAAGAGGGCGAAAATACGACTAAGGATGTTGCTATCAGTAAGGTAAATGTCGGCGGAGTAAATCTTCCCGATGCCGAGCTTAAGCTTATTGTTACAGATAAAGACGGCAAGGCTGTTAACATTGACGAAGTGATAACGGATGTCAAGAATGCCGAAAATGTAACAAAAGATAATGGAACAATATCATGGAAAGCTATAAATAAGGCTGCGATATTCACATTCCCGAATACAGGTGAATATCATATCACTCTTAAAGAAGATGCTGCACCCGCAGGTTATCAGATAGCTTCTTCCATAGACTTTATACTTAAAGACGGTGTGATCACCGATGCGGACGGCAAAACTATCGATGCCGTTACAATGGTGGATTATGCTACGAAAGATGTTTCTATCAGCAAGACCGATGTAGGCGGCAAACTTCTTACAGGTGCCGAGCTTACTCTTACAGGTAAGGCAGGCAACGAAGATATAGCATTTGATTCATCACAGCTGGTTATAACAGACGGTACGGGCGCAGAGAGCCTCAGCATGGGTTCGGGTCTTAAAGAACTTAAATGGAAATCGGGTTCAATGGATGTTCTTGTTAAGGGTCTTATAGACGGTACTTACACATTGCATGAGAATGCAGCACCCGCAGGCTACAATACAACAGCCGACGTAACATTTACCATTGAAAAAGGTGAATTGGTTGCGGGCAGCAAGACATCTATGATAGATGAGCTTACAAAGACAGATGTTGAGATAAGCAAAAAGACTGTAGACAGCGTAGAACTTGAAGGCGCGATACTTAAACTTACGGGTGTTGACTTCAAGGGCGATACCGTTAGCTTTGCAGCGGAAAACTTACAGCTTGGCAACGGCGCTAAGGACCCTTCATTCGGTGAAACACTTACATGGACATCGGGCAGCTCGGCTACAATGGTCAAGAATCTTCCTGACGGTACATACAAACTTGTAGAAGATACTGCACCTTTGGGCTACAGCAAGGCTTCCGAGATCGAATTTGAGATCAGAAACGGACAGCTTGTTGAAAAAGAGGGCGTTGCAGGACGTACTGTAACAATGATCGACGAGCTTAACAAGACAGATGTTGAGATAAGCAAGCAGACTGTAAGCGGCAGTGAGCTGAAAGGCGCTAAACTTACACTTACAGGTACAGACTTTGCCAACAAGAAGGTTGAATTTACAGCCGAAAATATTTCATTAGGCAGAGAAGCAAAGGATGCTTCATTCGGTGAAGCACTCACATGGACATCGGGCAGTTCGGCTACAACGGTCAAGAATCTTCCCGACGGTATCTATACTTTACAGGAAGATGCAGCCCCCGCAGGTTATGAGAAAGCTTCTTCTATCGCATTTGAGATAAGAGACGGCGCACTTGTAACAGAGGGCAACAGCGATATTAAAAACGGTATTGTTGTTATGGTCGACGAAGTTAAGAAAGTTGATGTTGAGATCAGCAAGCAGACCGTAGACAGCAAGGAAT
Organism: Bacillota bacterium; assembly: GCA_017460805.1. Taxonomy (GTDB): domain Bacteria; phylum Bacillota; class Clostridia; order Lachnospirales; family CAG-274; genus RGIG4310. The sequence goes on along the minus strand of JAFUAF010000010.1, from coordinate 95,686 downwards.
TAAAGGGTGCTACTCTTACTCTTACGGGTGTTGACGGCAGCGGCAATACGATCACTTTCACCAAAGAAAATGTTAAGCTTGCCGACGATGCAAAAGAGGGTACATACGGCGAGTCACTTTCATGGACATCGGGCAGCAGCTCGACTATGGTAAAGGGTCTTACGGACGGTACTTACACTCTTACAGAGAATGCGGCTCCCGCAGGTTATGATATTTCTTCTTCTATCACATTTGAGATAAAGGAAGGCAAGCTTGTAACAGAAGGCAATGCAAATATTAAAAACGGCGTTGTTGTTATGGTTGACGAGCTGGCAAAAGACAGAAATGTTAAAATAAGCAAGCAGACTGTAGACAGCAAGGAACTGAAAGGTGCCGAGCTTACTCTTACAGGTACTGATATTGAAGGTCATGATGTAGAATTCACAGCGGATAATATTGAATTGGGCAGAGAAGCAGGCGAGGTTACATACGGTACTACACTTAAATGGAAATCGGGCAGCTCTTCTACCAATGTTAAGAATATCCCCGATGGTACCTACACACTTACAGAGAATGCTGCACCCGCAGGATTCAAGGTTTCATCTTCAATAACATTTACTATCAATGACGGCAAGGTCGTTGACGAGTCGGGTGTCGAGTTGGCTGACAAGACTGTAGTAATGGTCGATGAGGCTGTAGAAACAACAACAGAAACTACAACCGAAACCACAACAGAAACAACTACTGTTACAACAACAGAGACAACGACTACAACTACAACGGAAACAACTACCGTTACGACAACAGAAACAACGACAAAGGCAGCCACAACGCAGACAACTACCGTAACTTCAACAGAAGCCACAACGGAGGCAACTACAGTTGAAACGACAACAAGAAAGAGTACTCCGGGCGGCGATGATGAAACAAAGGAAACTACTACGATAGTTGAGGAAACTTCTACAGAAGCGACCTCCGAAGAAACAACGGCTGTTGAAGAAAGCAGCACGGAAACGACTACCGCTCAGACTGTTATAGATAACACGGAAACAACATCCGTAAGAGAGTCGGAGGGCGATACCGATACAACAGAAGCACAGAATTCTACCGAGGAAGATTTAGGCAGTTCTACATCTACAACAACTACCGAAACTACCACGGCGGCTGCTACAACAGAGACAACAACAGAAGCTACAACAGAGACTTCTACAGAAACCACAACAGAAACTTCTACTGAGGCAACGACCGAAACCTCTACGGAGACAACAACAGAAACCACAACAGAAGCAACGACTGCTGAAGATACTACAGCAGAGACAACTACTGTTGAGGAAACAACGATAGTAACAACAGAAGCTACAACAGAGGCAACTACGGTTGAAAAGAGTCACAGCGATGATGACGAGACGAAGGCCGAAACAACGACCGAAGCAACAACCGAAACTACTACTGCTGAAGATACAACAGCAGAGACAACTACAGCTGCCGAAACAACGACCGAAGCTACTACGGTAACAGAAACAACGACCGAAACTACTACAGTAGATGTAGCTCAGGACGAAACAACTACAAGCAGCGGAGATGTTACAGAAACAACATCCGTAAGAGAGGCAGAGGGCGATACCGATACAACGGAAGCTCATACCGACAGCGAGATAGATCTTGGAAGTTCTACATCTACAACAACTACCGAGACTACAACAGAAACAACAACTGAAACAACAACCGAAACAACAACAGAAGCCACAACAGAGACTTCTACAGAAACAACAACTGAAGCTACCACAGAGTCTACCACAGAAGAAGTTACCAAGAAAACAGGTGACGATGATGCGGACAGAACAACCGAGGTAACTACAGAAACTACAACTGCTGAAGCAACTACTGCTGCAGAAGATACAACAGCCGAGGCAACTACGGTTACCGAGACTACTACAGTGGTTACAACAACAGAAACCACAACAGAAGCAACAACAGAAGCTACAACAGCAGAAAAGAGTCACAGTGGTGATGACGAAACAAAGGTCAACACAACGACCGAAGCAACAACAGAAGCTACTACTGCAGAAGCTACTACAGAGGCAACTACAGCAGAGGCAACTACAGCTGCCGAAACAACGACCGAAGCTACTACGGTAACGGAAACAACGACCGAAACCACGACTATTGATGTAGCCAAGGACGAAACAACAACAAAGAGCGGTAATTCTGATGCCGAAACGACTACTGCAGGTTCTGAAGCAGAAGGCGATACAAACACAACAGAAGCTCACCACAATACTGAGGAAGATTCGGACAGATCAACATCTACAACGACTACCGAAACTACCACAGAAGTTACTACAGACGAATCCAAGGAAGTTTCCACGGAGACAACAACAGAAGTAACAACAGAAACAACAACAGTATCGGAAACAGCTTCCGAGACTACTACATCAGGCAGCAGCCAGGGCGGCGGTCACAGTTCAGACAATGACAAGACCGAAACGACAACCGAGAACGTAACAGAAGCTACTACCGAAAAGGCAACGGAAGTTACAACGGCTGAAGCAACAACCAAGGCAACTGCTTCGGGTGATGATGACAGTGACAGAACAACAGAAGGCACTACAGAAAACACCCAAAACAACGGTTCTGAAACTACTACAAAGAGTCAGGGTTCGGGTTCGGATCACAATTCGGGTTCCGACAGCTCAAGCAAGGATCAGACAACAGAAACAACAACAGCTGCTACAAGAAGCAGAACATCTTCTACAGATGAGGACAGCAGAAGCAGCAGCAGTTCGGGCGGCGGTCACTCAAGCTCACTCAACAGAGGCAGCAACAGTGATACCGACAGCAAGACAGAAACTGATGATAAGGATACAGTAGTTGATGTAACCGATGACAAGAATGATGTTGATACAGAAAACAGCGCTTCCGAAACAAATGATTTTGTTGACGAGTCAGGCAGCAACAGCAGTAGCAGCAGCTACAGCAGCGGTTCAACATCGGATGAAGCACAGAATGACGTACAGGAAGAAGTTGACAACAGCGCGTTTGCAAATGCAGATGGCAGCGGATTCAGAAACAGCAATATTACAACTGCAAATGCAGGTGCAAGTGCTGACGGTTCTAATCCGAGCGGACCTGCTAAGCAGGCTGCACTTCCTCAGTCGGGCAGCCCTGTAGATACACAGACCATATTTGGTTTTGGTGCATTACTTATGGCTGTTGGTGCATTCTTACTTAAGAAAAAGGCTGTAAGATAATTCGGCCATACAAAATACGGAGTCTTCGGACTCCGTATTTTTTTGCGGAAAAAGGACAGGCCAAACGGCATAGACTATATATGGCAGTATGTCGGGAGGCATAATATGAATGAATTGACGGAAATAACAAAGTCGATAAGTGATCCGCAAAATCTGAAAAATGATATGGCGGAGGCGGTCGCACTGGTGTCGAAGCATTTCAGACAAAAGTATCTTGCGCCCGTGAAAGGGGTATATGCGCAGCGCAGGGCGGACTGTATGGAAAAACCGAGCCCGCAGGTCGCACTTTTGCAGGCGTGCAGACCTTTTGTGAAGAATACGGATATGCTGGACAGGGTAATAGACGGTGTTACAAGCTGTAATGCTGCGGCAAGAATGTGGAATGAGTATAGAGGGAAAAGGTCGGAAAACAGGGAAAGACAAAATGATGTTGTTTATACCGATCATGACACCGAGAGCAAAAGCGGAAATTCCAACGATATAATGTTTATGCTGGTAATGTTGATGGCTATGAAAAGGTAAAGAATGAGAATGGGGATGCTGCGCTTACTGCTTCATCCCCTGTTTTTGTGTATACAATAAGTTTATATAAAAATGGTTTGGCGGAATTATTTTTTTAGTTTGTTTCATATTGACATTCATCTTTGTTTTTTTTATAATTTATATAGAGGCTGCTTAAAAATGTACCGTGCATTACTTGATATTTTTTTAATAGCGGCTTAAAATTGATTTTTAGAAGTGTCTTGAATATATTATCGTGAACGACAAAAATAATTAGCCGTTCACGATATGGTGGGGCTTATAAATGATCGGGCTCAAACAAGTTTAAGTCCGATTATTTAGTTTGCTTACTATATAATTTTTACACGGGGTCGGAGATATTGATAATGACTGAAACAAGAAAACACCATGTACGCCTGGCTTTGATGTTTGGGGCGTATATATTTTTACATACAACAACGCTTCTTCTGGCAAACCGCGAAAGCAACGGTTATATAAGTGCGGCGCTGGAGGAAAATTTATATTATATCCACATGACATTTATGATACTGGGGCTTTTGTCGTTTGCGCCGATAAACAGGCTCACAAAAGACAAAACAAAGCCGTTTGACGCTTTTTTGCTTATTTTGCTTGCCGTCGGCATAGTTATTCTGTACAGCATAAAGCGGGCGTGGGTATTTGTCGGTATAGGTTCTATGGCGGTATTTTGCCTTGGGTATCTGGGCGCGCTGGTGTATTGGCGTATGTCAATGGAAACTGTCACGGGCAGCCGCACGGGGCTTGTTATGGGTGTGGGCTGCGGTGCGGCATATACTTTGCAGTATTTTCTTGAGGGACACGGACTTTCGCTGGTACTGCCTGTTGTTATTGTTTTTGCGCTTGTTTCATTGGGCTTTGTGCTGCTGAAGCATAGTGAAGTGCCGCAGTACACGGCAGAGAATAAGGACAATGAGGGCATAAGAAAAAATTTGATTTGTGCCGTGATCATTGCTTCGGGACTGATATTTTTCAACAGCTTTTTTAACGGGTATCTTCATCATTTGCAGATACAGTCGAATTTTGAGAGGATAGATGCCTACGCATGGCCGCGCCTTATGCTTGTGCCCGTATACATCGGTTTCGGCTTGCTTGGCGATAAAAAACAGGGGAAATATATCCCGATAGCTTCGCTTTGCATGGGGCTTGTGACCCTCCTGCACTCCGCACTTACCGCAAGCGAAACGGCATATTGGATAAATATGTGCTTGTTTTATTTCAGCATAGCTTCGGCAGCATCTTATTTCAGCATTGTATTTTGGAATATTGCGCCAAAAACGCGTTTTCCCGAACTGTGGGCAAGCACAGGACGAATTTTGGATGCACTTGCGGTCATTATAATGGGCATATTAAAATTTTCGTCTTTGCCGACGGCGGCTGTTCTTGCACTTAATATTGCGGTAATTGCCGTATTGATAATAACAATGGCAGTAAACAGCGATTTTAATTTCTTTATGCAGGAAGTTCAGACCGTCAAAACAGAAATGACAAGTGAAGAAGCTATGGGAATTCTCGGGCGGCGGTATTCGCTTACTCCGTCCGAAATGAAAGTGACAAAGGAACTTCTTCTGACCAACGACAAACAATCCGAGATAGCCGAAAGGCTTTCCATAAAAGTCGGGACTGTCCAGTTCCACGCGACCAACATTTACCGAAAGACGGGAGCGGAAAACAGGGCGGCTCTTGCGCGTATCTATAATAGCATTATTGAGAAAACCGATATTCCGACATAATTTTGACCCCGCACTCGAAATGCGGGGCTTTTTCATGCCTTGGGGCGGTACTGGGGTAAAACTGGGGCGGTGTTTTAAGCCGAATTTTCAAAAAATTGGGTAAACCCCAGTATGCAATAAACGATGGATTTGGTATAATGTTTAGAAATAGACGGGCAGTAAAATGCTGAAATTGCATTTTTACTACAACCAAACAGCTAAGGAGGGGAAAACGGAATGAAGAGATTTTTAAGTGCATTATTAAGTGTTCTTATTGCCGCAGGCAGTACAATGCCGAGCGTGTATGCGGCAGAAAACGAAATGCCGCAGCAGTATGAGAGCGGTTACGAGGACAGCGGGTTATTTCCCGAAGTTATCCACATAAGCGGGGATAAGCTGAAAGGAATGGTGGAGGAGTACGACGGGGAGCATCCCGATGAGGCAGGCGAAGAGTCCGCCGATGACGGCGAATTAAGTCCTTATGCCTCGGGCAGCCCTGTCGGAGTGTTTGCCGACGAGGAAGAACCCGATATTTTTGTCGGAGAATTTACCGAAGCACCGATAAGGGCTTATGCAGACACAAATACATATACGGAATATGTGTATATCCGCAGCGCGGCAGACCTTTTGGCGATAGACGGGCATGACGGCGGATATTACGAGCTTGCGTCGGATATAGACCTCAAAGGCATGGAATGGCCGGGTATAGCCCTTACAAACGCAGTTTTTGACGGCAAGGGGCATTATATCTACAACCTTACGCAGACAAGCGAGCACAGCACGGGTCTTTTCAGCAATATAGCCGATAAAGACGCGAATGTTTATATTGCAAATGTAAATCTTTCCGATATAAACATAAATATCACACAGTGTACGGGCGGCGATGTTGCCGTTACCGTGCTCGGCAGCGGCGGAATTACGCCCGAAAACTGCTATGCAAGCGGAAAGATAAGCACAAATGTTATGGCAAAAAGCCTTGGCATATATGTTTTTGCAAACGGTATAAACTGTGATTCAAGGGTGAACATAAATGTCGGCGGCAGCCCCGCCGATTCCTATGGCTATTGGTATGTTTACAATATGGTGCAGTGCAAGCACAGTGGATATGAGGGCGATATAAAAATAACGGGCACTCATGACCATACCCGTGTATACGGGCTTTACGGCTGTACGGATAAATCGGTATTTTACGGCGATATAACGCTCAACGCCGATATTGTTGAGGATGCTTATGTTAATTTATGTGGTCTGTTCAACTGCGATGATGCCGCATTTAAGGGCAATATCGAGTCAAGACCCGTATTTAAAGGAAGCGGCGGAATGGTAAGTGCCTGCGGATTGTCAGGCGGTAAAGACTGCGATTTTACGGGTGATGTTTCGACATATTCAAGCGGAGATACGGGTATATCTAATTCAAGTGCGGGCGGCGGTACAAACTGTACTTTTACGGGTGATGTAAGTGTTTATACAAACGGACAGTGGAACGGTTTTGTAATGGGTATCAGCGGTGACTCTTCCACAATGACGGGCGATATATACGCAAATGTTAACATTGACGGATCGGGACATGCTCCGTTTGATGTTTACGGAATAGGAAGCGGCAAAAACTGTGTGCTAAACGGCAATATCACGGGAAAAGGCGCAAATGTGTTGGTAACGCCCATACATGATTATGCGGAAAATTGTGTGGTAAACGGGGACAGCACAAGTACATACAGGATCCACGGAATATACAACGGCTGTAAAAACTGTACGATAAACGGAAACCTTTCGGGAGTAGGCAGCGTTTACGGTAATACGGCAGGAATTTCAAACGGAAGCACCGATTGTACGATAAACGGCTTTATAAGCGTGCAAAAAGGCGATATTTACGGTATAATGGGCGGCAGCGGCAATACCATAAACGGCGATGTTATGACACAAAACGGAAAGGGATACGGTATAGATAGTTCACCGGGGTCCTATATTTCGGGCATGATATCGGAAAAACAGGGCTATGAGCCGTTAAGTGTTACGGCGGCAAGCCCCTATATGGGTTATTTTGAATGTCAGGGATGCCATCAAAAAGTTGTAAGCGCACGCGATCTTACGGATGAAGTACATTGTACAAAAGTAAGTTCGTCGGGAAGTATAAGCGAATATAAATACAAAAAAATATACGAAATGAAATACAGCATCGGGACGGGGGAGGCGACCGACAACGGCGAGCCTTTGGAATTCCCGCCCGATCAAGAGAAATTCCCGTACACGATAAAGCTTGTCAGCACAGAAAGCGGCGAAGTGATACCGAATGCGGCAATAACCATTGACGGTAAGGAATACAAGACTGACGAAAACGGTATTATCTCCGTTTCGGAGGGCGAAACAAATGTTATGCTCACCGTAAAGATAGACGGCAATATAATGCTTGTAAACAGAAATTTCTATCCCGTCAAAAACCGTGAAAACATTGTGGAAGTGTGCGAGATAGCGGTCGATGTCGATCTTGGCGAAAGCGACGAGGCCCCAGGCAACCCGCCGACGGGAAATTTCAACGGCAAAAAATTCTCCATGTTCGACCTGCCCGCAAGCGTAAGCCTGCCAAAGGTCGGCAGTATGCAGATGACGTATGACAAAAACCGCAAGGCATACAGAATTCTTTTCGGCGATCTGAAAGGCATAAAGAATACGGGCAAGGATTTCAACAGAATGTTTATAGGCGTTCAGAACCTTGTGACAAATGCAAAGAACGGCCTGTTTTCCGATAAGGATTTTATGAAGCTGGTAAACACCCCGCAAAAGGGTGCGCTCGGTTTCAGCGGCAGCGGCAATGTCGTGGGTTATATAGAACTGCAAAAAACCAAAGACGACACAGTTGCAACGGGTGCGGTATTGATGAAGTATACCGCAAGGGCTGAAAATACCATACCTTTTGCCGCAGCACCCGTATTTTTTGTCACTTACGGCGTAACAGGCACTTTAGAAGCGGGCATCACACTTACCATGAGTACAACTAACATGGTAAACAAGTCCTTTGAACCGCACGGTATGGTGGCTATGTCCGTTACACCCAATGTGGGTCTCGGTATAGGCATGAAAAAATTTGCATCTGCGGAAGTTGGCTTTGATGCAATATTAAGGGGACAGATAACATATCCGTTCCGTTCTGTACAGCAGGATGTATCGGCGTGGCTTACGGGCGAGTTTTATATTCTCGGCAGCATAATGGGCTTTGAGGGCAGGACGGCATGGACTTTGGGCAGATGGAAGCTGTATCCGCTTGAAAGTGGGGTAAAAACCGCAAGTGATGAAGTTATTACTTTCAATGCCGATGAAATGACCCTCGCCGACAGAAGTTATCTTAAAAATAAAACACAGGACACAAGAGAGGGTACTGTAAAATCGAATATTTATCCCTACAGTTCGGTTAAATTCGGAAGCGTGGACGGCAAACGAATGATGGTCTGGCTTGACGACGACCCGACAAGGGACGACCTTAACAGAACCGCTGTCTATTATTCAATAAAGAACGATGACGGAACATGGACAGAACCAAAGCAGGTGCATGATGACGGAACAGCCGATTATCAGTTTGACATTTTTGTAAGAAGCGGTATGACCTACATCGTATGGCAGAATGCTGTTGAAAAAGTCACGGGAAATTCGCCCGACGAGATAGCGCCGAAGGTCGATCTCTATTACTCCGAGATAGGACAGTATGTCGGCAAGTACGATTGGGAAGAGCCTAAGGCCATCACAACAAATAACAGCGATTACGAATATGACCCGAAGATAGCGGCTGACCGAAGCTTCGGACAATACATTATATGGAAACAAAACGATAAAAACACTCCTTTGGCAGGCTATGTTGATGTAAAGGAAAGTATTTACAAGGTACACAAGGGCTACAGCACGATGGAGCCTGTTGAGAAAGCTGCCGAGAACCTGCCTTATGTCTACAGTATGGATGTCAGCGCAACAGGCAATGTTGCTTTTGTGACAGACAGCGATAATGACATAACGACTGCGGGCAGTACGCTCTATTGCAAAGGTTCTTATACCGACAGCAGCAATACCGAGCACAAGATCGACGAAAGCTATTCATCCGAAAGCGATATAACGGGTCTTATGCACGGCAGCGCAAGCTTCTTCTTTATGGAGGACAGCACATTAAAGACGATGAATGCCAATGGTATCGTAACGGATGTACACAGTTTTGACACCGAGATCACAAATCCCGTTATACTTACGGGCGGCACGGACAGCGTAAGCTCCGTTTTATACGAAGTTCCGAACGGTTTTGATACTTCTGTATACTATGCAGAACTCAATTATTACACGGGCTGGTCTGAACCGCTGCTTGCGGGCAGCTTTGACGAAAAAGTCCGCTCGTGGGATGTTATAGAGTCAAAAGAAACGGAAATAGCGGCGGTAATGGCGGATATAGACGTTAAAAACGACTACAATGCGGAAAGTCTGCCCGAAAACACCATAAAGGCAAACGAGATAAAGGAGACCGTAAGGCTTGTATACACAACTATCAAGCCCGTTGAGGATATAAGTGCGCTGTATCTTGACTGTACGGACGATATAAAACCCGGCTGCGGTGCTTCGTTTGAGGTGGGTGTTAAAAACGACACCCTCAGAGCATTGGAAAAAATGCACCTGAAACTGACGGACGACAAGGGCAATGTACTGTTCGACAATGATTGTTATCCCAAGGTATCGAGCGGCGGCACAGATACGCTGTACGCATCGGCGACTATCCCCGAAGATTTTACAAAGGGCACGATAACAGCCGAAATATCGGTCGAGAACCTTGAAGAAAGCGACAAGGCAAACAACCTTGTTTCCGAAACCTACGGCGGTACGGACCTTGAACTTAAAGTTAGGGCAAATTCTATTCACAGAACAGGCTGTGTTGATGTGAATGTCCGCAATAACGGCAGTGTTGCCGCAAAGAACGCCGTTATAAGCATAAAGAACGAGGCGGGAGATGTGATAGCAAAACAGACCGTTTCGGAGATACTTCCCTCCGTCAGTGAAAAGGTAAGCATACCCGTTCCCGAAACCTACAGCCGTCCGAAAGAAAAAATAACGCTTTACGCGGAAGTTGTTTCGGATGACGAGCTTAATGATTACGACAATGCGGGCTTTGTGGAAATAGAGGAATACACCGATGAAGCCGGCGACAGCAGCAAATTTGTTTTCGGCGATGCCGATGCGGATAATGTTGTGACGGCAAGCGATGCGGCTTTTGTTCTTCAAAAAACGCTGGTCGGCAGTATTGAGATGCCGATACAGAAGAAAACGGATAATTGGATGAAATATATTGATGTGGACTGCGATAATGCGATTACCGCAAGCGATGCGGCTTTCATTCTTCAAAAAACACTGGTGGGTACTTTGGAACTGCCCGCGGAAAAGAACTATCAATAAAATATGATTTTTATTGATCTAATTGTGCTTTAAGTTTTTCTATCATTACAGTATTGAGTTTTTTCTCGAACTCTGTGCCTGCATAAGTTTTTGTGCCGATTTCGGCTTGGGCGAGATAGTCCCTTGCTGCGGGAGCATCATGCAGGATATAGCAGTGGTAGCAGGCGACGGCGCGGTTTTCAACGCTGTCATAGGGCTTTTTGGCAAGTTTTGCCCACTCTGTAAACCAATACTCCGCTTTTTTGGGGCTTTCGGGAAGTGCCGCAAACTCGGGGAGCGAGTAGTAATGGAATATAAAAAAGCATGAATGTTCTTTCTGCATAGAGCTTATATACTTGTCGGAGGCGTATTCCTCAAATTTAGACATAAGCGGAGGCATGGCATCATAGTTTTCGTTATACAGCATTTTCTCAAAACAAAGAGCGTAGTATACAAAACGCATGGAATCGGGCTTTTTGAGTATTGAAGCATCTGCAAGCGAGACTTCGAGATCGTTTATATCTTTACCCGACTGCAATTCTTTTAATAAATAGCGGACTCTGCCGTCTATGCTTTTGTTTTTAGAAACAAGGGTCATGGTGTCTTTTATATAGAAAGATATACAAAAAAACAGTATGCCGACAAAAGCGTTCATCAGATACATCATAGCTGTGCTGTGAGCAGCTATGAAAGTAAAGAAAATAAGAAATATCGAAATGAGTATTTCTGCTATGAATATTGCGGTGTTGATAAGGGTAATGGTTTTGGCGTCGGTGCCCGCTCTCATAAAAGAGGAGACGGGGTATGCCGTAAAATGATGGTCGGAAACATCGGTCTTCCCATTGGAATGAATGATACGCTTGTTGAATATTACAAGCGTAATAAGATCGCAGCCGCAGAGAGCGGCAATGGCTATGCTTATAAACGCATGAAAATAAGCGCCTAACCACGAGCCGAGGATAAAGAATATAAAACCGTATTGATACATGATATATACCTCCTTTATTGCGTTAAAATTTAACAAATCAATAAAATTATAGCATAGGGTTTGCTATTGTGTCAATAAGAAATGTTTTTTTTGACTTTATTGTCATTTATTGATATTAATAGAAACTATATTTGTATTGATGTTGACAAAGTGGAAATTTTAGGTTAAAATAGAAGTATAGTTTGAGGAAAATTGCATTTAAAACAGGAGGAAAATGAAATGGCAAAGATGGTACTTACCGAAAAAGAATACGAAGTAATGGAAATATTGTGGAAGAATGCAAAGCCTATGCTTGCAAGCGAGGTAACAAAGCAGGTAAGCCATGCTTCGGGCAATTCCACACATCATCTTCTTAACAGACTTATGGAAAAGGGTGCTGTTAAGGTTGCGGGCAATGTTAAGATAGTTAAGGCGCAGAGCAGACTTTATGCTCCTGCTTATACAACAGCGGAGTTTGCCGCTATCCAGGCAGCCGAGATCTTTAAGGCGACAACAGGCAAGTTTGATGTTAAGGATATGCTTGCGTGTCTTGTTAAGAAAAACAAGAACAGAAATGAAGAGATAGTACAGGAAATAAGAGATTTTATTGACGAGTACGAAAAAGGGATTGAATAAAAATGGGTTTTAAAAACGACAATGTGCTGAAATGCGAAAAAAGCATGAAGACAAAGCTTGTGTTTGGTTTTGTGATGCTTTTGGTCATGGCAGGCACAGTTGTTGTTTGCGCGTTAAATGCAAAAAGAAAGATAGCCAATGAAAGGTCGCTTGAGGACTGGTATAATTATTTTTATGACGGTGAGGCGTTTTACGAACCACGTCAGGTGGCGTACATAGATGTAAAGGATGAGATTTTTTCTTTTGCCGGTACGGATGATAATTCGGAACTTTATGATGCGGCTTTTGACGAAAACGGCTATGTTTATGTGCTTAAATTAAACGGCAAGCAGGAAAAAGAGATAAACGACAGTGTGGCTGCGACGGGAAGCGCGCATATAAGAGGCGTTACGTCGGAGTTCAGAAATACCGATGCAAGGCAGTTTTTACTGGAGGATCTTCAGGAGGCCTATCCCGACGAGGGTATCACGGCAGAAAATATGGATGATATATCGGGATATCTTCAGCTTAATGTCAAGGATATAACATTACTTGGTGTTATGGCGGAGTCGGAGGGCTGGTATGCGCTTGTGCTGATCGCGGCATTTGTTGCGGCGCTGTTTTTGATACCGTTTAATATTATAAGACTTAATAAGGTAAAGAAGCTTTCACCCGAAATGATAAGTCTGCTTGATGCGGAAATGTCGGAGGCGGGGGCTTCGTGGATGCCAACATTAAAGGCCTATGCTACCGAAAATTTTGTGGTGGGTGTAGGAAGCGGCATCGTGCCTTGCAGGTATGAAGATATACTTATGCTTTACAAGCAGATACAGCGGTATAACGGTATAAAGACCAACGAGACTGTTAAAGTTTTGAAACGCGACGGAAGTGTTGTGGATATAGTGGACATTGCCATAAATTCGCTTCAAAGAATAAAGGAAGGCGATGTAAACAGTGAACTTGAATATCTTGGTAACCGCTTGACGGAAAAAAATCCGAATGTTTTTCTCGGGTATAATGCTCAGGTTTTTATGGATCTCAGAAAAAGAGCGAAAAACGGAGAGTTTGCACAAGTCAATAATTTTGATGAACCAAATTTATCCGGAATGTCTTGAGTTAGAATACTCTAACACATAAAATCTGCAAAAATCTGAAAAAATCTGATATAAAACACATAAAATCTGCAAAAAACACATAAAATCTTACAAATTACACATAAAATCTGCAAAAAACACATAAAATCTGATTGAAAACACATATTGACTGTGGTATAATGGTATTGTGAAAAGTTGGCAAGGGACAGATGCAAAAATCTGTCCCTTTTGTTATGCAAAAAAGGAGGGAGATAGAATGGCATTGACGCCAAAGAGAAAAAAGTTTTGTGATGAATACATCAAGGACAGAGATGCTTATGCTGCCGCTTTAAGAGCGGGATATGCGGAAAAAACGGCAAAAAATGCCGAAAAGAGCATATTGCAGGATGTTGAGGTGCGCGCATACTTATCGCAGCTTATGAATGAAGAAAAGGCCGCGGGCGCAGATGAGGTCATCGGTTATCTGAGTTCTGTTATGCGCGGCAGGGAAAAAGATGAAGTGCTGGCACGCATAGGCGGCGGGGCTCAGAGCATTGCCGAAATTGAGGTCGGTGCAAAAGAAAGGCTGAAAGCGGCGGAACTGCTTGGCAAACGCTATAATCTGTTCAAGGACACGGTTGAGGTCAACGGTGTGACGAAGATAGTTTTTTCGGGCGAGGGTGAGTTGAGTGAATAATATTTATCTGCCCGATGTTGTGGGCAAGGGGTATGCGGATTTCTGGCATTTTACGGGACGTTACCGCGTGTGCAAGGGCAGCCGTGCAAGCAAGAAAAGCAAAACGACGGCGCTTAATCTTATTTACAGAATAATGAAATATCCACAGGCTAATCTTCTTGTAATAAGAAAGGTGTTCGCAACGCTGAAAGACAGCTGTTATACGGAGTTAAAGTGGGCGATACACCGCTTTGGTGCGGATAAGCTGTTTGAGTGCAAATTAAGTCCGCTGGAGATAGTTTATAAGCCGACGGGGCAGAAAATTTTTTTCAGGGGGCTTGACGATCCGTTAAAGATAACTTCGATCACGGTTTCAACGGGTGCGCTTTGCTGGCTGTGGATAGAGGAGGCCTACGAGATCAACGACGAAAACGATTTTAATATGGTAGACGAAAGTATAAGAGGACAGGTACCCGAGGGGCTGTTCAAGCAGGTGACGCTGACTTTTAATCCATGGAATGAAAAACATTGGTTAAAGCGGCGTTTTTTTGATGCGGAAGATCCCGAAGTGCTTGCAAAGACTACAGACTACACGGTAAACGAGTTTTTGGATGAGAGCGATCTGAAAGTGTTTGAGGAAATGAAGCGCAATAACCCGCGGCGTTACAAAGTGGCGGGACTTGGAGAATGGGGTATTGTAGAGGGACTTATATACGAGCGTTGGGAAGAGCGAAAATTTAAGGTGCGGGATATCGTAAATGCCGATACTAAGGCGGTGTTTGGTCTGGACTTTGGATATACGAACGACCCGACGGCTTTGTTTTGCGGTATTATAGATACGGCGGCAAAGGAAATATATGTTTTTGACGAACTTTACGAAAAGGCGCTCAGTACCGAACAGACGGCGGAAAAAATTTCAAGTATGGGTTATGCGAAAGAGGTGATAATTGCCGACAGCGCAGAACCGAGAAGCATCGACAGGCTTCGTGAACTTGGGATAAGGCGTATAAGAGCGGCGCGCAAAGGACGTGACAGCATAAACAGCGGCATTGATTTTTTGCAGGACTACAAGATGATAATTGACCCGAGGTGTGAGAATTTTATACGTGAGATAGGTAATTACAGCTGGGAAAAGGACAGAATGGGCGGCAGGATAAACAAACCTGCGGCGGGATTCGATCATTTGATGGATGCGATGAGATATGCCGTGGAGGATTGTACGAAAGGAGATATTTTCAGTTTTAAGTAAAAGGGGGAATTAAATGGAGACGGCTAACAGTATTTTTGGCTTGAAAAGAGCCGAGTATAACAGACCAATGACTTATGAAGAGTTTATTGCAAAAGAGATAAGGGAGTTTAAATGCTCGCGGAAGTTAAGGGATATGTTGGACGGCGAGAGATATTTTCTTGGGCTGCATGACATACTTAACAGAAAAAGGACCGTGATCGGCGAGGACGGCGAGCCTGTGCCCGTGGATAATCTGCCGAACAACAGGGTGGTGGACAACCGATACAAGCATCTTGTTACGCAAAAGGCTAACTATCTGCTTGGCAGGCCGCTTGCCGTTTACAGCAGGAACGGGGAATATGACAGACTTTTGAAAGAGATTTTTAACAAGGCTTTTCAAAGACTTATGAAAAATGTCGGCGAAGATGCGCTTAATTGCGGATTGGGCTGGGTCTATATTTATACAGACGAGGACGGAAAGCTTGCTTTCAGACGGTTTAAGCCGTATGAGGTGATACCCGGCTGGGCTGATGCGGAGCACACGAGGCTTGATTATGCGATAAGGGTATATGAGCTTGTGAGTTACGAGGGGCGCAGGGAAAAGACAGTCGAGAAAGTGGAGGTTTATGATAAGAGGGGTGTGAGTTACTATGTTTTATCGGGCGGTAAGCTTGTGCCCGATGAGGACAGGGAGAACCATACTTATTTAAGCGGAAACTACAACTGGACAAGAATTCCGCTTGTGGCTTTTAAGTACAATGCGCAGGAAATACCGCTGATAAGGGATGTAAAGACTTTGCAGGACGGGCTTGATGTGCTGATGAGTAATTTTCAGAACGGAATGGAAGAAGATGTCAGAAATACGATATTGGTGCTGAAAAATTATGACGGCGAAAATTTAGGCGAGTTCAGACAAAATCTTGCGGCCTACGGGGCTGTCAAGGTGCGCACGATAGACGGTGCGGAGGGTGCTGTTGAAACGCTTAGCATTGATGTGAACAGCGAAAATTACAAGCAGATAATTGAGCTGTTTAAAAAGGCAATTACCGAAAACGGCAGGGGTTTTGATGCGAGTGAATTAAGAAACGGCGGTACACCGAACCAGATGAATATACAAAGCGTTTACAGTGACATTGACCTTGACGCTAACGGTATGGAGACCGAGTTTCAGGCAGCGTTTGAACAACTGCTTTGGTTTGCGGATTCGTATTTTTTTAACAACGGTCTTGGGAGATTTGATGAGACCGCGGAAGTGATCTTTAACCGCGATATGCTTATTGATGAAAGTGGCGTTATTGAAAATTGCGTGAGGTCGCAGGGAATAATCAGCCGTGAAACGATAGTTAAAAATCATCCGTGGGTGGATGATGTGAAGAATGAATTGAAAAAGACAGCGGAGAGTGGAAATTAAGGTAATGTAGTTTTGAACTTATAAATAACCTCGATACCGAGATAACACGAAATATTATGCTTGGATGAAGTGTGCAGGACAGTACACAGGCTATCGCAAAGAAATTCAATACGACCGCAAACAGGGCAGCGACTTTGGTCTATACCGAAAGCGCCCCTGCGCGGGGCAATGACCGAGCCCCTGCGCGGGACAATGACCGTGCCGCCTTTTCATCCGAATTGCAGAAGCGTGACCGCGCCGTACTTCGACGACGAGTTTGAATTGGGTACCCGTGCCGCAAGAGACCCCGAAACGGGAAAGACGGTCTCCGTTCCCGAAGATATGACTTACCCCGAATGGAAACGCGTGTTTGTGGATAAGACGGAGACTGTGGCGGAGTGGAATAAGCAAAAACACGCACCTGTTGAAGCACCGAAAGAGTTTCTCTTTAAGCCTGCCGAAAGTATAGAGGCGGCGGAGGAATACGCAAAGAAATTTATTTCGGACGGCTACAGCCCGACATTCAAAAATCAGGCTGTTTACAAGGGAATATCGCTTGAACACGCAAACGAGATCAACAAGACCCTCGAGGAACTGTATTCGGAGTATGATTTGCCGCCGATAAGCGGTATTAAGGTTATTTCGCCTACATCTGCACAGGGCAAAAAGGTATTTAAGGACGGTGCGGATGCAGTTGCGGCATATAACCCGACCGAAAAAGGCTTGTTTATAAACAAAGATGTGCTGAAAAATGCAAAGACACTTGAAGCGTACAACAAAAAGGCACGGGAAGCATACGATTATGTTTTGGATAATATTGACAGCTTGAAAGGCAGTCAAAGAGAACTTGCCGAGACGTACAAGAAAGCGGGCAGATCGCTTGTTGGTGACGGCAGTGTAAAGAGCCATATCACACACGAAATAGGACATCACGTTCAATGGGATGTTTTGAGCACGGATGTCAATAATTCTATGGGCAAGAATATGACGAAATATGCTCCGCAGATCTCCGGCTATGCAAACGCAAGCAAGGGCGAGTATATTGCTGAAAGCTTCGCGGCATACACCAAAGGTGAGCGTGATTTGCTTGATCCGCAATTTGTTGAATTCTTGGATAAAAATATGGCGAAAGGTGTTGCAAAATCTGCGGAACGTGGTATAATAAAAAGTGAAAGAAATATGGCAAATGGTCTTAGAACAAGCCCGTTGCATATTTTAACCGATAGTGAGATATCAGAAATAAAAGCAGCAGCATTGGAAATAGAAATCCCTGAAAAGGTATTACGTTTTAACGAAGGTGCAAGAACAGGGTTTAGAGATAGTCAGCAAATTATCTATATAAGAGGAGATGTTCTGCCAGATATAAATTCAATACATAATAGGGATTTGATGTCAAGCAGAGCGGTTTTGGCTCACGAATATTATGGCCATTATTTAAACTATCCATCAAAATTTTCTATAGGAGATTGGCGCGATGAATTTCGGGCAAGTTACGATGCAGCAATAAAAACTCCAAACCTAACAGATGATGAAAGAAAAATGTTAATGATTGATGCTTATGATCGAGCGAAAGAAGCTGGCGTTAGTATAAAGTATAATAAGAAAGCGAGGTTGTTGATTTATGGCTATGAGTAAAGAAGAATTTGAAGCAGTTGATAAAAAGATGAATACTCCCAGCATAGATGTTAAATGTCCTCGCTGCGGGGAGAGTTTGCAATATGTCGAGTATCCAAATGGTATTAAAGTGTATTGCAAAAAAGATATTGATATTACAGATTGTATAAGAGGAATATAAAAGCACTTACTTCGGTAGGTGCTTTTTTAATGCAATAAAAGGGGTGGTGCCTATGGTGTAGGGAATAGGAAGTGTATAAAAATCTATATTTAGTTCTATAGGGCGGGCGTTTGCTTGCCCTTTTCTTATGCCGCCTTTTTGGTATTGCAGGCGTAAAAGAACAAGACTTTTCGGTGTTGGCGATACCAACGAAAAAAATCAAGGAAAGGAAAATGATACTATGAAATTTAAAGAAGATTTATTAGCAAAGGGATTTACAGTGGAGCAGGCAAAGACGGTCATTGATATTATAAACGGCGAGTTTATACCGAAATCACGTTTTGACGAGGTGAACGAGGAGAACAAGACGCTTAAAGGCACTATCGGTGAGCGCGACAAGCAGCTTGAAGAGCTTAAAAAGGTCGGCGGCGACAATGCAGCTTTGAAAGAGAAGATAGAAAGTTTACAGGCGGAGAACAAGAGCCTGTCGGAGCAGCACGCCAAGGAGCTGCGCGATCTGAAAGTGGACAATGCCATAACAACGGCGTTGACTGCTGCGGGCGCGAAGAACATCAAGGCGGTCAAGGCTTTGCTTTCTATCGACGACAAGACGGAGCTTTCGGAGGACGGCACCATAAAAGGCCTTGCCGAGCAGATAAAGGCACTTGCAAAGAGCGACGGCTATCTGTTTGAGGGAGCACCTAAGCTGAAAGGCGTTGCACCGGGGGAAAGCAAGGACGGTCTGCCGGGCAGCAGAGACCCGAAGAATATGACTTATACGGAACTTGCGGCTTATCTTGAAAAGAATCCCGGCGCAGAATTTTAAGAAAGATACCCGAAAGGAGGTGATGCTTTTGGGTGAAGAAAAATAGAATATGAGTTTTTACGGGAGGAGAGATCCTCTTTTTTTATTACAGAAATTATTATTTATTTTAAAGGAGATGTTTAATTATGGCAAAATTTAATTCAAAGAGTTTTAATCCA
The DNA here is from genome assembly GCA_017460805.1 of Bacillota bacterium. Taxonomy (GTDB): domain Bacteria; phylum Bacillota; class Clostridia; order Lachnospirales; family CAG-274; genus RGIG4310. Next base: position 76,103 of record JAFUAF010000010.1, on the reverse strand, counting down.
CAGGCGTTTGGTGCTTATGTGGAAAGAATACCAAATGTAACAAAGAGTGAGCTTGCGCAGTCGGGTGCGGTAGGCGTAAATGAAAATGCAAGAGCGGCGCTGTCAAATCAGACGGGCTCGGTTTATGCAAGAGTGCCTTATTTTGGCAGAATATCTGCGGCAACATCGCAGAACAATGACGGTGCGAGCAATATAAGCGCAACAACGACGACCACTTATGAGCAGGGTTTTGTTGTGGCTTCGCGAATGGACAGCTGGACAGAGAGGAGTTTCAGCAAAAATGTAACGGCGGGCGTTGATTTTATGGACAGCGTGGCTGCACAGATAGCGGACTACAAGGCAGAAGTGCAGCAGGGTATTCTGCTTAAAATGCTGGAGGGTATTTTTGATATGAATACAACGGGCAGCACGATCGAAGCGACTTCCGCAAAGGCATTTATTGAAAATCACACCTATGATGTGACGGGGGTCGATGACGGACATCTTGCGGCAACGACACTCAATTCGGCAATTCAGCAGGCATGCGGTGACAATATGGATGCTTTTAAGCTTGTGCTTATGCATTCTGTTGTGGCAACCAATCTTGAAAATCTCAACCTTATGCGTTTTCTTACTTATACCGATAAAAACGGCATAACAAGAGATCTTAATATTGGTACATGGAACGGCAGAGTGGTGCTTATTGATGACGGTATGCCCGTTGAGGAAGTTGCGGCAAGCGGTGACGATCCCGCTTATACTAAGTATACGACTTATGTGCTCGGCGAGGGCGCGATAGTGCTTGACAATATAGGCGATCATGTGCCTTATGAAATGAGCAGAGACCCCGCTAAAAACGGCGGCGAAGATACGCTTTTTGTGCGTGACAGATATATCTGCGGTGTTGAGGGTCTCAGTTTTGAAAAGCCTGCTTCACTTACGGTATCGGCGGCAAACAGCGATCTTGCGGACGGCGATAACTGGTGCATTATAAATGACGGTACTGTGGCTGTGCCGCACAAGTCTATTGCTGTGGCAAGAATTATATCGAAAGGCTGATGCGTATGACGATAGAAGAAATAAAAGCAAGACTTGAACAGCTTGGCTATGAAACTGCGGAGGGCGACAATGCCGCCCTTCGCTTTGCGTTAAAGCGGACGGAAGAGAGGATAAACAATCTTTGCAATACGAACGAAGTACCCGATGAACTTTATTACAAGGGGATAGATATGGCCTGCGGGGAGTTTTTGGGCGGAAGAATGATGCTTGGCGGGCTGGACAGTTATGATGAAGCAGGCGGCAGGCTGATAAAGACCATTGCAGAGGGCGATACATCCGTTACCTATATGGAAAGGAAAAGCTGTGCGCAGAGGCTGGAGAGTTTTATTGATACACTTTGTCTGACAGACAGCGAGATAATTCGTTTCAGAAAATTTAAGTGGTAGGTGATAATGTGAGTATAAGAGAAGCGCTTGAAAGTTTGTATATCGGGGAATGTGTGATATACGGAAAGGAAGATGTGGTCGAGGACGGTATAACAAGACAGACAGATATGGTTTTATATGAGGGAAAATGCAGGCTGTCGTACAACAAAAAGTACGGCAGCGGGCATGAGGGTTTGCAGAGTGAGACTTTTGCAAAGTCCGAACAGGTGATAAGGCTGTTTTTGTCAAATGATCTTATTGTACCGGAGGGAAGCAGGGTGGTCGTCAGACAGAATAATGTTGAGCGTGAATACAGGGCAAGCGGCAAGGCTGCTGTCTACACCGATCATCAGGAAGTTGTGCTGACGGCTGCCGATAAATACAGTTAAGGGGGAATTTTATGGTAAGTGCTATGGATATTGTAAAGGGTGTTTGTGATGCGCTGAATGAATGTTTTGATATTACGATATATACCGAACAGGTGGAGCAGGGGCTGAAGCTGCCCTGCTTTTTTGTGTACTGCGCAAAACTCAGCAGAGAAAGATACAGGGGAAGAAGATATCTTGCAAAAAATGAGATCTGTATACAGTATATACCGAGCGACAGCGCAAGAATGAATGACGAGATAAGTGAAACATTGGAAAAGCTGTACTTATGTACGGAATATATCAAGGCAGACAACGGCGGTGCAAAGATAATGCTGTACGGATCGAAGCCGAGAGTGGAAAAAGGCGACGGATATACTGAATTTTACATAAATTATGATATGTTTTATCTTATTGAGGATGATACGGCGCTTATGGAGGAATTGACCGTGATAAACGAAAGGAGCAATTAATATGAAAAAAGAAGATGAAAAGCAGGCGCAGAAGAGATTTACAAAGGCTGCGCTGTGCAAAAGCAGGGAGTTTGAAAAGTACAGAGATGTGCTTGCGGCGCTTCTGGACGATGGGGAATACACCAAGGCAGAGACGTGGAAGAGAATAAAAGCCTATTTAAACAACAATATCAAAGGAGGAATGTAATATGGCATTAGGCGGAGGTATTTTTATAACACAGAACAAGGTTTTACCCGGAGCGTACATCAATTTTGTTTCGGCAAACAACAGAGCGGCAGCGCTTGGCGAAAGAGGCTATGCGGCTATGGGATTTGAGCTTGACTGGGGTATCGAGAATGAGATATTTACGGTAACAAGCGGCGATATTCAGAAAAACAGCATGAAGTTTTTCGGCTACGAGTACACAAATGATAAGCTGAAAGGAATAAGGGATATTTTTAAAAATATCAAGACACTTTATGCGTACAGACTTAACGGCGGTGCAAAGGCCGAAAATACTTTTGCAAAGGCAAAGTACAGCGGTGTGAGAGGAAACGACATTAAGATAGGCATTAGTGTGAATGCGGATGATGAGGATAAATTTGATGTTGTGACTTATGTCGGCAATATTCAGGCAGACATACAGACGGTCGAGAGTTCGGCGGAACTTGTGAGTAACGACTGGGTGGATTTTAAGTCGGCGGAACTTGCGGTGACTGCACCTGCGGCATTGTCGGGCGGTACAAACGGAACAGTTTCGGGTCAGTCACATCAGAATTTTTTGGACAAGCTTGAAAAATTCAGTTTTAATGCGCTTGGTGTGGTGACGACAGACACGGCGACAAAGGCGCTTTATACGGCGTTTACAAAGCGTATGCGTGACGAGGTCGGTCTTAAATTCCAAACTGTTGTTTACAATTATACGGCGGCGTACTATGAGGGCGTTGTGAGTGTTAAGAATGCGTGCACGGGTACGGATGAAAATTCGGCGGGACTTGTTTACTGGGTAACGGGTGCGATAGCAGGCTGTGAGATAAACAAGAGCAATCTTAACAAGCGCTATGACGGCGAATTTTCCGTCGGCGCGGATTATACGCAGGCACAGCTTGAAAATGCGATAAAAGCGGGCGAGTTTACGCTGCATTTTGTTGGCGACGAACTTCGTGTGCTTGCGGATATAAATACTTTGGTGACGGTGAGCGATACAAAGGGGGATATTTTCAAAGAGAACCAGACGGTGAGAGTGTGCGACAATATAGCAAATGATATTGCGGAGATATTCAATACGCGCTATCTTGGTGTTGTGCCGAATGACAAGGCGGGCAGAGCGAGTCTTTGGAACGATATTGTTTCGCATCATCAGCAGCTTGCAAATATACGCGCGATAGAGGATTTTGAGCCCGAGGACATTACTGTGGAGCAGGGCGAGAGCAAGAAGAGCGTTGTTGTGAGTGATGTTATCACTATTATAAACGCTATGGGTCAGCTTTATATGACGGTAATAGTGGAGTAAGAGAAAGGAGAATGTGAATATGAGCAATATCATAATGAAAGGAAAGGACACCGTAAGTGCGCAGCTTGCGGAGTGTTATGTAACTATCGAGGGAAACAGATACAATTTTATGCAGGCTATCGACCTTGAGGCGAAAATGGAAAAGACCAAAACGGAAGTGCCTATTTTGGGCAAAACGGGCAAGGGCAACAAGGCTGCGGGCTGGAAAGGTACGGGAAGCGCGACTTTCCATTACAACACTTCTATTTTCAGAAAGGTAATGAAAAAGTACAAGGACAGCGGCAGGGATATTTACTTTGATATGGTCATTGTGAATGAAGACCCGACTTCGGCGGCGGGCAGTCAGACGATAACGCTCAAGGACTGCAATCTTGACAATATTATAATTGCCAAGTTTGATGCGGACGGCGAATATCTTGACGAGAGTTTTGATTTTACGTTTGAGGACTGGTCGATGCCCGAGGAATTTAATGTGCTTGACGGTATGTTATAAAAGTGATCGGCAATAAATAAAAGTTTATGATATGGGGCGTTATGTTTTGGCATAACGCCTTTATCCGAAAGAAAGGAAGATTTTATGAGCAATTTATCTTTATTTTTAAAAGGAAACAAAAAGCAGAGAGAAAACACGAAGTATGCGGCGACAAGATCACTTTGTGATGAGAACGGCGAGCCTTTGTTATGGACGATAAAGCCGCTGACTACAAAGGAAAGCGAGGAAATAAGGGAAAGCTGTACTTATGAGGTGCCTGTAAAGGGCAAGGCGAATGTTTATCACACGAAGATAGATACATCGAAGTATCTTGTTAAGCTTGCGATCGCTTCTATTGCCGAGCCTAATCTGTACAGTGCGGAATTGCAGGACAGTTACGGCGTAAGGACTCCCGAGGAGCTTTTGCTTGCCATGATAGACGATCCGAAAGAATACAGCGCACTTTTGGAGTATATAAACAGCCAAAATGACAATGAAGGTATGCAGGATAAGATAGATAAGGCAAAAAACTGATAACCGGGGGCGACATTGAGGCTGTGTATGCGTATTATGCGCTGCACAAGCTGAAAATGCTGCCCTCGCAGTTTGCGGGTCTGGAGAAAAACGAAAAGGCTTTTGTTATCGCCTGTATTGATATAAGAAACGAAAACGAGAAAAAGGCTGCCAAAAAAATGAGGAAGAAATAAAATTGACTGCTGTCACTTCTTGTGGTAGAATGAGGGAAAGGGGTGACAGTATGGATGACGGAAAAAGGCTTCAAAAGTGATGGTTAATACTATATTGACGGATGTTTTGGTGATACTGGATATAGTGATAATGCTGTTTGGTTGGTTTTGGCTGATGCTTTCGGACGATTTGTTGATGCTTATCGTGGGGCTTATGATTTTTGGCACTTTTTATGCCGTAGGTTTTACAGCAACCTTTTTTGCTTTGAAAAAGGGGAGAGAGTATGCAATGCAAGCCGATTTTGCCGAAGAAATAAGGAATAATGATAACATTGCTGCAATATTTTTGGCGGTCTATAATGTTATTGCCGCAATCCTTTTTATAGCTAAACTGCGTGCGATGTTTGCGGGTGTCGGATATTTTATAATGTGCATTATATGGGAAACTATGCTGTTTTTCCTGCCGTTGTTTATAATGATAAAATTTGGTCTATCCGTTGGTTGGAATATAAAAATAAAGCCGAAAGAAAAAACGATGCCTTACAGTAAAAGTCAATTGGGCAAAGAGAAAATAAATAAAGAGGATGAATATGAAAGAAAAGTAAAAGAAACCGCGGCAAGAAGATTTAATTGCCTTTGGATAGATAAAACGGGTGTTGAGCAAGATACGATCTATACTATGTTTTTTGGAGAAAACGAACTTATAATATCGGGGATCGGTGTCAAATATACCCTGTTATATGATAAAATATATGATATTAAATTAGGATTATTTTCTGAAAAGGTACGGCTTATAATTGCTTATGCGGAAAAAGAAAGGATAAAATATGCAGTACTGCATATTGAAAACAGGGATTATAATGATTTAAGAAATTGTATTTTAACATTTGTTAAAGATGGTAAAATATGCAGAAAGGAAATGTCTGTTGAATTGGGAGATAAGGACGAGCCGAAAAATCTTGTTTGTGAGGGCTGCGGCAGCACGGAAATCGAGAGGATAGGCGGGGTTTATGTGTGCCCTTACTGCGGACGAAGAAGAAAATAAGTAATAAGAAAAGTGCTTAATATGCTATATCAATGGATCGGCACGATAAAATAAGTAAGAACAAAGCAGAAAAAAGCAAAAGGGGGAACCGGATATGTCTTTTTTGTCAAAATTAAGTGAGATGAAAGAAACTACAAAAAACAAAATGGAAGAATTAAAAGCATGGGATGAAAAAATTAGCTGGACATGTTTTGTTATACATGTTATGGGGCTTCCTTTGATGCAAAATATAGAGTGTGAAGTATTTTTTGATGAAGATAAGCTTACAATAACTGCATCCGAGCAAACCTTCAATTTGTCATATTCTAAGATTTACAGTATAGACATATTAAATGAAAAAAACTTGCGGTTAAAGGAAAGCCAATTTGTATCAAGCGTGGGTGGCGCAATAGGTGGAGCAGCTTTATTTGGTACTGTCGGAGCAATAATAGGAGGCAGGATAAAAGAAAAAAGAGTAAAAGCAGATTATATGGTTATTACTTACAAAAAAAATGATGCAGTAGATTATATTGTGCTTGAAAATGCTATTAAGTTTGATACATCAAGTTTAGCTATGAAAAAACGTATTGAAAAAGCTAAAAATAGCGGATTATTTATAAAACATGATACTGTAGAATTATAAAAACAAAAACACCCTTAATTGGGTGTTTTTTATTGGGGGTGATTTTATGGATAAAGGCAGTACAAGTACAGAAATAAATTATGACTATAAAAAAATAATGGGGATGGCAGAAAAGATACGGCTATCGTCATTGTGAAAAGGAATAATTATGTTTGCCGAAACCGCTGTTGACAGGAATTGTTGCCTATGGTAAAATAAAGAAAAAAGTGGGTGTTGGTATGGATGATAAAAAAACAGCGTATGGATGTTTATTAAAACCGCTTATTGTATGGGATGCTGCCGCAATATTTTTTTTGATATATGACATTGCTCTTTTTAAAGAATATAATTTTTTCATTATAGCCCTAACTGTGATACCGTTGATAATAACGGCCAGAATTTTATGGTGTTATATCAAGGGGAAAAATGAAGAAGACCAAGGAAAAGCTGAAAATAATAAAGTAATGGAGATAATAGGTAAGCATGTGTGCGGACTGCCAATCGCTGAGAACGCAGATTGTAAAATAATTTTTGGCAGTGATGCATTGGAAATATCTTCGGCAGGTGCGGACTTTACATTAAAGTACGAAAAAATATATGATATTGTTTTACAGACCGATACGGAAATACAAAAACAGTATGTTTCAAGTGCGGGAGCAGCTGTGGCAGGCGGAGTCCTTTTTGGAGCAGCGGGTGCTTTAATTGGCGGCAGGATAAGGGAAAAAAGTTATGTGCAAAAAAAGTATTATATTATTATTGCATACGACAAGAGCGGGAATATAGGGAATATTGCCGTTGAAGTGGTTTATTCGCCGCTGAAAGCAAGACAGTATATTGATAGAATAAAGAAAAACGGTGTTTTTGCGGTGAAAACAGCAAAAGCAGAGTTGTGACAGAAAAACGCTTCCTAAGGGAGTGTTTTTATTTAGAGGCGATTTATGGGGAAACAGGACTGATAAGGAGATAAAATACGGTCATAAAAGGATGGCAAAATGAAAGAACGGGCGCAGAGAATATAGCAGAGACATATTTGAAAATGTATTCCAAAATGATGTTGACCTTGAATATTGCTTGTGGTAGAATGAAGCAAAGGGGGGATAGTATGGATGACGGAAAAAGGAAAGTCAATAGGAATATAGTATTAACAGACTTTTTTTTCGCTGTTGATATAATAGCCTTTTGGTTTGGATGGATAATGTTTCGCTTATTTGATGATACACTTGAAGATGCGATAGCCGGAGCGGAAATGTTTATTTTGTTGTCATGGCTGCCCGTTATCTGTACTTTTTTATTAATTCATAAAGGGGAAAAACATATAAAGGCCTCGGAATATGGCAAAGATGTTGCTGACAACGGCAAGGTGCTGACAGCGGCGGCAGCAATATATTCTATTTTGTCTGCTTTGTTTTTTGCTGTTAGAATGATAATATCAAAAGGCTGTAATATAGGGGTGTATTTGATATGGGCGGTTGTATTGTGCGGTGTTCCTTTTATTTTTGTTTTAGTTTACTTTCCTAAATTTTTTGATGTAAAGGACATTAAATTCAGCTTGAACAATATGGTACAAAAAGGACTTGAACAAATAAAAAATTTTTTGTTTGTGGCTGCCGCGGATATGAAAAAGACATCAGATCAAGCATTGGCAGAAGATAGATCAAAGCAGAGCAGAAATTTAAAAAAGGAGTTTTATTGTGCTGTGATAAGCGGATTAAATACAGAGCCAAAGGCGAGATGTCGGCTTGGATTTGGGGATAATGAAATTATGATAACAAGTTTGGGGGTCATGTATAAAATCGAATATGATAAAATATGTGATACAAAGTTGAGAACAAATTCCGGTGAGTGTATTTTTTCCGTGGCATATACAAACAAAGATGAAATAAAATATGCGGTTTTGAATTTGGGAAAAAATTATAAGGGTATAAAAGATATTATTTTGGACTTAAGAAATAAAGGTAAACTAAATGATAAAATGATGTCTGTCGAATTGGGAGATAAGGACGAGCCGAAAAATCTTGTTTGTGAGGGCTGCGGCAGCACGGAAATCGAGAGGATAGGCGGGGTTTATGTGTGCCCTTACTGCGGACGAAGAAGAAAATAAGTAATAAGAAAAGTGCTTCTTGATTTAAGGGGCATTTTTTTATTGGGAGGTGTTATTGATGGATGCAGTTGAATTAACTGAAAAAGCAGCCGGGAAGGTTGAAAATAAAATTATTGAATGGGTCATAGATACATTGGTGGGATATATTCCGGGTAGCATAAATTTGTATGAACAACAATTAAATACACAAAGGAAACTTGCGGTTGGTTTATATAATAGGGATATCGGAAGTTATACGCTTATAAAAGAAAAAGCAGAGAATATACAAGATAAAGGAATTTATACAGATGAAACCATGATAGAAGGGGCAATGGATTTATCAAAGTATTTTGATGATGCAAATGCCGTTGCTTCAATGATGGACACATTGAGTGATTATGCGGCGGGAATGTCGGGCGGCGGTGCTGTGGACGCGGGCACTATGGCAAGGTTTGCGGACAGCATAGGCAGGATAGCAAAAGGTGATTATGCCGAAACGGAGCAAAACGGTTTCAGAATAAGCGATGCACAAAAAGCCGTTATTGAAAAGCTTGTTCCCGAAGATCGGTATACGGGAATTTATAAGGATATGTCGGATGATATGAGAAGTGCGGCGGTAATAAGTGAGGTACTGAATCAAAATGTCGGCGGTATGTATGAAACGGTCAGCAATAGTCCGCAGGGGACTGTTGCAGAATTAAAGAACAGCTTTTCTGTTTTGGGAGAGGAGATCGTAAAAGAAGTTTATCCGAGTATGGGAAGAGCGGCGGAAAGAAGATACGAAAACAATTTTATGCTTATGGAACAAATATCGGATGGAAAAACAGAACCGATAGATAAATTCAAAATGTTGATTGATAAAACAAGGGAAAAAATAAATGAAATATTTGAATTGATCCCGATAAGGAGAAACATTGCGGAGGATGTGGTATCAAAAGGCGTTGACACTTTCGAGAAAAATGACAGGATAATGAGTTTTTTTGTTAGGGAAAGTTATTCAGGCCATGAAGTACAGACAATGAAGGATGTTTATAATAGCCAAGTTTGGGAAAGTGAGGAAAGGCGGCAGGCGAGGTCTGACGAGATAGTGTCGAGGATGGCGGAGGCTTTCGGAGAGGATATTATGCCTGCGAAGCGTGCGGCAGGTATGGAGAGTGAGTATTTTATCGGGGATATACCGAGTGTAGAGGAGATATATACCGAGCCGTCGTTTGGTGCGGGAGGCGAGAAGAGGGTCGAGGTCGTTTTTGAGAGCGGAAGCATTACAAACAACATCACATCGGAAACGGATGTTGACGAGATAATGGACGAGTTTGCAAACAGGCTTCGTGAAGCGATAACGACAGCGGCAGAGGGTGTATATGCGTATTGATAAAAGGAAAGGAGTGGCTTTATGTACTATTTTTTTATTGATGGGGCGCTGCTGCCCGTTACGCCGTCAAAGGTGACGATAAAGGTGAAGAACAAAAACACCACGGTCGATCTTGCGGACGGGTCGGAATACAATATTTTGAATATGAAAGGGCTGACGGAGATAAGTTTTGACTGCCTTTTGCCCAACAAAAATTACCCGTTTTCATTATACGAAAGCGGGTATTTAAATGCACAATATTTTTTGGGGCTGTTTGAGCGGCTTAAAAACGAAAAGAAGAAATTTATGTTTTGCATTGAAAGGGGCGAATACGGGAGGACTGTAATGTTTTGCAGTCTGGAGGACTATTCCGTGAGTGAGAGTACAAGCGAGGGATGCGACTATGTTGCTTCGCTGAAATTAAAGGAATATGTTTTTAAAAAGACTGTTGTGGTGAGTGAGAGTGCGGACGGCGATACGGCGGCGGTGGTGTCACAGCCGCAGAGGGAAACGGAGAGTGCGGACAGGGAATACACGATAGTGCGGGGCGATACTTTATGGGGTATTGCAAAGAGATTTTTAGGAGACGGCAGCAGGTGGCAGGAGATATATGATGAAAATTCGGATGTGATAGAGGCGGCCGCCAAAAAGTACGGCAGGGCAAGCAGCAGCAACGGCTGGTGGATATATCCCGATACCGTGCTGAAGATAAAGGGGGCGATAGCTTGACGCAGACGGACAAGATCATTTCTTATGCAAAGAGCAAGATAGGCACTTCGGAATTTGACGGCTATTGCCAGAGATTTGTGAGGTTATGTTATGAGGCGGGCGGTATCTACGGCAGTGCTGGCACGGCAACGGAGGCTTACCGCAAGTGGTGTGTTTCTGCCGATAAAAATAATATTCCTGCGGGAGCGGCGGTCTATTTTAACGGAACGGACCCGTCGGTCGGCCATGTTGCGCTCAGTATAGGCGGCGGGCAATGTATAAATCCCGCAAAGACGGTCTATGTGTGCGGCATTTCTTCCATACCCAATTTCAGGGGCTGGGGCTGGCAGGGCGGCGTGAAGCCCGAGGGCGCGGGAAACGGTGCAGGAGTGACGGCGGCAGCCAAAAGGACCGAGAAAAAGGAGATAACAAGTTCGGTCGTAAAAAGTGTGACGGGCCGCGAGGGTGTTTACCGATTCGGGAAACTTTACGGCTTGGAGAGCGAGGGAGAAACGTTCTGCGAATTGCTGATAGAAAACGAGCTTATTTATGCGCCTGTTGTAAAGGGGGAGATAACCTATACCACGGAAAAAACGGGAAGTCCGTCAAGTCTGAAATTTTGTGTGATGAAAGATGAGATAATTGATTTTCGGGAGGGAAGCCCGGTCAGACTGAGGGTAAACGGCGAAAATGTATTTTACGGATATGTTTTTACAAAGTCGAGGACGGACAGAAATTTTATAAATGTGACAGCCTACGACCAGCTGAGATATTTTAAAAACAAGGACAGTTATATATATGAAAACAAAAAGTACAGTGAGCTTTTGAAAATGATCGCCGAGGACTATAATTTAAGGCTTGGGGATATTGCCGATACGGAATATGTGATAGAGAGGCGCATGGAAGAGGGCACGCTGTTTGATATTCTATCAAAGGCAGCGGAACTGACGTATGAGCGCACGGGAAAAGGTTATGTGATGTATGACGATTTCGGGGAAATATGTTTAAAGCCGAGGGAAAGCCTGAAAACCGATATTTATGTGGATGAGACACAGATACAGGGGTATGATTACAGCACAAGCATTGACAATGTTTATGACAGGATAAAATTGTCAGTTGACAATGATGAAACTGGCGAAAGGGAGTTTTATATCTTCAATGGAGCCGAAAATCAGACGAACTGGGGGTTATTGCAGTATTATGAAAGGCTGTCAGATAAGGATGCGGATGTGAATTTGAAGGGCAGGACGCTTTTGGAAAAGTACAATTTGCTTGAAAGAAAGCTGACGCTTAAAAATGTGTTTGGCGATTTGAAAGTGCGCGGCGGAAGTATTTTATTTGTGAGCATGGATCTCGGGGATATTATTTTGTCTGCGGAAATGACGGCGGAGAGCGTTATACACAGATTTAAAAACGGAGAACATTTTATGGACGTTAAATGCAGCGGAAGAGGCGGTGAGTTCAGATGAATGATATTTTAAGTTTGATAAAGCGCGCGGCGGTGGAGGCCGTGCGGCAGTCATACCCGCTGGAGATGATGTTTGCAAAGGTGGTGAGGGATGAAAGTGAAGAGGGAGGTCTTTTGATACAGACCGAGCAGAAGAAGCCTGTGACAAGGGCTTTTTTTATTGAGAACAACAAACTTGACGGGCTTGAAAAGGGCGACAGGCTGGTGCTTTTGCAGATGCAGGGCGGGCAGAGATTTTATATTCTGGAAGTGATGAAAGGAGAGAGTAAAAATGGTGCCTGATGAATTTACGGGACTTAGAAATGTGGAAAAGGTGGTATTGTATCCGACTAAAACTTATGCGCTGGATATGGAAAATGACAGGATAAAAGGATATGCGGACGGGCTTGCGGCCCTTCGGCAGGCAGTTTATAAAATTCTTATGACCGACAGATTTTTACATATCATTTACAGCACAAATTACGGTACGGAGCTTGACAAGATAATGGACGGGCTTTATGTGTATGCGCTGGTCGAACAGAAGATAACGGAAGCGCTTATGCAGGACGAGAGGATAACGGCTGTGCATGATTTTAATTTTACAAGGAACAAAAACAAGCTGTCGGTCAGCTTTACTGTGGACACCACGGAGGGAAGTGTGACGGCGCAAAGGGAGGTGTTTTAAGTGTTTGAGGACATGACTTTTGATATTGTTATGCAGCGTATGCTCAGGAGAGTAAATACCGATGTGGATAAGCGCGAGGGCAGTATTATATGGGATGCACTTGCGCCTGCGGCGGTAGAGATACAGCTGATGTATCTGGAACTGGAAACGGTTTTGAACGAGGCTTTTGCCGATACTGCGACAAGGCAGTATCTGATAAAACGTGCGGCAGAGAGAGGTCTGTCACCGAAAGAGGCGGGTTTTGGCGAATTTGCGGCGGAAATTTTACCGACGGATATTGATATTTCAAACAAAAGATTCAGCTGCGGCAAATTTAATTATTGTGCCGTTGAAAAGCTTGAAAGCGGCTTATGGCGAATGAGGTGTGAAACAGCGGGGGCGGCACCGAACGGGACGTTCGGGGTATTGATACCCATTGAGTACATACAGGGGTTGGAGAGTGCGCGTTTGGTTGAACTGCTTGTGCCGGGCGAAGACGAGGAGGACACGGAGGTCTTTCGGGCTCGGTACATGGCAAGTTTACAGAGTCAGGCTTTTGGCGGAAATGTGGCGGATTACAAGCAGAAAGTGCTTGCGCTTGCGGGTGTCGGCGGTGTAAAGGTGTACAAGGCGGCGGACTGGAACGGTGCGGGTACTGTGAAATTAGTGATACAGGACAGCAGTTTCGGTGTGCCGTCTTCTGCTTTGGTGGACGATATACAAACGGCGGTAGACCCGATACCCAACAGCGGCGAGGGGATTGGCATTGCGCCTATCGGGCATCAGGTAACTGTGGTGGGCGTGAACGAAACGGAGCTTAATATCACGGCAGACATTACTTATGCCGACGGATATGATTTTGAGGCGCTTAAAAGTCTGATACTTGCGGAAGTACGGGATTATCTTTCGGAACTTAACAAGGCTTGGATGAGCAGCGGCATAACCGTTTTTATCATGCAGCTTGGCGCAAGGCTTCTGAATATCGAGGGCATTGTGGATATTGCGGATATAGAAATAAACGGGCAGGCGCAGAATTTTGTGCTTGACAGGGACAGCATTATTGATATTTCCGCTTCGACTTTTGAGGGCGAGGTGCTTGGATAATGGCAAGAGAGGTACATTTAACGGGTTACCTGCCCGATATTTTACAAAAGGTCTACGAGTTTTTACAGATACACAAGGCGGAAGAGCCCGAACTGACTTTGCTTTTCGGAAAGGGAGATCTTATCCTTGACGAGTGTTTTGCAGACAGCATGGACGAATACGGCTGTGAGCGCTGGGAGAAGATGCTTGCGATAGTGCCGAAGGACACGGACACGATAGAGCTCAGGAGATTAAGGATAAAAAGTGCCTTGAACGGCGACACGCCATACACCATGCGAAGCCTTGAAAACAAGCTTAATGCGCTTTGCGGCGAAGGGAATTTTATCTTAAAATACGCAAACGACGAATACACGCTCACTGTGGGGCTTGCGCTTGCCGCAAAAAATCAGTTTGACTATTTAAAAGAGGCGCTTGAAGAGATTGTGCCTGCGAACATAGTCATAAATGCTTATCTTATGTACAACACGCACGGGTTTTTAAGGCGGTTTACTCATGAGGAAATGGGAGGATACACACACAGACAACTTATGGAGGAGGTATTGGAATAATGGCAGGAATTACGGATAATTATTCTTTGATAAAACCCGAACAGGGGGATTATTACAATGTTGACGATTTCAACGAAAATGCGGACATTCTGGATGCAGCGGTCTTTGCGGCAAAACTGAAAGCGGACAAGGCGGACAGAAAGTCTATACTTATTGCGGCGCAGAACAGCGCGGCAGATTTTAAAAATATGGCGGATCACATTTGCGCGGCAAGGGACGAAACGGTCTTTCAGGCGGCGGCAGACAGGGCGGCCGAAACGGGCGGTACTGTGTATATCGCACCGGGGGATTATGATGTATATACGCTTGATATTGACGGTGATGCAGTTTTTATCGGGCTTGGCGAGGTAAATATCACAACGGATGTCAGAAGCTTTTTTATTGGTGCGGGAAGAACGGTGTTCAGAAACATCTGTTTTGTATCGAGGGGAGTTTACCTTAAACCTTTGGTAAAAAGCGTGCTGTTTGACAGCTGCCGTTTTGTGAATGATAATCCGTGCATAAAGATAGACGGCGATTATGCTTTGCCCGAGACCGTGCCTTTTATAAATGTGCGGAACTGTGATTTTGAATATACGGGCGAGGACAGCGCTGCGCACAACTTTATTTTTTATACAAATATGAACGAGCTTACATATCATCTTACGGTGACGGAAAGCAGATGCAGCGAAAGGACTTACATAAACAGAGGTTACGAATATAACAGCGGCTGTGTGATAAATTGTGCGGGAAATATAAACATAAGCGCTTTTGCACCGAGAAGCGGAAGTGTGACTATCCCTGCGGGTAGAACGAATTTTGTAAAGGATATTTCGGCGGCCTACGACGGCAGCGACCAAGACTACAGGTTTGATACGGACAATTATTCGTATTTTACGGAGATAACCGCAAGAAGCGGCGATACAAGTGCCGTGATAACACCCGTGTTGGATATACCCGGGAAAAGGCTTGTTTTTATGCTCGATACGGCGGCTCAAAGCGATACCGTACTTTCTTACAGGATCATTCCGAATGAGATATAAGGGGGCGGGGCTATGGATATACGGATAACGAACAGACAGCCTGTGCCTGCGATATACAATGTAAAGCAGTTTTCCGACAAGGCCTATACTTTTGTTTTTTATGTGCCGTTGTCGGAACTGCCTAACAGAAATGTAACGGCTGCGGCGGTAAAGACGGAAAATTTCACATCGGAGTTGGAGATAAAAGCGGCAGACAGCACTCTTATAATGGAATGGAGACCCGACATAAATGAGACGAAGTATGCGGGAAAGTTTGATATACAGCTGGAGATAACGGGTGCGGGCTTTGTATGGCAAAGCTACAAGGCGGCGTATATCGTCAGCGCAAGTGTGGCTTATGATCCCCTGATATACACTTTATCCGAGGGCGTGCTTATCGAGAGCATAGAGACAAATATTTCGGACTTTGCTCTGATACCGAATATTGAAATGACGGACAGCGGGTGGAAGTGGAAAAATGATGCAAAGACTTTTGAAGATGAGACGGAGCTGACCTACAGAAACTTTATAAAAGCAGAGGGAAACGGGATAAAATTCTATTCAAAACAGCTTGCCGAACCTGCGGACAGAACAAATATCGCAGAGGGTATGACCGAGATGCTGACGAAAGACGGCAGCCAGCTTTTCTTTGTTTCGTTGGAGGACTTTTCGGCGGGTATTACAACTTTAAGCCCGAAAGAACATAACAAGGCTATGAGTGCGGAAACCGAAGATATGTACAAGTGCAGATGTCTTAAAACGGTCGGAACGGCAAGCGAGATATTGGGCATAAGCGCAGAAAAATCGGCGGGCGGAAGAAAAGCGGAGATAAGTTTTTACAACGCTTCGGGCGATGAATACGGGTTTAAATTCAAAGAGAACTCAAACGGGGTCAAGGTATACAAGAAGTATGCGGGGAACGAGTTTGAGGATGTGATATTCAAGGTGTACGCGACGGAGGAAGAAGCCGAGGCGGATGCGGAGAATATGCCCGAGGGTAGTGTTGCGGTAATAAGGGAGTGATGAAATGGCAGTAATTGAAATAGATACGATAGAAAAATTGGTCGCATTTTCGGGCGGAGAATACGGACGGGGCACATCAAGTGAATATCTTGATGCAGTTCTGACTGCCGATCTGGATTTTGCGGATCTTAAAGAGTACGACAACCCGTATAACTGGGCAGGCTGTACGGGTACTTGGTACGTTAATTTTGACGGACAGGGGCACAAAGTTGATAATATTTTCTATTCGGGCAATGGTAACTGGGGATTTTTCGGCACTTTATACGGCAGTGTAAAAAATCTGAAGCTTACGAATGTGTTTGTGACGGTTACGGGAAGTAATTCATCCGCGGCAGGATGCGTGCTTTATCTATACGGTAATATTGACAATGTACATATTTCGGGACAAATAGAGTGTTTAAATACTGACTTGAACTATGATGCCTGCGGGCTTTTTAGTAGAGGGTATGGAGCAACGGTCACGATGTGTAGTGTTGCGGGTATACTCAAAGGCGGTGTTGTATGCGGAATAGGAAGAAACGGTTTATCAGGTAGTGTGAATTATGTATACAACTGTATGATAAATGCCGAAGTTGTCGCTACGGTGGACTATGCGATGCCGCTGGGTGGTTCTTTTGAAGTATTTGTCAACTGCGAGTTTAAAGGTAATGTAAAGTCAAACGGACGTATAATGGTTGGGTCTTATGATTCGCCGTTGCACAACTGTATTTTGATATTTGGGTCCGGAAGCGGAACAAGATGGGAAAGCCGTGCGACATATAATAACGTTTATTATGACAGCACATTAGCGGCTGAGGGCGGATTTACACCTCCGGGAGCCGTAACGGGTGCGCCGACGACCGATTTGCAGGACGGGCAGTGGCTGCACGAGCATGGGCTTGCGATTTAAGGCGGTGATAATATGATAACAGAAGAATATCATGTTTCCCCTGATGGCGGACGAACCGGCGATGCCAACGGTCAATCATGGACGACAATAAATTTCACAACGGATGCTGTGATAAATGGTGTAAAGATTCCGCTGTGGAAATTCGGGGCAAATGAGCGCACGATTGGGTTGGAAGTATCTGTGGACGGTGTGGTCGTGCATACGACAAGCAGGGTATTGGATGCCGATGCTCCGCAACAGACAAAATTTTTCCAAAGCTTTGACGTACAGGTATCGGTCAATGAAGGCAGTGTGCTTGTCTTGAGGGTCTTTGGTATTGGCGCAAGTGCTGTGGGCAACGCAGTTTATACATACCGTACAAGGTACTATTATACGGGCTTTGCAATGCCGTTTGGATATTTTTATATGAAAAGCACGACCGACTGGGATATGTTTGAAACGGAGTGTATTTTAGATATAAGCTATGCTCCGATTTGGGTCGTTGACGGGCAGAATGACGGATATCCGCGTATAGTTGGGTATGATGCGGTTGAGTTTGAGGAATTTGAAAAGGACAAGAACGGCTATCCCAAAAACTTCGGCGTATGGAAACTGGACGGGCAGAATGATGGGTACCCGTGGCCTGTGGGGTATGTGCCGATAAGACAGAACGGAGATGTTGTGAAGATAATGCAAAACGGAGCATGGCGGGATACCGCGGGATGTATGGTGTTTACAAATGGCGGTGCGCAAGATGCGTTTTTAAAAATAAAAAGCAGCCCGCCAATGGAATAAGGAGCGTGAATGTATGAAAGAATCTTTGTGTACGGCGGTTGGGATCGTCGGGGCTATGATAGCGAAAGTTTACGGCGGCTGGGATGCGGCACTGACAACACTTGTCATTTTTATGATAATCGACTATGTGACGGGATTTGCTGTGGCGGCGTTTTTTCATAAAAGCCAAAAGTCCGAAAACGGGGCACTGGACAGCAAGGCAGGGTTTAAGGGGCTTTGCAAAAAGGGTGTTATTATGCTTATTGTGCTTATGGCTTGCAGGCTGGATATTGTGATAGGCTCATCTTTTATTAAAGATGCTGCGGTCATAGGATTTATTACAAACGAAACGATAAGCATAATCGAAAATGCCGCAGCTATGGGTGTGCCGATACCGGAAGTACTTATGCAGGCGATCGACATTTTGAGAAAGAAAGGAGACGGCGGAAATGATGATAACAAAGATGCTGCTGACACCGAATAATTATTCCAGACCGCAGATACCGCTTAAAAGAGTTACAAAAATCGCGGTTCATTATGTTGGGAATGCGGGCAGCAGTGCAGAGGGCAACAGGAACTATTTTGAGAGTCTGAAAGACGGAAAGCATGGGTATGCTTCGAGTCATTACATAGTGGGGCTGAAAGGCGAGATAATTCAATGTGTGCCCGAGAATGAATGGGCGTATTGTACGAATGAGGCAAATGCCTATTCGATAAGCATTGAGAACTGTCACCCAAAAGATGACGGGAAGTTTACCGAAAAAACAAGACAGAGCCTGACGGAGTTATGTGCAGATATTTGTGTAAGGTATGGGCTTGACCCGCTGAAAGATATTATACGTCACTATGACGTAACGGGGAAGCTTTGCCCTCTTTATTGGGTCAATCATCCGCAGAATTTTGCGGCGTTTAAGCAGGAAGTCAAGGATTTTATTGAGAAAGTAATAATAAATAATGAACAGTTTGTATTAAAGAACGAGAAAGAATAATGAACATCGAATCAATATGAAAAAATTTTATTTTACTATGGAAATACCGAGTGGATTGTGATATACTGTTATACAACAATATATATTACAGAGGTAGTTTATATGAGATATAAGGTTTTAAAATCAAACACATCGGATACCGCTTCGCCTATAATATCAATTATAGTGGGGTTGGTGTTCATAGGAGCTTTTGCGTTGGTAATATGGATATGTATGGGAGAACTGAGCGGCAATTTTTCGGCGCTGAATTTTGCGAGAGTAGCTGCAGAGCATTTTGTAGAACTGCTGATAACAGGTTTTTTGGGCGTTGTCGGTGTCTATATTCTTTATTCCGTTTTTCTGCAAAGACCTAAAATGTATCTGGGCGAGGTAACATATAAAAATGTTGTGGCACAGGGTAAGGCAAGAATGGAATTTTGTGTGGCGGAAAATGAAGAAACGGCGGCTTCGTCTTCGGGCGTTTATAAAATAGTGGTCGAAGATGACGGAACGATAAACGAGGGCGATATGTGTATTGCAGAGATAAAGGAAAGTTTCGGTGCTGTTAAAACTCTTTGCAAGGTTACTCGTGAAGAAGCGGAGGAGATAAAACAGCGCGGTGTCATTTCGACCGGACAGCAGGTCAAGACACAGACAAATTCGTTCGGCAGGATCATGGATATTCTGTTTAAGGTTATAATTATGATATTTGCGTGGATAGGTATAGCATCTGCGTATAATCTGGTTATGGCTTTTGTTCATGGCAGATCTGTTATATATGCGCTTACATTTATTATTCCGATAGGATTTTCGGTAACGGCTGTGCGTTATGCGCTCAGAGCAAAGGACAAATTTGTGCAGGATAATGCAAGGGGGGTTACTCAAAAACCGGTTGGGTACGGTATGGAACTTGCAGCCGCAGATCTTCCGCGCAGGATCCTGGTGGAACGTGAGAGCTTTTCTGTGATGGGCGGTATTCCGTCGATAACGGTAAAAAATGATTACGGTATGCTGATTTATCATGTTCATCGTCATGCCGTAAATAACAATGCGTATGATGTGGAAACACCGGACGGCGAATCAATAGCGGAAATAAAATACGATCCCATTGATATGGAAAGTTTTAAGGTAAATGTTTACGGCGCGCATCCTTTCAGTGTAAGACGTAAACTGGTGGCTAATCCAAGAAGTGCGGATTATGAAATTGAGGGTCTGGATTTCTATGTACACGGAAATACGGCATTTACAAGGATATATAAGCTGGACGGCACGCCCGTTGCGGATGTGACGGCGGCTGTTACGCCAAGCGGCGGATATATGCCCGCAAAACTTTCGCTTGAGGTGCGTGACGGAGTTGATATGAATATTTACATGATTTTGATTGCGGCTTGTATTTCCGCAAACAATACGCGCGAAAGACGATGCAGATAAAAATCGGGGGAATTTTTGCATATGGATCGAAATTTTACAACAAAAGATATTACCGTTACTTCCATAGCCGCGGCGCTTGTATTTGTGATGACATTCTTTTTTAAAATCCCTGCGCCGGGTGGATATACCCATTTGGGCGACTGCATGATTTTTATTGCGGTAATGCTGCTCGGAACGCGCAGGGGTGCATTTGCGGGCGGTATTGGTGCGGCGCTTGCGGATGCGCTTGGCGGCTATACCCATTATATTTTGCCTACGTTTTTTATTAAGGCGATAATGGCGGTAATAATGGGTGTTTTCACTTATAAAATATTCAATGATAAAAAGTGGGGCTGGCTTCCGGGTGCGATAGTCGGCGGAGCGGTGCAGGTACTTTTATATACCTTGATAAAAATACC
Source organism: Bacillota bacterium (assembly GCA_017460805.1). Taxonomy (GTDB): domain Bacteria; phylum Bacillota; class Clostridia; order Lachnospirales; family CAG-274; genus RGIG4310. The sequence goes on along the minus strand of JAFUAF010000010.1, from coordinate 55,200 downwards.
GATGTATGACCTTGAATATGCGCTGATACGTTTGCCGGGGAATATTATGCAGACGGGAACGGGCATAGTGATAGCGGCGGCGCTGATCGCGGTGCTTGATAAAAGCGGTGTGCTCGGCAGACTGAGATTCAGAGAAAAATAATGTTTTTTAACGGCAGGGGAAAAGTGATATAAATAAGCCGAACGGCGGGGCTTGCGCCGACAAGTTTTTTTGTCGGCAGGGATCACAACTTTGGGCATATCCGAAAGCCAATTGCTGTGCAATTGTCTGCATCTATCTTTGAGGTTGATCGTGGTCGATATTTAACACAAACATAACAAAAGACGGAGCGTGGTTTAAAACTGCGCTCCGTTATTTTTTATATCTATAATATTGAGCTGAGGATAGTCAACGCCGTTATATGTATTGATATTAAGTGTATATGCAATATCGGCGCTAAGGTTTATCCTAAGTGTGTTGCCGTTTTCAAGCGGTTTTATATATTCGGCTTTCATATTTTGTTCAAGCAGTTGTTTTATTTTTTCTGCGCCGCCGAAAAATACGCTTCGGATCTGTTTGTTTGACGAGGCTGAAAAAGTAAGCTGTGGAATGTTTTTGTCCGCACCCACAAAACGTATCGAACTGATATTTGCGCCTAAGGTATAAAAAAGCGGTCTTTCATTTTTCATGCCGAAAGGCTCGAGTATTGAAAGCTCTTTGATAAGGTCGAGAGAAACAAGATCGAGCGGTATTTCGTATTCAAGGCGTATGCTTGGCTCCATATCGGAAATTTTAAGCGGGCAGGCTTCGTTGAGTGCTGTCCTGAGCTTATCTATATTTTCATAAGGAAGAGAAAAGCCGACAGCCATGGTATGTCCGCCGAATTTTGTGAAAAGCTCACGAAAAGCCGACAGATTTTCAAACATATTATACCCCTCGACCGAACGTCCCGAGCCTTTGCAGCCTTCCTCGCCTTTGGTTATAACAAGGGTGGGGCGGCAGAATTTTTCTTTGATATGGCCTGCGATAAGTCCTGCGACACTTTCGTGTGTGTCGGGGTCGTACAGAACAAGCACGGGCATGGAGTCATCGACGGTTTTTGTTATGCGTTCCTCTGCGGAACGTGTTATCTGTTTTCGTTCGTTATTTTTATTATAGAGGAGTTTTGAATACTCCGATATTTCGTCTTTATCTTCACTTATAAAAAGCTTAACGGCTTCCGAAGCGGCCTCAAGTCTGCCGATCGCGTTTATGGACGGGCCGATGTGAAAGCCTATCTCATAATCGCCTATTGTTGTGCCGGGCTTTTCAAGCCGGGTGACAAGCGCAGAAAGTCCGGGATTTCTGATGTCGTGATTAAGCAGATAAATGGCATTTTTGGCAAGTATGCGGTTGTCACTGACAAGCGGCACCATGTCGCAGACCGTCGCTATGCCCGCAAAAGTTACAAGCTCGCGGTCAAGGCGGAAAGGTTGATTTATATATTTGTAGAATTCCTTTATAAAACGGTAGCAAAGTCCGCCTGCACACATTTCACGGAAAGGGTAGGTGCTGTCGTGACGTTTGCAGTCAACTACGGCATCGGCGGGAGGAAGTTTTTGAATTTCGTTTTCGACAATGGGTTCATGATGGTCGAGAATAACTGTCCTCATGCCAAGTTCTTTTGCAAGTCTTATCTCATTAAGTGATGCTATGCCGTTGTCGCAGGTAACAAGGAGTTTGCAGCCCTCGTCGTGTATTTTTTCAACGGCGGCGGGGTTGAGTCCATAGCCGTCGTGTACGCGGTGGGGCACATAAAAATGCACATCGGCGCCAAGTGTTTTTAGTCCGCGGTATAAAATGACCGTAGACATAACGCCGTCTGCGTCATAATCGCCGTAAATATAGATTTTTTCTTTTTTATCAAGCGCATCCGATAAAATTGCAAGAGCTTTTTCAAAATCGTTTATCAAAAACGCATCGGACAGGTTTTTGGACGAAGTGTTCAGAAACTCATCTATTGTTTTTTTATCGGAAAAACCGCGGTTCAAAAGAACAGCTGCACTTATCGGGGATATCCCGTTATCGGCAGCTGTTTTATCGGTGTTTATCGGTTTTTGCAATATATTCCACTTCATACGTTGTTTCCTAAAAATAAAAAAACCCGAAATGCCGCTGCCATTTTTTGACACCTATCAAAGATAGGTGGGCAACCGCACCCACACATCTGCCCTCCTCCGCCCAAAGGGAATTAGCTTGAGGCCCGGCATCAGATATGGTTTATAGGAATCCCTTTTGTGTCATGTAGGTTCAAAAATTATGGCTGGCGCACATTTCAGGATATTGATTTGTTGATCGGCTTAGTGCCGTTTTTCTTTTGTTGTTATTATTATATACCATAAATAAAAAAATAGCAATACCCAATTTTAAAAATTTCAATAATTTTTTTGAAAAAATTGCCGTTTGCTTATATCTTTTGAAATATAATGCCGAAAAAGTATTGTGAACTATTTAACAAAAAATAAAAATTTTGGTTGTAAATTTGTTTAATGTGTGGTATAATCAATCCATAGAGAAAAAATAAGGGGCAAAAGCCCTTAAAGGAGGAATTATATTATGGCATTAGTTACATCTAAGGAAATGTTCAGAAAGGCTTATGAAGGCAAGTACGCAATAGGTGCCTTCAATATCAACAACATGGAGATCATCCAGGGTGTTACACGCGGTGCGGCTAAGATGAATTCCGCTGTTATTTTACAGTGCTCCAAGAGTGCGCTTAAATACGCAGGGCCCAAGTATCTTTACGGCATGGTACAGGCTGCTATCGAAGAGACGGGTATCGACATCGCCCTTCATCTCGATCACGGCCCCGATCTTGAAACTTGCAAGCTTTGTGTAGAAAACGGCTTTACTTCCGTTATGTTTGACGGTTCTCATTTTGAATATGAAGAAAACGTTGCTAAGACAAAGGAAGTTGTTGAATATGCTCACGCTCACGGCGTTGTTGTTGAAGCTGAACTCGGCAAACTTGCAGGTGTTGAGGATGAAGTAAAGGTAGATGCAAAGAACGCTACTTATACAGATCCCGACCAGGCTGTTGATTTTGTTACAAGAACGGGTGTTGACTCACTTGCTATCGCTATAGGTACAAGCCATGGCGCATACAAGTTCAAGGGCGAGGCTAAGCTTGACTTTGACCGTCTTGAAGTTATCACAAAGAAGCTTGAAGAAGCGGGCTTCCCCAAATATCCTATCGTACTTCACGGCGCATCAAGCGTTGATCCCGCTGTTATAGAGCTTTGCAACAAGTACGGCGGCGCTTTGAAGGGTGCAAGCGGTATTCCTTATGATATGTTAAGAAAGGCAGCAAGCCTTGGTGTTTGCAAGATAAACATGGATACAGACATCCGTCTTGCCATGACGGCAGGCATCAGACAGGAATTTGCAAACAAGCCCGAAGCATTTGACCCGCGCGGCTATCTTGGTGTTGCAAGAGACATGATTCAGGAACTTGTTGAAAATAAGATCGCCAATGTTCTTGGCTCTAAAGACTCGATGAAATAAAATTTTAAATTTTTTGAAAAAATTTTAAAATAAGTGTTGATATTTTTGTCGATTTGTGGTTTAATAGATATAATTACTTTTAAGATAGAAGATGTATGAAAGTACATCTTCTATCTTTATATTAAACATTAAAAAACTATTATCGGACTACAGAAAAGGAGCGAGAAAAATGGCGTATTACTACAGCGAACCGTCACACACATTCAGCGAATATCTTTTGGTGCCGGGTTATTCTTCGGCAGAGTGTATCCCGCAGAACACAAGTTTAAGAACACCTATTGTTAAATACAGAAAGGGTCAGGAGGAATCCTCTTTATATATGAATATTCCTCTTGTATCGGCTATCATGCAGTCCGTATCGGACGACAAAATGGCTATCGCGCTTGCAAAAGAGGGCGGTATCTCTTTTATTTACGGTTCTCAGACCGTTCAGAGCCAGGCAGATATGGTAAGACGTGTAAAAAGTTATAAGGCGGGCTTTGTAGTAAGCGATTCCAATATCCGCCCCGACCAGACACTTCAGGATATACTTGATTTAAAGGAGAAAAGCGGCCACGCGACTGTTGCCGTTACGGAAGACGGCACAAGCCAGGGCAGACTTGTGGGTATCGTTACAAGCCGTGACTACAGAATAAGCCGTATGGACAGGTCTACAAAAGTTTCCGAATTTATGACACCTATTGAAAAGGTCATCTATGCGGAAGAGGGTACTTCCCTTAAAGAAGCAAACAATATTATATGGGATAACAAGCTCAATGCACTTCCTATCGTGAGCAAGGACGGCAGACTTGTGGCTTTTGTTTTCAGAAAAGACTATGATTCACACAAGGAAAATCCGCTTGAACTTCTTGATGCACACAAGCGCTATATCGTTGGCGCAGGTATCAATACACGCGATTATGCGGAGCGTGTTCCCGCACTTGTTGAGGCAGGCGCGGATGTGCTTTGTATCGACTCTTCAGAGGGCTTTTCGGAGTGGCAGAAGCTCACTATCGACTGGATAAGAGAACATTACGGCGACAGCGTAAAAGTCGGCGCGGGCAATGTTGTTGACAGAGACGGTTTCCGTTTCCTTGCAGAGGCAGGTGCGGACTTTGTAAAGGTTGGTATCGGCGGCGGTTCTATCTGTATCACAAGAGAGACCAAGGGTATCGGCCGCGGTCAGGCAACAGCCGTTATCGAAGTTGCTGCTGCAAGAGATGAATATTTCAAGGAAACAGGCATCTATGTACCTATCTGTGCAGACGGCGGTATCGTTCACGACTACCATATCACGCTTGCGCTTGCGATGGGCTGTGATTTCTGTATGCTCGGCCGCTATTTCTCACGTTTTGAGGAAAGCCCGACAAACAAAGTTATCGTAAACGGCAATTACATGAAGGAATACTGGGGCGAGGGTTCCGCGCGTGCAAGAAACTGGCAGCGCTATGACCTCGGCGGCGACAAGAAGCTTTCTTTTGAAGAAGGCGTTGACAGTTATGTTCCTTATGCGGGATATCTGCATGACAACCTTGCCGTTACGCTTGCAAAAGTCAAGCATACAATGTGCAACTGCGGCGCACTCAGCATCCCCGAATTACAGGAAAAGGCAAAGCTTACACTTGTTTCTTCTGTAAGTATCATAGAGGGCGGTGCCCACGACGTTGTGCTTAAAGATCAGAATATAACACCGGTAAAATAAAATTTGATCAATTTAAGGCTGCTGAAAAACGCAGCCTTTTTTTATAAAAAAATCGGTTGACGATAAGGGTATAATAATGGTATAATTATTATAGAAAATTATGTCAGCTTTAATAAAGCGTGGAGGTGCATTTTTTATGAAGAAATTTATAGCTATAGCTGCTGCTTTTGTTATGACGTTATCGGGTCCCGCTGCGGGCTTTGCCGCAACATCGGCTCAGGATATAATAACAAACAAAAGAATATACTATACACAAAATCATTCGGGCGGTGCAATGACTTATCAGACCGCAAGGGTAAAAGTCAGCAAAAAAACAGGCAAAAAAGAATATTTGAAAGTGGATATCGTATTTCCCAATATGAAGGGCTATTCCACTGTCATTAAAGAATTCAACGAAGCAAACAAGAACGAATTTCGTGATATGAGCGACAATTTTGTAAAGGAATATGCAAAAGAAGCACAGAAGTATATGTCGGATGTCAAATTTGTATCTTCAAAGGCAGAAGCGCCTTATTCGCTTAAAGTTGAGTATTCAATGAAGTACAACAAGGAAAATGTTATTTCCGTACTTTATACCATAACAACGACCGTTGCAGGTGCTTCTCATACCGAGTACAAATCGTGCAACTATGACTTTGTAACGGGGAAGGATATAGTGCCCGATCAGGTGTCGCTTATACCCACAGCGGGCGAGACTATGGAGCTTGCGCTTAAAAGCTTCAATTCAAAGACAAAAAATAAAAAAATATATAAAGATGTTGAGATAACGGAAGATGACGTTCAGTTCTATTTTGAAAAGCAGGCAGTGACATTCTATGTACAGCCCGGATTTATGGCAGATGAAAGCCTTGGTATCGTAACATACAGACTGACCGATGATTCTGCGCGTGAATATCTCAGAAAAAAGGAGAAATAAATGTACGTTTTTTCACTGGACGGCGAGGATATAAAAAAGTTTATGAACGCTCTCCTGCGCGAAAACGGTTTTGATGTTTTCAGGGTGCACAGCTGTGAGATAACGACGTTTTGCAATTTCAGTATTGACGGTACGGTCAATAAGGATTTTTTTGAGAATGAAGCGCCCGAGGGCAACTGTCCGTGGGCTGTATTGAAACCCGTTGTTTTTAACATAATAAAAGGGAAAAGACTGCCGAAGGTCTTTAAACTTGTACTTGGCGTGCCGAAAGACAAACTTCCTCTTTTGCATGACAACCTTAAAGAAGCGTTTTTGAACATCAATTATGAAAACGGAAAGATAAACTTTGTTACGGGTACACTTCAAAACGAATTCAGACTCGACAAACAGCAGGATGCGGCTTTTGAAAACTATATTAAAAAGCTTTTTAAAAAACTGGGCCTTGCGGCTCTTTAAAAGGAAGGTATATGTTTTATGTACAAGAGAATAGTATTAAAATTGAGCGGCGAGGCTATCTCAAGCTCTGCGGGCAATTTTGACAATGATATTATTTCGGGTATCGTAGACCAGATAAATACAATAACCGCTATGGGTACTCAGGTAACGCTTGTTATCGGCGGCGGTAATTTCTGGCGCGGCAGAAGTGCAAACCCCGCTATGGACAGAACAAAGGCCGATCAGATAGGTATGCTTGCAACGGTTATGAATGCGATATATGTTGCCGATTTTATAAGACAAAAAGGCGGCAGCGCAACTGTTATGACACCTATAAAAATCGGTACCGTAACAGAGGAATTTTCAAAAGATCTTGCGGAGAAATATCTTGCGGAGAAGAAAGTCCTTATCTTTGCTGCGGGTATCGGTCATCCGTTTTTCTCGACCGATACGGTCACGGCGCTTCGTGCGTGTGAACTTTCGGCAGATGCCATTCTTTTTGCAAAGAATATCGACGGCGTTTATGACAAAGACCCCGCCAAGTATCCGGATGCAAAGAAATTTGACGAGATACCATGCAAAGATATCGTAGAAAAGAATTTGAAGGTTATTGATATTGCGGCGGCAAACCTTTGCTATGAGCAGAAAATACCCGTTGTACTGTTCGGACTTGCCGAGGAAAACGGCATTGTAAGGGCTGCTAACGGCGAAAAAATAGGCACGGTAGTGACCGTATAAGAAAATTATTATTTTAAAATAAGGAGGGACGCACTATGTCCGATAAAACAAAAGCATTTGAAGAAAAGATGGAAAAAACAGTAAAAAACCTTGAAAGCGAGCTTCAGACCATTCGCGCAGGCCGTGCAAATCCGCACGTTCTGGATAAGATAAAGGCTGAATGTTACGGCAGCGAAATGCCCATAAATCAGCTTGCGAATATTGCAACACCCGAGGCGAGAGTTATCAATATCACTCCCTATGATTCAAGCACATTAAAGGCTATCGAAAAGGCTATCAACACATCCGAACTCGGTATCCATCCCAACAACGACGGCAAGATAATCAGACTGGTGTTCCCTGAACTTACCGAGGAAAGACGTAAGGAACTTACAAAGGACGTTAAGAAAAAAGGCGAGGACTCAAAGGTCGCTGTAAGAAATATCCGCCGTGACGCTGTTGACAAAGTCAAGAAAATGGAGAAGTCAAGCGAGATAACAGAGGACGAGCTTAAGAGCCTTGAAACCGAGATACAGAAGCTTACGGACAAGTATGTAAGCGAGATCGACAAACTTGTAGAAGCAAAGAACAAGGACATTATGTCTATTTAATAAAATAAAAATAGTCTGATTTTTTACGATCAGACTATTTTTTGTAAAGAGAGGGAAACAATATGGCGAACAATGTACCAAAGCATATTGCGATAATTATGGACGGCAACGGCCGTTGGGCAAAAAAAAGAATGCTTCCGCGTGTAATGGGACACAAAATGGGTGCGGATGCACTTGACCGTATGCTTAATGCGGCGGGAGATCTGGGCGTGGAGCATATAACGGTCTATGCCTTTTCGACCGAGAACTGGAAACGTGCAGAAGAAGAGGTCAAGGGCATAATGGGCATACTGCGCGAATATATAAACAAATATTTCCGCGAGTATATAAACAGTGATTTCAGGGTAGACTCTGTAGGCGATCTTTCGCGCCTTGCGCCCGATCTTCAGGAGGATATTGCAAAACTGAAAGAGGCTTCCAAGGACAGAAAGGGCATACATCTTACCATTGCCATGAACTACGGCGGCAGGGACGAGATAAAACGTGCCGTGCAGAAGCTTGCAAGGGACGTAAAGGCTGGGAAGTTACAGCCCGAGGATATTACCGAGGAGCTTATATCTCAAAATCTCGACAGTTATCCGACCCCCGATCCCGAGCTTGTTATCCGTACCAGCGGCGAATTCAGAACATCAAATTTTCTTTTGTGGCAGAGTGCTTATGCGGAGTATTATATCACCGATAAGCTTTGGCCCGATTTTACGGTAGACGACCTTATAGATGCGATAAAGAGCTATCAGAGCAGAGACAGACGCTTCGGCGGCAGAAATGAGGAATAGTATGGCAGTCAGAGTGATTTCGTCCGTTGTGGGCGCACTTATCTTTATTGCGGTGTTTTTAGGCGGACTTCTGCCGCTTAAAATTGGTGCTGCGGTCATTTCGATAATTGGTATGTTTGAACTGTACAGGGCAGTTTCAGGCAAGCTTAAACCCGTGCATTTTGTTGGCTTTGCGGCGGAGATATGGTATGTATTCATGCGTGAAAACTGTGATATGATGCTGAATGGATTTATGGTATTGGCGGCTGTCATTGTGCTGCTTATACTTCTTATCGCACAGCATGAACAGACAGATATACATGATGTTAGCATAACGGTTTTCGGTTTTTTATATGTGGGTATGCTTATGTACAACCTTGTGGACTTATATAAAATCGCGCCGTATCTTATCTGGCTTCCGCTTATCTGTGCATGGGGCAGTGATACATTTGCGTACTTTGTGGGTGTAAAATTCGGCAAGCATAAACTTGCGCCCGTTTTAAGCCCCAAAAAGTCGATAGAAGGCTCTGTAGGCGGCGTTATAGGTGCGGGCGTACTGACTGTCGTGTATTTTCTTGTATGCGACAGACTCGGCTTCATACCCGAGGAAAACGGGGCTCCGCCCGTGACGGTCATAGGCTTTGCGATCGGCGCTGTTTCTGCGGCTTTCTCACAGGTGGGAGATATTGCGGCATCAACGATAAAACGACAGATGAATGTAAAGGACTACGGCAATATAATGCCGGGGCACGGAGGTATATTGGACAGATTTGACAGCGTACTGTTTACCGCGCCTATGATATATATTTTATTGAATTTGGTCTCAAACGGACATTAAAGGTGATATTATGGCTAAAAATATAACTATACTCGGCTCTACGGGTTCTATCGGCACGCAGACGCTTGATGTTGTGCGCGAGATAGGCGGCATAAGCGTTAAGGCTATGACAACGAACACCCGTATAGAGCTTTTTGAAAAACAGGTAAGAGAATTCAGACCCGAGCTTGTGTGTGTTATGGATGCACAGAAAGCAAAGGAATTCAAGGAAAATATAAAAGACCTCGATATCCCCGTACTTACGGGCATGGACGGTCTTGTGGCGGCGGCGGTGTATGAAAAAAGCGACACCGTTGTAAATTCGGTAGTCGGAAATATAGGTCTTACGCCTACGGTCGCGGCTATAAAAGCGGGCAAGGACATTGCACTTGCCAACAAAGAGACACTTGTTACCTGCGGCGAACTTGTGATGAAGCTTGTAAAGGAAAACAATGTTCACATGTACCCCGTGGACAGCGAACATTCGGCTATTTTTCAGTCTTTGCAGGGAAATGACGGCAATAAGATAGAAAAAATAATACTTACGGCATCCGGAGGACCTTTCAGAACAAGGGAAAGTCTTGAGGGAATAACCGTTGCGGACGCACTTGCACACCCCAACTGGTCTATGGGCAGAAAAATTACCATAGACTCTGCTACACTTATGAACAAGGGGTTGGAGGTGATAGAAGCCAAGTGGCTTTTTAATGTGGAACTTGATAAAATTCAGGTGACGGTCCATCCGCAAAGCATAATACATTCCGCTGTGGAATACGAGGACGGCGCTGTTATAGCGCAGCTTGGAGTGCCCGATATGAAAGTGCCCATTCAGTATGCGCTGACATATCCAAAGAGGGTAAAAAACAGTTTCAAGCGGCTCGATCTGTTTGAAACGGCGACACTTACTTTTGAAAAGCCGCAGACAGAGCGGTTTAAATGTTTGTCGCTTGCTTACAGAGCAATAGAAACGGGCGGTACTATGCCTTGTGTTATGAACGGCGCAAACGAGATAGCGGTAAACAGATTTTTAAACGGCGAGATAGAATTTTTGCAGATACCCGAAATAATCGAAAAGGTAATGAATATGCACACCGTTAAATATAATTATACCGTTGAGGATGTGCTGGAAGCGGATGCGTGGTCAAGAAAGGCCGCTATGGAATTATAAGGAGAGAATAGATTTTGTCTGTAATACTTACACTTATTATTTTCAGTATAATAGTTGTGATACACGAATGGGGTCATATGAGAGCGGCGATAGCCTGCGGAGTCAACGTAGAGGAATTTGCCGTCGGCATGGGGCCTAAAATATTTGGCTGGGAAAAAAACGGAAGGCTTTATTCAATAAGGTTGTTCCCCTTGGGCGGATTTTGCCGTATGACCGACGAGACCGCAGGCGATAAAAAGGGCTTTATGGACGCAAGTGTCTGGAAACGCATAATAATTTGTGTTGCAGGGCCTTTTATGAATTTTGTGCTTGCGCTGGCTGTTATGATAGTGCTTGGCATGATGACAAGCGTCAGCACTACACAGATAGAGTCTGTGCGTGAAAATTCACCTGCGCTTGAGGCGGGCATACAGCCGCGCGATAAGATAATTTCTATCAACGGAAAAAGAATGCACACCGCAAGTGATGTGAATTACGCCATGTTCGGCAGCGACGGCAGCACTATGGATATAGTTCTTAAACGCGGAGGAGAAAGGATAAATGTATCTCTTACACCGCAGTATTTAAAGGACGAGGACAGATATATCATGGGTGTTGTTATGCTTTCAAAAGCACCAATGATAGATGTCGGATTTTACGACAGGGAAGAGATAAAGACAGTGCCCCGCGCAAATCTTTGGGAAAGCGTGCAGAGCGGATGCTATGACGGGCTTTTTACTTTAAGAGTGACTGCGGAAAGTATAGTTATGCTGTTTACAAGGGATATTGCGGTAGACGAACTGTCGGGGCCTATCGGTGTAACAACTGTTGTCGGTGATACCTACCAGACCACCAAAAAAGAGTCGGGTACGGCGGCTTCTATTATTATGCTTGCCAACATAACCGCACTTTTAAGCGCTAACTTGGGCATTATGAATCTGCTTCCCATTCCCGCACTTGACGGCGGCAGACTGCTTGTGTATGTTGTGGAGATAATACGCAGAAAAAAACTCCCGCCCGAAAAAGAGGGTATGCTCAATCTTGCGGGCTTTGCAATTTTGATGCTGTTTGCGGTCTTTGTGGCATTCAACGATATTACACGCATTATAAAATAATACAGAGAGAAGGATAATTATGGGCTTTATAACAAGAAAAAAAACAAGGGAAGTTTCGATAGGTAAGGTAAAAATAGGCGGCGATAATCCCGTTGCTATCCAGTCCATGTGCAATACGGACACCCGTGATGCAAAGGCTACTGTGGAGCAGATAAACAGGCTTGCAGAGGCGGGATGCGAGATAATCCGCGTGGCTGTGCCCGATATGGCGGCGGCCGAAGCTATAAAGGATATAAAAAGTGCTATCGACATTCCTCTTGTTGCAGATATACACTTTGATTACCGCCTTGCACTTAAAGCAATAGAAAACGGCGTTGACAAAATGCGAATAAACCCCGGTAATATAGGCAATGAGGAACGTGTCAAGGCTGTTGTTTATGCGGCGGCGGAAAAGGGCATACCTATCCGCATAGGTGTAAATTCGGGTTCGCTTGAAAAGGAATTTCTGGAAAAGTACGGCAATAAAGTTACACCCGAGGGACTTGTGGACAGCGCTATGAAGCACGTTGAGATACTGGAAAAATACGATTTTCACGATACGGTCATCTCGATAAAGGCATCGAGCGTGCCGTTTTCAATGCGTACATACAGTGTTCTGAGCGAAAAGACAGACTATCCGCTGCACGTCGGTATTACCGAAAGCGGTACTGTGTACAACGGTACCGTAAAATCGGCAGTCGGCATAGGCAGTATTTTGTCCATGGGTATAGGCGATACTATCCGTGTTTCACTTACGGGAGACCCCGTGGAGGAGATAAAGGCGGCAAAGGCGATTTTAAAAAGTCTGGAGTTAAGGCAGTTCGGCGTGAATTTTGTTTCATGTCCCACCTGCGGCAGAACGGAAATAGACCTTATAGGCCTTGCAAACAAGGTCGAAGAAAGATGCAGAAACCTTGATAAAAATATCAAGGTTGCCGTTATGGGCTGTGTCGTAAACGGCCCGGGTGAAGCAAGAGAAGCAGATATAGGCATCGCGGGCGGCAAGGGATATGGTCTTATCTTCAAAAAAGGCGAGATATTCAAAAAATGCAAAGAGGACGAACTTCTTGACGAACTGATGGCAGAAATAGAGAAGATGTGAGGCTTGGTTTGAATAATCTCTCTGATTTTACGGGTTACAATAAAAAGCATACGGCAAAGTCAAAAATGATAAAAGGACGGATGTATTTGCGAAATTGTCATTATGTGTGGTACGCTTTACAAATCAACAGATAGATAAGAATTTTGAAGCGATTTGTATGGCGATAGATAATGTGGTGACCGAGGGGTGTATGCAGTAACTTCCCTCTCCGCGTTATCACATGAAAGGTTTTGATAAAGTGGCTAAAACAACATACAATATCCCATCATCTGCGGGCGATATAAAAGAAATATATGACAAGATCGAAAACCATTTTTCGTCCGTATATGATTTTGAGGTCTTGCTTTTGCAAGAAAAGCCCGAAAAGATATTATTTTTATGCGAAAATTCATATTTCCACAAGGGTGGGCGCGTAAAAGTTGAGTGTGAACTGAGCAGAGATGGGGAAAATTATGTTTTATCGGCAGAAACAACGGGTGACGCAAAACGTGTGGCATATAAGGTCGTATATATAATGGCGGCTTTGGCGCTTGCGGTCGGTATTATAACAAAACAGCTTGCCGAAATTATCTTTGCGGTAAGTATAGCGATGATATTTTTATTTGACAACAATTCCTTTACGGAAAAAGAAGAAAAGAGAATAACAGAAAATATAGATAAAGCAGTAAAAAGGATGATTTAATTGGCACCAAAAGCATTTGACCAGGTGTTTGGTGATATAAAGCTGTCATCGACGGTACGCACGAATTTACGTGAGTCGAAAGTCAGCAATATCATGTTTCTGAAAAATACAAAGACATTCGCAATAGACATAGACTCACCGCAGATAGTGGACGAGGAGTGCATAGAGCATTTTAAATCCGACTTATGCGACAGTTTTCCGTTTGTTGAGGATGTACAGCTTAATATAAAATACGATATGGGCGAGAGTACGCCCGAACAGCGCATAGACCTGTATTGGGACAATCTTTTAAAGGCTATAAAAAAAAGGTCGGTCTATGCCTATCTTGCGCTTAAAGACAGCGGAAGAAGTGTGGTTGAGGACAGTTTTGAGATAGCGCTTAAAAACAACAGCGCCAATATTCTCACTAAACTTCGTATGGACGAATATATCCATGATATGTTCTTAAAAAGACTTGATCTGCCGCTTAAAATAAAGATGATAAACAGCGAGCCTGTTGAGGAATTTGAATTTATAAAAAGTTATACGCCCGAGAGTCTGGCACAGATAAGTGCGGCACAAAGGGAAGAGGAAAGCGCACCGCAGCAGCCTAAAGCAAAAAACGGCAAAAAGACTGCGCCTGCACCCGTACCCGTACCGACACCCGCGCCAAGACCTGCTCAGGGCGGCGAACTTTACAAAAAACGCCGTGCAAGGTCGGGTATATCTTTGGATGAAATAACAATGCCCATAACCAAAATAAAGGATATGCACGTTTTTGAGCAGGAATATGCGGTATCGGGCAGGGTGATATATGTTGAGACAACGGAGACCAGAAAAGGCAGCCTTATTGTAAAATTCGGTGTAACAGATAAGACGAATTCCGTAATGGTAAAATTTTTTACCAAGCCCGATGAGTTTGAGACAGATTTTGCGGATATGCTAAAAGAAAACGCCTATGTTACCGTGCAGGGCAATTATTCGATAGACGAATACGAAAAAAACGAGCCTGTTATTATGGCTAAATTTTTAAATGAGTCGGAAGCTCCCGTTGTTCGTACCGACGATGAGGAAGAAAAGCGTGTCGAACTTCATCTTCATACAAAAATGAGTATGATGGATGCCGTAACAAGCGCAGAAGACTACATAAAAAGGGCAAAATATTGGGGTCATAAGGCTATTGCGATCACCGACCACGGTGTAGTGCAGGCTTATCCCGAAGCCGCAAAGGCAGAAAAGGCAACGGGTGTAAAAGTAATTTACGGTGTTGAGGGCTATATGGTGGACGATATGACCGCCGTTGCAAAAAATATCGTGGATTACCCGCTTGACGGAAAATTTGTCGTTTTTGATATAGAAACAACGGGTCTTTCGCAAAATGCGGACAAGATAATAGAGATAGGTGCGGTAAAGATTGAAAACGGAGAAATAACCGACAGATTTTCAAGCTTTATCAACCCGCATCAGCATCTTGAGCCAAAGATAGTCAAGCTTACAAATATAGATGATGATACGCTTGTTGATGCACCCGATGATGTGGATGTTATCCCGAAATTTCTTGAATTTATAGAAGACAGCGTACTGGTTGCACATAATGCTCCCTTTGATACGGGTTTTATGCGCAGATGGTGCAAACTGCACGACAGGAAGTTTGACTTTGGTTTTATCGATACGGTGGAGCTTTCAAAAACCGTTTTGGGTGAGCTTGAAAACTATAAACTGGAAACGGTATGCGAGGAACTCGATGTAGACTTGCAGGGTCATCACCGCGCGGTAAACGATGCCGAAGCTACGGCTCAACTTTTTATGAAAGAACTCGATCTGCTTCGCAAAGAGGGCGTTTCTACCGTAAAGCAGATGAACGAATACGCAGTTACACATATCAACCCGCGTATGATACCCAAGTATTACCATATAATAATACTTGTTAAAAATATGAAGGGTCTGAGAAATCTTTACGAGCTTATCTCGGACACTCATCTTAAATATTACAACCGCCGACCCAAGCTGCCGAAAAGCAAGCTGATAGAAATGCGCGAGGGTCTTATACTGGGCTCTGCGTGTGAGGCGGGCGACCTTTTCAACGCTGTATTTGACGGCTACAAGGACGAGATAATCGAAGATATGGTCAATTTCTATGATTATCTGGAAATTCAGCCCGTGGGCAACAACCGCTTTATGATAGGCAACAAAAGCCGAAGCGGAAAATGCGTTGAGAGTGAAGAAGAACTTTACGAACTGAACAGAAAAATAGTGGCACTCGGCGAGAAGTACAACAAGCCCGTAGCCGCTACCTGTGATGCGCATTTCCTCGACCCCGAGGACGAGATATACAGAAGAATAGTGCAGACGGGCGAGGGCTTTGAGGATGTTGACGATCAGCCGCCGCTCTTTTACAGAAATACCCGCGAGATGCTTGATGAATTTGCATATCTTGGTGAGGAAAAGGCTTATGAGGTGGTTGTTAAAAACACAAACCTTATTGCCGATATGATAGAGGAAGTCAAGCCTGTGCGCGACGGTACATATCCGCCTAAAATGCCCAATGCCGAGGAAGACCTTGTGCGTATCACGCATGACAGGGCGAAAGAGATATACGGCGACCCGCTGCCTCAGATAGTTTCGGAAAGACTTGAAAAAGAACTTAATTCTATTATAAAACACGGTTTCTCGGTGCTTTACATAATCGCACAGAAACTTGTGTGGAACAGTATGGACAACGGATATATCGTTGGTTCGAGAGGTTCCGTAGGCAGCTCGTTCGTGGCTACTATGGCGGGTATTACCGAGGTCAATCCGCTTGATCCGCACTATATCTGCCCCAACTGCAAATACTCCGATTTCGAGTCGGAGGAGGTAAAGGCAAATGCAGGTAACTCGGGCTTTGACCTGCCCGACAAAAACTGCCCCGTTTGCGGCACACCGCTTAAAAAGAACGGTCAGGCGATACCGTTTGAGACCTTCCTGGGTTTTGACGGCGACAAAGAGCCCGATATCGACCTTAACTTCAGCGGCGAATATCAGCAGAAAGCACACCGCTACTGTGAGACTTTGTTCGGCGACGGACACGTTTTCAAGGCGGGTACAATAGGTACTTTGCAGGATAAAACGGTGTTCGGCTATGTTTTGAAATACTGCGAACAGCGCGGCATAAAAATGAACAATGCGGAGATGCGCCGCCTTGCTATGGGCTGTGTGGGCGTTAAAAGAACAACGGGTCAGCACCCCGGCGGTCTGATAATCGTGCCGAATGACGAAACAATATACAATTTTACTCCCGTTCAGCACCCTGCAAACGAATTTACAAGTGTGGTAAGAACTACCCATTTCGATTACCACTCCATACATGATAACCTTTTAAAACTTGATATGCTGGGTCATGATGTGCCCACCATTATTCGTATGTTCCATGATATAACGGGCTTTAACCCGCTTGATGTGCCTATGGACGACAAGGCGACCATCTCGCTTTTTACAAGCCCCGATGCTCTTGGTGTTACAAGGGAGCAGATAAACTGCAATACGGGTTCGCTTGGCCTGCCGGAGTTCGGTACAAGTTTTGTTCGCCAGATGCTTGAGGAAACACAGCCCAACAGTTTTTCCGACCTTGTGCGTATCTCGGGGCTTTCCCACGGTACGGACGTTTGGACGGGCAATGCGCAGGAATTGATAAATAATGGTGTCGCAACTATCAAGGAAATTATTCCCACCCGTGATGATATCATGGTTTATCTTATCATCAAGGGTCTTGAAAAAAGTCTTGCTTTCAACATAATGGAAAAGGTAAGAAAGGGTAAGGGTCTTACACCCGAACACGAGGCCGCCATGCGTGAGCATGATGTGCCCGAATGGTACATAGACAGCTGTAAAAAGATAAAGTATATGTTCCCCAAGGGTCATGCTGTAGCTTATGTTACAAATACTTTCCGCATAGGTTATTTCAAGATAAATTATCCCTATGCGTTCTATGCCGCTACATTTTCCGTTAAGGTCGAGGACTTTGACTATAATGTCATGAGTTTCGGCATTGACAAGGTAAAGGCAAAAATGGCGGAGATAGCTGCAAAAGGCGACCAGAAGACGGCAAAGGACAAGACTATGAACACCACGCTTGAACTGGTGCATGAAATGTATGTAAGAGGATTGAAATTCGACAGAATGGATCTTTACAACAGCGATGCAAAGAAGTTTAAAGTGACAGAAAACGGACTTTTGCCGCCGCTTTGTACAATCCAGGGTCTGGGCGAGAACGCGGCACTCAGTATTGTAAAAGCAAGGGAAGAAAAGCCGTTTGATAATGTCGAGGACTTCCGTAAAAGAACGGGTCTCGGCAAAACGCTTATTGAACTTCTGCGCGAAGCGCATATGTTCGACGGCATGGAAGAAACAAATCAGCTTTCTATTTTTAATATGATGTAAAATAAATGGGCTGTCGCACTTGAACGGTGTGTCAGCCTTTTTTTCTGTGCAGTAATTTAGCGGCGAGAGTTTTTTGCAGGACGCAGAGGTGGAAAATTCCTCCGAAAACAAGAAATATAAACAACAATTTGTAGATGTGTACTTGTGAAAGTCGCTTAAATTCAAGGGCTGGGGATGTTATAATGTAAATTTGACACACTTTATATACCATTTACAACACATTCTATAATAACTTATGACAAGAAATAACGGCGGCGACTGTGTGCACAAAAAATTGTAATAAAACGGAAATATTATTTTTATGGACTAATTTGTCAATTTATGATAAGATAGTTTTGGGAACATCACTGATTGAGAAAGCGGTAAATGCTGATGTGTGAGAAATTGCACTGATGTACCGGGACGGTGTGACCCTGACCGAAAGAGAGGTGAATTACATACCAATCCAACGGAAAGGGGGAATGTTTGTTATGCTGACAATGGAAGGACTGATAGGTCTTGTGTGTCTTTGCTTGGCATGCTTTGACTTGGGTTATAAACTTGGTAAGCGTGATAATGAACATAAAAATAACCGCCCTTCGCCTAAAAAGTAACGGTTATTTTTAACTGCAAATTTTAGGTTACACCGTCCTATCATGAGGTGGTGTTCCTTTTTGTAATATAATTATATCATTGTTTGAACAGTAAGTCAACAAAATTTTTTGTGCTTTTCTTGAAACGCAAGCTCCCTATTTGCACACGCAAATAGTCACTTGTGAGGGGAAACCCCTTCAAACCCCTATTGGTGGCGGCTCACGCCGCCTTATTTTTTTAGATAAGGTATTGTATCATTCAAGATATTTAAGACAATAGCAAGTTGATTATCGGAGCAATCTTTCAAAATCGCGTTTATTTCATCAATATATACGTTTTTATTCGGACTGTTTTCAGACAAATCATTATACGGAATAATATCATTCGCAGTTATGCCAAAATATTCAATCAAATCTACTAATTTATCTAAACTGAATCTTCTTTCACCACGTTCGCATTGACCTAAATAATTTGTATCGGTTTCCATTATCTCTGCTAATTTTTCAAGTGTTAAGCCTTTCAGCTTTCTGTATTTTCTAATATTTTTTCCTATTTCAAATGATAGATCGTCCATATTGTTTCTCCTTGAGTCCTATTTAATTGTGCATATATAATAATTATATATTTAATATTTTCCTTTAACGAGTGACAATATGCTATACCTATAATTGCAATTTGCTATGTTTTTTGTTGACATTGCAATTTGCTTGTGTTATAATAGCTAAAAGCGAAGCTTATTAAAAGGAGGTAAGAATTATGGAAAACGAAAACAATGATATTAAAATCAAATTAGATGACACAAAAATAATAAATATGTGTCCTTGCTGCGGAAAGGGTATAACAGAGGCTTCCGACGCAGGAAACGGGTTTTGTCTTGCGTGTACTCGTGCGGGGCTGCTTAACTAAGACAGGAGGTAAATTATTATGGGAATAATCAAAGGCAATCAAGCGAGTTATAACTTATTAAGACAACCCAAATGCCCCTATTGCGGGAAAGGTAACACTTTAAAATTCATTTCCGAAACCCAAGTGGGTTTTACACAAACCAGTAGTTCTTATAGTGTTGGAAAGGGATTATTGGGAACCGTTTTGTTTGGTCCAGCGGGAGCGGTTGCCTGAATTAATGGCAAACAATCACAATCCGGTATGAATTTATATAGAATAACGGCAATGTGCATGGATTGTTATAAAGAACTGCAATTCGACTCTCCACAAAGCGTTTACGATCCGATACGAAGATGGTGTGAACTTGGTACGTATGACAAGAAATTACTTTTAAAGGAAGAAGTTTGGAGGGATATGAAAAGATATTTGTCTAACGTTGATGTTATTTCATACGATGAAAAAAATAATCTAAAAGAAAAATATATAAAAAAATATGTAAAATCCGAATACGACGAAAGTAAAAAACGAGAATTACAGGTGAGTGTAATAGATCCTGTAATGAGAAAACTTCTTAAGCGCGATGGTAAGAATTGCTGTTACCGTGTGGTTCATGATTCGTAAAAGCATTAGTGCAGCTTTATTTATATATTATTAAGCGGCTTTGCGACATAATAATTTATGCATTTATAAAGATTGTAAAAAATAAAGAACAATACGATTGGATACAACAAATAAACCAATACGAAAGAGAGGATACATAAATGTCAACAAACAGTTTAAAGTATGAATCGTTTATAAGGGGGATTTTTAATGGCGCAAATAAGCAAATAGCGAGAGAAGAAGATCCTCTTGCATTGGCTAATACAGATTTTTATAATTCGGCATCCGTGGGGAAAAACATCCATGATATTAACTTAGTGAAGTTAGGGATGGCTTACTCAATAAGATTTTACAAATGCAATAATGAAGATTATAATAAAAGTAAAGAGCAACAGTTGGATGATCTATTGGACGAAGTTATGGATGCAAATAGTTGTGATAAAATAATAAATGTAATAGATTCTTTTAATAAAGAGTTTCTCACGAAACAGTAATATTTTTTTATTAGCGTATTTGAAAAGATAGACGCGAACGCTGTCTGCCTATGAATGAAGCACAGTAAAATAAAAAAATCCGCTTAGCCGAAGTTATAATCTTACCCCGAAATATGGCAACAGCTAAGCGGTTTTTTTATTGATTATTTGTATAGAAAACAATTCAAATGCAGCATCCCCTTTTATACTGCAAGTACAGTATCGGCGGAAAATAGGTAGAGCAGTTTTTCTGTGACTTTTTTGCCTGTGGCGCGTTCTATTGCAACAGCGTATAGATCAAGCTGTATTTTATACCTGTCGGCTATTGCTTTTATACCGCCCTCGCCGATACGGTCTGTTTTATAGTCAAGCAGAACGATATCCCCGTCCTCCTCAAAAAACAGGTCGATTATTCCGTCAACGTGGATAAGTTCCTCATCGTCTTTGTAAATATCGTCACGGTACAGCTCATAAGGGGTCAGACCAAGGGTAAAGGCCGTTTCGCGCTTTACATTTTTGGAGTTTCTTATGCGCCTGCATATATCGCTGTCAAGAAAGGCGGCGATTTTTTTATTGTCTATCACATTTATCTCATCGGAAGTGAATATGCCGTCTTTGACAAGCCGATTTTTATATTCGCCTATGTCATCTGCGGTAAAATTAAAGTCTATATGTTCCATAAAGGTGTGATAAAGTGTACCCCTTGCCGCACCTGTCATTATCTTTGTTTTGGCAAAATCGGGCAGGGTGAGTTCCTTTATCGGTTCGGGAAGTTGGATAAGGTTGTTTTCCTCGTCCTCTTGCCAGCGATGCTTTATCTCCGATATGGAAGTCTTGCTTGGCAGGGCGGCGGTGCGGCTGTGGGGGTATACCCAACCGAGAATCTTTGAAACATCGGCTGACTTTTCGGCGCTGTCCAGCTTTTCAAAAACGGCCGCCATATCCTCTTTTGCCGTGTCCTTTGCCTGTGCCTGTCCGATCAGGTCATAGAAATTTTCGCTGTCATAAAAATAAAAATTGCAGTTAAAATCAAAATCATTTATGTAATTGCAGCTAAAAAGGCTGTTTGAGCGCAGATGAATGCTTGGCTGACGATTGCTTCGGGCAAGACAGGTCAAAAGCCAGTCCATGTAATAGGACGCATTTTGCATATAGCCCAAAGGCAGAGCCCTTTCGCTGTATGTAACATAGCTAAGCGCGCGGGAAAGCATCTTTGCGCCTACAGTCGCACCGACCATAAAAAGCTTTTGCTTTGCGCGGGTCATTGCAACATAAAGTATGCGCAGATTTTCGCGCATTTCATCAAGCTCCGCATGGGAAGCGATGCAGACATTTGTAAGGGTGTTTGAAACAACACGGCGGTCGGGGTCAATAAGCTTCATGCCAATACCGAGATCCTGGCTTAATGCAATATTTTTGTTTTTTGCGACCTCGCTCGGGTCGGAACGCTTTCCGCCCGAATTGTGCTTGAAACGCGCGCACATCTGCGGCAGAAAAACTATCGGAAATTCAAGTCCCTTGCTCTGGTGCATGGTCATTGCGGTAACGCTGTTTGTCTGCGCCGCCTGTGATGCGTCCTTTTTTACGCCTGCCGCGGCAAGCATATCAAGGTGAGCGATAAAACCGTAAAGACTGCCCGCGTTAACCTTGTCGTATTCAAGCGCGATATTAAAAAGGGCATCGAGATTCTGCCTGCGCATATTTCCGCCCGAAAGCAGAGAAACATAGCTGTAAAGCCCCGTGCGGTCAAATATGATTTTAAGCAGTTCGTTTATCGGCACAAGCTTTTGCGAAAGCTGTGTAAAATATTTCAGATCGTTCAGAAAATACGCAAGTTTTGCCGACAATTCATCGGTGTGATTTCTTTCGTATTCACATACATTTTCGTACAGATAATTATTTTCCTTGCTGCCAAGCATTACAAGCTCGTTTGGTGTTATGTTGTAAACGGGGCTGAAAAGCATGGTCAGCAGATGTATATCCTGCAAAGGATTGTCAACGGCTTTTAAAAACGAAACGAGCATTGAAACTTCCAGCGCATCAAAAAGCGATATGGTCTGCTCTGTCATAACGGGTATGCCGAAATATCCGAGTATAGCCGAAAAAACGGGCAAAGGCTTGCGTGTGCGGAAAAGAATTACTATGTCGCGGGGCTCTGCGGGGCGTTTTGTGCCTTTGTGCGGGTCTTCCACCAAAAATCCGCTGTCAAGAAGCTCTTTTATGCGGTTTGCGGTGTATATGGCTTCGCAGGCTGTTGAGACCGTATCGTTTTCGGGAATAGCGTCAAAGCGTTCGTCCTTGTTTATGCCCGATGTATTTATAAGGCAGACTTCGACCGCATCCGTCTTTTTGTCGGCATCGGAGTAGTTTGCACCGCAGTTGAGCGCAACATCTTCGTTGTAATCCACATCGCCGAAGGCCTTTGTCATAAGCTGTGTAAAGAAAAAATTGCAGGTGTCCAGAATGTTTTTCCGCGAACGGAAATTTTTGTTCAGCCGTATAAGACATTGTGAACTGTCTTCTCCGCCGAATTCGCTGTATTTTTTTGCGAATATCTCGGGATTGGCCTTGCGGAATTTGTAAATACATTGTTTTATATCGCCGACCATAAATCGGTTCGGCTTGTTCAGCGACTTGCGCGAGACCGCTTCAAGGGCTGTGTCCTGCAAAAAGTTACAGTCCTGATATTCGTCTATTATTATCTCTTTATACTGCTGTTTATAGCTGTTTGCGGCGGCTGTCGGCTCTCCGTTTTCATCTAAAAGTATTTCAAGCGCAAAGTGTGATATATCATCAAATTCCGCAAGTCTTTCCTCTTTTTTCTTTGCTGTGTATTTATCCGAAAATTCAAGCACAAGCGAAACAAGGGCTTCGACTGTGGGCTTTAAGGCGATTATACTGTCCTGCCAGTTATCGAGCGGCAGGGAATCAAGCAGGTCTTTCGTATCATCAAAGGCATCGGAAGCACATTCAAACATGGCAGCAAGAATATCGGCATCTTCGCCGGCGGGCTTTAATTCGGCCTTTTTGGGCTTTGTAAGTTTTTGCTCATGTACATAGCGGCGCAGAGCAAATATATCCTTGTCTGCGCGATCCGCTATAAGGTCGGCAAGACTGATAAGCTCCGTAAAAGCGGGTATGCCGCCGCATATCCTGTCAGCGCGTTCTGAAAGTTCCGATATCTGTGCCGCATTGGTCTTTATAATCCCGATAATATGCTGTCCCCATTCGGTTTGTGACAGATCGGCATCTTTGTCTATATAAAAGCGCTTTGTACACTCTGTAAGCCATTTTTTCGGATAGGGCATGGAGACCGCATAACCGTAGACCTCAAGTATAAGGTCTTTAAGCGGTCTGTCCTCTGTGCGTGGGCAGAAATCCTCTATAAGCGCAAAAAAATCCTTATCCTGCGCCGCATATTTTTGTGCAAATATCTCATCAAGCACTTCAAGCTGTAACTGCAATACCTCACCGCCTGTGATAATGCGGTAGTTTGGGTCGATGTCCACAAGGTGATAGTGGGATTTTACCACACTTGCAATAAAACTGTCTATGGTGGAGATGTCGGCTTTTCTCAGGCGCTTTAACTGCTGCGCCATGCGGGTATCGTCGGGGTGGGCTTCCGTGTATTCGGTTATTTTGTTGTATATCTTTTCGCGCATCTCGCTTGCCGCGGCTTCTGTGAATGTAAGGCATAAAAGTTCGTCAATGTCGGCGCTTCCCTCAATAAGCATGGATAAAATGCGCTCAACAAGAACGGCAGTCTTGCCCGAGCCTGCCGCCGCACTTACCAGTATATCCGCTTCTCTTTTTTCTATCGCCGCCCGCTGTTCGGGGGTATATGATACTGCCATTTTTCTCTCACCTCTTGATTTAAGTATAACATAAATGATGCTTTATGTCCAGCTTACCCTTTACATTTTGCCGAAACAGCGGTATAATTTAATAAATATGCTAATGGAGGTCGAAAAAATGAAAGAGATAAAAATAACGGATATAGAGAATATTAAAATCGGTCAGGCGCAGGACTTTGAGGGCGGTACGGGCTGTACCGTTTTTATTGCACCGAATGGTGCAAGCGTCGGTTTGGATATACGCGGCGGCGGCCCTGCATCGCGCGATACACAGCTTCTTGACCCGCGTGCGGCAATGGAGACGGTAAATGCGGTTTTGCTCAGCGGCGGCTCTGCTTTCGGCCTTGATGCGGCGGGCGGCGTGATGAAATATCTTGAAGAGAGAAAAATGGGCTTTGAAGTCGGGGTTACTACTGTGCCTATCGTCTGCCAGTCAAGCCTTTTTGATCTGGTCGTAGGCGACGCATCCTGCCGTCCCGATGCACAAATGGCATACAAGGCTTGTGAAGCGGCGTTTAACGGCGAGGAACTAAAACAAGGCTGCTTTGGCGCAGGCACGGGTGCAAGTGTCGGCAAGCTGTACGGCATGGAAAGAGCGGTAAAAAGCGGTATAGGTTTTTATGCCGTCGATCTTTTCGGCTTGAAGATAGGTGCGGCGGCAGCTGTGAATGCTTACGGCGATATTTATGAAAACGGCAAGGAAATAGCGGGACTTTTGAACGAGGATAAAAACGGTTTTATAAGTACGCGCGAGGCTATGTACAGAAAGACGGACCCCGTTGAAAACCGTTTTACGGGCAATACTACTATATGCTGTGTTGTGACAAATGCCGCTTTTGACAAGCCCAAAATGAATAAGATAGCGGCAATGGCGCAAAACGGCATTGTGCGGGCTATTGCTCCCGTAAATACAACGGCGGACGGCGACAGCGTTTATGCCATGAGTACGGGCGATTTTAAGGCCGATATAAATGTGGTCGGAACACTTGCGGCGGATGTGCTTGAAAAAGCTGTGATAAATGCGGTAAAAAATGCAGAGTCCATGTTCGGGCTGAAAGCTTGCAGAGATATTTGATGAGGAAACTATTTTGACAAAAACGGAAATTTTAAAGGAATACTTCGGTCATACGTCTTTTCGCGAGGGTCAGGAAACGCTTGTAGACGGCATCCTTGACGGGCGTGATGTGCTTGGCATAATGCCTACGGGCGCGGGAAAATCAATTTGCTATCAGGTGCCCGCGCTTATGCTGGACGGGCTGACTGTCGTTATATCGCCGCTTATCTCGCTTATGAAAGACCAGGTAAATGCGCTGTGGCAGGCGGGTGTGCGCGCGGGACTTATAAACAGCTCGCTGACCGCGGAACAGGCGAAACAGACCTACCGCGCGGCCTATGCGGGAGAACTTGATATTTTGTATGTCGCACCCGAAAGACTTATGTCCGATGGTTTTTTAAACCTTTGCAATGAAGTAAAAACAGCGATGGTAACGGTGGACGAGGCACATTGCATATCCCAGTGGGGACAGGATTTCCGCCCGAGTTATCTTAAAATAGCGGAGTTTATAAAGACATTGCCGCGAAGACCCGTTGTGAGTGCTTTTACGGCGACTGCGACGGAGCAGGTGCGGGAGGATATAAAAGAACTGCTTGAACTTGAAGAACCTTTGGAGGTCGTAAACGGTTTTGACAGGCGAAACCTTAAATTCAGCGTTTTTTCGCCAAAAAACAAGTTTGATATGCTTTTGGGAACACTTGAAAGAAACAAGGGCAAGTGCGTTATAATTTATTGCCTTACGCGAAAAAAGGTTGAGGAAGTATGCGCAAAACTTTGCGTGTCGGGATATAAGGCCACCCGTTATCATGCGGGGCTGAGTGATGAAGAACGCAGACAAAACCAGGAGGATTTTATATACGACCGCAAAAATATAATGGTTGCGACAAATGCTTTCGGTATGGGTATAGACAAGTCGGATGTCGGACTTGTGGTGCATTACAATATGCCCAAAAATATAGAAAGCTATTATCAGGAAGCGGGTAGAGCGGGACGTGACGGCAGTATGGCGGAATGCGTGCTGTTTTTCAGCGCGGGCGACGTGCGCACCAACAGATTTTTAATTGACAACAGCGATGATATAAATCCCGAACTGACGGAAGAAATGCGGGAAAACATCCGCAAAAAAGATATAAAAAGACTTGAAAAAATGACGGAATACTGCCGCACAACGGGCTGTTACAGGGAGTTTATACTAAAATATTTCGGCGACAGCGCACCCGACTACTGCGGCAACTGCTCAAACTGTATGTCGGATTTTGACACCGTAGATATAACTATTGCCGCACAAAAAGTGGTATCATGCGTGTACCGTTTGAAGGCCCGCGGCAGAACATTCGGTAGAAAAGTGCTGGCGGATATCCTTATGGGCAAAAAAACTCAAAAGACGGAACAATGGACGGATCTTTCGACCTTTGGTATAATGTCGCAGGACAGTCCCGATTACATAGACGGCGTTATATCGTTTTTGACGGAACGAAAGTATCTTGAAGAAACGGGCGAATACCGCGTTATTGACACGACCGTCTATTCGCCCGAGATAGTAAAACAGAAAAAAAGCCTTTTTATGCGCTATAAAAAGCCGACGGCAGAGCCCGAGAAAAAGACGTATGATGTAAATGACATAGATTATAAGCTTTTTGTATCGCTGAAAAATTTGCGCATGAAGATAGCAAAACGCGAAAAAGTACCTGCATACATCGTGTTTTCCGATGTGGCTTTGCGGGATATGTGCCGCAAAAAGCCCGTCACTTTGGAGCAGTTTATCAATGTTGCGGGCGTTGGACGGCTTAAGACCCAAAAATACGGAAATGAATTCTGCGACAGTATAAACAATTATTTGAACTTCGGCAGGGTGGAGGAAGAGTAAAGCATGAAAGAAATGAACAATAAAAGAATTTATATACTTTCGGCATTGCTGCCGATGATATTCACGGCAGTTGTAATGCTGATTTTTATGTATCCGTCAGCAGACAGAAGTATTTTTGCATCGGATCTTAAAGACCAGTATATAAACGTTATCGCCGAGACCGTTTATAAGATAAAAAAAGGCGAAAGCCTTATGTATACATATAAGGCGGGGTTTGGCGCTGATTGGTTTATAATGCTGCCCGCATATTTCAACATTATAAATCTTCTGTTTCTGGCTTTGCCGATAAAATACTATCATTTTGCTTATATTGCGGGTTATATTTTAAGGATAGGACTTTGCGGACTCTGTGCCTGCATATTTTTCCTGCACAGCAGAATGATAAAAATGCGGGGTGTGTGGATAACGGGGCTTTCGTGTATGTATGCACTTTGTATGTTTAATGTGGCATGCAGTATTAATATTTTTTATCTTAATGCCTCCGCGATCCTTCCGCTTTGCCTGCTCTGTACCGAAACGATATATGAAAAAAAGAGCATTTGGCCGTTTCTTGCGGTATATACGATAAGTGTGTACAATGATTATTGGTATACTTCGTATATGACAGGGATCGCGTGTTTTATTTATGCGCTTTATTATGCGGCGGTATGCGGAAAAAACAAAAAAGAGACAGCCGCTGCTTCGCTTAAACTTATGCTTTCGGCTGCGGCTTCGGCTTTGCTTGCGGCAGTTATTCTTTTGCCGGAGTACAATGTTCTGAAAAACGGTTACACACAGGTCTTCGGCTCTCAAAACAGAGTTATAAACTACAGTATTCCTGAAATTTGCCGAAGTCTGCTTTTTGTTGCGGACGGATTGTCATCTTTTACGGCGTTTCCTGCTGTCTTTTACGGGATACTGCCGCAGTTTCTGACCATTTGTCTTATTATTTCGCCAAAGACGGGAAAGAAAGAGCGTGCGGCTGCGGCGTGCATATGTCTGCTTGGCATTTTGTCACTTTTATTAACACCGTTATACAAGGCCTTCCATGCGTTTCGCATGCCAACGGGATTTGACTGCCGTTATGCTTACATCATGGCTTTTTTCTGTATGATATTTGCCGCAAGAAGCGTTACGCTTGATATAAAAATGGGTAAAAGGACAAAATTTGTGCCTTTGCTTGTGCTGCTTTTGGCACTTGCGGCAGCTCTTTCACATTTTATGAACGGGTATTATCTTGTATGCGGTTTTGTTGTGGCTGTGCTTGCGGTTTTGTATACATTTTTTTCGGTATCGGAAAAGAAAAAAAGCATAATGGGCTTTTTTGCGGCGGCAGAGGCTTTTATGTGCATGTTTACCGGTATGTTTGTTTCGGTAAGATATATGGACTATGCGCCGTATACGCAATACGAAAAGCAGCTTGCCAATACGCAAAAGGCAGTAAGCATAACGGATAAGATCGACGGCGGATTTTATCGTGCGGCAGATGTATGCAACAGCAATTTGCTGTTTCAGCTGAGCGCAGGATATAACTCTATTTCTACGTTTCTGTCCTCGACAAATCAGTATGCCTCTAATTTTGCCCGTGCAATGGGTGCAAGGGGAGTAAGTGACGGTCGTACCGTCTATAATTCGGATAACAGTGCGGTAAACGAAAGTATCTTTAATATTAAATATGTCTATGCTACCGACAAAAGTACAAGTTTTGAGGACAGCAACGGCAGAATGATGTACGTGCCGAACGGGGCAAGGCTCAACAGTGATATTTACGAAAAGATATATATGGATGAGGATATCGGGATATATAAAAACAAACTTGCATTTCCCCTGATGTTTGCGGCAGAGACGGAAGTGCTTGATATTGCGGAAAAATTCGGAGGCGGCCCGGGCGACTCTTTCAATGATACACAGATGTTTTTAAATGCGGTCTGCGGTACAGACGAAAAATTGTACGAGGAAATAGATGCGGGCGCACCAGTGTTAAGAAACTGCCATTTTGAGACCACACCGGACGGCGAGGATATGATAATACTCGATAATTTGCCGTCGGGTGCCGCTGCGGCTCAAACAAAGGACGAAACGGGAATAATAAGCTATGAAACAAAAATCGAAGAGGACGGCGATTACACCGCAGACATATATTTTAACAACAGCGTACAAGTGCAGGGTATACGCTATGTTGTTATGGTAAACGGACAGTATCTCGATTTTGATTTTCAGAAAAACGACACAGTAAGGGATCTCGGGCACCTTGAAAAGGGAGATACGATATCCGTGGAAGTGACGGCACTTGTAAACGGGGTAGTATGCAGACCTTTGAGAATTTACAGACTGGACAGGCAGGTTTTTGAAAATATATCAAAGACCGTAAATGAAAACGCACCGCAAAATATAGCAAACGACCGCGGCGTTATAAGGGCACAGACAGATTTTGACAAAAACAGACTGATTTTTACCACCCTTGCATACAGCGACGGCTTTGATGTGTATATAGACGGCAAAAAGACGGACAAGACTTCCGCTTTCGGTACGTTTTTATGCTTTGAGGTACCTGCGGGCAAACACGATATCGCAATAAAATATATTACTCCGGGCATAATAAGTGGCGGCTGCATCAGTCTGTGTACGCTTATTATACTGCTGATTTGCTTTTATATGCGAAAAAATCAAAAAAAGAAAGCCGAGGTATAAAATTTTTCTTTACAAATCAGGGATATAATTGTATAATATTATATTAGAATAGTGTTTCTATGGGCTTTATGGAGACACTTATTTATAAGGAGGTACTAACCGTGTACGATAAAGTCAGTTCGGATATGAACTTTGTTGAAAGAGAAAAAGAAGTCCTCTCTTTCTGGAAAGAAAACGATATTTTCGGCAAGAGTATAAAGGCGCGCGAGGGCTGCCCCGTGTTCACTTTTTATGACGGCCCGCCTACAGCTAACGGCAAGCCGCATATAGGCCATATTCTTACCCGTGTTATAAAGGATCTTATCCCCCGTTACAAAACAATGAAGGGCTATAAGGTTTTAAGAAAGGCAGGCTGGGATACCCACGGTCTCCCCGTTGAGCTTGAAATTGAAAAGCAGCTTGGCATAAGCGGCAAGCCGCAGATAGAAAATTACGGCGTAGAGCCTTTTATCAAAAAGTGTAAGGCAAGCGTATTCACATACGAGAGCCTTTGGCGTGATATGAGTGACAGAGTAGGTTTCTGGGCCGATATGGACGACCCCTATGTTACTTATCACAACAGTTATATAGAATCCGTATGGTGGGCTTTAAAGCAGATTTGGGACAAAGACCTTCTTTACAAGGGTCACAAGATCGTTCCTTACTGCCCCCGCTGCGGTACAGCCCTTTCAAGCCACGAGGTGGCACAGGGATACAAGAATGTAAAAGAAACATCATGTATAGCAAGATTTGCCGTTAAGGGCGAGGATAACACATATTTCCTTGCATGGACAACAACACCGTGGACTCTGCCTTCAAACGTGGCTCTTTGTGTGAATAAAAACGAGAACTACTCAAAGGTAAAGGCGAATGACGGAAAGGTTTATATCATGGCCGAGGCTCTTCTTGAAGAAGTGCTTAAGGAAGGCTATGAAGTTATCGAAACAAAGCTTGGTGCAGATTATGTCGGCACAGAGTACGAGCCTTTGTTCCCCTACGCAAAGATCGGCGACAAAAAGGCATTCTACATTGTTGAGGACAACTATGTAACACTTACCGACGGTACGGGTATCGTTCATATCGCTCCCGCTTTCGGTGAAGATGATGCCAATGTCGGCAGACGTTTCGATCTGCCCTTTGTTCAGCTTGTAAACGAGCAGGGCTGCTTTACCGAAGAGGTAGAGGGTCTTGCGGGCACATTTGTAAAAGACGGCGACAAGGAGATATTAAAGCGTCTTGAAGAAAGCGGCAAGCTGTTTGCGGCTCTTCCTTTCGAGCACGACTATCCTTTCTGTTGGAGATGCGATACTCCGCTTTTATATTATGCGCGTGACACTTGGTTCATCGCCATGACAAAAGTACGTGACAGACTTTTAAAGAACAACGAAACCGTAAACTGGATGCCCGATAACATCAAGCACGGCCGATTCGGCAACTTCCTTGAAAATGTTATCGACTGGGGTCTGTCCAGAGAGCGTTACTGGGGTACTCCGCTTCCTATCTGGGAATGTGAGTGCGGTCACAGAGAGGCTGTCGGCTCTATCGAGCAGTTAAAGTCCATGAGTGACGACTGCCCCGATGATATCGAACTTCACAAGCCTTATATCGACAACGTACATCTTAACTGCCCCAAGTGCGGCAAGAAGATGCAGCGTGTATCGGAAGTTATCGACTGTTGGTTCGACAGCGGTTCAATGCCTTTTGCACAGTGGCATTATCCCTTTGAAAACAAGGAAATATTTGAAGAAAACTATCCCGCTGATTTTATTTCCGAGGCTATTGACCAGACAAGAGGCTGGTTCTATACGCTTATGGCTATATCCACACTTATCTTTGACAAGAGCCCTTATAAAAATGTTATCGTTTTAGGCCTTGTACAGGATAAGGACGGCAGAAAGATGAGTAAGCACATCGGCAATGTTGTCGATCCGTGGGATGTACTCAACAAGCAGGGCGCGGATGCCGCAAGATGGTATTTCTACGCTAACAGCGCGCCCTGGCTTCCCAACCGTTTTGACGACAAGACGGTTGACGAGTATCAGCGTAAATTTATGGGTACACTCTGGAACACCTATGCGTTCTTCGTACTCTATGCAAATATAGATAATTTTGACCCGACAAACTACAAACTTGAATATGACAAGCTTTCGGCAATGGACAAGTGGGTGCTTTCAAAGCTCAATACACTTGTAAAGACTGTCGATACCAATATGGAAAACTACAAGATAACGGAGTCTGCAAGAGCAATGGCAGATTTTGTGGACGAACTTTCAAACTGGTATGTACGCCGTTCAAGAGAGCGCTTCTGGGGCAAAGATATGCCGCAGGACAAGGTAAATGCGTATATGACGCTTTACACAGTACTTGTGACTATGGCAAAACTTTCCGCACCTTTCACACCTTTTATGGCAGAGAGTATGTATCAGAACCTTGTAAGAAAGGTAGACAGCGCTGCGCTTGAATCCGTTCATCTTTGCAGCTTCCCCGAAGCAGATGACAGCATGATAGACGAAAAGCTTGAGCATAATATGGATCTTGTACTTTCGGCTGTTGTTGCCGGACGTGCGGCAAGAAATACCGCAGGCATCAAAAACCGTCAGCCTATCGGCAATATGTATATCAAGGCCGACAAGAAGCTTGAAGATATGTATGTTGAGATAATCCGCGACGAGCTTAATGTAAAGAATGTGGAATTCAAGGACGATGTTTCTTCTTTCACAAGCTATTCATTCAAGCCGCAGTTAAGGACACTTGGCAAGCGTTACGGCAAGCTTGTGCCTGCTATCGGCGAATATCTTAAATCAAACGACGGCAACGAGCTTATGTCACAGCTTAAAACAAACGGTGCTATAAAATTTGTTATTGACGGCACGGATATCGAGCTTGCGGAAGAAGACGTACTTTACGAGACAGCACAGATGGAAGGCTTTGTTGCGGAAAGCGACAAGTCCACAACGGTCGTGCTTGATACCAACCTTACGGAAGACCTTATCGAAGAGGGCTTTGTAAGAGAACTTATCTCCAAGATACAGACTATGCGTAAGGAAGCGGGCTTTGAGGTGCTTGACAGAATAAGCGTATTCTACAGCGGCAACGATAAAATTGCCAAAGTATTTGAGGACAACAAGGACAGTATTGCGGGCGATGTGCTTGCAGACAGTATCGGCGAGGGAACGACCGACGGCTACAGCAAGGATTGGAACATCAACGGCGAGAACGTAACTCTTGGCGTTAAGAAAAACTAAATTTTTTGGCGGCTTGATATAAAGCCGCCTTTTTTTAAGGAGGGGAACTTTATGGCTAAAGGTGCAATGGCGATGGAATGTCCGCGCTGCGGCGGCGAGATGCAGTTCGACCCGACATTGGGAAAGCTGAAATGTATTTACTGCGACTCGGCGTTTACGGCGGAGGAAGTCGAAGCCATATTTGCCGAGAAAGAGAAAAAGACAAAGGAAAATTCTTCGGGGGATGAGCAGGCAGGCATAAATGATATGAATGCCTATACCTGTTCAAACTGCGGCGCGGAACTTATGACGGATGCAAACACAGCCGTTATACGCTGCCCCTACTGCGGCAACAGTACGGTCGCACCGTCACAGTTTGAGGGTGTATTAAGACCCGAATATATAATCCCGTTCGGATTTACCAAGGAACAGCTGATAAACAGCTACAAGGCTTTTTATCAGAAAAAATGGTTTGTGCCCAAGTCTTTTATAAATAATAACGAAATAAATGAAATTCAGGGTGTTTATGTTCCGTTTTGGCTTTACAGCGGCAATGCCGAGATAGAAGCGGAGTATGAGGGACGCAATGTAAAGGAAAATGACAACGAGAAGATAACGGACTATTACAGCGTAAGCAGAAAGGGCAAAATGAGTTTTGAAAATGTGCCTGCCGATGCTTCAAAGCGTATGGACGATGCACTTATGGACTCTATCGAGCCGTTTAATTATGATGCTGTGCAGAAGTTTTCAATTACATATCTCCCGGGATTTCTTGCCGAAAAATATGATGTTACGGCGGATGAAAACAGACAGCGCACCCATGACAGGGTAAAGGGCACCATATCTCAAAAAACCAAGCAAACTGCTTCTTATGACGAGGTAGATGTCGAAAAAGAGAATATAAAAGTCGATTTTGACAAGAAAAAATATGCGCTTTTGCCCGTTTGGTACTTTGTTTCCAAGTGGGATGACAAGGATTTTGTGTTTGCCATGAACGGTCAGACGGGCAAGATAAAAGGCGATCTGCCCGCAGACAAGATGAAAATAATACTTGCGGCGCTTATTGCGTTTTTAATTCCGTTTTTGATATTGTGGCTTGCTGTGGACAGTCTTGCGGCGGGCATTATAGTGGGGCTTATAGTCGGCGGCATAACGGCTGCCGCAGCTTTCGGCTCTACAAAATCGGTTGCGGAGGCAAGCGATGCAAACGAGTATATCAAGGATAATCTTGAACTTACTTATAAAAACGATACATTTATCAGACAGAAAAAAGAGAAAAAAGAAAAGGAATAGGGGAATAAAAATGAAAAAGATGAAATTTGCTTTAACGGCTGCGGCTGTTATGTGTATGTGTTCTGCGGCTTATGCACAGGAGACAAAACTTGAATTTGAAATAAATTCACCTAATATGAAAGTAAACGGCGTACAGACCGAGATAGACCCGGGTTACGGCACAGCACCCGTAATTTCGGACGGAAGAACTCTTCTTCCCATAAGAGCGGTCGTTGAGGCTATGGGCGGCAGTATCGGCTGGGATGCGGAAACAAAGACCGCAAGCGTAAACAAGGACGATATAAAGGTAGATATGACTGTCGGCAGCAAGACCGCAAATGTAAACGGCTCTGACGTTGCGCTTGATACAGCTCCCGTTATCATGAACGGCAGAACAATGCTTCCTCTGCGCTTTGTTGCCGAGAATTTCGGTTTTAAGGTAGACTGGGATGCCGAGACAAAGACGGTCACTGTAACAGCGGGCGAAGCGAAACAAGATCTTACTTACGACAACAAGGATGCTTTATATGCGGAACGCGGCGGCACAGACGGCAGAACCTATGCTTTCGGCATGGACGACCTTTATATCCTCGATACAAAAAAACAGCCTGTTGCAAAGTATACGCAGACGGATGACATGGGCATTGTTTATACGGACGAAAAGGGCGAGCTTTATATGCTTACCGTTAATTACGAAAAGAATACCGCAAAGCTTGACAGCAAGAACGGCGGGTCTGTGGAGCTTACTTTCAGATACCCCGATGCTTTCAACGGAATTGCGGACGGCAGCGACGGCATGGAATACCATGGTGTGGCTTCGGACATAAAAATGTATGCTTTAAAGGACGGCAAGGAAGTAAAAGCTTTCGATGCTACGGGCGAGAACGATATCGTTTATACGGACGGCAGCGGAAACGAGCTTGCTTATATATCGGGCAAGGACGGCGGTGCTGACGATTATGTTATGTTCCCCGGCGGCAATACTGTCATGCTTGAAAGAGCGATATATACAATGTTCGTCGGCTCGGATGGTAAAAATTATGCTTTTATAAACGACTATCTTGTGGCTATGGACAAAAACATGATAGTTATGGAAGAGGCGAAAAAGACCCGTTTCTATGTGATGTACGAGGACAAGGACGGCGGTATTTACACCGAACAGTTTATTAATTCGGATGAAGTTGAACTTATTTTCCCCGACGAAAGCAGTGTAAGACTTACCTATGACATAGAGAACGAGAATTATACGGACGGCGACGGCAATATTTATATCCTTGAAGAAGACAATATAAAACTTTGCGGCAAGGATGGCAAGCCCGTCAAGGAAATTGATGTTATCGGCACTTACGAGGATTACGAAAATGCCAAAGGCGAGGTCTATACACTTGTTTACGGCGACGACGGCATGACAGTTGTAATGCCCGGCGGCGAAACCGTCAAACTGTCCGAAATATCGGGCTGACAAAATAACTTTGATTTATTACGGCTCCTGTGTGAAAACACAGGGGTCTTTTTTGTGTAAAAAAATTTTTTTGGCTGTACCTGTTTTATGTTATAATAAGGTTTATAAAGGTAGAGGAAAACTCTGATAATAATATACGAAGGAGGACTTTACATGAAAAAACGATCATTTTAATTGCGGCACTCGTCTTATCCGCAGTCAGCGTTCAAGCGGGAAGTATAAAGGGTGCGCGCGACGACAAAGCAAACGAGGAACATCCTCTTTACGAGAGCGAACAGGGAAAAAAGGGACAGCGCATCATATACACCGACAACTGGATATATGATCCCGACAAGGGAGAATATATAGATACAAGCAGAGAGGGCAGCTGGATAGAGGATATAAGCGGCAATGACCTTATATGGATAGACGGGCATATTTTAATGCAGGCAGGGCTGTATGTATATGATACCTATGACGGCAGTTCATCGGGTATCATAACCGATGATATGCGTGCAGTCAAACTTAATGTGTACAATAACACAATATATAATTTTATCCGGTTTACCGATAATGACGGCAATAACGGCGGCTTTTTAATAATAGCCGCTATTGATAGGGACAAAAACCGGATGATTGACCCGGCCGACACAAGATATACAACGTATTTTGACGAAAATGGTGTACGCATAGCGGATGTGGATAAATATATTACCGACCGCGGGAAAAAGCCCGAGGACGGCAGATATTACAATAATCACTATGGTATGGAGATGCATTTTGTAAAAACAGTTATCAATGTCGGCGGTATAGATATTCATCCCGATGATATACTTACAAATAAAAAAACATTTCCGCGCATATCCGTTGGCAGTAAGGGGCATTATCTTGTCGGCGATGATGCACAGAGCAAAAAATCAGGCTTTCTTATAGAAGCCGAGGACGGTACCGACCTTTATAACCAAAATACGATTGTACTGATTGACGAAGAGAACGAGGTCTACGGTATTTGTTGGAATATATACGGTGATGATGTTCATGTAACGGAGTATTTGTGGGCGCTTATGAACAGCGACTTTAAAACCTTCGGCAGATCTGATCATTCACGCAGATATTATTACTGCATTGATTTTGACGGACTGAAAGTATATGCAATGTCAATGGATGACCCCGCCAATACAAAGTATTCCAAATATTTTGATGTAAACGGCAACAAGATAGAGGATATATATAAATATCTTGAAGAAAACGGCAAAGACCCCGCATCGGGTAAATTTGATATAAGAGATAACCAAAATAATATAACAGGTGAGGGTGTGTTCGGCAGTCCGTTCGACCGGGAACTTTTAAGCTATATAGCGGGGCGGGATGAAATCGCGGCAAGTGCCGAAGAAACAGGCGAACATAACGGCGCGGGAATAACTTTCGGCTCGCTGAATGTACGGACTTTTCAATCTGCGGTTGTTACCGCAAAAAATTATTTTTTTACGGTGTTGTTTGATGCTGCGCAAAAACTGAATAGTTGATCTTTTACGGCCGCCGTGTGTTTTGACTGCACGGCGGTCTTTTTTTGAAAAAAATTTTTTTTGGCTGTACCCATTTTATGTTTTGCGGCTGTTTATATAGGTATAAGGGCAAAACGA
The DNA here is from genome assembly GCA_017460805.1 of Bacillota bacterium. Lineage (GTDB taxonomy): Bacteria > Bacillota > Clostridia > Lachnospirales > CAG-274 > RGIG4310. The sequence goes on along the minus strand of JAFUAF010000010.1, from coordinate 17,787 downwards.
AAGGAGAAGAATTATGAAAAAAATTATATTTATAATTATGATGCTGATAATGTCCGTGCCTGTATATGCGGACGGAGAACAGACGGAAATTGATGATGGCAGTCCGCGTTTAAGAGTGGGGAATGCTGACAGCTGGGCACCCAGTCATTTGGCAGCCGAAACCTTTCCGCGTGTTCCTGTTGGCAATAAGGGGCATTATCTTGTAGGCAGTTACGCAAAAGACAAAATAAAGCGCGGATTTCTGATAGAGGATGAAGCAGGCAACGATCTTTTTGGATTTTTGGATGATACACAGCAAATATCCATCACACTTTTTGACCCCGAAAATGAGATATACGGCGTGAATATCAGTTTTCTGCATCCGATGGAGACTTATGGTTATTTGATGAATGGAGATTTTAAAGTATTTGGGGATGGGACTTATGACTATCCTTGTTGGAAACCAAATCGATTGAAGTATAAGGATTTTTATGTCTTTTTTATGTCATACTCGGTAACAGGACCGATAAATAAAGAAAACGCATTTTATTACGATAAGGACGGAAATATTATAGAAGATGTCGAAGAATATGTTAAACAGCGCGGAGCAAAATTTTCCGAGGGTACATATTTGACGCAAAACGGAGAAATGTCGGTAAAAGCCGCAAGGGAAGAATGGGACGAAAAAGTCGAATTGAACCGCATCATGGAAAGAAACAAAAAAATTGTGGCACAGGTTAAAGCAAGCAAACAAATACTGGCCGAGCCGCCCGTGCGTTCCATAATAGGTATAGGTGTTTGTCTGCTTATTCTGTCTTTTATAGCGGTCAAAAATATAGTAAGCTCGATTTTTAGGGTCAGGAAAGTAAGGTGTAAATATGGAAAATAAAATCAATTTGGAAAGGCTTCAAAAACTGCTGTCGGTGCTGGTGCTGAGTTTTATACTGTGCGGCGGTGTATGCAGGTATCACGATTATCTGACGGGTCATACCATAGCGGGTAGTTTTGATATAGAGCGCGGTGACGGCGGATTTTGGGGGCTTGGGGTGACTTATGACAGGCCTGCCAAAGATATGAAAGAATTATGGGAAAATTTGCTGCCCGAAACCGCGGTAAAGCATATTAAAGATACGAATGTTATGGCAAAGGCATTTTTGGGGATATATGACGACCATGTGTTTTTCACGCCCGCAGGGGAGAAAATAGAAAATGCGGCGGAATATATGCGCTTGCGTATGCTGCCTTACAGTTATATGCTTATGGTCTATATTTTTTCTTTGCTCTATGTTTTCGCAATGCCTGAAATTCGGGGCAAACATATTTTTATGTTTACGGCGCTTGCCGTGCTTATCGGCGGTGTTCTTGGCTGTAACAGGCTTACGGAAAAAAGTTTTTATAAAAATGCGGGGCAGGAGATGCTTGCGGGCGGATATAAATACACTGCGGACAGTTGGAATGACGGTGTAAGCAATTATTACGATACAAAGGTCTATTCCCCCGACGGCAGGATAGTCTATTCTTCGGGAGAACTGCCCGACAGGTTTCTGACAACAAGCGGGCTGTCGTTTTATCATTGGTATGGTATGCACGATGCAGGTTCATGCAGCGTTACCGATAAAAATTTCCATGTGATAGTGAAAAAAGGAACGGCGTGGAACTGCTATGTTGACGAGGTATGCGGTATTCCGCTTATAAAAGCATATACCCACGCCTTTTCAGATGCACACGAGTGCTATGACATCCGCGGGAATGCCGTCAATGAAAACGATTATATAAATAACCGCCTTTTTCCGTATAAAATAATGGTTTACGGATATATCGCGGTAACAGTGTTTGCATTGGTAAGTGCAAAAATGCTGAAAACGGAGGATAGATCATGAAAAAAATACTGATCTTGCTTTTAATTACATTATTTACGGTGCCTGTTTATGCGGGGAATAAGCGCGGAGTGTTGGATAAGTACGAAAACGAAAAACACACGCATTATCCACGCGAGGAAGTCGGCGGTACGGGTCATTATATGATAGACAGCTGGGGTTATTGGCTTGAACATTCGGACGACCCCGACAGATATGACGAGGGGTCGTGGATAGAGGACAAGGACGGCAATGACTTATATTGGTTGGACGGGTATTTTATAGTTTTAAGTGAAGAGTATGAAATATACATACTTATGAACCCCGACGACACGCAAAAAGGTTTGCTTAGCGGCAATATGCGGGAGTTTGCGCTTAATGCTTGGGAAAATCCGCGTTATATTTGTATAGATTTTGATGATTTTGCGGTCATTGCAGTCACGGACTATGATAAAAATTATAATTGCGACCCGACAAAAACAGATGTTACTCGCTATTATGATACCGATGGCGGGGAAATAGAAGATATTTATTCTTACATAAACAGCCGCGGAAAAGGCGGCGGAAACGGTGTTTATTACAGCAGTTACTACGGTATGGACAAGCAGTTTTTGCCTTTGGAAGGCATTGTCGGCAGACCCGATCCTTTTTATGATATGTCGATCGGCGTAAGGCAGTCCGTCGGAACTAAAGGGCATTGGTTTGTAAGCAATGGCAGCAAAGTAAGTGACACGGGATGTGTGATAGAGGCCGAGGACGGTACGGACTTGTTCTGCGGCGGTTATGAAATGGGTATAAGACTGCTGGACAGCGAGGAAGAGGTGTATTATGTATCATCATATAATGTAAAAGGTGATGAATACTCGGTACATTATCTTATGAACGGCGATTTTAAAAAATTCGGTAAGGACTGTCCGCCTAAAGCGGGCTGTCTTAAATACGGCGATTTAAAAATTTATACATTGGTCAACGATCACTCGAACTTTGTTTTTAATTGGCATTATTTTCTTGCGGACGGGACAGAGATAGAGGATATAGACAGCTTTCTTGCAGAGCGAGGGCTTGCGCTGTGGGATGGAGAAATAGTGCCGAAAGCACAGGCGGACGAGGCAGCAAAAGCCAAGGCAAAGGAACGCGCAAAACGGGAAATGCTTGCCCGTATGAAGCCTGATGTGATTTTGCCCGACGGCTTCCCCGTATATTCCGTGATAGGCATTATTGTTTGCATGGCCGTTCTTTTGGGCATAGCCGCCGTAAATATTAAAAGACATTTATTGGTAAGTACAAAAAAGGAGGACAAATAATGAGGAAAATTTTATTTATATTTTTGCTGCTGCTTGTCGGGTGCGGTGAAAAAACGCAGGACACAGAGCCGAAAAACGCAGAGTATACGGAGGAGACCACGGCTTCAATTATTGAAACGACAGCGGTTGAACATGAAAACGACAGCGAGCCGCGGACTAATATTAACGGTGCTTTTGCTGTCGGTAATACGGGACAGTATATTAAAAACAGGGATAATTATAAATCAACTATCGAAGATAAAAAAGGGATAACACTTTATTCGGTAAAAGGCAGTATATATGCGCTTGACAAGGATAAAGGAATATATGCGGTATTTGACGAAAACGAGAGGTATCTTATGAATAAGGATCTTTATAAATTTTGTGATGATTCGGATATCAGCCCCGATTATTACTGTATAAAATTCGACGATCTTCATATTATCGCAAAGTCCGACCAAAAGAAAAATTTATTGAAAGACCCTGCAAATACCGAATTGACCGAATATTACGATACGGACGGAAACCCGATAGATGATGTGTACAAATATATCAAAGACCACGGCAAACAGCCCGAAAACGGTGTATATATAACATTATATACGGGGTTTGAAAGAAAATTTGTAAGAAGATACGTACAAAAAGGCGTATATGATAACGGCATCTTTGATACCCGTGTTTATCCGCGTGTTCCCGTTGGGAAAAAGGGACATTATCTTGTGGGGAATGATGTGGAAAACGGCAGGGGTTTTCTGATAGAGGATGAAGAGGGGAACGACCTGTACGGGTATCTCGATTCATGGAGTTATATAAATATAGAACTATCCGACCCCGAAAACGAGATATACAGTGTAAAAAGAGACCCCGACCCTAACCATAACTACGATGATGAGTTTTTTAAACTTGACAGCGATTTCAGGGAATTTGATAAGAGGGAAGGGTGGTGAAAAAATGATATTGTAACAAAAAGCAAAATATGATAAAATTATAAAAAATATGTACGGAAACAAATTTAGGAAAAGAGGAAATATTATGAAGAAAAAAATACTTATACCTGCGGTTTTATTATTATGTGCGGTGAGCGTAAATGCGGCGGTGCCGTCTATAGGCGATGTGGATGATGACGGGTATCTGACAGCGACGGATGCGGCTATCGTTATGCAGAGGGTACTTGACGAAAAGGTGAAAATGCCGATAGAAAAGACCCGTTCATATATGTACATAGCGGATGTGGACGGAGACGACGTTTTAACGGCATCGGATGCAACACTTATAATGCAGAAAGTCCTTGACCCCAAAATAAAATTCAAGTGGGAGGAGTCTTCCTATAACGACTGGTACAACAGAAAAGGCGAAGAGAACATGAACGCCTATATCTCGGAACAGCAGGCGGGCGCGACCTTATTCTCCGCTGCACAGACTTATGCGACCGACCTTTATACAATGGGCAAATGGCAGGCAAGTCTTGAAATGGACACTGACGACCTTTTTGCCGCACAGCTTCTGACAGGCGATAAGCAAAGGTATGATGGCTTTAAGATATATACCGACAACGCGCTTACACCTGCTATTATAAAAGTGGAGAAAGAAAGCGAAAATTCCCCGTTCGGCAAGACCGTTTATCCGACCAAAATTGACGAGTATGATAAAGAATGGAATGTAGAATACGGTATTGCTTATGTTTCGCCGATAGATGTGTACTCAGCGGCGCAGACGTATGTCACAGACCTTTACACAATGGGAAAATGGACGGGCAGCGAGGAAATAACAGTTGAAGACCTTTTGAAAGCGAAACTTTTGCTGTACCGCCCGAATATCGACTATACTATAATCACAAGCGGCGACCCGCTGACACCCGCAATAAGAAGTGTGACATGGGTAGAGGACGGCTATAAAAAGACATATAACAGCGGAATGGAAACTTGGGAAGATGCGGAGTTCGGAGCGGGAGTTATACGTGCGGCGGCGCAGACTTATGCTTATGACCTTTACAATGAGGGAAAATGGGAAGAGTATAGAGTAATAACCGATGAAGACCTTGTAAATGCAGGTATGCTGTCAAAGAAACCGATAGTTGATTATTCGGTGAATACGGCAATGAATGAGTACGGACCTAAAGTGAACAGCGTTTCGTGGTTTTCAAACGGCAGCGGTCATTATGCGGTTTTTACAGCATCCGACCCGATAAGCCACGACGAAGCCAAAAACGGCGCTTCTACAGTATTTTCTGCGGCACAGACCTACGCTACGGATATGTACACGGCGGGTCAATGGTCGGATAATATGGTTATAACTCTCCCCGACCTTGTAAAAGCACAGCTTTTGACAAAAATGTCGTCCATATACTATGTAATAGTGCCCGTAAAGGATAAAAACATACCCGCGATACAATATGTTTACTGGTACGAAAACGGTGTAAAATACATATATCCCGAAGAGTAAATTTTGCAAAGTACTCTCTTGATATCTTATCGTAAAAGTGTTATAATTTTTATAACATTAACGTGAATTATATTGCGAAAGAGGATATTTGAATGAGAAAATTTTTTGCTCTTGCAGCGGCTTGTATCTGCCTGTGCCTGCCTGTTTTTGCGGCAGAGGGCGTTTCAAGCGCAAATATACATAAAACGGAATACGAGTACACAAGGTACGGATTTGTCGTTACGTCCAATTTGTATGAAAATGCGGGCGCACTTGAAAGAGTGGAGTATACCGATAAAAAAGTAGTGGTGGAGAAATATGACTATGAGGGAAACTTTGTGTCCGCAATAAAAGAAATTACGCCGCCGCTTTCGATTTTCGGCGGGTTCTACAGCGGCGAAAAGTACAATTATCTTGTTTTCGGCGAGTATAACCTCAATGACGACAGCTCTGCGGAAGTTGTAAGATTGCAGAAATACACAAAGGACTGGTCGCTTTTAAAAGAGTGCTCTATCTACGGCGCAAACACCTATATCCCGTTTGATGCGGGCTCTGCGCGTATGACGGAGGCGGGCGGCAAACTTTATCTTTATACCTGCCACGAGATGTTCCAATCTTCGGACGGCAAGCATCATCAGTCCAATATGCAGTTCATAATCGACATAGACAGCTTTGAAAGCCCGTCAAATCCATATTCGCCTTATGCATCGCACAGCTTTAACCAGTTTATCCAAACCGACGGAAGCTATATCTATGCGATAGACCACGGCGATGCATATCCGCGTTCGGTCGTTATGAGCAGATACAGCGCGGGCAAGCTTAGCTACAGTGATGTAACAAGAAGCACCGTGCTTGCCATAGTCGGCGATACAGGCGACAATACAACGGGTGTTGCAGTCGGCGGCTTTGAACTTGGCAAAAATAATGCCCTTGTTGCGGGCAATACGGTCGTGCAGGATATTTCCACATTTGACAGCGACACCCAAAGAAATATTTTTATCGGCATCGCTCCAAAGGATATGAGTACTCCGAGCGTAAAAATGCTGACGAATTATACAAAGGACAACGGCGTGAGCGTGCGAAATCCCTACCTTATTAAATTAAGCGAGAGCGAATTTCTTGTAATGTGGGAGGAGAATGACGGCAGCACTTACAAAACAAAGGCCGTAAAAATAGACGAAAACGCAAATATCATCTCACAGACAGAGAAAAAGACCCCTCTTTCAGGGTGTAAGCCCATACTTGCGGGAGACGGCAGGGTGTACTGGTATGTGACGGACAATACAGCACCTATCTTATACTGGCTTGACCCAAAGACTTATGAGTCACAGAAAACCGTGGAAGAGGACTGGACTTATGACGAGTCCACAGCCACCCTTACCATAGGCGGCAAGGGCTTTATGCCAAGCGGCACCTTGCCGTGGTCGGCGCATAATGCGGATGTAAAGAATTTGGTTATAAAAGACGGTGTCGGTTCGGTATCGGCAAGCGCTTTTGCGGACTGTACAAAGCTTGAAAGCGTGACCCTTGCCGACAGCGTGGGGCTTGTCGGTGCATCTTCATTCAAGGGCTGTACCTCGCTTAAAAGCATTACTTTACCCAAAAAAGTCACAAACATAGGAGATTCGACTTTTGAGGGCTGTACCGCCTTAAAAACCATAAAGATAAACGGAAATGTGACACAGATAGGCACAAAGGCATTCAGCGGCTGTTCAGCCCTTGAAAGCATCAATATCCCGAATACCGTGACAAGCTTCGGTACTTATGCTTTTGACGGCTGTTCCGCTCTTTTGGCGATAAATATCCCAAGCGGCATGACAGGCATACCGATGTATTGTTTCAGAAACTGTGCGGCGCTTAAAGCGGTCTCGCTGCCCGACAGCATCACAAGTATCGGCTTCTGCTCGTTTGAGGGCTGTGCGGCACTTGAATGCGTGGATATGCCAAAAACATTGAATTCTATAGGCGGCGGTGCATTTGAGGATTGCGCCGCGCTTAAAAGCATAGTTATCCCGACGGGCGTTAAAAGCATAGGCGGCGATACTTTCAGAAATGACAAAGCACTTGTAAAAGTCACTTTCCCCGATACGCTTACTTCTATCGGCACAAGCGCATTTTATCATTGCGAAGCGCTTGTTGAGGCGGATATCCCCGACAGCGTTCAGTCATTGGGCGCGTGGGCGTTCGGAAACTGCAAACTGACTTCCGTAAATATCCCTTATGGCATTACCGTGCTCAACAGCGGCGTTTTCGCTTACTGCCCCATAGAAGAGGTCGAGATACCCAATACCGTAAAAACCATAGCTTACGGTGCGTTTTTTGCATCAAGACTCAAAACGGTCACAATCCCCGACAGCGTGGAAAGTTTGGGGAATATGGCATTTTACGGCTCAAGTATGAGGGCTTTGATAATACCCGATTCTGTAACGACTTTTGGTGATGAAGCTTTCGGCTATTTTGGCTATAACGAATATGTCTACTGTTACAAGGGCTCACAGACCGAAAGTGTCGTGACGGAAAGAGGTGTAAATTATAAGTACATAGGCGACATGGACGGCGATAAGGAACTGACAGATACAGATGCAAAGACCATGCTTCAATACGCCGACGGCAGCAGGACCGTAAAATCGGGCGATTATGATACCGCCGCAAAACTGGATTACGACCTTGACGGAGAATATACCGTGCTGGATGTTATAAAGATGCTGAATGAAAATTAAGGGAGGTGTGTTATGGACGGAATAATTATTGCTGTGGCTGTTTCTCTAATATTTATGTCGGGAGGATTTTTCTACAGACAAGCCGCGGATATAGGCGAAAAGTCATACGAGAGTGCATTTGAATCGGAGCAAACTGTTGAAAATACAGAGGCGGATACTGATAATACCGACGATCTGTATGCGGAGTATTTAATAGCAAGTGCTATTTACAACGCAGCTGATAAATATATGGAAAAACTGCATAATGACGAGGTTTGGAGAGACAGGTCGGAGATAAAAATTGATGATATTATCGCTGCCGGTATGTTAGACAGTTACCCGATAGAGTATTTTCAGACAAATACCAAGGATTTGAAAATCAATGCAGTCGATGGAAAAATAGACTCCGTTACATGGACATCCGAAAATGGCAGAAAGAATATTTATCCGAGACCATCTTACACGGGAACCGCGGAATATAAAACAGCGGAAAAAATTTTTAATGCGGCGCAGGCATACGCAGACAGTTTGGCAGAGCAGGACAAATGGTTTGTTGAAAACAACGCGGGTATTAGTATAACTGCGCTTAAAAATGCGGGTTTTTTGGACGACGGAAATTATGACGGATATTATATACAGCTTGAAGCCGAAACATGGCATGGCGGTTACGGCACAAAACCGAAAGTGTCTTACATATATTGGAAAGATGAAACGGGTCTTATATACAGTTACCCCGAAAAGTCGCATTTTTTGGAGCCCTGAAACATTCCTGTAAAAAAAGTGTCAAAAATTTGAAATATAGTGTTGAAAAATTTTGGCGGGTATGCTATAATTATTTCATAAAGCTATGGCGGTATTAAAAATACGGCTGTTTGCTAATTTATTTTAAGGAGGAAATTTCCAATGGGCAAGATTGTAACAATGGGTGAGATCATGTTAAGATTATCCACACCCGGCAATGAAAGATTTATCCAGGCAACAGAATTTGACATCAACTATGGCGGCGGCGAGGCTAACGTTGCTGTATCGCTTGCAAACTACGGTCACGAAGCAGAGTTTGTAACAGCTGTACCTGATAACCCTATTGGTGCATGCGCTATTGCTGCTTTAAGAAAGTATGGCGTTGAAACAAAGCATATCGCAAAGACAGGCGATCGTCTTGGTATCTACTACCTTGAGACAGGTGCTTCCATGAGAGCATCCAATGTAGTTTATGATAGAGCTAATTCTTCTATTGCTACCGCAACTGCTGACAAGTTCGACTTTGATGCTATCTTCGAGGGCGCTGATTGGTTCCACTTCACAGGTATCACACCTGCTGTTTCCGATTTGGCTGCCGAGGTTACAGAGGTTGCTTGTAAAGCTGCTAAGGCTAAGGGCGTTACTGTATCCTGTGACCTTAACTTCCGTAAGAAATTATGGTCAAGCGAAAAGGCTCAGAAAGTTATGACAAACCTTATGCAGTATGTTGATGTTTGCATCGGCAACGAAGAAGATGCCGAGAAGGTTCTCGGCTTCAAGCCCGGCAACACAGACGTAACAAGCGGCGAGCTTGAAATGGCAGGCTATAAGGACATCTTCAATCAGATGTGCGACAAGTTCGGCTTCAAGTATGTTATCTCTTCATTAAGAGAGTCCTTCTCCGCTTCTCACAACGGTTGGTCTGCTTGCATCATGGACGGTGCTACAAGAGACTTCTATCGTTCAAACAGATTTGACATTATGCCTATCGTTGACCGTGTTGGCGGCGGCGACTCTTTTGCAGGCGGTCTTATCTGCGGTCTTATGGACGGCAAGAGCAAGGAAGATGCGCTTAACTTCGCTGTTGCTGCTTCTGCATTAAAGCACACCATCCCCGGTGACTTTAACCTTGTTACAAGAGCAGAAGTTGAAAACTGCGACGGTTCAGGCCGTGTTCAGAGATAATTATTTCAACTTTTACGGACCCGATGCTTATGTGTCGGGTCTTTTTGATTTTGGTATTTAATATGAAAGTTTTATTTATTTGCAGCCAAAACAGGCGGCGAAGCCTTACAGCCGAAAGAATACTTGACGGCTGCAAAGGCTGTGAAGTGCGTTCCGCAGGCACGGAAACAAACGCAAGGATAAAAGTGACTGCGGGTATGCTTGGTTGGGCTGACATTATATTTTGCATGGAAAAAAAGCATCTGCGCAGGATAAGGGAAAGATATGCCGATATATTGCGGGATAAGCGCATTATCTGCCTTAATATCCCCGATGATTTTGAATATATGGATGAGGAATTACAGGACATACTTATCGGCTGTGCAGAGGAATATATTTGGAGATGATAAAATGATAAAAAACGATATAAGCGCGCAGGAGGCGCTTGAAAGGCTGAAAGCGGGAAATCAAGCTTACATGAGTGCGGAAAAAAGCCTTGTGGACATTACACACGCAAGGCGTGAAGAGACGCTTAAAAACGGTCAGCAGCCGTTTGCGGTGATAGTTTCCTGCTCCGATTCGCGCGTTATCCCGGAAAGTATTTTCAGCGCGGGCATAGGCGATCTTTTTGTTATACGTGTCGCGGGCAATGTAATGGACGATCACCAGCTCGGTTCTATAGAATATGCGGCGGAACATCTCGGCATAAAGCTGATAGTGGTGCTTGGCCATAACCATTGCGGAGCGGTCGATGCCGCCATAAACCATGACCCCGAGGGCTATGTAAAATTTATTACCGACGAGATATGCAAGGCCATAGGCGACGAAAAAGACGAGTATAAGGCTTGCTGCCTTAATGTACATCACAGCGTTGATATAATAGAAAGCAGCTTCGAGATACATAAAGAGGAAGAAGAACATGGTCTGAGAGTTGTGCCTGCCCTCTATCACCTCGAAGACGGCAGGGTAGAGTTTGGAATTTAAAAAGGGCCTTTTCAGCCCTTTTTGTTTGCCTGCAAATATGCAAGAAGTCCCTCGCAGCCCTCTTTTATATCATCATAGGTCACATCAAAATTTCCCGTGTACCAGGGGTCGGCTATGCTTTGACCCTTTCTTTTTGTAAAATCCAAAAGCATATAGACCTTGTTGTCCCTGTCTTCGCCGACTATGCGGGTAATGTTGCGCATATTCATGCTGTCCATGCCGATTATGTAGTCAAAATTTTTGTAGTCCGCTTTGGTCAGCTGCTTTGCATAGTGCGGATAAACGGGCACGCCGACTTCCCTTAATTTGCGGAGAGTGCCGTGATGTACCCCGTTTCCTATCTCCTCGCGGCTTGTTGCCGACGAGTCCACCATAACCTCAAATCCCGCTTTTTTTGCCATGTCTGCCATAACAAATTCAGCCATTGTCGATCTGCAAATATTGCCGTGGCAAACGAACATAATTTTTATCATTTTATCAAACCTTTCCAAATGCCGATGTTTTCGGATGTTGCGGCATTTTATATTTTTCAGTGAGTTGGTATAATCGGGTATATTTTTTTGCAAAAGTTGTAAAAACATACCCGATCTACAACTTTACAACTTACCGATCACACATCTTTTTCTTCGTTGAAAGATCCCCGATTGATATATAGCAAGTATATCACAATCGGGGCAAAAATGAAATAGTTTTTTAAATCACTGTTAAATTATTGCTTATATACTTTTCAAAATCTTTTTTTATTTTCGGTTATTTTATTATTTGCCAAGCAGCAATTTTCATTGTATAATATAATAAAAGATCAATTTAGTAAAGCTATACAGCAATTACAATTTTTATAAATAATTCTATCTGTAATCAAACTAAGGAAATGACGTGATATTTATGATACGATGTGCAATTTGTGATGATGATATTTCTTTCGGGGAAAGGATCGGAGAACATATAGAGAAATTATCAATAGTACATAATTTTAATACATCTGCCGTGGTATTACCGGAACCAAAAAAATTATTATCAACATGCAGCTTGTATGATATATTCTTTTTGGATATTGAATTTATTGATGTGAATGGTATTGACATAGCAAAACAGATTTTTAATGTTAATAAAGATGCTATAATCATACTGATAACAAATCACGAGAAGTATGTATATGAATCTATAGAAATAAATGTATTCAGATTTTTGCCAAAAGACAGGTTTGATTTGTTATTTGAAAGATATTTTACAGCAGCAATAAAAAAATATTTACAAATTCAACCTCAATATCTTGTTTTGGAAGACAGAACAGAAGTGATCAAACTGCTGTTTGATGATATTTTATACGCAGAAAAATCAAGTAAAAATATTATGATATATACATTTAACGGGACTTATCACAAGAGAACAACAATAAAGGAATTCTTTGAAGAATTACACTCGGAGCGGTTTTTGATAATAGACAGGGGACTGATCGTAAATATAAATAATATCAAACTTGTCAAAAGTGATCTGATCGAATTAAAAAACGGACAAAAAATTTATATAAGCCGAAGAAAAATTACAGAAGTAAAGACAAAAATTTCCGAATACTGGAGGTCAAATAATTGATACAAAATACAGTTGAAATAATAACAACATTTATTGAGTGTTTTATTGCTTGTCAATTCTTATCGGATATATTCCGATCCGAATTATCAATCGGGCAAAAAACGAGAATAACTATTATAAACACAATAATAGTCACAGCAATAAATCAAATAAATATCTTTTCATATTTGGCTCTTATATTGGCTATAGTCGGTCTCACCATTCAAATTAAGCTATGTACCAAGCAGCAAATACTGACTGTTTTAAGTTTTGGAACAATATATTATACCCTGGTGCATTTACTGGATTTTTTGTATCTAAGCATTTGGTGTGTTATTATGGGAAATATTGATAATGCGGTAAATGCAGTTATTACCCCGGGAAGCGCCCGTATTTTCTTTATAGTTTCAATTAAGATCATTACAATAATTTTATATTTTTGCCTGCGGAAAAATGTGATACAAAACATAAAGGTCGAAGATAAATACAGCATATACATCCTGTTATTCTCATTAGGATTATATCTCTTTGACAGTATTGCAGTAAACGGTTTTTTTTCTAATTCTTATGCTATGTTAAGGATCAACTGTTTGGTTGAATGGCTTATTGCTGTCGTTCTGCTGATCGCCGTAATTTATATTTTTACAACAATGACAAAGATCGAGCAAAAAAACAATGAATTGGCGCTTCATAGAATAAATAATGATATGCTTTCGGATAATATAAATATTATAAAAAACGAATACTACAGAAATGCCAAAATAAACCATGATCATAAGCATCATCTTGATCTTCTTTACGGATATATTGATAAAGACGAAAAAGACAAAGCTTTGGATTATATAAAAGGTCTCGGCTCAAAATACGTAAGTTTTAAAAACATTAAATACACAGGGATAGAAGAGATAGATATAATTTTAAATTACAAAATAGGGATAGCTGAAAATAACGGTATTAATGTAGATCATCATATTGAATTTAAGGATATTTCCAAAATCCCTGTACAGGATATGTGTATAATTTTATCAAATGCGTTTGACAATGCGATAAACGCTAATGCAAAAAACACTGAAAAAGATATATTTTTCAGCATCATACAAAGAAATGATATCTTGTTTATCGAGATAGATAACCCGATCTCAAACGAAACCGGAATAACTGTTCCGGAAAACACCAAAGACAAAAACCACGGTTGGGGATTAAAATCTATCGGATCCGCAGTGAAAAAAAACGGAGGAATTATGAATTATTCCGTAAAAGATAACAGATTTATATTAAGTATCACATTGTTTTAAAGCTCAAAAGAAACGCAGCAGTATACCTGCTGCGCCTCTTTTATTTAATAATCATAATATTTGATACTGCGTTTTTTCTCAGCACTGAAACCGCCGCTCCAAATTGGTATTGTCTGAATTTCGGGAACACTTGCGGTTTCATTTTCGGTCTCAGTCTCAATCATGCTTTTGGTTTCCGTCGGCTGTTCGTCTGTAGTATCCGTGACAACTTCCGTAGAGGTTTCCGCAATTGTATCCGTCGTTGTCTCGATAGCTGTCTCGATAGTTGTTTGTTCAGTGGTTTCCGTATTTTGCATATCAACAATTTCAACAGGCATATTGAATGTGGAGATCAATACTTTCTGCAGAACATATGCCGCATCATCGGCCGCTATTATTCCATCATTCCCGACATCTGCGTATTTTAACCAATAGGATGTTTTTGCTTCTATAGGCATTTCATAACTGCATAATAAAACCTTTTGCAATATCACAGCCGAATCACTTGCCGTAATTATACCGTCACAATCCACATCACCGTATATATGCTTGTTATATATTCTTTCTCTTGCAAAAACACTTGATATTGAAGGTACATATTCCCTATGTTCCTGTAAAACAGCGGTTGACAAATTGTTATACATATAAACGGCAGACGGTTCATCAAAATAATCTACATATTCCCCAAAATCGAGAACTGCTATGGCCTCTCTGTTTATATAATATGTAACAGTTTTGTTTACTTTGTTTATAAAGGCCGTTATATTATAATCCGTATTTGATTTAAAAACAAAAGGAATGGTTTCGGTTTTGTTCACACTTTTACCATTTTCATATTTTAAGTATTTAAGAGCAAGGCTGTCACTGCTTACCGACATTTTTGAAATATTCTTAGAGTACATGCTATTATCCTTATTCAGACTTATGCACATAAGTTCTATTTTTTGATAGTAGCTTTGTTCCATCGGAAATGATATCTTTTCCGAAACGATACAGATATCATCGCTGTTATACGGAGAAGAATATGTATTTCCACTTCCCCTGACTGTAAAAGATATATTGCCCTCCTTAAAATCCCCCTCTAAATTATTGAAAGCACTATTCAGCTTATCTATTGCATCGGAATAATCCAGTTCCTCCGTTCTTGCATCGTTTAATACTTTCTTTGCATTTTCTATAGCTTTTTGAAACTCATCCCAGCTTTTTTTATAATAATCCATATTGGGATAATATTGGTACTTAAATATATATTCATTAAGCAGCACACGTTTTGATATTTTCAATGCCGCAATCGCCGAATCAATTTCTTTGACGGCATTTTCCACATCTATATTGTTATGTTCAAAATTGAGTAATTTCTCGCCGTTTAGTATCGCTGTTTCAAGTGTTTCAAAACTGTCTTTTGTATACAGATTTTTATTATAGCTTTTTGCCTTGTCTATTGCTTCTGCCAAAAGATAACTATCATCGGGTGACAATTCTTCAACAGCTGTATATAATTCATCACAAACCGAATCAATTTCATTTTGGGTCGAATATTTGTTGCCTAAAACTTCTTTTGCTTTTGTTAAAATAGTCTGCAATTTTTCATATCCGCTTTTCTCAAAATGAGTGCTGTCTGTTTGTTCACTGTAAATTACCGCATTTCTAAGATACTCTCTGTTGGTATTTATCGGCTTTGTTATAATAGAATCCGCATATTCTTCCAGATATGTATATCCGTTTGCAGTAATAACAAGGCTGTCGGGAACATTTTTGTCGATTTTGTTTTCATCTTCCCACCGATCGGGTATACCGTCATTGTCGCTGTCAAGCTCGGCTGTGCCGTAAAGCGGTTTCCAACCGCCAACGTCGTTCTGGGAATCTATCAGACCGCTGCCCGACAAATTTCCCTTAGGGTATGTACCGTTTATGACATTTTCTATTATCCTGACATCATCACTGTCACGCAAATAGCTTGCACCGGCATTTTCCAAAACATCATTGTAAGCATCCTCGGCATCACGTGTTGTAACGGGGTAGTTATATAAATACTGATCGTTCGGCCACAATTTGCCGTTTTCATCCGTATATCCGTTACTTATATTTTCGCATTTTGTCCAATTAATATTGTCGGAATAATAAGCCGTCCCCCGCCAGTTATCTTTTGTGACGGCTGTATTGCCCTCTATGATATTGCCGCTTAAATGCAAAGTTGTACCGGCATTTCCCGTGCCGCCGTAAAATTCATATATCCTCCCGACTTTTGAAATGGTACCGGGCTTATAATAGTTATTTACAAAATTTACTCTGACATTGTTTTCGCCGCCATATCCCGTATTGCTGCCCCAGTTATAAAAAACATTGTTTCTTATGTCTATAAGGCTCTCATAATCGGGTGTATCATTGTAAGTATGTACCGTATAACTTGTGCCGATTCGTGGATTGCGGCTGTTATGTGTCGAAATAAGGTTGTGGTGAAAACTTGCGTTTATACCGCCCCAAATACCGCCGTAGCCATGTGCGCCTTTTGCGTGTATTGAATTGTTAAGACTTTCGGCAATGATACAATATTGCGCCGTGAAATTTTTGTTTTCATAAGCGCTCAGACATTCGTCAACGCTCCAACTTATACTGCAATGGTCTATTATTACATCGGTACAATTTCTGAACCCCAATCCATCTTCCTGTGAGAGTGAGGTATCGCCCGAACGGAAACGCATATACCGAATTATAATATTACTGCATCCGTTAAACAGTACGCTTTCGCCTGCAATACATACACCCTCGCCCGGAGCGGTCTGCCCGAGAACGGTCAGATTATTTGACTTTATCTTTAATATTGAATTTAAGGTAATATTGCCCGCCACATCGAAAACTATAATTCTGTTGTCCTCCGATACGGCATCCCGAAAAGAACCCGAGCCACTGTCGTTTAAATTTGTAACATGGTATATTTCTATAGTTTCTCCTGCCCGTGCGCCCAAAGAATACATACCTCCGCCCTCTGCACCGGGGAAGGCTGCCGTTAATGTACTGTTGGCACTGATAGGTGAGGGTGAGGAAACTATATTTACCACTATCATAATACAACTTAGGGCAGAAGAAATAAACCTGCTTTTTCTCATATTCTTTACCTCCGTATCATAAGTGTGAAAAAAATAGGAATTCACTCTATTAAGATAACGTAATTTATGCGGCTTTTCAACAGGTTGTCCTCAAACGGTCGTTAAATGTCCTTAATCGGTAATAATATAAGAGGCTCCTCATTTATTCGCATAACTTATAAAATTTGAAAAACAATAGGTTTCAGTGGTTTATCATATCGCTGTCAAACGGGCTTGTATACCTTCATAAGATGATGCGGGGATCGCAGCATATTTTGTTTTAGTCTGTTATAGCATGGACTGCCGAAAAATCAAGGGCATTGAAATTTGTTGACATCTTGTACATTAAACAAAAAACATCACAACTAATTGATCAAAATTCAAAAAAAGTCTTTGGCGGAACATAAAAAAGCTGCTGCATGATATGTACCCAGAATCCTGGACACATTGATTTATAAGCAGGCTACACACATGGATGCTTCTCTGTATTTTACAGGGGGCATCCATTTTGTTTTTGCCTGAATTCTTTTGTTATTGTAATAATCTATGTATTCATCAACTGCTATTGAAAACTCCTCAAATGAAGCATATTCCTTTTCATATCCGTAGTACATTTCATTTTTTAATCTTCCAAAAAAAGTTTCCATAATGCAGTTGTCATAGCAGTTGCCCTTTCTTGACATTGACTGAATTATTCCATGTTCTTTTAAAGCGTTTCTGTAATAAGC